>DATAVA010000031.1:0-151438 GCA_036267975.1 Steroidobacteraceae bacterium | reverse complement strand
TCCGAGCGCCCGAAGAAGCTGAACAAGGATGAGCAGGAGCAGTACGAATCATTGCTCGAAGACCAGGCGTTTCCCTTCGAGGAGCAGGCCATCCAGATTCACGAGATCAACACGGCGCTGGCCCGCGATGGCGTCTACGATGACTCGGTGAAGAAGAGCTTTGCCGCCCTCGCCGAACTTAAGCCCGGTCGCTATGGCAAGACGGAGGTCACACAGGATGTGGTCACGACGCTGCAGTAACTGGGGCGCAGTGGTGGCAGCGAGCCTGCTCGGGGCCGCCTGCAGCACCACGCACGTGGCCCGCACCACGGCCACGACGGCGCCGGCGTCGGCGCCGATAGCCAGCGCACCGCCGGTGGCTGCGGTTACGCCCGCGGCCGCTGCCGTGCCCGCTGCGCCGCCGCCACCCCCGCGGGCGCTTGCGGATTTTGCGCGCGCGGTCCAACTGGTGAAGGGCGGCAAGGATGACGAGGCGGAACTGGAGTTCCAGCAGATCGCAACCGGCTATCCGGGCTATCCCGGAGCATTGGTGAATCTTGGCATCCTGTATCGCAAGCATGGCGAGCTGGCGAAGTCGGACCAGTCGCTGCATGCGGCGGTCCAGCGCGATGCCAACGACGCCGAGGGCTGGTCGGAGCTGGGCGTGACGCTGCGCCAGGAAGGCAAGTTTCACGACGCGGCCGATGCGTACAATCACGCCATCAGCGTGAATCCGAACTTTGCCCCGGCGTATCGGAACCTGGCGATCGTCCTGGATCTGTACCTGGGTGATACCACCGCGGCCCTGGCGGCCATGGAGCATTACCAGGAGCTGGCCGCGGACGACAAGGCCGTGACCGGCTGGATCGCCGATCTCAAACAGCGCGCTGCCAAGAAGGCGGCAGCACCCGGCGCCGCCGCGCCACGTGCGACCGACAAGGCGGGAGACTGATCATGCGCACATTGCCAGTAGTTTTGGTTTTGATGACTTGCGCGCTGCCGGCATTCGGCCAGGCCCCGCCGCAGTCCCCGTCACGGGAGGACCTGCAGCCGGGCGTGAATACTTCGGCTACGCCGCCCGCGCCGGCGCAGACCCATGCCGCGGCCGCGCCGGCCGCCGCGAAGCCCGCTGCCGAGCGCGCGCCGGCCACCACGAACGCCAAATCCAGCCATCCCGGCAAGGCGCTGGACCATCTGGAACTGGACACGACCGATATCACCGGCAACAAGGAGTTGCCGAAGGTCATGTACGTGGTGCCGTGGAAACATTCGGATCTTGGCGACCTCACCGGCAAGCCCGCGAACAGCCTGGTCGATGAGGTGTTGCAACCTGTAGATCGTGACGTTTTCAACCGCGAAGAGCGGTACTACCACACAGTTGCGGCACAAAAGGCCGCACCGGAACCCGATGCGGGGGCGCCGGCGGCCCACTGAGGGCGCCACAAACGCGGCCTAAGCGGGATGAGAATTAGGTCGTAGCTTTTTTCGCTTATGTCATTAAGTTGGGACCGTTTGTCTAGGTTCGACTGTTGCTTCGGGAGTTGCTGATGAATATTTGGGATGGTTTGGTCAAGTTCTTTCAAGGTGGCGGGACATTCATGTTCCCCATCGCGATCGTTCTTGTGATCGGGTTAGCGATCGGGATCGAACGCTACATCTACCTGGTGAGTGTCTCGACACGTAACCGGCTGCTGTGGAATCAGATCGTGCCCATGCTGTCGCAGGGCAATTTCCGGCAGGTGGTGCAGGTCACCTCCAAGTCAGAATCGGCCATCGCGCAGATACTCAACTACGGCCTGGCACGCATTCAGGCAGCACGGCGTCGCGATGACATCGAGAAGGCCATGGAGGAAAGCCTCATGGAAGTGGTGCCGCGCCTGGAAAAGCGCACCCATTACCTGGCGACGTTCGCGAATCTCGCGACACTGCTCGGGCTGCTCGGCACCGTGATGGGCCTGATCAACGCCTTCCACGCGGTCGCCACCGTCAATCCGGCGGAGAAGGCCAACCTGCTGTCGGCCAGTATTTCGGTGGCCATGAACTGTACGGCTTTCGGCCTGATGACGGCGGTGCCGCTGCTTTTCATTCACGCCTTCCTGCAGACCAAGACGACCGAACTCATCGACAGCCTGGAGATGGCCTCGGTGAAGTTCCTGAACGCCGTGACCGAGCGCCGCCCCGAGGCGCCAGCTCCTGCTGCGGCCTAAGTGCCAGGGCGATAGACGCACATGCGCCGTTCATACGATACCAGAAAGCTCGAGCGCCGCAATCGGCGGCCCGCCGAGCTGATGCTCGTCCCCATGATCGACATCTTCACCGTGCTGGTGACGTTCCTGCTGATGACCGCCGTGTTCTCCCGCACGGTGGTGCTGCAGCTGAACCTGCCCACGGCCAGTGCCCAGCTGCCGGATCTGCCCCAGGACCTGCAGCTGGAGGTGCTGGTGCGCCACAACCTGCTCGAAGTTGCGGACCGCAACACCGGCCCTTTGAAGGATCTGCCCAATACGGCAGCGGGGTATGACTACGATGGACTGACGGCCTTTCTGAAGCAGGTGAAGGCGAGATTTCCGCAGAAAACTGATGCCTCGGTGCTGCTGGAGAAGGACACGCCCTACGATATCCTGGTGCAGGTGATGGACCGGGTGCGCGTATTCGAAGCCACCAACGGTTTTGCGACCGCGCAGGCGGAACTGTTCCCGACAATTTCCGTGGGAGACGCACCGCCATGATGTCCTCCCGCGCGCGGCGCATGGCCGTGCACCATCAGCGCCATCGGGCCGGCTTCGAGCTGAACCTGATTCCGCTCATCGACATCCTCTCGGTGATGGTGTCATTCCTGCTGGTGTATTCCACGGAAGTTGAAGTCATCCAGAACAGCAAGGGCATCGAAATTCCGCAATCCATTTCGCAGACCGCGCCGGATCACTCGGTGGTCGTCATGATCACGAAGACGGACCTGTTCGTGCAGGGCGAATTCATTGAGACCATCAAGGATGTGCAGGCGGATCAGGGCGCGACCATCGCACCGCTGGGCGCGGCGCTGAAGCGGCCGCTGCTGATCGGCAAGGATATTTCCGAGGCCGCGCTGGCCGCCCGCGAAATCACCATCATGGCCGACAAGTCGCTGCCCTATGAGGTCCTGAAGAAAGTCATGGCGACCTGTACGGATGCGGACTACGGCAAGATTTCGCTTGCCGTGCTGCAGAAAGAAAAACCCGTGTCGCTGGCGCGGGTTCCGACGGCATAGGGCTCATCATGCTGGCACCATTTTACCGAACGTACGAACTGGCCTGGGAAGGCGACGAGGAGGCGCAGGCGCGTTTCCAGCGCATTCTGCGCATCGGCCTGGTACTGCTGCTGCTGCTAGCCATTCTGCTGGTGCTGCTGCCGGCCCCGAGGACCCCGCCGGGCGCGGCCGTCGTGCCGCCGCAGCTGGCACGCGTCATGATCGAGGAGCAGCCCAAGCCCCCGCCGCCCCCGCCGCCCAAGCCGGAAGTGAAACCCGTGCCGGTGGTGAAACCGGTGCCGACGCCGGTGCCTCAGGTGGATAAGGTTGCGCAGGCACGCCTCAAGGCGGAGAAATCCGGTATCGAACAGTTCAAGGATCAGCTCGCGGACCTGCGCGAGAAGACGCCCATCGATGAGGGACAGACCAAGAACCTCACCGGTGCGGTGGGTGCTGATTCGCACGCCGAGCGTTCCATGATCACCGCGAAGGTCGGCACGGCCAGCAGTGGCATCACCTCTACCAGCAGCCGCGGTTTCGGCAGCGGCGCCGGGTCTCTGACCGGTCATGAGACCGCGACCGTAACCTCTGCCATTGCGCATTCCGGACTCGACGACCGCGGCGCAACCCGCACCGGGACCAGTGGCAAGGCGGCCCGCAGCCGTGAAGAGATTGAACTTGTCTTCGACCGTAACAAAGGCGCTATCTATACCCTGTACGCGCGCGCGCTGCGGGAGCATCCTGAACTGCAGGGCAAGGTGGTGCTGGAATTCACGATCGCGCCTTCCGGAGAGGTGACGATGTGCCGGATCGTCTCGTCGGAATTGCACAATGAGGATCTTGAAAGCAAAATCATTGCACGTGTGAAGGCCTACCGCTTCGAGCCGAAGGATGTCGAGACCATCACCACTACCAAGCCGATCGATTTCTTCCCCGCCTGAGACGTTGCACGCATGAACCTGCAGTCTGAAATCGAATATTTCACGGAACTGCGTCTTATCGACAAGGCGCGGCTGCTGAATATGTTCCTGCACGAACTGGCCGAGGAGGCACGCACCACCTATGGTCCGGGTAATGAACAGGTATTCGATACGGCGCACCTGCGCTTCGTGAACGAACTGGTACACCGCCTCACGCGCGTGATCGAACAACTGATGGCCGAAGATGCGGCCCGGCCGCCCGATGACATCGTGCTGCGCATGCTGCTGTCCGCCCGCGCGGACAAGGTCGCCGAACGGCTGGTATACAACGCCTACAAGCGCGCCATCCAGGGCTTCGAGAGCTTCGACACCACCATCCTGATGAACAACTGATCCTGATCGAGCAGCCCCTCACCCAGGTCTTGATCATGCTGGCCGCGTCGGTGTTCGTCGTGGCCCTGGCGCGACGCATCGGCTGGCCCTCGATACTCGGTTACCTCGTCGTCGGCATGGCGCTCGGGCCGCATGCGCTGCGGCTCATCACGCAGGCGGACACCATCAGCGATCTGGCGCAGCTGGGTGTGGTGTTCTTGCTGTTCACCCTCGGTCTTGAATTCTCGCTGCCGCGCATGATGGCAGTGCGCCGTGAGGTATTTGGTCTCGGGGCACTGCAGGTGTGCGCGACCATTGCGCTGATCGCGCTCATCGCCCGCGGCTTCGGTCTGCCGTGGCTGGTCGGATCACTGGTGGGCGGCGCGATCGCCATGAGTTCGACCGCCATCATCCTGCACACACTCACGGATCGCGGCGAGATCAACCGCACGCATGGCCGACTGGCGTTCAGCATGCTGCTGTTTCAGGACATGGCCTTCGTGCCGCTGTTGGCGCTCGCCTCTGCCATGGCGGATGGCCACAGCGGTGATTTTTCGGTCGGCGCCGTGGCCGCGGCGGTGGCGGGTGGCGCGGCCGCCGTGGCGGCAGTGCTGGCCGCGGGTCGCTGGCTGCTGCGTCCGCTGTTCCATGAAATCGCGCACAGCCGGCTGCGCGAACTGTTTACCCTGGCGGTGCTGCTGGTGGTGCTGGCTTCGGCCTGGACCTCACATCTGGCGGGTCTGTCGCTGGCCCTGGGTGCGTTCCTCGCCGGGATGATGCTCGCTGAGACCGAATACCGGCATCAGATCGAGAGCGTCATCCGGCCCTTTCGGGACATCCTGCTGGGACTGTTCTTCATCAGCGTCGGCATGCTGCTGGATCTGCACCTGCTGGTGTACGAGTTCCTGCTGATCTCGGCGCTGCTGGCCGGCCTCGTGCTCATCAAGACCCTGATCGCGGCGCTTGCAACCCGCTTTTTTGAAGCTTCGACCTTCAAGGCAGTGCGCACCGGCATCGTCATGTCGATCGGCGGCGAATTCGGGATTGCGCTGCTGACGCTGGCACTGCAGGGTGGCGCGGTGCCATTGCGGATTGCGCAACCGCTGCTGGTCGCGCTGGTACTGTCGATGGTGCTCAGCCCCTTCATCCTGGCAAACAATGCGCGCATCGCGCGACTGGTGCTGCGCGAACGACGACCGGAGCTGAAGCCGTTAGGCCCCGCCGAATACGAGCCCACCGGCACCATCGCCCAGCGCGAGCACGTGATCCTGTGTGGCTATGGCCGCGTGGGCCAAAGCGTCGCCCGCGTCCTGGAGTCACAGGGCTTCGAATACATAGCGCTGGATCTGGATCCGGCGCGCATTCGGGCGGCACGCCAGGCCGGCGAACCGGTGCTTTACGGGGACTCGGCCGATGAGGACATGCTGATCAGCGCCGGCTGCGACCAAGCCAGCGCGGTGGTCATCAGCTTCTCGAGTATCGGGGTCGCCCTCGGCATCGTCCGCACCGTCAGGCGTTTGCGCGCCGAGGTGCCCATCCTGGTGCGCACCGTGGATGACGCGCATGCACCGGATCTGATTGCCGCCGGGGCCACGCAGATCATTCCCGAGACTTTCGAGATGGGTTTGATCCTGGTTGGGGCTACCCTGCGAACCTTGCGCATGCCGTTTGCGAAGGTCGCGCACATGCTTGGGCAAGTGCGCGACAATCGCTACGCGCTGTTGAGCGATGTGCGCCAGCATACCGAGTCGTCGGTGCCGGTGGACCTGCTGGAGCAACGCGCGCAGCTGCGGACGGTCGTCATCCCGCCGGGCGCCTGGGCCGTCGGGCGGTCGGTGGATGAGATTCGGGAGCGCGGTGCCGCAGTGGCCTTCACGGGGGTGCGCCGACACGGGATACTGGGCAAGGCGCCCGACGGTGCCACGCGCCTGCGTGAAGGCGATCTGATCCTGATCCACGGCCGGCCCGAGGCGCTCGAACACGCCGAGGCTGTGCTGCTGGCAGGATAATCAAAGCCGTGGAGAATCCATCCTGAAACGCCAGCAGATCCATTTCCCGCCCAAGCACGAAGCGCTGCGCGAGGACGTGCACGCGCTCGGCGATCTGATCGGCAGCGTGCTGCGGGAGCAGGGCGGTGTGGCACTGCTGGCCACCGTCGAGGAGGACCGGGTCACCGCGATCAACCGCCGCGAGGGTGATGCGACCGCGGGCAGCGAGCTGGCGGCGCGGGTACGCGGCCGCCCCCCCGCGCAGGCCCGGGATCTGGTACGGGCATTCTCGGCCTGGTTCCAGGCCGTCAACCTCGCCGAAAGCGTGCACCGCATCCGCCGCCGCCGTGATTACTTCCTGAAGGACAGCGGCCGGCCGCAGCCCGGTGGCATCGAGGATGCGCTCGGGACGCTCAAGGCGGGTGGCGCGACCCTGGATGATGTCCTCGCCATCTTGCCGCAATTGCAGATCCAGCCGGTGTTCATCGCGCACCCGACGGAGGCGACCCGCCGCACCATGCTGCGCAAGCAGCAACGCGTCGCGCAGCTGCTGCTGGATCGGCTGGATCCGACCCTGACGCCGCGCGAATCGCGCGCCGTGTGGAACCGCGTGCGCGCCGAGATCACGGCGGCGTGGCAGACCGAGGATCATCCGCGCGAGCGGTTGACCGTGGCCGATGAGCGCGAGCACGTGCTGTTTTACCTCGGGGAAGTGCTGTACCAGGTGGTGCCGGACTTTTACGAGGAAGTCAGCGAGGCGCTGGAGAAACTGTACGGCGTCGAGGCGGAGGCCATGGAGCTGCCGCGCATCATCGGCTTTGGCACCTGGGTCGGCGGCGACATGGATGGCAATCCTGACGTCAATGGCAAGACCATCCGCGAAACCCTCGATCGGCAGAACCGCGTCATCGTCAATGCGTATTTCGAGGAATGCCAGACGCTGGCGCAGGAGCTGTCGCAAAGCGCCAGCCGTGTCGATATCTCCGCGGCCCTCGCCAAGCGCATCGAACACTACAACACCCTGGTTCCCGGCTCACGCTCGATCACGCCGGCGCGCCACGATCGCATGCCGTATCGCGTCTTCCTGGCGCAGTGTGGCCTGCGCCTGCGCAATTGCCTGGAGGGGCGTCCCAATGGCTACGAACAGGCGCGCGATTTCGAGGCGGACATCCGCTTGATTGCGGAGAGCCTGCGGGCCAACAAGGGTTGGAACGCCGGCCATCACTTCGTGCAGCGCCTGCTGCGTCGGGTGCAGACCTTCGGCTTTCACATGGCGACACTGGATGTGCGGCAGCATACCTGCGTGCATCACCAGGTGATCGCGCAGGGGCTGGGCGATCCGCAATGGCCGGAACGCACGGCACAGGAGCGCGAGGCGCTCCTCAAGGGGGCGCTGGCCCGCGATCAAGGGCCGCGCATGGAACTTGATCCGCAGGGGCGCCGCAGCCGCGGGGTCTTCGAGGCCATGGTGCAGGGCCGGCATCACTATGGGCCGGATGCCATTGGCTACTACGTGGTCAGCGGCGTGCAGGGCATCGATGACGTGCTGGCGGTGTTGCTGTTGGCGCGCTGGGCCGAGGCCTGGGACAAGCGCACGGGCGAGGCTGCGGTCGATGTGGCGCCCATGTTTGAATGTCTCGATACCCTCGAGCGCAGTGCCGAGCTGATGCGCCTGCTGCTGGCCGATCCGACCTATCAGCGGCACCTTGCCGCACGTCTCGGCCGTCAGGGCGTCGTGCTCGGACACGCGGATATCAGCAAGGAAGGCGGCATCTGTAATGCGCGCGTCGCCATCCATCACGCGCAGGCGGCGCTGAATGAAGCACTCAAAGGCGTGGTCGAGCATCCGGTGATCATGCACGCCCGAGGCGGCAGCATTGCGCTTGGCGGTGGCCGGATCGATGCGCTGGTGCGCTCGGCGCCGGCGGGTGCGGCCAATCCGGTGCTGCGCATCACCGAACAGGGGCAGGTGGTCAATCAAAGCTATGGTCTGCGGCCCATTGCCATGCGCACGCTGGAGCGGGCCTTCAGCGCGCTGGCGCTGTCGGTGGGACAGAGCGGGCGCGCTGCCCGCGTCGCAACGGACCCGCTCCACGAGGCCTGCGCGGCCACCCTGGCGCAGGCGAGTCTGGCAGCGTATCGGCGCCTGGTATTTGGCGAGCCGGATTTTGAGGACTATTTCCGCCAGGTGACGCCCATCGATGTGATTGAGCGCATGCAGATCGGCTCACGTGCCGCGTACCGCTCCGCGGCCACCGCCATTGACTCGGTGCGCGCGGTGCCCTGGGTATTTGCGTGGATCCAATCACGGCACCTGTTGCCCGGCTGGTTTGGCGCCGGCCACGGACTGGGCGCCGCCATCGAGGCGCACGGATTGCCGGCGGTGCAGTCGGCCTGCACGCAATGGCAGTTCCTGCGCACCCTTATCGATGATATCGAGACGATGCTGGCGCGCAGTGATCTGGAGATCGCCTATGCGTACGAGGAACTGGTCGATGCGCCGCTGCGCCGTCACTTCGATGCCATCCGCACCGAGTATGAGTGCGCGCGGGGGCACATACTCGCCATCAGGGGCTACACCTCGCTGCTGGATGGGGAGCCGCAGCTGCAGCGCTCCATTCAGCTGCGCAATCCCTATGTGGATCCGATGAACCTCATGCAGGTCGATCTGCTGCGACGCTGGCGTGCGACCGGTCGTGAAGACCGCGATCTGTTCGCGGCGCTGCTCGCGAGCGTCAGCGGCATCGCGCAGGGCCTGCAAAGTACCGGATGAGCGCGCCGCAGCTTTCAATCCGGCCGGTGCGCGCGCAGGAGGTCGAGCTGGTGCTCGAATTCATTCGTGAACTGGCCGAGTACGAACGGCTGGCGCATGAAGTCACCGCCACGCGCGCCGATATCCATGCGGCATTGTTCGGACCACGCCCGTATGCCGAAGCCATCATCGGCTGCATTGACGGGCAGCCGTGCGGCTTTGCGCTGTTCTTCCACAATTTCTCCACCTTTCTGGGCCGGCCGGGCCTGTATCTGGAAGACCTGTACGTGCGACCCGCGAGCCGCGGCCGCGGGTTGGGCCGTCGGATGCTCGCGTGGCTGGCAAAGTTGGCGCTGCAGCGCGGCTGCGGCCGCTTCGAGTGGGCAGTGCTCGACTGGAATGAGCAGGCCTTGAAGGTGTATCGCGCACTGGGTGCGCGGGCCGCGGCTGACTGGACCATCCAACGCGTTACGGGTGAGGCACTGGTGCGCCTGGCTGCGCAGGCTGATGCCTAGCGCCCCAAAAGGGGCGGGCCGCCGTGAGCGGCCCGCTCAATCGTGGGGGGTCAATCGTGAAAACGGGTGCAACCGGCATGCCATCCCCAGTCCCCTCGCGCCACGATGATCCGTCACTTTTGTAGGCGAAAGTACCACTTGAACTGAGCGCTAGGCCTGCAGCGCTGGCGACCTTGATCTGCATTGTGGCCTGCTCGCCACGTCAGCAGCATCGTGCAAATTATTCCGTAAGCCCTTGGCAAGCTGTAAGAAGTACAGCGATTGAAAAACCTACTATAAACTGAACCGCTTCGCTTCCGTGATAGTCTGACTTACATGCCCCATGCCCTCATTGTCGATGACGATCCCGACATGGTTGCCTGGCTGCAGGAAGTCGCGCGCCTGGAAGGATTTACCTCCACCGGGGTGCAAACCCTACAGGCCGCCCGGGAGCAGCTGAGCCGCAAGCGTCCCGATGTCGTACTGACCGATCTGCGCCTGCCCGATGGGCAGGGCATTGAGCTTGCGCGCGAGCTTCCCGCCGGGGATGCCCCCGAACTCATCGTCGTGACGGGTCACGCCTCGGTGGACAGCGCCATCGCCGCCCTGCGCGCCGGCGCCACGGATTACCTGGTCAAGCCCGCGGAACTCGACCGGGTGCAGGCGGTGCTGCGACACGCCCGCAAGACCGCCGCACTGCGCAATGAAATTGGTGCATTGCGCCATGAGTTGCGCCGACTCGGGCGCTTTGGGCGTCTGATGGGCAGCGCGCCGGCCATGGAACTGCTCTACGACCAGATGGCGCGGGTCGCCCCCACCTCGGCCACGGTGCTGCTGCTGGGGGAGAGCGGTACCGGCAAGGAGCTGGCCGCACTCACGCTCCATGAATTGAGCCGCCGGCGCGAAGCGCCATTCCTGCCGCTCAACTGCGGCGCCGTTTCACCGCAGTTGATTGAAAGCGAGCTGTTCGGCCACGAGCGCGGCAGCTTTACCGGTGCCGACCGGCAGCACAAGGGTTTCTTCGAGCGCGCGCACGGCGGCACCGTGTTCCTGGACGAAGTCACTGAAATGCCGATGGAGCTGCAGGTCAAACTGCTGCGCGTGCTCGAAACCGGCAGTTTCAGCCGTGTCGGAGGTGTCACGCCCATCGTGTGTGATGTGCGCATCATCGCCGCCAGCAACCGCGAACCGGAGCTGGCACTGGCGGATGGCAAGCTGCGTGAGGATCTGTACCACCGCCTCAACGTGTTTCCGATCCGGCTGCCGCCGCTGCGCCAGCGGGGGGCGGATATCGAGCTGCTCGCGCGCCATTTTCTGGCTGAGCTGAACCGCACCGAGGGGACGACCAAGACATTCACCAGCGACAGCCTGGCGAGCCTGTACCAGCACAGCTGGCCGGGCAACGTTCGCGAGCTGCGCAATCACGTGCAGCGGGCTTTCATCATGGCCGACGATGTGATCGACAGCGGCCTGCCGGCGGGCGTGGCAGCGGCGGCCAGTGATGATGGAACGACCGTGACCATCCGTGTCGGAACGCCCTTAGAAGAGGTCGAGCGACGCGTGACATTGGCGACCCTCGCACAATGCGGGCACGTAAAGCGCAAGGCCGCCGATATCCTGGGCGTGAGCCTCAAGACTCTCTACAACCGTCTCGAAGTCTATAACGGCCGCAATGGCGCCGAGCCTGCGGTTGCCGATGCCGGCGAAGCGGATGTCGCAAGACCCGCAGCGGCGCAACGTCCGCCGGACGAGGATCGCTGGAGCTAACCGAACCGGCTGCGGATCAGTCGCATCAGCAGCGCCGTCGCCACCCACTTGATGGTGGGGGTCGCGAGCACGCCCCCGGCCAGTTTCGCGGCCCCGAAAATCCAGCTCAAGGTACGGCGTTGTTCCCATTTGGCGAATGTCGCCGCCAGTGTGGCGCGTTGGACCGCGGCCTCCATTTCCAGGATCTGCATCCGGCGTGCAATGACCGTCGAGCGCGATTGCCGCGCGGGCTCAATCATGGTCGGCCTCGGCGAGCGATTCCAGAGCCTGCGCATCCTTGCGCAGCTGATCCGTCAGACGGCTGAAGAGACGCTCGCGGACGGAGACGCGCTTGAGCACCTGCCAGCTCATCAGACTGGTGAAGGTGAACAGCACACACAGCACGGCCAGAATCCACAGGCCGACCTGCCGCGGAAACATGATGGCCACCCATAGCACCAGCGAGGTGCCCGCGAGCCATGCCGAGATGATGCTCAGGGCGGCCAGTCGCAACTCGCGGCCCAGGGCATTGACCTCCCGCTCGATCTCCAGCGCGAGCATCTCGAGGCGGGTCTCGCCCATATGCAGCAGCTGCCGCAATAGCGAGCGGCCGTGTTCGACGAGGGATGCGGTGCCGGGAATCATCGTGGCTGCTAGGCTTCCGGCTCGTCGAGTTCGGGGCTCGGGGCGGGGCTGCCGCGCATGATCAACGCCCCGATGAGCAGACCCACACCGGCGCCGATGGCCAGGGCGGCCCAGGGATTCGTCTGCACCCACGATTCGGTGGCGGCCGCGGCGCGCCGCCCACGACGACGCGCTTCCTGTTCCAGTTCGGCGAGTTTGTCGCGTGCGGCCTCGACGGTGTCATTGACCCGATCCTTCAATGCGGCCAGCGTGGGATTGTCCACGCCCGCAGCATCCAGAAGCTGTTCGGCCTGCTCGATAATGCGCCGCAGCTCGGCTGCCATGGCATCGGCGCCGGCGGTATCCTGTTCGATCATTCGTCTACTCCTCGCATTATGCCACCAGCCTGGCAAGCACCGCGCCCGTCAGTGGCCGTCGAAGCGAACCAGGGACAAGGTCCTGATTCCCGCCTGTTCCAGCCGCGCTGTCCCGCCCAGATCGGGCAGATCAATTACAAATGTCGCCCCGACGACCGTCGCGTCCAGGGAACGCAGCAGGCGGATCCCCGCAGCGGCACTGCCACCGGTGGCGATCAGATCGTCAACCAGCAATACACGGTCCGCGCCCGTGACGCCATCAGCGTGCATCTCGAGTTGATCCGTCCCATATTCCAGTGAGTATTCGACCATGACGGTCGTGTGGGGCAGCTTGCCTTGCTTGCGCAGCGGCACAAAACCGGCCCCCAGCTGGCAGGCCACCGCCGCACCGAAAATGAACCCCCGGGCCTCGATGCCGGCGACGTGGGTGATGCCGGCGTCCGCCCAGGGGGCGGCCAGCGCCGCGATGGTGGCGCGCAGCGCCTGCGCATTTCCAAGCAGCGTGGTGATGTCGCGGAACTGGATTCCGGGGCGCGGGTAGTCGGCAATTGTGCGGATGAACGGCCGCAGCTCCGTGGCGGAAATTTGCTTCATAGATACCAATGATAAGGGATGCGGATGGTAGCGCGACCGAAGTCATCGCCCGGCATCGATCGTGCTACATTTACGGCCCTTTCGACACATCAAGACCGGAAGAACCTGCATGGCACCTCCCGCTTCGAATATTGAAATTGCCCAACAGGCCAAAATGAAGCCCATCGTCGGGCTGGCGCAGGATCGCCTCGGTATCCCCGAGGAGTCGCTGGAGCCCTACGGCCGGTTCAAGGCCAAGATTTCGCTCGACTACATCGCGACTTTGAAGGATCGCCCGCTGGGCAAGCTGATCCTGGTCACGGCAATTTCCCCAACCCCGGCCGGCGAGGGCAAGACGACGACCTCGGTGGGTCTGGGCGATGCGCTCAACCGCATCGGCAAGAAGACCATCATCTGCCTGCGTGAACCGGCCCTGGGTCCGGTATTCGGCATGAAGGGTGGCGCCGCCGGCGGCGGCTATTCGCAGGTCGTACCGATGGAGGACATCAACCTCCATTTCACGGGCGACTTCGCCGCCATCGCGCTGGCCAACAATCTGCTGGCTGCACTCATCGACAATCATATTCACCATGGCAACCCGCTCGGCTTCGATGTGCGCCGCATTGCCTGGCGCCGCGTCGTCGACTGCAATGACCGTGCGCTGCGTGACATCGTCATCGGCCTGGGCGGTCCCGGCAATGGCTATCCGCGCCAGGATGGCTTCGACATCGTGGTGGCCTCCGAAGTCATGGCCATCTTCTGCCTGGCCACGAGCATCAAGGACCTCAAGGAGCGCCTCGGCAAGATCGTCGTCGGCTACACCACCGCGCAGAAGCCGATTCTGGCCCGCGATCTGCAGGCGCATGGCGCCATGACGGCGCTGCTGCGGGATGCGATGGCACCGAACCTGGTGCAGACGCTGGAGAACAATCCCGCCTTCATCCACGGCGGGCCATTCGCCAACATCGCGCACGGCTGCAATTCCGTGATGGCCACCCAGACTGCATTGCGCCTGGCTGATTATGTCGTCACCGAGGCCGGCTTTGGCGCCGATCTCGGCGCCGAGAAGTTCGTCGATATCAAGTGCCGCAAGGCCGGACTGACTCCGGCCGCCGTCGTCATCGTAGCCACCGTCCGTGCGCTCAAGTATCACGGCGGCGTGGAAGTCGCCGATGTGGGCAAGGAGAATGTCACGGCGCTGGAGAAGGGCATCGTCAATCTGGAGCGCCATATCGACAATGTGCGCAACAATTACGGGCTGCCATGCCTGGTCGCGATCAATCACCGCAACGAGGACACCGACGCGGAAGTGAAGCTACTCATCGAGCGCGCGGGCAGCCGCGGTGCCAAGGTCATCCTGGCGCGTCACTACGCCGAAGGCGGCAAGGGTGCGGTTGCGGTGGCCGAGGAAGTCGTGAAGATGGCCGAGCTGCCGAGCACCTTCAAGTTCGTCTATGAGGACAGCGAGCCGCTGTGGCAGAAGATGAAGGCCATTGCCACCAAGATCTACGGGGCCTCCGACATCACCGCCGATGCCAAGGTGCGCAACCAGATCAAGGTGCTGCAGGACAACGGCTACGGCAGCTATCCGGTGTGCGTCGCCAAGACCCAATATTCGTTCTCGACCGATCCGAAGCTGCGTGGCGCGCCGTCGGGCCATATCGTCAACATCCGTGAAGTGCGTCTGAATGCGGGCGCCGAGTTCGTCGTCATGATCTGCGGTGACATCATGACCATGCCGGGTTTGCCGAAGGTACCCTCGTCCGTTGCGATCGATGTGGACGAGTCCGGCAAGATCGTCGGTCTGTTCTAGAGCGCGTCAGTCGAGACCGGGTTTGACCACCGCGAGGATCACGATGGCAATGAGCAGCACGCTGGGCACTTCATTGAAGAGGCGAAACCAGCGCTGCGAGTGATGGTTGCGGCCATCGCGCAGCGCATGCATCAGCGCCATGCACCAGATGTGGTAAGCGATGACCAGCAGCACCAGCGCCAGTTTGGCATGCAGCCAAGTCTGCATCATATAGGCAGGCGCCGACACGACCATCAGGATTCCGAACAGCACGGTGAATGCGCCGCCGATGCTGGCCATCACGAACAGGCGCCGTTCCATCACCACGAAGCGGGCCTGACCGATCGAGTCGGTGGTGGCCACGTGGTAGACGAAGAGCCGCGGCAGATAGAACAGCCCGGCAAACCAGGTGACCACAAAGATGACGTGGAAGGCCTTAAGCCACAGCATGATGCACATCCGAGGCGGCGCCAGGCCGCGCGCCCGCAGTATATGTCACTTGCGGCAGTCGTGGTCGGGGGGGCGGGGGTTTGTTAGGATGCGGGCCGTTTCTGGAGGAGATTTCCATGCTGCGCAGCCAGTACCCTGAACTTAATCTACTCATTGGCGGTGAATGGATCAGCGGCGGCGATCGCGAACACATTCCAGTGATCAATCCGGCCACCGAAGAGGTGCTCGGTCAGCTGCCGATGGCGACCCGCGCGGACCTGGATCAGGCGCTGGCGGCGGCGCGCGACGCATTTCCGGCCTGGCGCGCGAAGCCCCCCCAGGAGCGCGGTCGGATCCTCAAGCGTGCCGCTGACCTGCTGCGTGAGCGTATCGATGCAATCGCCCGCATCGCCACCCAGGAGGAAGGCAAGACGCTTGCCGAGGCGCGCGTCGAGCTGGGTATGGCCGCTGACATTTTCGAATGGTACGCGGAGGAAGGACGCCGCGCTTATGGACGGGTGTTGCCGCAGCGCGCTCCTGGCGTGCGCATGACGGTGCTGAAGGAGCCGGTCGGTCCGGTCGCCGGCTTCGCGCCCTGGAATTTCCCGCTCGGCAATCCGGCCCGCAAGATTGGCGCGCCACTGGCGGCCGGCTGCACCTGCATCCTGAAGCCCGCCGAGGAGACACCGGCATCCGCCCTCGAGGTCGCGCGGGCGCTGCTGGACGCTGGCCTGCCGAAGGGGGTCCTGTCCGTTGTCTTCGGTGTCCCAGCGATGATTTCCGAGCATCTAATCAGTTCCCCAATCATCCGCGCCATCCATTTCACCGGTTCGGTGCCCGTGGGCAAGCAGCTGACGAAGCTCGCGGCCGATGGCATGAAGCGCACGACGATGGAGCTGGGTGGCCACGGTCCGGTACTGGTATTCGAGGACGTCGATCTGGACCAGGTCCTCGATCTGGCAGTCAGCGCCAAGTTCCGCAATGCCGGCCAGGTATGCGTTTCGCCGACGCGGTTCTACGTGCAGCAGGCCGTGTACGGCAAGTTTGTCGAGGGCTTCGCGCGGCGTACGCGCGCAATGAAGGTCGGCGACGGCCTGGTCGATGGCATGCAGATGGGCCCGCTGGCGCATCCGCGCCGTCTCGAGGCCATGGCGAGTCTGCTGGCCGATGCCCGCAAGCATGGCGCGAAATTCCACACCGGTGGCGAGCGCATCGCGGGCAAGGGCTATTTCTTCCAGCCGACCGTGCTGTCGGATGTTCCCGAAGCTGCACGCATCATGAACGAGGAGCCATTCGGGCCGGTGGCGCTGATCAACTCCTTCGCATCTTTCAAGGAAGCCATCACCCGTGCCAACCGTCTGCCGTTCGGACTTGCGGCCTACGCGTTCTCGCGCTCCGCGCGCACGGTGAATCTGCTCGGCGAGCAGATCGAGGCGGGCATGATCGGCATCAACAGTTTTCAGATCTCGGTGCCGGAATCGCCCTTCGGCGGGGTCAAGGAAAGCGGCCATGGATCCGAGGAGGGCATCGAGGGCCTGGAGACCTGCCTGGTCACGAAATTCGTGAATGTGTCTTAAGTGCTGGCACTGACATGACGGTGGCCGGTTCGAAGTCCATGGACAGGATCATGGCGCTCGCGAAGCGTCGTGGCTTCATCTACCAGGCCTCCGAGATCTACGGCGGCCAGAGCGGCTTCTGGGACTACGGTCCACTGGGCGCGCAGCTGAAGAAGAACCTGCGCGATGCATGGTGGGAGGATGTGGTCCTCAACCCCTGCGGCGGTGATCCCGGCCCGAACGGCGAGCCGGTGCGCATCGTGCCGCTCGACACCAGCATCATCCAGCATCCGCGCGTCTGGGAGGCCAGCGGCCACATCGCCGGCTTCAGCGATCCGATGGTGGACTGCCGCGAAACCAAGCAGCGTTATCGTTTCGATCACCTGATGCTGTACGTGCCGGTCAGCGGCGATCGCAATGGCAAGCCGCTGTTTGCCTTCATGCCCGATACGGCCAGCGAGCACAAACAGAAAAAGAAGGCGGAGAAGGCCTTCGGCGAAACGCGCGCGGTGCCGCTGTCGCAGCTGCCGCACGCCGATTGGAGCCACGTCGTGGCGCCGGATGCGGAGAAGGTCGGCACGCTGACCGAGCCGCGCGCCTTCAATCTGATGTTCAAGACCTACGTGGGCGCGACGGCGACTGAAGACGATGTCGCCTATCTGCGCCCGGAAACGGCCCAGGGCATCTTCGTGCAGTTCAAGAATGTCATCGACACCACCCGCGTGAAGGTGCCCTTTGGCATTGCGCAGGTCGGCAAGGCCTTCCGCAACGAAGTCACGCCGCGCAATTTCACCTTTCGCAGCCGTGAATTCGAGCAGATGGAAATCGAGTTCTTCTGTCACGTGGATTCAGCCCGTGACTGGTACGCGTTCTGGCGCGAGCAGCGCATGAAGTGGTGGCGGGGCCTGGGCCTCGCCGGGGACAACCTGCAGCTGCGGGTGCACGACGCCGATGAACTCGCGCACTATGCGAAAGACGGCGCCGGCACCTCCGATGTGGAGTACCGCTTTCCGTTCACCTACCCCGGGTATGGTGAGCTGGAGGGCGTGGCCCATCGTTCGAATTTCGATCTGGCGCAGCATCAGAAGCATTCGCGCGTCCAGCTCGAATACTTTGACAATGAGCGTGGCGAACTGCTGCCCAACGGCGGTCACAAGGGCGAACGCTACCTGCCGCACGTCATCGAGCCATCGGCCGGCCTCGATCGTGGCGTGCTCGCACTGCTGTGCGAGGCCTACACGGAAGATCCCTCCCGTGCGAGTCCGGAGCTGCTGCTGCTCAATCCAAGGGTCGCGCCGATCAAGGCGGCGGTATTTCCGCTGGTCAACAAGGACGGCATGCCGGAAATCAGCGAGAAGCTGTATCAGGACTTGCGACGCAGATTCTGGCGCCGCGGACTGATCGAGCACGATGTGAAGCAGGCCATTGGCAAGCGTTATGCGCGCATGGACGAAGCCGGCTGTCCGTACTGCATCACCATCGATGGTGAGAGCGCGGCCGGGCAGAGTGTGACCATCCGCGATCGCAACACCGCGCAGCAGACGCGGGTGGCCCTCGACAAGGTCAATGACTTTCTCGAGCTGAATCTGTTCGTAAACTAGACCTCACGCCGCTCACGGCCTCCTGACGCCGATCGCTGCGGAAACGCAACAAGGTGCAGAACGCCTACACGCGCTGCGCCCAAAGGTCCTATATCGCACTGCCGCATGCTGTTGCTAGCCTGCGACGCCATGTGGTTCGGCCTGCGCGTCACCCCGGCGCGTTTTGAATCCGAACGGGAGAGTTCATGAATAATCGAGCATTGTTGTTGTGTGTACTGGCCGCACCAGGACTGGCTGCCGCAGCCGATGGTGACGAATGGTACGTAACGCCCTTTCTGGGCGGCATCACCCCCGACTACCATCGCGACGTCGATCGCAACAGCGTGGCGTACGGCGCTGCGTTAGGCCGTGAGCTGGGTCCGATCTTCAATATCGAATTCAGCGGCAATGGGAACCTCGACACACATACCCGCGCGCCGGCCTTGCCCGGGCGTCTGGATCTGGACGCACTCTCGCTCGACATGCTGGCGGTCGGTAACCGCGGCGGCATCATCGCGCCCTATGTCGGACTGGGACTGGGCGCCGTGCGCGCGGATTACAAGCTCAATGGTGGTGGTGATCCCGGTTTCGACACGCGCCTTGGCGTCGAGACGGAAGTCGGTGTGATGATCAAGATGTGGGAAAGCGGCGATAAGACCAGCAAGCTGGCGCTGCGTCCCGAACTGAAGATGCGCTGGGCCGACCCGGGTAATGCGAACCTCAAGGATTACCTCTATATGGTCGGTGTGCAGTACTCATTCGGTGGCAGCCCCGTGGCGGCGCCGCTTCCGGTAGCCGCGGTGGAACCACCACCACCACCACCCCCGCCGCCGCCACCCCCACCACCGCCGCCGCCCCCGCCGCCGGTAGCCGCGTTTCCCGCCGCCAAGGCTTCCATAACGATCGAGGGTGTGAATTTTGCTTTCAACAAGGCAGATCTCACGGCAGATTCGCGGCCGATCCTGGATGGCGTGGCGGATGGACTGAAGCACCACCCGCGAGTGAAGGTCGAAATCCAGGGCCATACCGATAGCATCGGCACGGCTGCCTACAACCTCAAGCTGTCGCAGCGCCGCGCCGAATCGGTGCGCAACTACCTGATCATGGATGCCGTCCCCGCGGATCAGCTCGTTGCGAAGGGCTATGGAGAGAGCCAGCCGGTGGCCAGCAACAAGGATGATGAAGGTCGTGCGAAGAACCGGCGGGTCGTGATGTACGTGCTGTCGAACCCTGGTGACATAAACGTCAAAGGGCAGGGCAGCGCACAGGATGCGCCCGCCGGCCACTGACCCCGCGGCAGGCAATGCGTCGCAAGGCCCCGGTGTTCCAGCAAAGGATGCCGGGGCCTTCGTTTATGCCTCAGCCGCGACGCACCGGTGCCCCCAGGACGTAATCGCGGACATTGCCCTGCATGAGACCGGGGTCCGGATCGCGCTCCTGCATTTCCACCGAAATACCCAGCGGAGCGCGGGCGTGCACCTCGCGCAGCTGTTCGCAGGCCGCCGCGAAAATATCCTCACAGGCCTGGCGTCGCGTGGCGTGATCACGACCGTGCCCGACGCAGATACTCAGGTGCACGAAGGTATTGTCGGCCTGACGCGCGCTGCGATACGGCTCGCTTTCATACGCCCGCGTGCGCATTCCCCCGGAAGGGAACATGCCGGTGGCCAGGGCTGCCTGGCGCATGGCCTCGACGAACTTCGGCAGATTCAGCTGCCGACGCAAGTTCGAGGAGTGCTCAATAACGATGTGGGTCACGGGAAAAGGATCGCACGACCCTTCGGGGTCGGGCAAGGGCGGCAGATCCCGCCGGCCCGTCAGTCCGAGAGGGCTTTCAGGTCACGCAACAGCGCGTTGCGGCCGCGCTCAACCTGGTCCAGGCGCTGTGCAGCATCGCGCAGCGCGAACAGGTCCTTGACGTGGGAGTCGTGCAATCGCCGATAGGCGGCGCGCGCCGCCAGCCACTGCCGGGTGGCGCTTGCGAAGCGCGTCGAGAGGTCGCGGCGCATGTTGATGATCGACAGTGAGCTTAGCTGCACGGGTTTGGCCTCGCGAGGTCACCGGAGCGAGAGACTGCACGCACGGTATTACAGGCATGCGACATGTTCAGCGCAACAGCATGAATTTGCGAGGTACGTCTCACCAGTCCGGCGCGCCTACAATGGCAGGCGCGGCACGCCGGGGGCGTGGTCGCTGGAATAGGGAGTGCGATCGATGAGTGCAGTGCGGGTTGCAGTGATCACCGGTGCGGGCAGCGGCATCGGCCGGGCGGTCGCGCTCGCGTTCCTGGCGGACGGCTATCGGGTGGTGCTGGCGGGACGGCGCGAAGCGGCATTGCGCGAGGTCCTGGCAGCGGCCGGCGCGGCCGCTCGCCGTGGCCTGGCCGTTCCCTGTGACGTGACCGATGAGAGTTCAGTGCAGGCGCTGTTCACCAGGACCGCGGGTGCCTTCGGACGACTCGATGTGCTGTTCAACAATGCCGGCATCACCGCCCCGCCGGTGCCACTGGAGGATCTGCCGGTGGCCACCTGGAACGCGGTCGTAGCAACAAATCTCACCGGCGCTTTCCTGTGCACCCGCGAGGCTTTCCGCATCATGAAGAGTCAGGCACCGCGCGGCGGGCGGATCATCAACAATGGCTCGATTTCCGCGCATGCGCCGCGGGCGCGCTCCGTGGCGTACACGGCGACCAAGCACGCCATGACGGGTCTGACCAAGTCGACTTCCCTGGACGGGCGCGAATTCGACATCGCCTGCGGGCAGATCGATATTGGCAATGCCCGCACGGAGCTCGCCGACCAGCTCGCGAAGGCGAGCGCCGCGCCTGAACCGTTGATGGAGGTGGCGCACGTCGCCGCGGCCGTGCTGGCGATGGCGGCCCTGCCGTTGTCAGCCAATGTTCAATTCATGACCATCATGGCGACGAAGATGCCCTTCATCGGGCGCGGCTAGTCGGCCGCCCTGAAGCCTATAATGCTCTAACATTCCCTATTATTCCCTATTATTCCCTATTTGCAGGGAATGATTTGTCTGGTATCGTCCATTTACCGGCTATCAGGCGCAATTGAGCGGGCAAGCATGGCTTCGGATCTATTCTCGGTTTTCGATATCGCGACGCGTCTCAACCTGCACGTGAAGACGGTACGCAACTACGTGCGCGATGGTCGGCTGAAGGCAACCCGCATCGGCAAGCAGTACCGCATATCACGCGCCGACGTGGAAGCCTTCACCGGCCATCCGGTGCCCCCCAGTGCCCGCGAAATGGCGAAACGTCAGCGTCACATCGAGGTGTCGGGCATTGCGCAGATCGATGCAATCAGCCCGGAGGCCGCGGCGCAATTGGCGAGCGCCCTGGCGGCGTTCGTGAGCGGAAGAACGAAACCTGAGGATCCGCTGCGCATCGATAGCATCTACGACCGGCACACCGGCCATTTGAAGATCATCCTGCTCGGGGGCGCGAATGACACCGCTGCCGCGCTGAGGCTGATCACGGGGGTGCTGGACGATTGAATGAGGATGCTCGCTCGGGTGAGCATCCCTGCGACGCCGTTACGCGGCAGTTGCGCCGTCCGGCGCCGCGATGCCGCGCAATTCCTGCTGCTGCTTGCGCGCGCGGGCCTTGGCGCCGATGCGCCGCACGTACAGGTAGACCACCGGTGTGGTGTAGAGCGTCAGCAACTGGCTGACAATGAGACCGCCCACGATCGAAATGCCCAGGGGGCGGCGCAATTCCGTGCCATCGCCCGTGGACAATGCCAGCGGCATGGCGCCGGCGATGGCCGCGCAAGTGGTCATCATGATGGGCCGGAAGCGCAGCGAACAGGCACGCGCGATGGCGTCGCGGGATACCAGTCCCAGATTGCGCTCCGCGTCCAGGGCGAAATCCACCATCATGATGGCGTTCTTCTTCACGATTCCGATCAGCAGCATGATGCCCAGGAAGGCGACCAGGCTCAGTTCAGTATTGGTGAGCATCAGCGCCAGCAGCGCGCCCAGGCCCGCCGAGGGCAGGGTCGAAATGATGGTCAGCGGCTGGGTGAAACTCTCATAGAGCACACCCAGCACCACATAGATCGCGAGCAATGCTGCAGCCAGAATCAGCGGCTCATTGCCGGCGGACTGCTGGAACAGTCGTGCCGTCCCGTAGGCACTGCCGTGGATGCTGATGGGCATATGGATGCGCGCCATCGTCCGCTCGATCGCCGCCTGCCCGATGCTCAGTGCCTCGCCCTCCGGCAGGTTGTACGAGAAGGAAGTCGAAATCGACGTCCCGGTATGGTTGACCGTAGTAGGCGTGGTAGAGGTATTGAAATGACTGAAGGCGGAAAAAGGCACCACGTGTTCCGCCGATATGCTGATGGCGGCGCCGGTGGAAGTATTGCCCCGGCCGGCGTTCGCCAATGAATTGGAGGCGAGGTTGCGTGCCGCATCCTCAGCGACGCTGCTGGCGGCCGTGCTCTTGCCCTTGAAGGACGTGGTTCCCGCCACCGCCTGGGTGGCCTGGGTACCCGAAATCTGTCCGCCGGAGGTGCTCAGGAACATGTCCCTCAGCACCTGCGGATTCTGTGAATACTGTGGTGCCACCTCCATGACCACGTGATACTGCTGGGGGTTGAAGGGATCGTAGATGGTCGAGGTCAGGGCCTGGGTGAAAGAGTTGCCCAGGGCACTGTCGATGATGCTTTCGTTCAGGCCGAGGCGCGACGCGGCATCCCGGTCGACGATGAGATCGGTCTGCAGGCCGCCGGGCTGCAGGTCGGTATCCACGTCAGTGATTTCCGGCACGTCCTGCAGCGCGACCTTCAATTTCTGCGACCACTCGCGCAACTCGTTCAGATCATCGCCCAGCAGCGTGTACTGGTATTCGGAATTGGCCGAGCGGCCGCCGCCGCCGTTACCCAGATCCTGCACCGCCTGCAGGAAGGTGATCACACCATCGACTTTGTTGAGCTCCGGGCGCAGGCGCGCGATGACCTGATCCGCCGAGGCCTTGCGCTGCGAGAGCGGTTTGAGCGTGACCTGGAAGTTGGCACTGGCACCGCCACCGAAGCCACCGCCGCCCACCGAACCTGCGACGGTGGACACCGCCGGATCAGCCTGAATGATCTTCGTAACCTGTTGCAGCTTGCCCTTGATCAGTTCAAACGAAGCCGCCGCATCCCCGCGCATGCCGCCCTGCAGCTGGCCGGTGTCCTGCTGCGGCATGAATCCCTTGGGTATTGCCGTGTACATATAGACGTTCAGCACAATGGTCATCAACAGCGACAGCATCATCAGCAGCGGATGATTGAGCGCGAATCCCAGCGTACGCTCGTAGCCGGTGCGCACGGACTCGAATCCGGAATTGAAACTGCGCAGCAGGCGATTGGCCCGCTCGGGGCGGTCGCGGCCCAGCAGGCGCGCGCACATCATCGGCGTCGTGGTCAACGAGATGACCAGCGAAATCAGGATCGCCACCGATAACGTGACGGTGAATTCGTTGAACAGGCGCCCGGCAATACCGCCGAGGAACTGGAACGGCAGGAATACCGCCACCAGTGACAGGCTCATGGAAATGACCGTGAAACCCACTTCGCGGGAACCCAGCAGGGCCGCCTGCATTGGTTTCATCCCATTCTCGATGTGGCGGATGGAGTTTTCCATCACCACGATGGCATCGTCCACGACGAATCCCGTGGCGATGGTCATGGCCATCAAGGAGAAGTTGTCCAGGCTGAACCCGGCCAGGTACATGATCCCGAAAGTGCCGGTCAACGAGACCGGCACGACCACGGCCGGGATGAGCGCCGCGCGGAAACTGTTGAGGAAAATGTAGACGACGAGGATGACCATGAGCACCGCGAGCACCAGCGTGTGCTCGACCTGGCGCAGCGATCCGCGAATGGTGATGGAGCGGTCCTGGACCACCTCCACACGGATATTCGGATCGATGTGAAGCTCCGGCAGTTCCTGCCGCACCGCATCGACCACTTGCACGATGTTGGCGCCGGGCTGCTGAAACACCTGCACCGTGACGGACGCCTTGCCATTGTAGATGCCGTAGGTGCGTCGATTTTCGGTGGCGCCGTCCTGCTTGTCGAATATCTGCGCGACATCGCTCAGGCGGATCACGGCGCCATTGCGCGTCGCAATGATCAGGTCGCGGTACTGCGCGGCCTCGCGGGCGTTGTCATTGGTATAGATCTGGTAACGCAGGCCCCCCACTTCGATGGCGCCCTTGGGCGAATTGGCATTGGCGTTTGATATGGCGGCTGCGACATCCTGCAGGCCGATGCCGTACTTGGACAGGGCCATCGGATTGAGTTCAACCCGGACCGCGGGCAAGGCGCTGCCATTGATGTTGACGACGCCGACGCCGTTGATCTGCGACAGGCGCTGGGTCAGAATCGCGTCTGCCGCGTCATAGATCTGTCCTTGGGTAAAGACGTCCGAGGTCAGGGCCACCGTTATGATCGGGTTCTGCGAGCTGTTGACCTTGCGATAGCTCGGATTGCGGGTCAGCGCCGACGGCAGGTCCGCATGCGCCGCTTCGATGGCGGCCTGAACATCCCGCGCCGCGCCGTCGATATCACGATCGATGCCGAATGTCAGCTGGATGTTGCTGCTGCCGACATTGCTGTTGGAGGTCATGTCGTCCACGTCGGCAATCGCGCCGAGGTGCCGTTCGAGCGGCGTGGCCACGGTCGCCGCCATCACTTCCGGACTCGCTCCCGGCAAATTGGCGGACACGAAGATCGCCGGTACGTCGATCTTCGGTAGCGGCGCTACGGGCAGCAGATTGAACGCGACACCCCCCGCCAACGCCACGCCGATGGTCAGGAGGATCGTGGCGACGGGACGGGCGATGAACGGCGCCGAAATGTTCACGTTGGCTGATCCACCAGTGGCCCATGCGCCGCAGGTTCGTGCTCGGGACGGGGGGCCAGGCGCTTGGCAATGCGGTCAAAGGCCAGATAGATGACCGGGGTGGTGAACAGGGTCAGCACCTGGCTCACCAGCAGGCCGCCGACAATCGTGACCCCGAGAGGATGGCGCAGCTCCGAGCCCGTGCCGGTACCGAACATCAGGGGCAGGGCACCGAAGATGGCCGCGACCGTCGTCATCAGAATGGGTCTGAAACGCAGCAGGCAGGCCTGATAGATGGCCTCGCGCGGTGCCATCCCCTGGTTTCGCTCCGCATCGATGGCGAAGTCGATCATGAGGATTGCGTTCTTCTTCACGATGCCGATCAGCGCAATGATCGTCAGGTCATCGCCAAAGACGATCAGCGCCAGCAGGGCACCGATGCCCGCCGATGGCAGCGTCGACAGGATCGTCACGGGGTGAATGAAACTTTCGTACAGCACGCCCAGCACGATGTACATGACCGCCACGGCGGCCAGCAGCAGCAGCAGTTCGTTCGACAGGTTATTGCGGAAGGCCAGGGCCGCGCCTTCAAAAGTCGTCGAAATGCTGTCCGGCATCGCCAAGGACTTCTCCACCGTCTCGATCGCATCCACTGCGGCGCCGAGCGATGAGTCGGGCGACAGATTGAAGGAGACCGTGGCAGCCGGGAACTGTGCGAGATGATTGATCAGCAGCGGCCGCGCTTCCATGCTCACCTTGGCCAGCGCTGAGAGGGGGACCTGACCGCCCGCGGCCGAGGGCACGTACAGCGACTGAATCGAATCGGTGGAGGCGTAGCTCTTCGGGTCGGCCTCGATGATGACGCGATACTGGTTGGATTGCGTAAAGATCGTGGAGACGATGCGCTGGCCGAAGGCGTCATACAGCGCATTGTCCACCGTGCCGACGCTTACGCCCAAGCGCGCCGCGGTATCGCGGTCGATGGTGATGTAGGCGGCCTGGCCATTGTCCTCAAGGTTGCTGACCACATCGGTCAGCTCCGGTCGATCGCGCAGTGCGGCCACGAGCTTCGGTGTCCACGTGTCGAGCGTGTCGGCGTCGGCGCTTTCCAGGATGAACTGATACTGCGTACGGCTGACAGTGGTATCCAGCGACAGATCCTGCGAGGGCTGCATGTACAGGGTGATGCCCCGTACAGTCGAGGTTTCCTGTTGCAGATTGTGGATTATCTCAGTGACCGTCGCGCTGCGCTCATCGCGCGGCTTGAGGTTGATCAGAAAACGACCGCTGTTGAGGGTGACGTTGCTGCCATCGACGCCGATGAACGAGGAGAGGCTCACGACATCCGGATCCTTGAGCACCGCCGCGGCCAACGCCTGTTGCCGGTCCGCCATTGCCGCATACGAGATCGATTCGGTCGCGACGGATACGCCTTGGATGAGACCCGTGTCCTGATCGGGAAAGAAGCCCTTGGGAATCACGATGTACAGGCCGGCCGTGACGATCAGGGTGGCCACCGCAACGATCAGCGTCAGGCCTTGATGATCCAATACCCACTGCAGCTGACGCCCGTACCAGGCGATGGTCGAGTCCAGCCATTTTGAACGGTCCGCATGACCCGGATCGTCATGGCTGCGCTGTTTGAGCAGCAGCGCGCACAGCATCGGCACCAGCGTCAGTGACACAACGGCCGAGAGGATGATGGTCACGGCGAGAGTGACCGCAAATTCGCGGAACAGGCGACCGACCACATCCTGCATGAACAGCAGCGGAATCAGCACCGCCAGCAGTGAGACGGTCAGGGAGATGATGGTGAAGCCGATCTGCCCCGCGCCCTTCAGGGCAGCATCCAAAGGTGCCTCTCCCGCTTCGATATAGCGGGAGATGTTCTCGATCATCACGATGGCATCATCGACGACGAAGCCCGTCGCGATGGTCAGCGCCATCAGCGACAGGTTATTCAGACTGTAGCCGGCCAGATACATGACCGCGAAAGTGCCGATCAGTGACAGCGGGACTGAGAGGCTCGGAATCAGCGTGGCGCGCAGATCGCGCAGGAACATATAGATGACCAGCACCACCAGCAGCACGGCCAGCATCAGTTCGAACTGCACGTCCTTGATGGACGCGCGGATCGTGGTCGTGCGGTCGGTGAGGGGCGTGACTTCCACGCCCGCGGGCAGCGTGGCCTTCAGGCCCGGCAGCATGGCGTTGATCTCGTCGACCACATCAACGACATTGGCACCCGGTTGGCGCTGGACATTGATGATGAGCGCCGGAGTCTTGTTCATCCAGGCGCCGAGCTTGGTGTTCTCGGGGGCCTCGACCAGGTCCGCGACATCCTTGAGCCGCACCGGCGCCCCGTTGCGGTACGCGACGACGATGTTCGAATACTCCGCCGCGCTTTTCAGCTGATCGTTGGTATTGATGGTATACGCGCGCGCGGCCCCGTCAAAGGTGCCCTTGGGCCCGTTCTGATTGGCAACGCTGATGGTGGTGCGCAGATCATCCAGGTTCAGCCCATAGGCGGCCAGGGCGCGGGGATTGACGATGGCGCGCACGGCCGGCCGCTGGCCGCCGCTGATGCTGACGACACCGACGCCCTTGACCTGCGAGAGCTTCTGGGCGATGCGGATGTCGGCCATGTCCTCCACCTGCGTCAGCGGCATCACCTGGGAGGTCACTCCCAGCGTCAACACCGGGGCATCCGCGGGGTTCACCTTGGCGTAGATCGGCGGCGCGGGCAGGTCCTGGGGCAGCAGATTCTGGGCGCCGCTGATGGCCGCCTGGACTTCCTGCTCGGCAATGTCGATGGCCAGGGCGAGGGTGAACTGCATGGTGATGACCGACGCACCAGCCGAACTGGTGGAGGACATCTGGTTCAGCCCCGGCATCTGACCGAACTGCTTCTCCAGCGGTGCGGTGATCGCCGAAGTGATGACCTCCGGGCTCGCTCCCGGATAGAAGGTCTGCACCTGGATCGTCGGGTACGAGACTTCCGGCAGCGCCGCCAGCGGCAGCTGCTTGTAGCCGATCATGCCCACGACGAGGATGGCGACCATCAGCAGCGTGGTCGCCACTGGCCTTAGGACAAATATTCGTGACGGATTCATGGGCGCGCCTGCTGCATCGCAGCCATCGTCACGGTCTGCCACCACCCGGGTAGCCGCCCGGTCGACCCTGTCCGTTGCGGCCGCGGCGGAAACCATTCGGGAATTTCGGGGCGGTCTTGCGTTCGGCCTGCGCCTGGGCGCGCGCCTTGGCGACTTCCGCGGCGGTGGCTTCCGGCAGTTCCACCTGGGCGCCTTCGCGCAGCCGGTCGCCGCCATCGGTCACGACCACATCGTTGAGCTCGAGGCCGGATTTGACGGCCTGGGTCTCCCCGTCCACCACGCCCAGTACCACGGGACGCACGGTGACCGTATTGTCCGGTTTGACCAGGTACACAAAAGCGCTTTGCACACCGTTCGGGGCGCCGCGGCGCACCGCCGCGGCGGGTACCACCATCTGATTCTTCAAGGTATTGACGAGCAGCGAAACATTGACGAACTGGCCCGGGAACAACGTGCCATCGGAGTTATCGAATTCGGCGCGCAGCTTCAGGGTGCCGGTCGTCGTGTCGATCAGGTTATCGGTGGTGGCCAGAGTGCCGTCCGCGAGATGTTCGGCATTCGCCCGGCCCGTGGCCACGACCGACAGTACGGCGCCGGACTTGATCCGCTCCATGATGCTCGGGATGTTGTCTTCCGGCACGGTGAACAGCACCGAGATGGGATGCAATTGCGTGACGACGACGATGCCATTGGCATCCCCCGGGGTCACGTAGTTGCCCTCATCGACCTGCCGCAGACCCACCCGCCCCTCGATGGGGGAGGCGATGTGCGTGTACGCGAGATTCAGTTCCGCCGTTTTCACCTGCGCCTTGTCCGAGGCCACCGTGCCGGTGTTCTGCCCCACTGTCGCGCGTTGCGTATCCACCTGCTGCTGTGACACGGAATCCTGCTTGATGAGGTCCTCGTAGCGCTTCATGTCCAGCTGCGCATCGGCCAGCTGCGCCTCATCGCGGGTCAGGGCTGCCTGCGCCTGGGCCAGCGCGGCCTCGTAGGGCCGCGGGTCAATCACGGCGAGCAGCTCGCCTTTCTTGACCATCTGGCCTTCCTTGAAATTGACCTTCTGCATGATCCCGCTGATCTGCGCCTTCACGGTCACGGTCGTCAGCGGGGTGACGGTGCCGAGCCCCGGAATGCGCACGACGATGTCGCCCTGGGTGACGGTGGCGACCGAAACGGACACCGCATTGGTGCGGAAATTGAAGGTAGGACGCGTGTTGGCGGCGTTCTGCTGCTTGGCATGGTGCAGGAACCAGGCGCCGCCTCCAATGAGGACGATCAAAACGACAATCAGGACCCAATGGCGGCGCAGGAATGCCACAGGTCCCGTGGAGGAGACATTCGTCTCCGAGTCAAGTTCGTTCAGCACATGTTCCCCACAAGCGGACAATATTGTTGCGATCTCAACACCGGGTGGATCTTCATTTCTGGTACTCGTTTGACACCCGGCCTGACTGCTAGTTGCGGCGCCGATGCAGCCGTACCCTCCGCCCCAGCCACGCGGACGCGAAGATTAGCATGCAGGATGTCACGGGTTGCGTAACAGAATGTGTGGGATTAACGAACTGCTGCCGGCGGGTCACCGGCTGCACTAGCCAGTGTTTGAGTGTGCGTCAGGGCCGGTGTCGGCCGCCGTCCCCGGCAAGGTCGAATCGGGACTTTCCGGGCGGCGCGACCAGCAGGGAGGCCCAGCCATCCGGCGCCCGGGGCGGGTGCCACAGCAGAGTCTGGGGATCCAGGCGTGCCAGCTGGCGGCTTCCGGCCCAGGCGGCTCCGTCACTGACATGCAAGGCCTCAAACGGACCATAGGCACAGGAGGCCAGGCCCGCATTGTTCTCGAAATAAATGACCACCGGGTCCATGGACTCGGCGCGCGCGAACTCGGCATCGCGCAACAGCCAGCCGGACATCCAGGTGGCGACCGCGTCATTGCTGGCCCCGCGGCACAGCATGCTGCCGATGAAGCGGAAAAACTCGCCGGGCTCGATGCTCTCGGCCGATCCCTGTCCGGGTGAGTAGAACCTCAGTCGCAGCATGTTCCGCCTTGGGGTATGGAACCGCGCTGTCGCTTTCAGCCGACGGCTTGATTGGCGCGGTAGAAATTGCCCGACCGCACCTTAACCACGGCGGCCTCGGCATCAAAACTCACACCGGCGGGATCGCCGCCGGCGGCCACGACCTGCATCTGCTCCAGCAGCATGCGCCGCACCATCATGATACCGCGATCGGAGCTCACCAGATGCTCGTCGGAATGCAGCGTGATCGGGCCCTGGCCCGCCTGCGCCTCGAAGTCGCCGGGCGTATTGCGGTGTTCCGCCTCGCTCATCTGGCCCCAGGTCTTGCCATTGAACAGCATGCTGCGGAACGGGGAGTCCTTCGGGACCCTGGCGATCATGGCCTGGACATAGTGCGTGTCATCCACGGGGACCACCCAGGAAATGCCCGTCGAGGGTCCTGACTTCAGGGTGACATCGGGCACGCTCATGATGTTCGGCAGCAGCCACGAGGAGATCCGGTCGACCTCCCGGCCGTCCGGCAGCTGCCGGATCGCGCTGTAACAAACGCCGGCCTCGGTCGCGAAGAAGTCCACCTGCGGCATAACGGCGAACTGCGGGACGAACTGCACCGTACTGAACGTCGAGTGCAGCACCTGTACATGGAACGGGTCCATCACATTGTCGTTCATATGCAGCCAGCTGTAGGGCACCACTGCCAGGGAATCATCGCCCGTGGCACCGAAGCCGCCGTAGCTGCGCCACAGGGTTTCCCCCGGCGCCAACGCCTCCAGATTGTCGTAGACCGGCAGAACCGGGCGTTTGTGCGGCGGCCCGAGATAGGCGAAGAGCAACCCGTAACGCTCCTGCACCGGGTACCAGGGCTGGCGCGCCGTATCGCGATGGCGGCCATGGTCCGGCTCGCAGGGCTGATCCAGGCAGCGACCTTCGACGTCAAACAGCCAGCCGTGGTAGCAGCAACGGATTCCGTCCGCTTCGACCCGCCCGTAATACAAGGAGGTACCCCGATGCATGCAGCGCGGATACAGCAGCCCGGCGCGGCCGTTGCGATCGCGGAACAGCACCAGGTCCTCCCCCAGGATCCGTACCTTTCGTGGCGCTGACTGGACGCTTTCGGAGAGGGCCAGCGGATGCCAGTAACGGCGCAGCAGTTCGCCGCAGGGCGTTCCGGGTCCGACCTGCGCCAGGGTTTCGTTGAAATGCGCGCGCGCGCGTCCGTAGGCACTCCCCATCGTGTCGATCGACATCACATCCCCCTCATTGCACCCACCTGCAGGCGACCCAAGCTTGTACCGTCGTCGGGGCGGGTGGCAAGTGTGCGACTAGCGCGGCGTGGCGGGGTGCAGGATGCGTTCGATCTGCTCGTGCAGGCGCTGCTCCGACACCGGCAGCAGGGTGCGCAGTTCCTGGGCGTGCAGCGATACGCGGAACTCCTCGAGCATCCAGCGCAGCTGCCGCAGCGCCGGCGCAACGGCCAGCGCTACTCCGTGCTCGCTTAAGCTTCGGTATTGCGCTTCGAAGGGCCGCACACGCGCGGCGAGCGCCGCGTCGCGCTCCAGATTCGTGCGCATCCGGCTGGCCCGTCGGGAAATGGCCTTCAGATACCGCGGCAGCTGGTTGAACCAGGGCTGTTCCGGGGTGGCTGGAAAATCTGCCTCCAGCAGCGCGCCCAGCTGCGCGCCCATCTGGGCCACGGCGGCGGCGAACACTTCCCCGTGCAGGCCCTCCACTGCGGCGCGTGCGGCACGCCTTTCTTCCAGGATGCTGCGCAGGGTTGCGATGATGCGCGTCGCGGTGGCCTCCAGTAGCGCGCGTCGCTCCTGCAGTCGCAGCGCGAAGGCCGGTGCGTCGCGCGGCAACTCATGAGCGGCGTCGAAGAAGCATTCCTGGAAAATGCGCTCGGTGGTGGCCTGCGCCAGTGGCCGGCTTCCGGACAGCCCCTGCGCAAGTAATATGAGGGTGCGATCGTCACTGATCCGGCGTGCGATGTATCGGGCCAGTTGCGGTAGCGCCAGCACTGCCAGCCGCATCAGGCCGGCACGCAACAGTTCCTGAGCCTGCGCGAGACTGCGCGCCTCGACCACCAGGACTGCGCTGCCGGTGTCGCACAGCGCCGGCCACACTTTGAAACTGACGCCCGAGCGTTCCACCGTGCGCAATTGCGGCAACGGACCAAAGTCCCAGGCGCGCCAGGCATCCGGCGCTGCCGTGCGCGCGCCTGCGCGCAGCCGGCGCCGCAGCTGGGCCAGGTCGCGGGCCTCGCCCAGTACTTGCGCGCCATCCAGCACCCGGACATTCAGCCGCAGATGGTCGGGTAACACCGCTGCGGCGAGGTCCGCGGCCTTCACGGGCGTACCGGCCCGTACCGTGATCCAGCCGGCGAGCCAGGAGTGAAAGGGCGGCTGCGGGCCGGCGCCGAGCGATTCGAGCGCCAGGTTTGCGTTGTCGGTGACCGGTACGAGCTGGCGGCGAATCGGCTTGGGCAATGAGCGCAGCAATTCGGCGATCTTCTCCCGACGCACGCCGGATACCAGCCATGCCAGCTGCTCGGCATCCAGTTCCTCGAGCAATTGGGCGGGCACATTGAGCGTAATGCCGTCGCCGGGAGCGCCGGGATCAAACACATAGCTGAGCGGCAGGTCATTGCCCGCGATATTCATGGCCTGCGGAAAGAACTCCGCGCCGGCCTCGGGTGCTTCGCGACGCGACAAGTCGGTGAGACGCATGTGCAGGGCTTCCGGATCGGTGCGGCTACGCTGCTGCCACCAGCTCTCGAATCCGGCCACCGAGTTCACCTGCGAGGGGATGCGAGTCGCGTAGAACCGGGCCTGCGTGGCCTCATCCACCAGGATGTCGCGGCGGCGGATGCGCGCCTCGAGCGCTTCCACGTGGGCCTTCAGATCCCGATTGGCCGCCACGAACGGGGCAGCGATGCTGCTGCGCCCGGCGACCAGTGCCTCCTGGACGAAGATCTCGTGGGCGGCGGTGGGTGCGACCGCCCCGTAGCTGATGCGTCGTGCACTGGCCAGCGGCAGGCCATAGAGGCTGACCGCTTCGTACGCACTGACCTGACCACGCGCGCTCACCCAGTGCGGGTCGGAATACTCACGGCGCAGCAGGTGCCCGGCGACGCCTTCGATCCAGCCGGGCTGAACGGCAGCGACCATGCGTGCATACAGGCGAGTGGTCTCGAGCAGGTGGGCCGCCACCACCCATTTTGGCGGTTTGGCGGCGAGCGGCGTGCCCGGCGCAATGACAAAGCGCGTGCCGCGCGCGCCCAGGTATTCACGCCGCTCATCCAGCAGGCCGATGGAGCCGAGCAGGCCGCACAGCAGCGCCCGATGCAGATCGGCGTGGCTGGCCGGCGTCGCATTGCGTTTCAGCCCGAGATCGTTGGCGCTCGCGCTGAGCTGCCCGTGCAGATCCTGCCACTCGCGCATGCGCACGAAAGACAGGAAATTCTCGCGGCACCATTTGCGCAGCGCCGCACCACCGAGAGTCGCGGCCTGGTCGTGAAAGCGCTGCCACAGCCTCAGCACCGTCACGAAATCCGAACGCGCATCGGCATAGCTGGCGTGTGCCTCGTCCGCCTGGCTTTGAGTATCGGCGGGTCGCTCACGCGGGTCCTGGGCAGCCAGTAATGCGGTGATGATGAGCACCTCGGCAAGGCAGCGCAGGCGCGCCGCGGCCAGCAGCATCCGACCGAGTTTCGGATCGCAGGGCAGCGTTGCAATGCGCCGTCCGACTGAGGTGATGCGGCGCCGCTCGTCCATGGCGCCCAGTTCCTGCAGCTGCCGCACGCCGTCATTGATCTGGCGCGTGTCCGGTGGGTCCGGAAACGGGAAATCCTCGGGGTCGCCGAGCTGCGACGCGGCCATCTGCAACAGCACGCTGGCCAGGTGCGTGCGCAGGATCTCCGGGGGCGTGAAGGGCGCGCGTGCCGCGAAGTCCTCTTCGGAATACAGCCGGATACAGATCCCGGGCGCCTCGCGCCCGCAGCGCCCCCGGCGCTGGTTGGCGCTGGCCTGTGAGACCGGCTCCAGCGGCAGCCTCTGCACCTTGTTGCGAACGCTGTAGCGGCTGATGCGCGCCAGTCCGCTATCGATGACGTGCCGCACCTGAGGCACGGTGAGCGAGGTCTCGGCGACATTGGTCGCCAGGATCACGCGGCGCGTGCTGTGTGCCGCGAAGATGCGCTCCTGCTGCTGGGCGGTGAGCCGCGCGAACAGCGGCATGACTTCCAGGCGCGGCAGGCGCGCGCGCTGCAAGGCGAGCGCCGCTTCGCGGATGTGTTTCTCGCCGGGCAGAAACACCAGGATGTCACCGGCAGGTGCAACATCCGCCGCTGACAGTTCGCGCACCGCGGCGACGATGCCCTCGGGCAGTGACAGTTCTGCAGCGTCTTCGTCCGGTGCCGCGAGCGGCCGGTAGCGCACCTCCACCGGATGGCTGCTGCCCTCGATGTCGATGACGGGTGCGCCATCGAAGAACTCGGCCAGCCGCTGGGTATCGATGGTCGCCGAAGTGACGATGACGCGCAGCTCCGGCCGGCGCGCGCACAACCGCTTCAGCGATCCCAGCAGCAGGTCGATATTGAGGCTGCGCTCGTGGGCTTCATCGATGATCACGGTGTCGTAGACGGACAGGTACGGATCGAAAGTCAGCTGGCGCAGCAGGATGCCATCGGTCATCAGTTTGATGCGACAGTCCGGCCCGGTGCGGTCCTCGAACCGCACCTGGCAGCCCACCGCGGCGCCCACCCGGGTGCCCAGCTCGGCCGCGATCCGATTGGCCAGCGCGCGCGCCGCGATGCGTCGCGGCTGCGTATGTCCAATTATGCCCGCCGTGCCGCGCCCGGCCGCCAGGCACAGCTTGGGCAGCTGCGTGGACTTGCCCGAGCCGGTCGCACCACAGACGATGATGACCGGGTGGCTCGCCACGGCGGCGGCGATGTCCGCAGCGTGGGCGCTGATGGGCAGCGTCGGATCCGGCGCCAGGTTCAGGGAAGGGTGCATAGGGCGCGGATTCTGGCCGAACCCGCCCGGCTTGTGGGGCCGTTCGATAGGCGTTGCGGCCATCTCCCGCCCATGTCATAAAAGCCTGCTGCTGAACCTTACGAATGCCAAGAGGGGGGTCTATGGCGACGTTTACTACGGGCCGCGGTCTGATGCCGGGCTTGACGCTGATCGTGCTCGGACTGGGCGCTGTGCTGCCGGCGTTCGCGCATCATTCCTTCGCGCTCTTCGACCACCAGAATCGCATCACGCTGACGGGAACTGTGATCAAGTTTGAATGGACCAACCCGCATGTGTTCATCCAGCTTGAAGTTCCGGACGGCGCGGCGCGCAAGCACTACACGGTCGAGTGCGCCAGCCCGAATGTGCTGACGCGCGTTGGCTGGAAATTCAATGATGTGAAGCAGGGCGATAAGGTCACCCTGCTCATCAATCCATTGCGCAATGGCCAGTCGGGGGGAATGCTGGAGAAGGCCACGCTTGCCGATGGGCGTCAACTGAGCGACGGCAATCCGCCCGCCGGCGTATTCCCCAGGTCATAGCCATGAATATCCGAATGATCAGTTTAGTTGCGGCGGCGGCGACCTTCGGTTTGGCCGTCACACACGCAGCGGATGTCGCCAAGGCGCCCGGCGCCGCGGCAGCACCCGCAGACTTCACCGGCGACTGGCAGCGCTATCCGGGCTTCGGTCGCGGCGGTAAGCCGGACCCGGCGACGCTGCCGCCACCGGACGGCAAGATGGTCCTCAAGCCGCAATACCAGGGCCCCTACGATGCAAAGCGGGCCAAGGAGCGCGCGTCGGATGCGAAGGGCGAGCCGATTGCGGGCAGTGGTGTGGACTGCCTGCCATACGGCATGCCGGAGATGATGTCGGCGATCTATCCGCTGGAGATCCTGCAGACCCCGGGCCAGGTCACCATCATCGCCGAGGCGTTTTCCCAGGTGCGGCGCATTTACCTCGGCAAGACCCAGCCCAAGATTGAAGAAGTGCCCCCGGGCTATTACGGTCACTCGGTGGGTCACTGGGAAGGCAAGACACTGGTCGTGGATACCGTGGGCGTGAAGGAGTCGGTGCTGGGGCACAGTGAGATGCCCCACAGCGACAAGATGCGCATCACCGAGCGCATGCACCTGGTGACGCCCGATATCCTGCACGACCAGATCACGGTTGAAGACCCCGTGACTTTGGAACAACCCTGGACATTCACATTTGCCTACAAGCGCATCGCGAACTACGAAATGCTCGAGTACGTGTGTGAGAACAACCACGAATACATCGACGATCAAGGCGTGACGCGACTGCGTCTGCAGGACCAGGAAAAGTAAGAGAGGTAGCCGTCATGAACGCAGCGCTGAAACCGGATTTCGCCCGCACCCGCGCCTTCCTGGAACGCGAACACCGGTTGCTCATCAATAATGAGTGGGTGGAGCCGCGCGCCGGAGGACGTATCGAGGTGCTGAACCCCGCGACCGGCAAGGTCCTGGGTCACGCTGCTGCCGGCGGCGCCGAGGATATCGATCTGGCGGTGCGTGCGGCCCGCCATGCGTTTGAAAACGGCCCGTGGCCGAGCATGCCGCCGGTGGCGCGGGCCAAGCTGCTGTGGAAGCTGGCTGATCTCATCGAACAGGCCGCGGATGAAATCGGCGAAGTGCTGAGCCTGGACAATGGCATGCCCTTTGGCATGGCGAAGTTCGCCGGCGCGCTCGGGACCGCGAATGGCATGCGCTATACCGCCGGCTGGAGCGGCAAGGTGCACGGGGAAGTCCCCGAACTGTCCGAGCCCGGCAAGCTGGCGTATACGCTGCATGAGCCGGTCGGCGTCGTCGGCTGCATCACGCCCTGGAATTTCCCCTTCGCCATGGAAGCCGACAAGACGGCCGCCGTGATTGCCTCGGGTTGCACGATGGTGCTGAAGCCTGCGGAGCTCACCCCATTTGGCGCGCTGCTGCTCGGACGCCTGGTGCTCGAGGCCGGCATTCCGCCCGGCGTGGTCAACATCGTCACCGGCTACGGTGACCCCGCCGGCAAGGCGCTGGTCGAACATCCGGATGTCGACAAGATCGCCTTCACCGGTTCGACCGCAACCGGTAAGTGGATCGTCCAGGCAGCGGCCGCCACCTTGAAGCGCGTCACCCTCGAACTGGGTGGCAAGTCACCGAACATCATTTTTCCCGATGCCGACATGGCGCGGGCCATTCCCGGGGCCGCCATGGCGGTATTCGCCAATTCCGGGCAGATCTGCGTGGCGGGCTCCCGGCTCTACATTCACAAGAAGGTCTTCGACCAGGTCGTCGCCGGCATTTCAGGCATGGCTAAGACGCTCAAGGTCGGCCCGGGCCTGGAGCCTGGGACCCAGCTGGGGCCGCTGGTTTCACAGGGTCAGATGGATCGGGTGACCGGTTACATCGAAGCCGGTCGCGGCGAGGGCGCCGAGGTCGTGACCGGCGGACAGCGCCAGGGAAGTGAGGGCTATTTCGTGCAGCCTACGGTGCTCGCGCAGACCAACCGCAGCATGAAGGTGGTGCGCGAGGAGATCTTCGGACCGGTCATCTGCGCCATGCCCATTGATGATGATGACCTCGACCGCATCGCCCGCGTGGCCAATGACACCACCTACGGTTTGTCCGCTTATATCTGGACCCGTGACGTGGGCATCGTCCACAAGCTGGCCCGCAAGATCCGCGCCGGCACCGTGCAGGTCAACGGCGGCACCGGCCTTGATCCGGCCGTACCCTTCGGTGGCTACAAGCAGTCCGGCTGGGGCCGCGAGCACGGTCGCGCCGGGGTCGAAAGCATGATGGAGACCAAGGCGATCGGCATCACGCTGTAAGGCTGCGATCCACCCGCAGGTCGCAGGTCATGCGCAGGGCGTCTTCGAGGCCCTGGTAGTACCCGCGCATCAGGTCGCCGGCCCGGTAGTTGAGGGATTCGTAAAAGCGCCGTGCGCCGGTGTTGCCGGCGCGCAATTCCAGTCCCACATCAAAGGTCCCGGCGACCAGCGCGCTGTGGTGCAGCCAGTTCATGAGCTGGTGGCCGAGACCCTGGCGCTGGTAGGCGCTCTCCACGGCCAGCAGATTCAGATGGGCATGGGTATCGCCAAACTGCATGATGGCGAAGCCGGTCAATAGCCCATGAACGCGGGCTGTCAGGACCACGCTATCGGTGCGCTTGATGTGGCAAAGTACGCGGTCTGCCGGCCACGCGGGCGGCAATCCGGCCTCGATAATGCGTCGCGACAGGGACGCGATGGCGCCGGCATCGCGGGTCGAAGCCAGTTCGAAACGGTAGTCGTGCATTTGCGCTGCTAGAATACCACCAAGGGACCGATATTCAGGCATGTCAGGCATAAACGTGGATTCGCCGCGAGGGGCTCTTCAGGCGAAGGATCAGCCTCACGTCAGCATCATCGTCCCGGTGTACAACGAGGAGGCGAACCTTCCCCTGCTGTTCACCCGGCTCTACGCGACCCTCGACGCGCTTGCGTGCAGCTGGGAATGTGTGTTCGTGGACGATGGCAGCAAGGACCGCTCGGTGGCGCTGCTGCGCACGCAGTACCAGCTGCGGCCCCAGCATACCCGGGTCATCGTATTTCGCCGCAACTTCGGCCAGCACTCAGCCATCATGGCCGGATTTGAGGCGGCCACCGGTGATGTCATCATCACCCTGGACGCCGACCTGCAGAATCCGCCCGAAGAGATTCCGAACCTGCTGGCGGCGGCCGATGCCGGCCACGACTACGTGGGTACGATACGCAAGGGTCGCCAGGATCACTGGGCACGCACCTTCCTGTCGCGGCGCATCAACGCGCTGCGCGACCGCATGACCCCGATCCGGATCACGGACCAGGGTTGCATGCTGCGCGCGTACTCGCGCCACGTGATCGACGCGGTGCGGGCCTCGCAGGAGGTGAATACCTTCATTCCGGCGCTGGCGTTTCTGTTTGCACGCAATCCGGTGGAAATCGAGGTGCGCCATGAAGCCCGTCATGCCGGCGAGTCCAAATACTCGTTCTACCAGCTGATCCGCCTGAATTTTGACCTGATGACGGGCTTTACGGTGGTGCCCCTGCAGCTGTTCTCCATGCTCGGCATGATGATTTCCGGCATCTCGTTGCTGCTGTTCCTGTATCTGATCTGGGATCGCATCGTGAACGGGCCGGATGTCGAGGGCGTGTTCACCCTCTTTGCGATCGTGTTCTTCCTGCTGGGCCTGGCGCTGTTCGGCATCGGCCTGATCGGTGAATACGTAGGCCGCACCTATGAACAGGTCCGCGGTCGACCGCGCTACCTGATCGCGGCCGTGCTGGCACCGGGCCAGGAACCCGATCCGGAGCGTCTGCAGGTGCTCGAAACCACCAGTGTTTAGCGCCGTTGTATTTGCCTACAGCGAAGTGGGTCAACGCTGCCTGCAGGTGCTGCTGGATGCGGGAGTGCAGGTGCCCCTCGTCTTTACGCACGCGGACCAGGCCGGCGAACAACGCTGGTTTGGCAGCGTCGCGGACCTCGCGGCGGCCAAGGGTGTGCGCACCGTGATGCCGGTCGCGCCCGCCGCACCCGAATGGCTGGCGGAAATCGGGCGCATCCGCCCGGATTACCTGCTCGCGTTCTATTACCGCTCGCTGCTGCCGCGGCAGTTGCTGCAACTGCCGCGGTGGGGTGCGCTCAACATGCACGGCTCGCTGCTGCCCCGCTACCGCGGGCGTGCGCCGGTCAACTGGGCGATCGCCAATGGCGAGACCCAAACCGGCGCGACGCTGCATTACATGGTCGCGCGTCCCGATGCGGGCCCGATCGTCGCGCAGGAAGCCGTGGCCATCGGCCCGAATGATCATGCCCTGGCCGTATCCATGGCCGTGGCCGGCGCGGCGGCGCACGTGCTGCGCAGGACGCTGCCCGGCATGGCGCTCGGGCCGCCACCGGGTGTGCCCATGGATATTGCGGCGGGCTCATACTTCGGCGGTCGCAGACCCGAAGACGGTTGCATCCGGCTGGACTGGCCCGGAATGCGCGTGCACAACATGATCCGCGCCGTGGCGCCGCCATTTCCCGGGGCGTACGTGCAGATCGCGGACCGGCGCGTGGGGTTCGTGAGTTCGCGGCTCAGCGGTGAGCCGGCACGGCATCCGGCTGCGGCCCCTTGTCTGTATGCAACGGATGACCAGTTGTTCATGGATTGCCGCGATGGCGTGCGGCTGCTGCTGGGCAGGGTGCTGATTGATGGCACCGAACTGGATGGACGCGAATTCCAAACGCGCTTCGGCGTTGCGCCGTGGCGCTTCAATTTCACTGCCCGAGACTAAGGAAAGATCATGAAGAAGCTGCTCATCCTGGGGGTCAATGGCTTCATTGGCCACCATCTCAGTGAGGCCGTCATGCGCGAGACGGACTGGGAGGTATACGGCATGGACCTGGACAGCGACCGCCTGACCAACGTGCTGGACCATCCGCGGTTCCATTTCTTCGAGGGTGACATCACGATCAACCACGAGTGGGTCGAGTACCACATCCGCAAATGCGACACGCTGCTGCCGCTGGTGGCCATTGCCACGCCAGCCACCTACATCTCAGATCCGCTGCGGGTCTTCGAGCTGGATTTCGAGGCGAACCTGCCGCTGATCCGTCAGTGCGTGAAGCATCGCAAGCGGGTCGTGTTCCCCTCGACGTCCGAGGTCTACGGCATGTCGCAGGAAGCCGAATTCCATCCCTACGAGTCGCCGCTGGTGTTGGGCCCGGTTCCCAAGTCGCGGTGGATCTACTCCTGCGCCAAGCAGATGCTCGACCGGGTGATCTGGTCTTACGGCCAGGAAGGCAAGCTCGATCACACCCTGTTCCGGCCCTTCAACTGGATCGGGCCAGGTCTGGATCGCATGACGACGGCCAAAGAGGGCAGCTCGCGCGTGCTCACCCAGTTCCTGGGGAACATCGTGCGTGGTGAGGACATCAAGCTCGTCGATGGCGGCACGCAGCGCCGCTGCTTCACGTACATTTCCGAGGGCGTCAACTGCCTGCTGAAGATCATCGCGAACAAGGAGCGCATTGCGTCCGGCAAGATCTACAACGTCGGTAATCCCAAGAACGACTTCTCCATCCGCGAACTGGCCGAGCTGATGCTGGCGACGGCGCGCTCGATGCCCGAGTACGCGCAGTTCGCCAAGCCCGTGAAAATCGTCGAGGTGACCGCGGAGAAGTACTACGGCGCCGGTTACCAGGACGTGCGGGCGCGACGGCCCTGGATCAACAACACCATCGAGGAGCTCGGCTGGCAGCCGATTGTCGACATGCCCACCGCGCTGCGGCTGGTGTTTGATTCCTACAAGGCCGATCTGAAGGAGGCGCGTGCCTTGGTCGAAGCGCCCTGATTCATCGTGCAGACACGCCGGATCGCATTGAAGGTCGACGTCGACACGCTACGCGGCACGCGCGAGGGCGTGCCGCGCCTGGTGGCGGCGCTGCGTGAGGCGAAGGCGGGTGCCAGCTTCTATTTCAGCCTCGGCCCCGACCACACCGGCAGGGCACTCAAGCGGGTGTTCCGGCGTGGCTTTCTGGGCAAGGTACGCCGCACCAGCGTCGTGGAGCACTACGGGATTCGCACGCTGCTATACGGCACGCTGCTGCCGGGCCCGCGCATTGGCCTGAAGGCCGGTGCGGTGATGCGTGCGGTGCGCGAGGCCGGCTTTGAAGTCGGCGTGCATTGCCACGATCACGTGCTTTGGCAGGATGGTGTCGCGCAGGCCGATGCGGCCTGGACGCGCCGCGAATTCGTGCGTGCGTTGGAGGCGTTCGAGGCGGTATTCGCCACTGCGGCGCGGGCGCATGCGGCGGCGGGCTGGCAGGTCAACGCGCGGGTGCTGGATCTGGAGCATGAGTTCGCCTTGCAGTACGCCAGTGACTGCCGGGGCACGGAACCGTTCTGGCCGACGATGGCCGGGGTGCAGGGCCGTTGCATGCAACTACCGACGACGTTGCCGACCTTTGATGAGCTGATCGGCGTGGCGGGCCGCGATGCACAGGGCGCTGCGGAGGAGATCCTGCGGCTGTCGCGCACCGGTGTCACGAATACGCATGTGTTCACACTCCACGCGGAGCTCGAAGGGCAGAGGCTATTTCCGCAATTTGAATTCCTGCTGCGGCGCTGGGGCGCGACCGGCATGGCCCTGACTTCCATGCAGGACTACCACCAGGTGCTGGATGGCGCCGCAATTGCGCGGCGCGAACTGATGTGGGGAACCGTTCCCGGGCGCTCCGGAACTCTCGCGACGCAGGGAGCATTGCTGTGAATCCGCCTCCAGCCCTCGACACAGCACGCTTGCCGCGATGGCTGTGGGCCGTGTTTGCCGGCGCCGCCGCGCTATGGGTGGCCGGTCTCGGGTTCAGAGGACTGTTCAATCCGGATGAAGGCCGCTACGCGGAGATTCCGCGCGAGATCCTGGCCAGCGGCGACTGGGTGATTCCGCATCTGAACGGCCTGGTCTATATCGAAAAGCCGCCGCTGCAGTACTGGGCGACGGCGATCAGCGAGGCGCTGTTCGGCCAGAACGCCTGGGCGGCACGGCTGTACACGGGTCTGTGCGCACTGGCCACGGTGTATGCGCTGTGGGCGATGATCCGGCGCGAGTGGGGCGCAGTGGCTGCCGCGCGTGCTGCCATCATGCTCGGCAGTTCGCTGCTGTTCGTGCTGCTCGGGCAGCAGCTGCTGCTGGACATGAGCCTGACGCTGTACATGACGCTGACGTTTGTCGGTTTCTGCAATGCGCAGCGCGGTGAGCGCTGGCAGGGCTGGGCGCTGCTGAGCTGGGCGGGTATTTCCGGCGCCTTCCTGACCAAGGGCCTGATCGCCGGTGTCCTGCCGCTGTTCACCCTCATCCTGTATTCAGCGCTGGAGCGGTCGGTGGCGCCGTGGCGCCGCCTGCTGCTCGGGCGCGGCGCCATTTTGTTCGGCGTCCTGTGTCTGCCATGGCTGATCCTGATCCAGCACCGGCTGCCGCAGTTTTTCGAGTTCTTCTTCGTCCGTGAGCACTTCCAGCGCTTCCTGACCAAGATCGAGGATCGCTACCAGCCCTGGTGGTTCTTCATTCCGATTCTGGTGGCGGGCATTCTGCCGTGGCTGCTGCCGGCGCTGCGTTCGCTGTACGTGGACTGGCGTGGTAGCAGCGCGCGTCCCGGCTTTGACGCGCGCCGCTTCGCCTGGGCCTGGTGCGTCGTGATCTTCGTGTTCTTTTCCGCCTCCGACTCCAAGCTGCTGTCCTACATTCTGCCGATGTTTCCCGCGCTGGCGCTGCTGATGGCGACCTCTCCCGCGGAGCGTCTGAACGCTGATCTGCGCGCGACGGGCGCCGGTATGATCGTGGTGGGCGCGTTGCTGCTGCTCGGCGCCGCGCTGTTGCCGCGCGTTCTGTATGAGACTTTTCTGTACGATCCGCGGACCGCGCCGTACTTCAGCCAGATCCGACCCGCGCTGGCCCTGATGGGAGCCTGCAGCGTGGGCGGCGGCATCACGGCATGGCGGGTCCGGCCCGATGGCATTCGCCCGACACTGGCGGTCGGCCTGGGCGGCTTCGCCACCTGGGCAGGTGCGCTGTGGGCGGCGGCCATCGTGGCACCGCTCTACTCGGGCGCGGCGCTCTATGCGCAGCTGCCCGTTTCCCTGCGCCAGGGTGTACCGGTGTACAGCGTGCGCACGTATGATCAGAGCCTGACGTTTTATTTGAGACACCCCGTGACGCTGGTCGATTACCGCGGCGAACTGGACTTTGGCCAGACCCTTGAGCCCAGCCGGTCCATCGCCACCCTGGCGGCCTTCGCGCCACGGTGGCGCGACAGCGGGCAGGCATTGGCCGTGGTGGAACGGAAAACCTATGAGCAGATGCGCAGCGAAGGATTTCCGATGGTCATCCGCGCCGATTCGCCGAAGAGCTATATCGTGAGTCGGCGATGACGTGGCTGACGTGGTGCCTGCTGCTGGGTGGCGTATTGCTGAACGCCGCTGCGCAGCTATTGCTGAAAGCCGCGACCCGGCACAGCGGTGAACTGGTCGCCGATTCGGGGCGGATTTCCTGGTCATCGGTCATGCACCTGTTGGGCGCGGTGCCGCTGTGGATCGGCTTGGCCTGCTACGGGGTCAGCCTGATTGTCTGGCTGGGCGCTCTGTCGCGCGTCCCGGTGAGCGTCGCCTATCCGATGCTTTCGATCGGCTATGTGATCAACGCCTTCGCCGCCGCGATGCTGTTCGGCGAAGCGTTGAGTATCGGCAAGCTTGCCGGTATCGCCATGATCTGCGCCGGGGTGATCACACTTGCGAGGCTGCAGCACTCGTGAGCACAGCGCCTGACTACCTGCCGATGACGCGGCCCAGCATCGATGAGGCGACCATCCAGGGGGTATGCGAAGTGCTGCGCTCAGGGTGGATTACGTCCGGTCCGCAGGTGAAGGCCTTCGAGGCCGCATTGAGCCAATACTTCGGTGGCCGCCCGGTGCGCGCATTCAATTCCGGCACCTGCACCATGGAGATCGGCCTGCGTATTGCCGGCGTGGGTCCGGGGCATGAGGTCATCACGACGCCGCTGTCGTGGGTCGCCACGAGCAACGTGATCCTGGCCGTGGGCGCAACGCCGCGGTTCGTGGACGTCGATCCGCAGACCCGCAATATCGACCTGAACCGCATCGAGGCGGCCATCACGCCAGCCACTCGCGCGTTGCTGCCGGTGGATCTGGCCGGACTGCCGGTGGACCGCGAACGGTTGTACGCCATCGCGCACCGCCACGGCCTGCGCGTGATCGAGGATGCCGCGCAGTCAATGGGCAGCCGCCACAACGGACGTGCCATCGGGTCGATCGGCGATCTGTCGTCCTTTAGCTTTCACCCGAACAAGAACATCACCACCATCGAGGGCGGCTGCCTGGTGGTCAACGATGAGCGTGAGGCGCGCCTCGCGGAGCAATATCGCCTCCAGGGTGTCGTGCGCAGCGGGTTCGACGGCATGGAAGTCGAGATCGCGGGCGGCAAGTTCAACCTGACCGACGTTGCGGCCCGCGTCGGGCTGGGGCAACTGCCCTACCTGGCGCAGTTCAATGCCCGGCGGGCTGCGCTGGCGCGCCTGTATTTCGAGCACTTCAATGCGCGCGGCGCCGCCGATCTGGGACTGCAGCTGCCGCTGCCGGATTTTGCGAACAGCAACTGGCATATGTTCCAGGTCGTGCTGCCGGAGAAGCACCTGAACATCTCCCGCGCACAGGTCATGGCGCAACTGCACGCCCTGGGAATCGGCACCGGCGTGCACTATCCGGTCATCCACCTGTTCGCGCTCTACCGGCGTCGGGGGTTCAAGCCCGGGGACTTTCCGATCGCCGAATCCGTCGGGCGCAACATCCTGACGCTGCCGCTGTTTGCCGAGATGCGCGACAGCGATGTACCGCGGGTGGTCGAGGCGCTGCTGCGCGTGCTGAACGCGGCGCGTTGCTAGAAAGTCCGCGGCGTCAGTGCCGCTGTGGTTTCAGCAGGTAGTCGTAGCGATCTGCGGAACGCACGCGCACCTGTGAGGTCTGTTCGCCGCGCGTGACTGTGAGGGGAATTTCCGCGCCCGCCGGTCCGATGCTCCAGACCTTGCGGAACATATCGGCGAGGCCGGCAACACCGCGTCCGGCGACGGCGGTGACTTCATCGTTCACCCGCACGCCCGCACGATGTGCCGGCCCGTCCTGCGCCAGTGCGCCAACCACCAGTCGGCCGTGCTGTTCGGTGGCGTACATGCCCAGCCACGGCCGTGGCGTCTGCAAGGGCCGGCCCGCGTGCAGCATGTCATCGAGAATCGGGTCGAGCAAGTCCACGGGCACAAACAGATTCGCGTCGAAGGTTTCCTCGCGGTTGGACTCCTCCACCAGCAGCGAGCCGACTCCGAGCAGCAGCCCATCGGTGCCCACCAGCGCGGTGCCGCCCCACTGGGGGTGCGCCGGGGCGGTGAAGATCGCATCGTCCAGCAGGTATTCCCAATGCCCGGCGAATTCCCGGCGCGCAGTGACATGAACGTTCAGCGAATGCGCGAGGCCGCCATGACCGATGACGATGGCGTTGGCGCCGACTTCCAGTCCCGCGGATGAGCCGCGCTGCAGGACCGGGACGCCGAGGTCGCCGAGCGGCTGTACCAGGCCAAAGCCGGAGGTCTGATCGTAGCCGGCCACGTGTCCGGGTACGGCACGGCCGTTATGCGTCGACAGCCAGACATTGTGCGCCTCGGTGATCAGGTAGCCGATGGTGAGCACCATGCCGCCATCGCCGATGACAACGCCACTGCCGATGCGCTCGGTGCCCAGCAGCGGGGCGGTGAAGGCGCCCTCGGGAATTTCCGCGTGGACCATGACTACCGACTGCAAGGCCGATTGCAGGTCGAACGGAACCTGCTCTGGCTGAGGTTGCAGAGCAGCAGGAAAAGTCCAGTTCTTGGAGACACTCATGCGTGCGACAAATCTATCAGGCTCGGCACCGGCCCGAAACTACCTGATGTGGAAGTTTTGCACTGAGAGGACGATCGCAAATGCACGGTGATGCGATGCACGCACTGCAAGTGCACAAGCCGCCCCGCGATGCAGCGCAGGATTGGTCACAATCGGGTGCGAGCTTGGCAGTGGAGGGGCCGGCGCCCGTTTCGCGCCGGTGGCGAAGGGTGCCGCTATAATCACCGGCGGCAGGTCCGCCCGCGCCCAGGGCATCCCTCGAATACGGAGCTGAAGAATTGAAGCGTTTTTTCATGAATTCCCGAGCATTTAACCCGCACCGCTGCGTGGGCGTCGCGTTGGCACTGGTATTGCTCAGCGCCAATGCCCCGGCCCAGGCACCCGCCGGCAAGGCGCCGGCCCTGACCTCGGGCCTGGATCTGGCCGCCATGGACAAGGCCGTGCGCGTCCAGGACGACGTGTACCAATATGCGAATGGTCATTGGCTGAAAAATACGCCCATTCCGGATGATCGCTCCAGCGTCTCGATCGCCTCCGAGCTGCTCGACAAGAGTCTTGATCAATTGCACGGCCTGATCGAAGCCGCCGCGAAAAACACCCGCGATCCCGCCGGATCTGAGGCGCACAAGATCGGTGATCTGTACGCCAGTTTCATGGACGAGGCGGCCGTGGAGGCGGCCGGGCTCGGCGCTCTGAAGGGCGAGCTGACCCGCATCGATGCAGTGAAGTCAAAGACTGAACTGCCGGCGTTGTTTGCGCACCTGAATCGGATCGGCGTCTCGACGCCCTATGGCGTCGGCGTCGGTCCCGACGTGCGTGACACGACGCGCAACGCGGCGGGTGTCGATCAGGACGGCCTCGGGATGCCTGACCGTGACTACTACATCAAGAACGATGACCCGCGCCTGGTGGAAATCCGGGGTCGGTATCTGAAGGCGATCGAAAAACTGATGTCACTCGCCGGCCAGCCCGACGCCGCCGCACAGGCCAAGGCGGTCCTGGCCCTGGAAACGCGTATGGCCAAGGCGCAGTGGACCCGCACCGAACTGCGTGACCCGGTCAAGACCTACAACAAAGTCACGCTGAAGACCCTGGACGGCCACACGCCCGGTTTTCAGTGGCAGGCGTACCTGGATGACACCGGCATCAGCGGCAAGACCGACTACCTCATCGTCGGTGAGCCCAGCTATTTCAAGGCTTTCGGCGCGATGATCGGCAGCGAGCCGCTTCCGGTGTGGAAGAGCTATCTGCGCTGGCACCTGATCCTCGGCTATGCGGAGTACATGCCGAAGCGATTCGTGGACGCGCATTTCCAGTTCTACGGCACGGACCTGCGCGGCACGGTGTCGATCAGGCCGCGCTGGAAGCGCGGCGTGGCGCTGGTCGATGGCTCGATCGGAGAGGGCCTCGGCAAGCTGTACGTCGGCAAGTACTTTCCGCCCGACACCAAGGGCCGCATGGAGAAACTGGTCGACAATCTGCTGACCGCGTATCGCCAGGACGTGAATTCGCTGGACTGGATGGGTCCGGAGACGAAGAAGCAGGCACTGGAGAAGCTCGCGAAGTTGCACCGCAAGATCGGATATCCCGACCACTGGCGCGACTATAGCGGCCTGGTGGTGCGCCGCGACGACCTCATCGGCAATGTCATGCGCGCCAACGCCTTCGAGTTCGACTACCAGCTGGGCAAGCTCGGCAAGCCCGTCGATCATGGCGAGTGGCAGATGACCCCGCAGACCATCAATGCCTACTACCGGCCCGACCTGAACGAGATCGTCTTTCCGGCGGCCTTCCTGCAGCCGCCGAATTTCGATCCCAAGGCCGATGACGCTTCCAACTATGGCGCCATCGGCGCCGTCATCGGCCATGAAATGAGTCATGGGTTTGACGACGAGGGCAGCCAATTCGATTCCAACGGCAATCTGCGCGATTGGTGGAGCAAGCAGGATCATGAGCGTTTCGCCGCCAAGACGGCGGCGCTGGTGGCACAGTACGATGCGTTCGAGGCAATGCCGGGCTATCACATCAACGGCAAGCTGACTCTGGGCGAGAACATCGCCGACAATTCCGGTCTCGCCGTGGCCTACAAGGCCTACCGTCTCACGCTCAACGGCCGGCAGGCGCCGGTCATCGACGGCTATACGGGTGATCAGCGGTTCTTTCTGGCGTTTGCGCAGGTGTGGGCGGGCAAGGTCCGCGACAAACAGCAGATCGTGTACCTGAAGTCCGATCCGCACTCGCCCTACGCGGCGCGCGGTTCGCTGCCGCTGCGCAATCAGGACGCCTTCTACACCGCGTTTGGGATCAAGCCCACCGACAAGATGTACCTGCCGCCCGACAAGCGCGTACATATCTGGTGAGCCCCTCCGCCTCCGATGGAGATGAGCCCGTGCTGGCAGCGATCGCTTCACTGGGCCTGGCAGTCGCCGGTGCCGATCCCTTTCTGTGGCTCGAAGACGTCGAGGGCAAGCGCGCGCTGGCGTGGGTGCAGGAGCAGAACGAGCGCTCATTGAAGCGGCTCACCGGTGATGCGCGTTATGAACGCGCTTATCGGCAGGCGTTGGGCATCCTGGAGGATCGCAGCCGCATACCCTACGGCGCGCTGCGCGGCGGCTTCGTCTACAACTACTGGCAGGATGATGTGCACATCCGCGGCCTGTGGCGCCGAACGCCGCTGGCGTCCTACGAGAGCGCCTCGCCGCAGTGGGAAACACTGCTGGATGTGGATGCGCTGGCCCGCAGCGAAGGGCGCAACTGGGTCTACAAGGGCGTGGACTGCGAGCCCGACAATGGTCCGCGCTGCCTGATCAGCCTCTCGGATGGCGGCCAGGACGCCAAGGTGGTGCGCGAATTTGATCAACGCACCTGCAGTTTCGTGGCGGAGGGGTTTTCGCTCCCGGAGGCGAAATCGGATGTGAGCTGGAAGGACCCCGATACGCTGCTGGTTGCCACCAACTTCGGTGATGGCTCGCTCACCGAGTCCGGATATCCCTACATCGTCAAGGAGTGGCGCCGCGGCCAGCCGCTGGCGCAGGCGCGCGAAATCTATCGTGGCGAGCCGCACGATGTCCTCGCCAGCCCGGGTCGGTTGGAGGGCGATCGCGGCGAGCATCTGCTGATCATCGTGCGCGCCAGGACTTTCTTCAGCAGCGACTACCTGGTCGCGGGGGCGGACGCGCTGAAGCCGATGACATTGCCGCCGAAGGTGGAACTGCAGGGCATCAGCCAGGGCGAACTGCTGTTTCGGATAAGCCAGGACTGGCACATCAGCGGACACACTTTCATGACCGGCTCGCTGCTGTCCATGCCGCTGGCGGCGGTAACGTCCCCGAGGCCTGAAATCCGGGAAGTCGTGGTGCCCGGACCGCGCGACTCGATCGAGCAGGTGGCCGTCACCCACGGCGGGGTGCTCGTGGCCCTGTATTCAAATGTGAAGGGGCGGCTGCTGCGCCTGCAGTTCGATGGCAAGGTGTGGACGCGCACGGACATTGCGCTGCCGGCAAACGGCGCGGTCGGCATCGCCACCGCGGATGAACGCAGCGACACCGCCTTCGTCACCTACGAGGATTTCCTGCAGCCCGCGACGCTTTACCAGGTCACCGTACCGACGCTTGCGGCGGCGCCAATCAAGAGCCTGTCAGCGAAATTTGCGGCCGCGCGCTTCACGGTGGAGCAGCTCATGGCTACCTCGAAAGATGGCACCCAGGTGCCGTACTTCGTGGTGCGGCCGAAGGATTTCGTGGCCAATGGCGCCGCACCGACGCTGCTCTACGGCTATGGCGGATTTGATGTGTCCATGCTGCCCGGTTACCTCGGGACCACCGGGAAACTTTGGCTGGAGCAAGGGGGCGTGTACGTGCTGGCCAATATTCGTGGCGGCGGGGAGTTCGGGCCGGCGTGGCACGAGGCGGGACTGAAGACCCATCGGCAGGTGGTCTACGACGATTTCATTGCCGTGGCGGAAGATCTGATTGCCCGGCGCATCACCTCCACGCGCCGCCTCGGAATCGAGGGCGGTTCCAATGGCGGATTGCTGATGGGCGTCATGCTCACACAGCGGCCGGAGCTGTTTCACGCGGCCGTCGTGCAGGTTCCGCTGCTGGACATGCTGCGCTTCGACAAGCTGCTGGCCGGCGCCTCCTGGGTTGATGAATACGGATCGCCGCAGGTGCCGCAGGAGCGTGCTTGGCTTGCCAAAATGTCGCCCTATCAGAACCTCAAATACCGCAAGGACTATCCGGAGGTGTTCATTCTCACCTCCACCAAGGATGATCGCGTGCATCCGGGTCACGCCCGCAAATATGCGGCGAAGCTCGCAGCGCTGCACATGCCGTTCCTGTACTACGAGAACACCGAGGGCGGACATTCGGCCGCGGCGGACCTGCGCGAGCGCGCCCGGCGCCTGGCGTTGGAATTCGTCTATCTTTCCGAGCGCCTGATTGATTGAGCAGCATGATGCAAACCGCGGTGCGCTGGGCGCCGTTCGTGTGCGCCTCGCTGTTGTTGCCCGCCCTGGGCAATGCCGCCGAGAACATGATTGGATTTGATGCGGCCGGCAGCAGCGCTGAACTCGGAGTGGAAAGGCAGCTCGATGCAAACATCGCCTCCGCGGATCTGCGCGGCTGGCTCAAGGATCTGGCCGCGGCGCCCAACAATGTCGGCGCGCCGCACGACCGCAGGAATGCGGAAAAGATCCGTGCCATGCTGGCCTCCTGGGGCTGGGATGCGCATATCGAAACTTTCCAGGTGCTGTATCCGACACCGCTGGCAGAGCGCGTGGAACTGGTGGCTCCGACGCAGCACCTGGCCCAGCTCATGGAGCCGCCGATTCCCGGTGATGCGGGCAGTGCCGTTCCCGGCGCTTTGCCGGCATACAACGTCTACGGCGCCGATGGCGATGTCACGGCGGATGTGGTCTATGTGAATTTCGGCATGGACGCGGACTACCAGGAGCTGGCGCGCCGCGGCATCAGCGTTTCCGGCAGGATCGTACTGGCCCGCTACGGCAACGGCTGGCGTGGGTTGAAGGCCAAGCTGGCGCATGAACATGGTGCGGTGGGTTGCCTTATCTATTCGGATCCGCATGAGGACGGCTACGCCGCGGGCGATGCGTACCCGCTGGGCGGCTGGCGGCCGGCCAATGGCATCCAGCGCGGGTCGGTCGCCGATATTCCGGTGTATTCGGGGGATCCGCTGACACCGGGGGTGGGCGCAACTGCCGGCGCGACCCGCCTTGCGATCAAGGACGCGCCATCGCTGATGAAGATTCCGGTACTGCCGATTTCCTGGGCCGATGCCCAACCGATCCTCGCGGCCCTGGGTGGTCCGGTGGCACCGCCGGCCTGGCGTGGCTCATTGCCACTCACCTATCACCTGGGTCCCGGCGCCGCCAAGGTGCATCTGCTGGTGAAGTCGGATTGGGGCCTGAAGCCGATTTACGATGTGATCGCGACCATCAGGGGCGCCGATTTCCCGGACGAGTGGGTGATCCGCGGCAATCACCATGACGGCTGGGTGGAAGGGGCGTGGGACCCGCTGGCCGGCGTGGTCGCACAGCTCGCCGAGGCCCGCGCCATCGGCGCGTTGCTGAAAACCGCCTGGCGCCCGAAGCGGACGCTCGTATATGCCAGCTGGGATGGCGAGGAGCCGGGCTTGCTCGGCTCCACCGAATGGGTCGAGACGCATGCCAAGGAGTTGCAGGCCAAGGCCGTGCTGTACCTGAACTCGGATGAGAACGGGCGCGGATTCCTCAGCGCCGGCGGCAGCGATTCGCTGCAGCATCTGTTGAACCAGGTGGCGGCCGCGGTCACGGATCCTGAAACGGGCGTCAGCGTGCAGGCGCGCCTGCGCGCACGCACGCTCGCCAATACGCCCGGCGGCACGGGCGATGCGGATGCGCAGGCCGCAGCCGATGCGGCGGGCGCGGGCCGGGACCTGCTGCTGAAGGCATTGGGATCGGGTTCCGACTTCACCCCCTTTCTGCAGCACCTGGGAATCGCAACCCTGTCAGTGGAATTCGGTGGTGAAGCCGACCAGTCCGGTGTCTATCATTCGCGCTACGACACCTTCGATCACTACGTGCGTTTCGGCGACCCGGACTTCAAGTATGGCGTCGCGCTCGCGCAGACGAATGCACGCATGATGCTGCGCGTGGCTGATGCGCAGTTGTTGCCGCAGCAGGCCGGCACGGTGGCACAGCGCATTGACGGCTATGTTCACCAGCTGCACGCGCTGGTCGATGCCCGGCGCAAGCATGCCGCGGACCTGCAGTCCATGATCGATGCACGGGTGTTCGAACTGGCATCCGATCCGACCCGACCGCTGCTGGCACCCGCGGCGGAAGCCCCGGTCCCGTTCCTGGACTTCACTCCCCTGGACAACGCGGTCACGCGGCTGACGAGTTCGGCGCGCGCATTCGATGCGGCATACGCGGCGCAGTTGTCCGCCGGTGTCGCGCTCCCCGCGGAGCGGGCCACGCAAGTCAACGCGGTGTTGCGCAACCTCGAGCGGGCGTTGACCGACCCGCGCGGACTGCCGGGGCGCGCCTGGTATACCCATCTGATCTACGCACCGGGTCTGTTCACGGGTTATGGCGTGAAGACGATCCCGGGCGTGCGCGAGGCGATCGAGCGCAGCCAATGGCAGACGGCCGAGGAGTACGCGCGCCGCACCGCCGTTGCCCTGGGCAACTACAGCGAGCAGTTGGATCACGCGACGTCGCTATTGCGCCCTGACTGACCTTTGAGTTCGAACCGTGAGGCCGGATGCGAGAGTGTCACGGCCGTGATGATCGCATGCCGCGTCCAGCTGCGCTGGCGCAGCACCAGGCACGGTTCCGCCGCGTCCATCTGCAGCAGTTGGGCCGTGGCGTTATCGGTACGCGTCGCCTGCACGATGTGTTCGACGCCGTGCGGCGGTGCAATCTTTGCCAGGTATGCACCCGGTACCATGACGGCGAAGTCCTGCGCCAGATACCCCGGTGCCACGACGGGATTGACATACCGGTCTTCGAGCTGCAGCGGCAGATTGTTTTCCAGATGCACGAGCCGCGAGTGGAACAGCTCATGGCCGCGGCGCAGGTTGAAATGCGCGGCCAGCCCCGCGGTGGCGATGCAGCGCTCCACGGTGATCACGCGCACTTCATGCGCGTGACCGCGATCGCGAATTGCAGCGACGATATCGGGCAGGGCGAGCGCCTGCTCGGGCGTGCGCCGGTCCGCGACAAAGGTACCCACCCCTTGCAGCCGCACCAGATATCCGGCAGCGGTCAGTTCACGCAATGCCCGGTTCACCGTCATGCGCGATGCTCCGACCCGCCGCACGAGGTCATTCTCGGACGGAATTTGCCGGCCCACCTCCCAGGCCGCGCTGGTGATCTGCGTGAGGATGAGCGTCTTGATGCGCTCGTACAGCGGTGCGGTGGTCACACCACTAGTATAGTATTGTATATACAACTTGCAAGCTAAAGTCCATTGCCCGCGCCCCGGCTGGCTGTCATGGCGCATTGCACTACACTTGAGTCTGTCTCATGACGGCCACGACCCCATTTACGCGCGCGCCGGGCACCCCGGCCCTGCCGGCAACGCCGCTACGCTTCGTTGCCTATTTTCTGCGGGAATTCCGCTGGTGGTACAGCGGGATGCTGCTGTTTGAAACCATCAATTCGACCTGCGGCATCCTGATCCCCTATGCGATGGGCCGGATCATCCGGGCCGTGACGGGCGGGCATGCGGCAGGCCCGGTGCTGCGCGGTCCGTTGCTCCACCCCCTGCTGCTGTTCATCGGCCTGGCCGTGGTCGAAGTGGTGGCCAGCCGTGCCGCCGGGTTCTGCCAGGTCACGGTCGGTCCGCGGCAACGTCATGCCGTCACGCGGGCGTTATATGCCTATCTGCAGCATCACTCGCATCGCTACATGCATAACGACTTCGCGGGAGCGCTGGCGCACCGGATCAGCGAGACCTCACTGGGCGTCTCCCAGACCGTGTGGGCGGTGATATTTGATTTCTGGCCCATGGCGATCGTGTTCGTCGTGGCAACGGTGGTGCTGTGGTCCGCGTATCCGGGTATCGCCGTGTTCGTCGGCATATGGGCCGTCTGCTTCGTGAGCCTGTCGTGGGTTCTGGCCACGCGGGCGCGGCCCTTCGCCGTGACCGCCGCCGCGGCGCGCAGCGACACCACCGGCAAGGTGGTGGATGCGGTCACGAATCTCACCAATACGCGCCTGTTCGCACGCCTGGGATTTGAACGCAGCTATCTGGACCGGCAACTGAAGCACGAGCTGGTGACCATCCGGCGCTCCAATCATTACTCCGAGCGGGTGCGCTGGTTTCAGTTTACGGCGGCCCTGATCCTGAAGATTGGCACGCTGTTTTATGCGTTGCTGCTGTGGAGCCGTGGTGTCATCAGCGTCGCCGAATTCGTGGTGACCGCGACCACGGCGCTGCTCATCATCAACGAAGCGCGCAATCTCAGTCGCCGCTTCCTGGATTTCTTCGAGTACGTCGGCAACGTCACGAATGGCGTGCACACCATCATCCGACCGCATGAAATCATCGATCTGCCGGGCGCCATACCGGCGCACATCACCCGCGGCGCGATCGAGCTGCAGCATGTGAAGTTCGGCTACGAAGGCGCCGCCACGGTATTCGATGACCTGTCGGTACGCATTCCGCCCGGGCAGCGCGTGGGACTGGTGGGTTACTCGGGTTCGGGAAAATCCACGTTCGTGAGCCTCATCCTGCGCCTGTATGAACCGCAGCAGGGGCGCGTGCTGATCGACGGTACCGATGTGCGCCAGATCACGCAGGAGTCCCTGCATTCGCACCTGGGCCTGATTCCGCAGGACCCGAGTCTGTTTCACCGCAGTCTGATGGAAAACATTCGTTACGGGCGCCAGGGCGCGAGTGACGAGGAAGTCGTTACGGCGGCGCGCAAAGCCCACGCCCATGACTTCATCCAGAACGTGCCGGGGGGCTACGCCGCGCTGGTGGGCGAGCGCGGCATCAAGCTCTCCGGCGGACAGCGCCAGCGCGTCGCGATTGCGCGGGTCGTATTGAAGAACGCACCGATCCTGATCCTCGATGAAGCAACCTCCAGCCTGGATTCGGTGACCGAGAAGGCCATCCAGGAAACCTTGAGCGATATCATGCGCGGTCGCACCGTGCTGGTGGTGGCGCACCGGCTGTCCACGATTGCCCACCTTGACCGTATCCTGGTGTTCGATGGCGGTCGGATCGTCGAAGACGGCTCGCACGCACAGCTGCTGGCGGCGGGTGGCCTCTACGAGACATTGTGGACGCGCCAGGCCGGCGGTTTTTTGCCGGACAACAGTGATTCAGTCGCAGAAGTTGCCGACCTGGGCGGTGGCAACGGCCAATCGCGGCGCTATTCCCCTATAATTCCCTCATGAGCAAACCTGACCCACGTACGGCGCCGTTCGGCACGGTGTTCACCGACCTGATGGCGGTCGCGACCTACGCGAATGGCGCCTGGTCGGCATTCGAGCTGAAGCCCATGAGTGCCCTGTCACTGCACCCGGCCGCCCACGCGCTGCACTACTGCAGTTCCTGCTTCGAGGGCTTCAAGGCGTATCGGCGCGCCGATGGTGGCACTCATGTATTTCGCATGGACCGTCATATCGAAAGACTGCAGCAGAGCGCGCGGCTGCTGGTGTTGCCCGAGCCGGACGCGAGCCTGGTGCGCGGCATGGTGCTGGCGCTGGTCGATCGCAGTCGCGCCGAGGTTCCCGAATCCCCCGGTTCGCTGTACGTGCGGCCGCTGCTGTTCGGCACGACTGCAAACATCGGCGCCGCAGCGACCCCGGCCGACGCGGCCACGCTGATCGTGATGGCGAGCCCGGTGTGGGACTATTTCGCGGGCGGCATGAAGCCGTTGCGCATCCTGATGGAACCCGCGCCGCGTTCGGCGCCCCATCTGGGCGTCGTCAAGACCGGTGGCAACTATGCGGCAGCGCTCGGGCCGACGCTGACTGCTCGCCGCGACCACAAGGCCGATCAGGTGCTGTTCTGCCCGAACGGCGAAGTGCAGGAAACCGGCGCGGCCAATTTCCTGCTGGTGCGTGAGGGTCAGATCCTGACCCGCAGTCTGGACTCCACCTTCCTGCACGGGGTCACGCGCGATTCGCTGCTGACGCTGGCCCGCGAGCACGGTTACAGCGTCGAGGAGCGCATCCTCACCGTTGCGGAGACTTTGGATTGGGTTGCCGATGGCGAAGCGGTGCTGTCGGGCACAGCCGCGGTGCTCACCAGCGTCGGTACCCTGATCTGGCAGGGCCGCGACGTACGGGTCGCCGATGGCGGCGTGGGGCCTGTGACGCAGGCACTGCGCGCCGCGCTGGTCGACGTGCAGCGCGGGGTCACGCCGGACCGCTTCGGATGGCTGACACCGGTGTGAATCGGCCATGATGAGGGATTCGCGACTGCACGTCCCGCATCCTCCGGCTCGCCCGGGCCAGACTCCCGACTTCAGCTATTTGCAGATCTCCCCCGCTGGCGCATTGGCGCGGCCTGAGGTCACGGCGGCATTCACCGACATCGAGTTGCTGGCAACCGGCATGGTTCGCGTGCTCGATGAGCAGCACCAGGCCGTGGGTCCGTGGAATCCGCACCTTGAACCCGATGAACTGCAGGTGGGCCTGCGCCACATGCTGCTGACGCGACTGTTCGACCAGCGCATGCAGATGATCCAGCGCCAGGGGCGGATTTCCTTCTACGTGCGCTCGTTGGGGGAGGAGGCGGTCTCGGTTGCCCAGACCATGGCGCTGCGGCCGGATGACATGCTGTTTCCGTCGTATCGCAACCAGGGGCTGCATATCGCGCGCGGGCACAGCCTGGTCGAGCTGATGTGTCAGTGCCTGTCGAATACCCGCGATATGTGCAAGGGCCGCCAGATGCCGGTCATGTACCACTGGGGATCGGGGAACATCTTCTCAATTTCGGGCAATCTCGCGACGCAGTACCCGCAGGCGGTCGGCTGGGCGATGGCCGCCGCGCTGAAGGGCGAGGATCGTATTGCGGCGGCATGGATCGGCGAGGGCAGCAGTGCCGAGGCGGACTTTCATCACGGCATGACTTTTGCGGCCGTGTATCGGGCCCCGGTGATTCTCAACATCGTCAACAATCAGTGGGCGATTTCCAGTTTTCAAGGCGTCGCCGGCGGCGAACAGCGCAGCTTCGCGGCGCGTGGCCCAGGATACGGCATTGCCGGAATTCGCGTCGATGGCAATGACTTCCTGGCGCTGCACGCGGTCACGGCGTGGGCCGCCGAGCGCGCGCGCCGCGGCAGCGGTGCGACGTTGATCGAGCCCGTCACCTATCGCGCCTCGGCGCACTCAACCAGTGATGATCCGGCGCGCTACCGCCCCAGGGACGACTGGCAGGCATGGCCGCTGGGTGATCCGATCGAGCGTCTCAAGCAGCACCTGATCGCACTCGGGGAGTGGTCGACGCAGCGCCACGAGCAATTGGTCGCGCAACTCGAGGCCCACGTGGTCGAGTGCTGGATGCAGGCGCAGCAGTCCGGCACCATGACCGAGGGCCCGCGCCTGGACCCGCGTACCATGTTCGAGGATGTACTCGCGACCATGCCACCACATCTGGTGCGTCAGCGACAGCAACTTGACCGGGAACTCCTCGCGGCCACCCAGGATGTCCAGCCGACTTAAGTCTTGCGAAAGCCAACATGCCGCAGATGAACATGATCCAGGCAATCAACTCCGCATTGGATGTGATGCTGGAGCGGGATGCCAGCGTCGTGCTGATGGGCGAGGATGTCGGTTATTTCGGGGGGGTGTTCCGCTGCACTGACGGCCTGCAGCGCAAGTACGGCGAGCAGCGGGTGCTGGATACGCCGATCGCCGAGGGCGGGATTGTCGGGGCAGCCATCGGCATGGGCGTACATGGCCTCAAGCCCGTGGTCGAAATCCAGTTCGCCGACTATGCCTATCCGGCCTTTGATCAGATCGTCAGCGAATTGGCACGGCTGCGCTACCGGACGGCGGGCGAGTTTCATGCGGCCGTGACGGTGCGCATGCCCTGCGGCGGCGGCATTCGCGGCGGCCAGACGCATTCACAGAGCCCGGAGGGAATATTCACCCACGTGTGTGGCATCAAGGTCGTGATGCCGTCGAATCCCTATGACGCGAAGGGACTGCTGATCAGTGCGATCGAGGATGCGGATCCGGTGATCTTCTTCGAACCCAAACGCATCTACAGCGGACCGTTCGACGGCGAGCCGGAAAAAGCGGCCGTTCCCTGGAGCGCACACCCGGGTGGAGAGGTGCCGGCGGGCCACTACGGCATTCCGCTGTCCCGCGCGCAGATCGTCCGCGCCGGTTCACAGGTGACCGTGCTCGCGTACGGCACCATGGTGCACGTGGCGCAGGCTGCAGTGACGCGCAGCGGTGTCGATGCCGAGATCATCGATCTGCGCACGCTGGCGCCGCTGGATACCGATACATTGTGCGAGTCGGTGAATCGCACTGGCCGCTGCGTCATCGTCCATGAGGCCACCCGCTTCGGCGGCTTTGGCGCCGAGCTCTCCGCGACCGTGCAGGAAGCGTGCTTCTGGAACCTGCTGGCGCCCATCGAGCGCGTGACCGGCTGGGACACGCCCTATCCGCATGCCTTCGAGTGGGAGTATTTCCCCGGACCCGACCGCATCGCGGCTGCGCTAGTCCGGGTCATGGAGGCAGCGTGAGCCGCTACGTGTTCAAGCTTCCGGACCTGGGGGAGGGCGCGGTCGATGCCGAGATCGTTGCCTGGAAAGTAGCCGCCGGCGAGCAGGTCCAGGAGGACCAGCCGCTAGTGGAATTGCTGACCCAGAAGGCCACGGTCGAAGTTCCCGCGCCGGTTGCCGGCCGCGTAGTGAGTACAAGGGGCGCGGCGGGGGAGCGCGTAGCCGTAGGCGCCGAATTGGCTGTATTTGAGACCGATGCCGATACGGGCTCACGGCCCGCGGCGCCGCCCGAATCCGCCGCGACCGCTGCCCAGCGGGTGGCCACATCGCCCGCCATCCGCCGGCGCGCCCGCGAGGCCGGCGTCGATCTGGCCACGATGACCGGCAGCGGTCCGCATGGCCGGATCGTGCCCAGCGACCTTGACGCACGCTTGCGTGCTGATGCGGCACGCGCAACCGGCGCCGCGCTGCAGGTGCAGGAAATTCCCGTGACCGGGCTGCGCCGGCTGATCGCCGAACAGGTCAGCCACAGCGCGCGCAGCATTGCGCACTTTTCCTACGTGGAGGAGGTGGACGTGACGGCGCTGGAGTCGCTGCGCGTGCAGCTCAATGCCGGTGCGAATGGCGGTGCGCCACTGACTTATCTGCCGTTCATCGTGCTGGGGCTGGTGCGTGCCCTGGCGCGCCACCCGCAATGCAATGCGCACTTTGATGCAGCGCGCCAGATGCTGCTGCAATACCGCGCCATTCATGTGGGTATCGCGGTGCAAACCGCGCAGGGCCTGAAGGTGCCGGTGATCCGCGATGCGCACACCCTATCGCTGCGTGAGATTGATGCGGCCATTCGGCGCCTGAGCAACGCGGCGCGCGATGGCAGCGCGCGTGCGGCCGATCTCACCGGCTCGACCATCACGGTGACCAGCCTCGGCAAGCTCGGCGGCATCGTCTCCACCCCCATCATCAATCAGCCGGAGCTTGCCATCATCGGGGTCAATCGCGCCGTGGAACGCGCCGTGGTGCATGCGGGAGCCATTACCAGCCGCCGCATGATGAACCTGTCATCCAGTTTCGATCACCGGTTCATCGACGGCTTTGATGCCGCGCGACTGATCCAGACTCTGCGCGAATTGCTCGAGCAGCCCGCGCTGCTGTTCATCTAGTCCGCGAAGCCCAGTCCCCAGCCGCCATCGATCGTGATCTGCTGGCCGGTGATGTAAGCCGACGCCGGCGAGGCCAGGAACAGCGCGAGTCCCTTCAGATCGTCGGGAAAACCGACGCGGTGCATGGGAATGAACTTGCCCACCGTAGCCTGAGTTTCCGGCTTCTTGGCGTGACCCCCACCGATATTGGTGACGATGAATCCCGGCGCGATCGCATTGACCGTGATGCCATATGCCGCCAGCTCCAGGGCGACGCATTGGGTGAGATGAAAGGCGCCGGCCTTGGCCGCCATGTAGGCCGAGCCGATGGCGGGTTCGACTTTGCTGGCGGCCAGCGAGGTTGTCACGATGATCCGGCCGGCGCGTCGCGGGCGCATGTTGCGGGCTGCGGCACGCAGCGTGGCGAATACTCCGTTGAGGTTCACGTCGATGACGCGGTTCCAGCGCTCGTCGCTGTAGTTTTCAAGCGCGCCTTCGGGTACCCGCTTGCGCTCGCTGCCGACCCAGCCATCGACGAAGCCCGCACCGGAATCGACACCGGCATTGGCGAACACCACGTCCAGCCGGCCATAGTGTTTGGCCGCCGCATCGACGGCAGCGTCCAGGGCCGCGTGGTCCGTGACATTGACGGCGACGCCGCGCACATCGAGCCCCGCGGCGCTCAGACGGGCGCTTTGCTCGGCCACCTGCGCCGCGTCGAGATCCAGGATGCTGACGCGCGCACCGTTTTCGGCCAACGCTTCGGCGTACGCCAGTCCCAATCCGCTGGCCCCGCCGGTCACGACCACGCCGTATCCGCGCACCGCAAACATTTCTGAAATCTGCATTGAAGCTCCCTCATCGGCAACACATGGTCGCAAGGCCGCATACTACAATGAAGCGTGCGATCCCGGATCTGCAGTCTGTTTGCCACCGCGCGCCTGAAAGATACGGCCGGCGTGATCGTGGCCGCCATGATCATGGCGGCGGGTGCCGGCGCGGCGCCGGCCGCGACCCGAGGGTCGGCCACGGAACTGTCGCCGGACATGCGGCCGACGCTCGTGTTGCAGCCGCCACAGGGAGAGTTGATGCTCGTTCAGGACCGCGAGGCGCGACGGACGCCTCTGCCGTCGGCCTGGCGCAGCGCTTCGCCTGATCGCGGCTTCAGCCAGGCGCTGCTGATGCAGCTGTCACAAGTATCGTCCAACTGGCCGTGGCGCGCGCTGGTCATCAGCACTTCGGGTCCGGAAAGCGACAGCCAGCTGCAGACAATGCCCGGCCAGGACGCCATTGTCGCGGTGGTACGCGCCGCGCTGGTCGATCTTGGCGATAAAGTCGAGTTCCATGTGCAGATGGATCTGGTCACCTTGCGCGCCATCGCGACCCCGCACGAGACCCGGGCGCGTACGCACGTGGAATACTTCGCGCCGGCGCTGGCGGCCGACCGCCGCCTGCCGCGCCGCCATCTCGCGCTCTTCGCCGCCAATGGGCGGCTGGATGAGCAGGTGAGCACCGCGGCGGCGGATCTGAGCCAGTTTCTGGCGACGATTGTGGCACGCGTCTCGGTTCCTGACAGCCTGCACCCGCACAATCCGACCTTGGGAGAGCTGGGGCTGCATCCCCGTTGCGGCGTCTGCCGCGCGTCCGATCCAGTGGTCTATCTGCAACCCGGACGGGTCTGGGTGCGGGTGGGTAAACTGCCCGGAAGCATCCTGGCATTGCCGCGACCAGCGGCTCGATCGCTTCAGCGAAGGACGAGATAGTTTTGGATCCCAGGCAATTCCGTGAAGTCGTCGGACTGTTCGCGACCGGCGTGACGATCATCGTCGCCGAGGTCGAGGGACAGGTACATGCGATGACCGCCAATTCGGTGACCTCCGTGTCGCTGGATCCCCTGCTCATGCTGTTCTGTCCGTCGCGCAAGGCGCGCATTGCACAGGATCTACCGGGTCTGAGCCGCTTCTCCATCAACATCCTGCGCCAGGACCAGCAGGCCCTGTCGACGTACTTCGCGGGGGGTTGGAAGGACTCCGCGCCGCCGCCGTTCCGATTCGTGGACAGCGCGGCCGGTCCGCGCCTGGAAGGCGCGCTGGCGTCAATCGGCTGCCGCACGCACAGCATCACCGAAGCGGGCGATCACTTCCTGGTGCTGGGCGAGGTAAGCTACCTGCACCAGGGCATTACCCCGCACCAGCCGCTGCTGTTCGTGGGCGGCAAGTATCGGCGCGTGGATTTCAGCGAAGGCGTTGCGGCTCCGGACCTGGCGGACGTCGAGGACGAGCCGCCGCACATCTTCTACCATCATTGAAGAAGCGCGGCGGGCTCAGAGCCAACCGTACTTGCGCATCCATCCCAGGCCTGCAGTGGTTGCAGCCAGCGGGTGATATTCGGCACCGACCCAGCCGTCATAGCTGCTGTCGCGGACTGCGCGGAATATACGTGCAAAATCCAGACTCCCCGTTCCAGGTTCGTGACGATGTGGATTGTCCGCGAACTGCACGTGATGGATGCGCGGCAGCTGCTGTGTGAATGCCTGCGCCGGGTCCAGGCCAAGCATCGCTGCGTGATAGACGTCAAACTGCAGGCCGGCACGGGCGTCGCCGGCGTCCAGGATGGCGGCGGCGGATTCGAAATCAGCCACACAGTAGTCGGGGGCGTTGACGGGATTGATCACTTCCAGCAGCGGGTGCGCATTTGCGGCGCCCAGCAGCTCGGCGGCCAGGGCCAGATTGTCCTGCAGTCGCCGCAGCGCGGCTGAGCGATCCGCCGGCGCGGCGCGTCCGGCGAGCACATTGACCATGCGCGCGCCGAGCGCGTGCGCATAGTCGGCAGCGCGCGACAGCTCCGCGCGGAACAATGCCACGCGATCGGGCAGGCTGGCGGTGCCGAAGGTGCGCGGGTCCTCGCCCATCGGTGCGTTGATCAATACCACCCCGACACCGGCCGCGCGTGCCGCCATTGTCAGCGCGGCCGCCGAATGCTCGTAAGGGTTTTGGATTTCCACGGTAAGAAAGCCGGCAGCGCGTGCGGCAGCGAAACGCTGCAGCAGCGGCAATTCGCAGAACAGCACACTGATATTGGCCGAAAGTCCTACCACGAGCATCACCTTATTGGCGTTGCCGCCGCGCGAGCACAATGTAAACAATCATGTCGCTGGCACGTTAGCGTTAATATGTTTGACGAAAAACGACGAGGTCCTCCATGCGCTACGCAAAATTTCTTGCCTTGATTCCGGTGCTCCTGATCGGGATCGCGTCAGCGCTGTCGCAGGCCGCCGTCGACATCAATGTCTCCGTGAACCTGGCGCCGCCACCGATTCCAGTCTACGACCAGCCGCCGCTGCCGGCGCCGGGTTATCTGTGGACACCGGGGTACTGGGCCTGGGATGGCATGGACTATTACTGGGTCCCCGGCACCTGGGTGGAACCGCCCGTCAGCGGGCTGCTGTGGACGCCGGGATACTGGGATTGGGACAGCAACGGCTCATACGTATGGAACGCCGGTTACTGGGCGCCCGAAGTCGGCTTCTATGGCGGCATTGATTATGGGTACGGCTATGGCGGCTCCGGCTATCTGGGCGGCTACTGGCACGGAGGCGCGTTCTTCTATAATCGCTCGGTCGCGAATTTCGGTAATGTGAATATCGTGAACGTCTATACCGCACCGGCGCGTCATTGGGGCCGTTCGCACGTAAGTTTCAATGGCGGCCAGGGCGGCGTGCGTGCGCGGCCCACGCAACATGATCGTGCGGCCATGAGCGAGCGTCACGTCGGGCTGACTTCCCAGCAAAGCGAACATCGCCAGCAGGCGCAGGGCATGCGTGAGCTGCATGCTTCCCAGAACGGAGGTCGGCCGCAGATCCTGACGACGCAACGTGCAGCGGACTTTACGCATCCGGGTCCCGGCCTGCGCAATCATCAGGCGCCGCGCACCCCGGCCGCCGCCCCGCAGCTGCGCACCGGCGAGGCAGCGCAGGTCGAGCACCAGGAAGGGCAGCGCGGCCACGGTGCGCCCGCCATGCGCGCCGCGCCCGTACGGCCCCAGCCTCGCGAACAAGTCCAGCGGCATGAACAAGTCCAGCAGCAGCAGCAGCAGCGCCAGCAGCAGGAGCGCCAGCAGCAGGAGCGCCAGCAGCAGGAGCAGGCCCGTTCTCGCGAGCCGATCCAGCACCCCCAGGTCCGGCCCCAGCCGCAGGTCCAGGACCAGCGACCGCCAGCCGGTGAGCAGGCCGCCCGACGGCAGCCGCAGGCGCATGAACCACCAGGTGCGCATCCCGAGGGCCAGCAGCCTGCGCACGATAAGGAGCGGCGTGACCCCGCCGAGCAGCACGATCACTAGGCCGGTTCGGTCACGGGCCTGACGACTTTGGCCCCGGCCGCATCTGCCAAGGCCGGTCGCACCGGTCGGGTCCGAAAAAAGCGGCGGCGCTCGCCCCCGGCCAGGCTGCGCCTTTGGCCCAGCGCCCGTGTGCGCCAGCGCACCTGGCGCGCCTTGCGCCGGGCGCCGGGATTGCTGCAGCTGCTGGTTGCGTTGGTGGTCGTGGCCATGCTCGCGCTGGCCATCAACGGGGTCTACCAGGTCCTGCGCAAACCCACGGAGCTGTTCTTTCCGGTCAGTGGCGCGCTCAATAAGCTCCCCGAGCAGACGTGGAAGCGCTACGCGCCCCTCTTCACGAGGCACGCGACGCCGGTGACCACAGCGCCGTTCCTGGCGGCGCTGGCCCAGGTGGAAGCCTCCGGCAATCCGGTCGCGCGAACCTACTGGCGCTGGTCCTGGCGTCGGCATTTCTTCGAGCTGTATCGCCCGGCCTCGAGCGCCGTGGGCATGTACCAGATCACCGATGGGACCTTTGCCGAGGCGCGGCATCTGTGCATCCACGATCATCGCGTCGTGCGGGAAGGGGCCTGGAACGACTGGCATGCCTGCTGGATGAATGGGCTGTATTCCAGGGTGATCCCCAGCCATGCGGTGGAGCTGGTGTCGGCGTATCTGACCGCCAATACCGATGAGCTGCTGGCCCGCTACCACCGCGAAAATGCGACATTGCAGCAACGGCAGCAGCTGGCTACGATGATCCATCTGTGCGGCGCCGGTGCGGCGGCAGCCTATGTCAGGCAAGGGCTGCGCGCGGCACCGGGACAGCATTGCGGCGACCAGGAGGTCGCGGCGTATCTGCACCGGGTGCAGGCCATGACCCGGCTGTTCGGCCGCCTGCAGGAGCGGGATTCGGAGTCATAGGGCCTTTGTCGTGTCAACAGGCTGCGGTGGCGGTCGCCGTGATAATCTGCGCCGCTGGCGATGACACCGGAAAGGCCTGGAATGGCCAAGGGACCCATCCAATGAACAATACCGACCCACGTCAAACCCTGCTCAGATCGCCCATGAGCGTGCTGCAGATCATCGTGGTGTTCATCGCGGTGGGTCTGAATGCCCTGGACGGATTCGACGTGATGTCCATCAGCTTCGCCTCCAACGGGATTCTCAGGGAATGGCATATCACCAAGGCGGTGCTGGGCGCCGTGCTGTCGATGGAACTGATCGGCATGGCGGTGGGCTCGGTCGTCCTCGGCGGCCTCGCCGACCGCATCGGGCGCCGCCCGACGGTACTGGGCTGCCTGCTGCTGATGACGCTGGGCATGCTCATGGCAACCCACGCCTCCGGCGTCTACGACCTGTCGTTCTGGCGCGTGTTGACGGGTCTGGGAATCGGCGGCGTGCTGGCCGCGGTCAATGCCGTCACGGCTGAATTTGCCAATGCCCGGCGTCGCGACGCCTGCGTGTCCTTCATGTCCATTGGTTATCCGCTCGGTGCCATATTCGGTGGAGTTATCGTCGCGCAGCTGTTGAAGACCTACGACTGGCGTTCGGTGTTCTATTTTGGCGCGGCGTTTACCGCCACACTCATTCCGCTGGTGTGGTTCCTGGTGCCCGAATCGGTGCACTGGCTGGCGCGCAAGCAGCCCACGGGCGCGCTGACGCGGATCAATCACGCCATGAAGCGCATGGGCTATGCGGCCATCGACAGCCTGCCGCCGCAGGTGGTCAACGCCCCGAAGGGATCCATCGCGGATATCTTTGCGCCGGCGCTGCGGGGTACGACCGTGATTCTCACGCTCGCGTACTTCTTCCATGTCACCACGTTCTATTTCATCCTGAAATGGGTCCCCAACATCATCCACACCATGGGCTTCGCGGACTCTTCGGCCGCCGGGGTGCTGACGTGGGCCAATGTCGGCGGTGCGGCCGGTGGCGCCCTGTTTGGCGTGCTCACACAGAAGCTGCCGCTGAAGCCGCTCACCATCGTGAGCATGGTCCTGGCAACCGTCGGCGTCATCATTTTCGGTCACAGCCCGGCAAACCTTGATCGGCTGGCGCTGCTGTGCGCCGGCGCCGGCTTCTTCGGCAACGCGGGCATCGTCGGCATGTATGCGATTTTTGCGCGTGCATTTCCGACTCACGTGCGCGCATTCGGCACCGGTTGGGCCATCGGCGTGGGTCGCGGCGGCGCGGCACTGGCTCCCTGGGTGGCGGGCCTGCTGTTCCAGAGCGGCCGTCCCGTACCCGTGGTCGCCTTCGTGATGGCGATGGGCTCATTGATCGCCGCTTGCGCGCTGCTGTTTCTGAAAATGCGGCCCGATGAAACGAGCCCGCAGGCCCAGGTGGCCACGGATGCCGGTGGCGTCGGCACGGTGCCCAGCGCTTCGGCCATCTGACGTCGCGCGCCGGCCGCCGGCGCGACTCGAGACTGAATGCTGTACCTGGCGTGGCTGCCGGTCCTGATCTGGCTGTATCTGCTGCTGGGGCGGGGCGGCTTCTGGCGCATCGCGCGCCTGCTGTCGACCGATGCCACCGCAACCGCTGTGAGCGCCCGGGTCGTCGCCATCATTCCGGCGCGCAATGAGGCCGATGTGATCGGGCTTGCCGTGCAATCCTTGCTGGCGCAGCGGTTTGCCGGTGAGCTGCACATCGTCGTCATCGATGATGCCAGCACCGATGGCACGGCCGAGGTGGTGCGTGCGATCGCCCGGCTGGCCGGCGCGGCGGCGCCCGTCACCCTGATCAGCGGTTCGGGGCCGGAGGCAGGCTGGAGCGGCAAGGTTTGTGCGATGGCGCGCGGCGTTGCCGTTGCAGCGGCGCTGCAGCCGGACTACCTGCTGTTCACCGATGCCGATATCTACCACGAGCCGGACAATGTCGCCCGGCTGGTGGCCAATGCGGGACGGCTGGACGCCGATCTGCTGTCCTCGATGGTGCTGCTCACCGCCAGCAACACGCCTGAGCGCTGGTTGATTCCGGCGTTCGTGTTCTTCTTCCTGAAGCTTTACCCCCCGGCGTGGATCGCCCGCAGTGGCGCCAGCACCGCGGGCGCGGCGGGCGGGTGCATGCTGGTTCGGCCGCAGGCCCTGGCACGCAGCGGTGGGCTGGCCGCCATCCGCTCACAGATCATTGATGACTGCGCGCTCGCGCGCTGCATCAAGCGCTCCGGAGGCCGGGTCTGCCTGGGCCTCACGCGTGAGGCGCGCAGCCTGCGCCCCTACGGCTCGCTGCGCGAGATCAGCCGGATGATCTCGCGCACCGCCTTCAATCAGCTGCGACATTCCTGGGTGCTGCTGTTCGGCACGCTGCTGGGGCTGCTGGTGACCTATCTCATGCCGCCACTGTTACTGCTCAGCGACAGCCGCACGGGTGTTGCCTGCGGCGCGGCCGCCTGGGCGATCATGAGCGTGTGCTACGCGCCCATGGTGCGCTTCTACCGCCTCAACCCCCTGTGGACCCTCACGCTGCCGGCCGCCGCGGCCTTTTACGCCGCAGCAACCGTGAATTCGGCCTGGCAGTACCAGCGGGGCCGGGGCGGCCAGTGGAAGGGCCGGGCGCAGGACGCGCAGGGTCGGTGAGATCTAGTGATGATGCCCGTGTTCGCCGTGCACATGACCGTGCTCAAGCTCTTCGGCCGTCGCGACCCGGACATCCGTGATTTTGATGTCAAAGTTCAGATTCTTGCCGGCCAGCGGATGATTGGCATCGATCGTGACCGTATCGCCCAGCACGTGGGTGACGGTGACCTCGCGCGGACCCTCCTGGGTCTGTGCGTGCAGTTTCATGCCGACATAGATCTTCGGAATTCCCTTTAGCTGGCGGCGCGGTACGCGCTGCACCATCGCCGCGTCGTGTTCGCCATAACCATCGGCCGGCGTGACCTTTACATTCAGTTCGTCGCCGGCAATCTTGCCCGTCAGTTCGCGCTCCAGGCCGGCGACCAGGTTGCCATGACCATGCAGGTAGGCCAGCGGCTCCCCGCCATCGGAGCTATCGATGACCTCTCCGGCGTCGTCCTTGAGGGTGTAATGAAGCGTGACAACGGAATCTCTTTGAATGCTCATGAGTGTGAAATCCATGCAGGAGTGCGCGCCGCCCCAGGGCGGTGCGGGCGCGATAAGTAGAATTCGCAGTGTAGCGAAATACGCCAATTCACGGGAGTCTCGACAGTTAGTGGTCGAATGCGGCTAGGCAGCGCCGCCGGACCCTGTAAAGATGGCGGCAATGACAGATCAAGCGCGTATCGCAGTGAGTTTCATGCACGCCAACCCCCTCCTGCAGGCCAGTACTCTGCCGTACCAGCTGCCGCCTTTCGACCAGGTTGACGATCAGCATTACCGGGAAGCGTTCTCCCAGGGCATGGCTGCGCAGCTGCGCGAGGTGGCTGCGGTCACCGGGCAGACCGGCGCGCCCAGCTTCGACAACACCATCGTGGCCCTGGAGCGGTCGGGACAGCAGCTTGATCGCGCGATGGCGGTCTTCTTCAACCTCATTGCCTCGCATACCAACGACGTAATGCAGCAGCTCGAGTCCGAGCTGGCACCGCTGCTGGCGGCGCATGAGGATGCGATTGCGCTGGATTCAAAGCTGTTCGCGCGTGTCAACACACTCTTTGAGCGGCGTCTCGAGTTGGATCTGGAGCCCGAGGCGGTGCAACTGGTGGAGCGGTATCACGCCCAGTTCGTGCGCGCTGGGGCGCGGCTGAGTGATGCGGATAAGTCGCATCTGAAGGCAATCAACGCGCAGATCTCGAGCCTGACGACGCAGTTCAAGCAAAACGTGTTCAAGGCAACCAGCGATGGCGCAGTGGTGGTCGACGGCGCCGCCGAGCTGGACGGCCTGGCCGGCGAGCAGATCAGCGCCGCGGCCGCCGCCGCCGCCGCCCGGGGGCTTGCGGACAAATGGCTGATCACGCTGCACAACACCACCACCCAGCCGCTGCTGGCGCAACTGTCAAATCGCGCCTTGCGCGAGCGCCTGTTCAAGGCCTCGACGGCCCGCGGGCGCGGCGGCTCGGCCGACAACACCCGGATAGTGCAGCAGCTCGTGGCGCTGCGGGCCCGGCGGGCCGCGCTTTTGGGCTACAGCAATCATGCAACCTATCAGCTTGCGGACGAATCGGCGGGTAGCCCGGCGGCGGTCACCCGCATGCTGACTGAACTGCTGCCGGCCGCACTGGCGCGGGCCCGCGAGGATGCGCACGACCTGCAGCAACTGGTTGGGGCGCACGCACGGGAGGCGGGCTTCGAACCCTTTGCGCTTGCGCCCTGGGATTGGCCGTTTTACGCCGAGCGTCTGCGCCGCGCGCGCTTTGATTTTGATCGTGCCGAAGTTGCACCCTATTTCGAACTGAACCGGGTTTTGCACGACGGGGTGTTCTATTCCGCGCATGAGCTGTACGGGCTCACGTTCAAGGAACGCCCGGACCTGCCGGTCTATCACCCTGATGTGCGCATATTCGAAGTATTCGACGTTGACGGGGCGCCCCTCGCGCTGTTTCTGGCGGACTACTTCGCACGCGACACGAAACAGGGCGGCGCGTGGATGAATAATTTCGTGCGCCAGGCACGACTGCTGGGTCTGAAACCCGTGGTCGCGAATAATCTGAATGTACCAAAGCCGCAGGACGGCCGGCCCGCGCTGCTGACGTTCGAGGAAGTCACGACGCTCTTCCACGAGTTCGGGCATGCACTGCACGGCATGCTGTCGAATGTGCGCTACCCGCTGCTGCAGGGAACCAACGTGCCGCGCGACTTCGTGGAGTTTCCGTCGCAGTTCAATGAAATGTGGGCGCGGGACCCGAAGGTGCTCGCCAACTTTGCGCGCCACCATCGCACCGGTGAGCCCATGCCCGAGGCGCTGCTCGCCAAGGTCCTCGCGGCGCAGACATTTGATCAAGGCTATGCGACCACCGAATACCTGGCGGCCGCGCTCATCGATCAGGCCTGGCACGAACTCGGGTCGGAGGAGGCGGGGCAGGCCGCGGATCCGGCGTGCTTTGAAGCCGATGTGCTCGCCCGTCACGGCATTGACCCGGCATTGGTGCCACCCCGTTACCATACGTCTTATTTCGCACATGTGTTTTCGGGCGGCTATTCGGCCGGGTATTACGCCTATATCTGGAGTGAGGTGCTCGCGCGCGATGCCGGCGATTGGTTTGTCGCCAATGGCGGGCTGCGTCGCGCCAATGGCGAGAACCTGCGCAGCAAGGTCCTGTCACGTGGCCGCAGCCTTGACCCGCAGGCGATGTTCATCGACTTCTACGGCCGCCCGCCGGATGTGGCGCCGCTGGTGGCGTACCGCGGTTTGTGACGGGCGCGCGGCGCCACGAGACTGGTAGCATGTGCGCATGGCGAATATTCTGATTCTGCCCATCGCCGCGGCCACCTGCGTGGCCACCCTGATTGGCGGCTGGGTCGGAATCTCGCTGCGCGACCGGCTGCATCTGATCCTGGCATTCAGCGCCGGCGCCGTGATTGGCGTGGCCTTCTTCGATCTGTTGCCTGAGGCGGTGGAACTGGCCGCGAGTGCCGGTGCGCATGCGGCAATCGCTCCGCGCAGCATTCTGGCCATGGCCGGTCTTGGCTTCCTGCTGTACCTGCTGCTCGATCGCTCCTTGCCCGGACATGCCAGCAATGCGCTGCCTCGTCCGGATGCGCGCCGCGCCTGGGCAGCGGCGGGCAGTTTCGCCATTCACAGCTTCCTGGATGGTTTTGCCATCGGCATTGGCTTCCAGGCCAGCCGGGCGGTCGGGATCGCCGTGGCGGTGGCGGTACTGGCGCATGATTTTTCTGACGGCCTCAATACCGTGAGCGTGGTATTGCGCAATGGCGGGGATCGCCGCGGCGCTTTCCGATGGCTCGTCGTCGATGCGGTCGCGCCCTTGGCCGGAGCGCTCACCAGCATGGCCCTCACGATACCCACCCAGGGTCTCGCCATGATCCTGGCGCTGTTTGCGGGATTCTTCCTCTACGTCGGTGGAAGTGATCTGCTGCCCGAGAGCCATCATGCGCATCCGCGCCTGTTGACCACGTTCGTGACGGTCGCGGGCGCGGTGGGCCTCTACGTCGTGGCGCAGGTGGCGGGTTGAGCGGGCGAGCCCGGGCAGGAATTCCCTGACCCCGGGCCCGCGGCTACGCTTACTTCGGCTTGACGAATTTCAATGCAAATTCGTCGGTATGAAAGCGGATCGAGGCGTCGCGTACCGCCGCCGTATGCGGATCATCGGGGTTATGCGCCGCATCGCTGCTGCCCGCAAACTTGAAGCCCGCCGCTTCCACTTCAGTCTTGACCGCCGCCGGATCGATGCGGTGCAGGGTGCTGGTGTCGCTGGTGCCGTGGCCGGCTGCCGCGACGTGATCGATGACCACGAAAACACCGCCCGGCTTCAACACCGAAAACACGTGCTTGTTGAATCCGGCAATGTCGGCCGTGGGGCCATTGTGCAGGTCGTGGTAATTGTCGGAGGTCCACACCAGATCCGCCGTCGGGACCCCCGGTGGGTCCGAGTCGAGCGCCGCCATGGTCAGCACGGTGATATTCGGGTAGTGCGGATCCTTGGCCAGCATGTCCAACGGGTTTGCCATGGCCATGGCCATCGCCGGTGCGCTGCTGCCCGGTCGCGGCGGCCGCGGCGGGAATCCGAGCGCGTAGACATGGCCCTTGGGACCCACCGTCATGCTCAGCAAGCGGGTGAAATAGCCACCGCCGGGCAGCAGCTCGACGATCTTTTCGCCGGGCTTCACGCCGGCGAAGGCCAGCATTTCGGCAGGCTTGCGGGCGGCATCCCGGCCGGTGTCGGCCTCCGGGCGGGAAGAGTCAGCGACCGCCGCGGCGATCGGTGCCGGAATCTTGGCGGCCTGGACCGCAGAGCCGAAAAATGGCGCGGCCACGAGCGCTGCGGCCACGAACATCGATGCACGCATAAGGATCCCCTGTGAAGCAAAGCAGGCCGCCATCATAGGCCGGGTGTCCCTGCCATACCATCACAGACACGCTGCGGGGCCGTCAGGTGCCTTTGATGCGCCGCGGCCCAGACTCCGTTCGGCCGCTAGCGGCAGCTCGGGAGAATCTCCTCGCGAACTGCATACAGGTCCGGATGCACGGCGTTGATCAGCGCGGTCACGATGGCGCGCCGGATGGCGCGATCCCCGCCCGCAGCGGCCCGGCGATACCACAGCGCCGCCGCCGCGACCTGGCCGTGCTGGGCGAGCACTGCGGCATAGTTGAACTGACCGCGGAAGTATCCGGTCGCGGCGGAGCGTTGGTACCACAGTGCTGCGGTGTGCAGATCCGGATCGCACCCCCACCCTTGCTCCCGGCAGCGGCCGAGCAGGTTCATCGCCCGCCCATGGCCTTGGGCGGCCGATCGCTGATACCAGTACACCGCCAGGCGGTGGTCACGGCGCACGCCTCGACCATCGAACCACATGTTGCCAAAGTTGTACTCGCCCCAGTCATAACCGCGGCGTGCCGACAATCCATACTGCTCGGCGGCACGCACCGGGTCCACCGGCGTGCCCCAGCCGTTCTCCAGGCAGCGACCCAGCATATTCATGGCTTCTGCATCGCCTTGCCGCGCCGCGCGCTCAAACCAGCCGAGGGCCGCCGGTGGGTCCGGCGGCAGGCCCGTGCCGGTCAGCAACATCCGCCCCAAGCGCAGCTGTGCCGCGATCAGTCCGCATTCCGCGGCGCTGCGAATCCACATCACCGCCTCTTCCGGATCGCCGCCCAGCAGCGCCTCCAGCTCGCGATAGCTCAATCGCTGCAGGTGCGCGAGGCGCTGCTGGCGTTCTTCAGCGGCGCTGACCTGCGTCAACTGCGCGCGTGTCAGGGCCACAGCCGGTTACAGATCGGCCCAGCGCCGAATCAGGTTGTGGTAGCAGCCGGTCAGCCGCAGCAGGCTGCGGGCATCGGCACCCTGGGAGCTGAACTCGCGGATCGACAGGTCCAGTTCGTAGAGCAGGGCACGTGCGCCGTCGTCGCGCACCATGCTCTGAATCCAGAAAAAAGCCGCATCGCGTGCGCCGCGCGTGACGGCTTGCACGCGATGCAGACTGCTCGCGGGGTAGACCACCATGTCGCCGGCGGCAAGTTTGACCGCATGCGTGCCGTACAGGTCATCGATGACGAGTTCACCTCCGTCGTACTCTTCGGGCGCGTTCAGGAACAACGTCGCCGAGATGTCAGTGCGCAACCGGTGCGGCGTGCCGGGGACCTGCCGCACGGCATTGTCGATGTGATCACCGAAGCCCATTCCTGGTGTGTAGCGGTTGAACAGCGGCGGATAGACGTGGTGGGGCAAAGTCGCGCTGAGGAAGGTTGCGTTGCGCTCCAGTGCCGTGACAATGAGACCACTTGCCTCCTGTGCGTCCGGGTCGGACTGCGGCACCTGCAGATTGCTCTTCACCGGCGCCGACTGGTAGCCGGCGGTCAGCCGGCCATCAGCCCAGGCGGCGCGGCTGAGACGCCCCCGAACCGTTTGCATTTCCTGCGCCGTGAGCACGGCCGTGACGTGCACCAGCATGGGCGTCAGAGATTCACATTGATGGACAGCGTCGCGCTGCGACCGGGACCGGGAATGACATGGTTTTCCGACGCGCTCGTGTAGTACGGCGCGCTGTAGTAGTACCGGTTGAACAGATTCAGGCCATTCAGCTGCAGTGACGCGCTCTTCGTGAGCTGGTACGAGACCATCGCATTCCAGACCACGTAGCCGGGCACGCGCGCGGTTTCACCACTGTCCGCGAAGCGCTGACCGACCCAGTTGCCGCCCCCGCCGATCTCGATGCCGTGGGGCAGGTAGTACTCGCTCCACAGATTGAGCGTGTTGTGCGCGACATTGGGCAACTGTTTGCCGACATAGGCCGCGGTGCCCGAGGAGACGGTCGTACCATCCAGCAGGCTGTAGCCGGCAAATAGCTCCCAGTTTTTGGTTACATGACCGCTCGCCTGCAGCTGCAGACCGTCAACGCGCTGATTGCCATTGAGGATGGTGAGAGTCGGATTGTCCGGATCGTTGGTCTGGGCGTTGTCGACCTCAGTGCGGAACACGGCTGCGCTCACCAGCAGGCCACCACCCAGCAGCGACTCCTTGGCTCCGGTTTCATAGCTCTTCGCCTTCACCGGTCCGAGGTTGGCCGTCTTGGTGGTGAGCGTGAGCGCCTCGGCCGATGGATCGAACGAGGTGCCGTATGAAAGATAGTAGGTCTGCTGTGCCGTGGGCTTGAACTCCAATGCCGCGCGCGGACTGCCGAGATTGTCGGTGTGGTTGAGATTGAGCACCGCGCCGCTGGTTACCGTCAGCTGATGGTAGTCGGCTGAGAAGCGGTCGTAGCGCGCGCTGGCGAGCAGGTCGAAATACTGATTGAAGCCGATCGTGTCGGTGAGATAGAACGAATCCGAGCGCGCGGTCGTATCCTGCTGCGATGTGACGGGCAGATTCGGCGGCAGCAATTCGACCGGATTCGGATTAAGCAGCGGAGTCTGTGCAATCCACTGATTGTTGGCGTTGAAGGGATTGCTGTACCGGTCCAGGTCCGATGTCTGGCGCGCGACCTCCAGGCCCGTCATGAGCGTGTGCGTAATCGGTCCGGTCGTGAAGTGGGCGGTCAGGTCGAGCTGCTCGGTCAGATTGCTCTGGATCCCGGAACTTCCCGGTCGATCGCGTCCGACCCGGATGCTTGTCAACGGCGTGGCCGCGGTCGGCGGGGTGGTGCCGAAATTCGGCATTGCGCTTTGGTAATTGAACACGTAATGCGCATAGCGCAGGGTGTCGGCGAGCGACAGGTTCGCGCTGAAGTCGTGCTTGTAGTGCGCCGTGGCAATGTCATCGGTGGTCGTATTGATGTCACTGACCAATCCGAAATCGCTGTCGCGCGCAACCGGTGCCGGCGCGCCCGCAACGAATGGGATACCGTTGTCCGGAACATTGTTTTCGTGCTGATGAAGATAGGTGAAAGTCAGCGAGTCGTGCTCGCCGATGCCGAACCCGAGCGCCGGCGCGACGCCCCAGCGGCGGTTTTTGGCGAAGTCGCTCCCCGCCATGTCCGAGGATTCACCCATGACATTGAGGCGAAATGCGGCCGCGGTCCCGAAAGGGAAATTGAAATCCCCGGTGGTCCGAAACAGGTCATTGGTACCCACCATGGCGTTGATGTTTTCAAGCGCGGTGAGCAGCGGCGCCTTGGTGACCTGGTTGATCGCCCCGCCGGTCGAGCCGCGGCCGAACAGCACGGCAGAAGGTCCTTCCAGAACCTCCACCGAATCGGCATCGAAAATATCGCGGGTGTAGACGGCCGCGTCGCGAATCCCATCAATGAATAAGTCATTGAAGGCCGAGAAGCCGCGAATGTTGACGGTGTCACCGCGCGCGGCGCCTTCGCCGGCATTGAGCGTAATGCCGGGAACATTCCGCAGGGCATCCTCCAGGCGGGTGGCGGCCTGGCCGGTGATCAGTTCACTGTTGACCACCGTCACGCTTTGCGGGGTGTTCAGGGCGGTGTCACCCATCTTGTCGCGCAGCAGCGAGCGCACGCCGGTGACGCGCACTTCCTGGATATTCTCATCCCCGTCGTTATCGTTGTCGCTGTCGTTCGCAGTTGCGGGGCTCGCTGCGGTGTCCGCATGGGCCGCGATGCCCAGAACGGTCGAGGCGCACAGACCGGCGGCGCCCAGGTACTGGGTCAGGCCGGTAATCGACCTGGCATGCGGCCTTGCCACTATTCCATCGGCGATCGTACGCATTCGTTGGACACCTTCCGTTGTCGGCCGTCGCCAGATTGCTGCACTAAGGAAAGCGAATGATAATGATTCGTATCTGAGAGTCAATCAATTCCTCGGGACGGCGTTAAGGCAAACTGCGGGACGATTTGGGTGAGTAAGAGCGATCCGCGCATGAAAATTTATTCCTGGAACGTCAATGGCATCCGGGCTGTGCTCAAAAAGGGCACCTTTCAGAAGTTTCTGGCCGATCACCAGCCGGACATCCTGTGTCTGCAGGAGACCAAGGCTGAACGCGCGCAGGTCGAGATCGAGGTGCCCGGCTATCACGAGTACTGGAATTCGGCGATCAAGAAGGGCTATTCCGGCACCGCGATATTCTCGCGACAGGAACCGTTGTCAGTGTTCAACGGCTTTCCGCACACGCTGGCCGGCAAGTACCGCTTCGCTGACGAGTTGGAACGGGACAGTGCCGACGAAGGACGCGTGATCGCGGCCGAATATCCGCAGTTCTACGTGGTGACCGTATACACGCCGAATGCCAAGGATGACCTGAGCCGCATTCCACTGCGTCACAAGGGCTGGGATCCGGCCTTTCTGGCCTACTGCCTGGAACTGCAGCGGCGTAAACCGGTGATCTTCTGTGGGGATCTGAACGTCGCCCACACGGAACTGGATCTGGCCAACCCCAAACCGAACAAGGGCAAGAAGGGTTTTACCGACGAGGAGCGCGAGGGTTTTCAGAACTTCGTGAATGCCGGCTTTGTCGACACCTTCCGCAAGTTCCGCCAAGGCAATGGCCACTACACGTGGTGGAGCCATTTCGCGAATTCGCGGGCCCGCAATATCGGGTGGAGAATCGACTACGTGCTGGTCTCGCAGTCACTCGGCGATGGCGTGAAAAAGGCGGACATTCACGCCGATGTCATGGGCAGTGATCACTGCCCCGTCAGCATCCAGCTGAAACTCCCGGCCTGAGCGCAGGCCGGGAGCGAACCGCGTCGTGGCTCAGGTGGCGGGTTTGCCAGCCGCCAGGTTCTGCACGATTTCCAAAGACTTCATCACATTCTCATCGGGCTTGACCCCGCCGACGGTGGCGGCAATCTTGCCATCCTTGGTGACGATGAACGTGGTGCGCTCGGCAAAATCATGATCGATGATCTGACCCTTTGAGTTCGGGATCTGCTTGCCCTCGGGGAGCTTGCTGATCTTGAGCTCGTAACTGGCGGCAATCTTGCCATCGGCATCGGACGCCACCGGCAGTTTGCCCGCGCAGTACTGCGGATCCGAAGAGAACTCATCGAGCGTCTTGATCTTGTCCAGGGAAACGCCGATGACCGTGGCGCCAGCGCCTTTGAACTTGTCCATGTTCTCAGCAAAAGTGTGCGCCTGGATATTGCACCCTCCGGTGAAGGCGCCGGGATAGAAATAGACGACGACCGGACCCTTCTTCAGGGCCTTGGTCAGGTCATAGGTGAATTCCTTTCCCGCCAGCGATGCCTGGGTCTTGAAAGCGGGAGCCTCGGTGCCCACAGGCAACGCGGCCAAGGCCTGGGCACTCACGGCGCAGGACATCAGACCAGCCAGCAACAAGCGATTCATGGTATCTCCCCTCGGATTGGATTGGATGAGGCGCCGTTTGGCGCTTCTGGCGGCAGTTTAGCACTCGTGGACTGCTGTGCTCGGCGCAGCCATCGCAACAGGCCCGTGCAATACACGATGTAGTAGGCAGCGGTCAGAAACAGGATCCCCAGGGTCAGCGGATTGTTATCCAGCTTCGGGGGTGTGGCCGCCGCCGCCTGGTTGGTCTGGTCGTACACCAGCGCCACGCGATACAGGATACGCCCGATAAACAGCGCGGTGACCGCGAGGCCGATGTACAGATGCGGGGTATAGAAGCAGCCCTCGGGTGTCCTCTCGAACCCGGTGTGCCGCAGCGCAAACCAGCCCACGGCCGCGCCGACGATGAGGCCACTGGCCATATAGGCCATGCCCAGCGGCTGCAGCGGGTGGAGGAGGGCCAGTGCGAGACAAAGGATCACGAACAATCCCATGCGGAAATACTGCCGGCCGGCGGTCAGGGTCTGCCGGCCGATGTTGCGACGCACTCGTCGGTAGATACCGAGGAGCACGATCGCGGTGACCGCGGCCGTCGTCGCCAAATTGCTGGAATTGAGCATGGGCCCTCCGTTGGTGCGCGCCATTATGCGCAAAATGGCCTGCCGCGCGCAGCCATTGCGGCGCTGCGCTGCGGCCGCTAGCCTTGCCGGCCGATTATTGTGTAAACGCGCTCACGCATGCTGAATTTCACTGATGTCACCCTGCGGCGCGGACCGCGGGTCCTGTTCGCGGGCGCCTCCTTCGGGTTGTTTCGGGGCGAGAAAGTCGGGATTACCGGGGAGAACGGCAGCGGCAAGTCGAGCCTGCTCGGCCTGGTGCGCGGGGACCTGCATCCGGATTCTGGCAGCTTCGACATGCCCCCGGGACTGGCGATGGCGCACGTTTCGCAGGAGCTGGTGGCGAGCGAGCAGGCTGCCATTGAATTCGTTCTCGACGGCGATGTGGAGCTGCGCGGCCTCGCGCGCGATATGGCCGCGGCCGAGGCCGCCGGCGAGGGCGTGCGTATCGGGGAGCTGCATGCCCGCTATGCGGCCATCGGCGGCTACGATGCCCGCAGCCGCGCCGCCCGGCTCCTGCATGGCCTGGGATTCACGACGGCCGATGAGACGCGGCCGGTACGGGCTTTCTCCGGCGGCTGGCGAGTTCGATTGAACGTTGTACAGGCATTGATGTGCCGCTCGGAGCTGCTGCTGCTTGATGAGCCCACCAATCACCTCGACCTGGATGCGATTGTCTGGCTCGAACGCTGGCTGGTCGACTACCCCGGCACCTTGCTGCTCATCGCCCATGACCGCGAATTTCTGGACCGCATCTGTGATCGGGTGGTGAATATCGAGCATGGGCGCGCGCGGGCGTATCGCGGGAACTATTCCGCGTTCGAGGAGCAACGCGCCGCAGAACTGGCCGAACAGTCCGCGCTGTTTACCCGTCAGCAGCAGCAGATCCAGCACATGGAGGCGTTCGTGCAGCGCTTCCGCGCCCAGGCCACCAAGGCGCGCCAGGCCCAAAGCCGCCTGAAGGCGCTGGAGCGGATGCAGCGCATCGCCCCGGCGCATGTCGATTCACCGTTTGACTTCGAATTCCGCCAGCCTGACAAACTGCCGCGACCCTTGCTGACGCTGGAGAACCAGTCGGCCGGTTACGGGGCGCAAATATTGCTGCAGGGGGTCGACCTGACGATCGCGCCCGGCGACCGGATTGCCCTGCTGGGTCGCAACGGTGCCGGCAAGTCCACGCTCATGAAGCTGCTCGCGGGGGAGCTGACGGCCCTTGCGGGCACCCGCACCGAGGCGCGTGATCTGACGCTCGGCTACTTCGCGCAGCATCAGCTCGAGCAGTTGGCGAGCGTTGATTCGCCGCTGGGGAACCTGAAACGCCTGGGCGGTGCGGCGGCGATCCGCGCCACCGAACAGGAGCTGCGGGACTTCCTCGCCGGCTTCGGCTTCGCAGGCGAGCGGGTGTTCGAGCCCGTTGCGCCGTTTTCGGGCGGTGAGAAGGCCCGCCTGATGCTCGCCATCGTCACGTTCCGCAGGCCGAATCTGCTGCTCCTCGATGAGCCAACGAATCATCTTGATCTGGAAATGCGCCAGGCACTCGCCGTCGCGCTGCAGGACTATGCCGGCGCGGTGATCCTGGTGTCACATGACCGGCATCTGCTGCGCACCGTGGCGGATGAGTTCCATGTGGTACATGGCGGGCGTGTCCAACCGTTCGATGGGGACCTGGAGGATTATGCGCAGTGGCTGGCGATGCAGGCGAGCGCGAGCCGCGCGATCGATGCGACCGCGGCAAACGCGACCGGCGGACCCTGCGCCGACTCGGCCGAGACGCGACGCCAGCGACGACGCGATGACGCTCAGCGCCGTGCCGCATTAAGTCCGCTCAAAGCGCAGCTGGCGAATCTGGACAAGCAGCTCGACACCCTGGCGCGCGAAACCCAACAGCTGCAGACGGCCCTGACTGCACCGGAGCTCTACACCGATGCCGCGAAATCCCGGCTGCGCGATCTGCTGGATCGGCAGATCCAGTTGGCGCGAGACACCGAACGCGTCGAATCGCTATGGCTGGCCGGCAGCGAGGAACTCGAGGTGCTGCAGAAAGCGCTGGTCGAAGCGGGGGATTAACTAAGGCAGCAGTGCCTGGTACCCCATGAGAGTTGCGATGCCCAGCACGGTGTAGATGCCCGCGGCCGCGATGCGCACCATTTTCAGCGGAATCCAGCGCACCGCACGATCGGCGAACAGCACGGTCGGGACATTCACCAGCATCATTCCCAGCGTGGTGCCGCTCACGACCTGCACCAGATCGTGATATCGGGCGGCGAGGGCGACGGCCACGACCTGTGTCTTATCGCCCATTTCCGCCAGAAAAAATGTAACGACGGTGAAGACAAACACGCCCTGGGCGCTGCGACTGTGTACCTCATCATCCATCTTGTCCGGTATCAGCGCCCAGATGGCCACCGCGATGAACGAGACGCCCAATACCCAGCGCAGGATCTGCGGGGTAATCAGATTGCCGACCCATTCGCCGAACCAGCAGGCAAGCAGATGATTGCCCAGCGTTGCGACAAAGATTCCGGCAATGATGGGCACGGGCCGGCGCAGGCGCGAGGCCAGTATCAAGCTCAGGAGCTGGGTCTTATCGCCGAGTTCGCCGACCGCCACTGAGGCGGTCGAGACCAGCACTGCTTCCATCGTCACATTCGGTAGTGGCGGCGCCGGTCAATCGGCCTTGACGCCCATCCCAGTTGAATCGGAACGATTGGCGGTCATGATCAGGGTCGTGCCGAATACATGATCCCACAGCGAAGTCGTAACTCCGAAGTTGCCCGGCTCCCGGCCGTAGTGGTGCTGGGCGTGGCGCCGCGAGGCGAGCAGCAGCCGCGTCGCGATCACGCGCGGCTTGCGGTAATGGATGGCATGGTGCACGAGACCGTACCAGAAGAATCCGGCCATCACGCCGGCGGCGAGGCCGCTCGCCGTGTTGAAGGAGCTCAGCGCCCAGGCGGGCAGAAATACGACACTCATGATGAAACTGAGGCTCAACCAGGTTGGCGTGCCGACAAAGGCCAGCGGTGCTTCGTGATGAGCGTCGTGCATGGCCGCGAATACGGGAATCTGATGTAAGACGAATCGATGCAGAATATATTCGATCAGCGTCCACGTGACGGCGCCCACAGCCGCAGCCAACAGCCACACTGAAGTCTCATAAGGAGTGTTACGCCAAGCGGTGACAATCGTGGCCGTCACCAGCACCGTGGCATAGATCACGAAGTCGGCATAGTAGCCGGTCTTGCTCAAGCGCATCCGCTGCCTCTCTTAGCAATGGTTTGACTTCGGTTCGGTCGCCAAGATACCGCATGACCGGGCCGGCGTGTAGCGTTTAGCCGGCCTCCCGGCCCAGTTCGCGGCGAACCGCCTCCTCGCGTGCGTCATCGATAACCTGCAGGACCCCGTCCGCATCCACGGCTGACACATCCGTTGCAAATATACCGCTTAACTGCGTGTCGCCGTGCAATTCGCCCTTTTCGAAGAGGGACCACATTTCGCGCGCGTACTCGGTAGTGAGCAGTTCTGGCGCAAAGCGGCCGAGCGTGCCGCGCAGGTTATTTACGTCGCGTTCTAGCATGGGCTTGGCGCCGTTATTGCCGGCGGCGTTGACGACCTGGGGTAGGTCGATGATGACGGGGCCGTCACTGCCGACGAGCACGTTGAATTCCGACAGATCACCGTGGATCAGACCGATGGCCAGCATGCGCACCACCTGGCGAATGAGGAAGGCGTGGTACGTAAGCGCGGTGTCGCGTGACAGATCGACCTCGCCCAGACGTGGCGCCGGCTCGCCCGCGGCGTCCGTGACCATTTCCATGAGCAGCACATCGTTGAAATAGCCATAGGGCTTCGGCACGCGCACGTCGGCGGCCACGAGTTGGTACAGCGCGTCCACTTCGGCATTCTTCCAGGCAGCTTCCTGCTCTTTTTTACCGAATTTGGTGCTTTTGCCCATGGCGCGGTTCTGACGGCTGCCGCGCACCTTGCGGCCTTCCTGGTAGCGGGCGCGCTTCTGAAAACTGCGCTGGCCCATGTCACGGTACACCTTCGCACACAGCAGTCGTTCCCGGCTGCGCACCACATACACCGTAGCTTCCTTGCCGCTCTTCAGGGAACGAAGGACTTCGTCAATGATCCCATCTTCTATGAGGGGCAGCAGGCCACTGGGTGTCTTCAAGTTATTCCGCATGCGCGGAATGCATGTCCGCGTCAATCAAACCGGGCATCGTACCTGAAGGTTCCCAACGGAGTGTCCGCGCGAGTGTCCGCAAATTGTCCGCGGACACTTCCCGGCCCGCCCGGCATCCAAGAAAATATTGTATAAACAAAGTGTTATATCGAATTCTGGCTTTGGCACGCGGATTGCTCTCCTGGCCTGCGGCGTTGAGATTATCGGCGAAACATACTTAAAAAATGCGTGGCACAGGACGAGCCGGCTGGTGGGCATGGATGTTCGCGGTGGTATGCGCGCCCGGTGCTGCACCCATGGCGTCCGCCAACGACCTGCTGGACCTGTACCGGCTGGCAAAGAACCACGACGCGACCCTGCAGGCCGCCCTCGCGCAGCGCGATGCCGCCATCGAGGCCAAGCCGCAGGCCCTGGCAGCACTGCTGCCGCAAGTGAGCGCCAACGCCTCCGCCGAGCGCGAACGCCTCGGCGAACAACTGATTGCACCGCAAACTGTGGCCAGCACCACCATCACCGGCTGCCAGATTGCCGCAGGAGCGGCTACCCAGGTTTGTTTCGGCGATGGCCACGGTTATGGGTTGAATCTTTCGCAGACCCTGTGGAGTTTCCAATCCTTCAGTCAACTGCGGGCCGCCAGCGCGACGGCCGCCGCAGCTCAGGCCGATCTATTGGCGGCGCAGCAATCGCTGATGCTGCGGGTAGCGCAGGCCTACTTCGGCGTGCTGTCCGCGCACGACGCCCTGGTGACCAACCAGGGTGCGCGTCGGTCCTATAACACCCTGCTGGACCAGGCCCGCGGCCGCGAAAAAACCGGCGTCGGCCCGCGCAGCGAGTCCGAACAGGCCCAGGCGTACTATGATCAAACCGCCCAGTCGGTCATTGATTCGCAGAACGCGCTGGACGACGCGGAGCTGCTGCTCAGTGAGGTGACTGGGGCGCCTGCCGCGATGGTGGCGGCCCTGCGCGACACCATTCCCCTCGAGTCCCCCGACCCCGCATCGGTGGACGACTGGGTCAGTGCGGCGCTCAAGGACAATCCACTGGTCAGAGCCGCACAACTGCAGGTCGATGCCGCGGATCGCGACATCGATGTGCAGCGTGGCAGGGGGCTGCCTTCGGTGGCGCTCGCCGCGGGTCGCAGCCGCGGCTGGGGGGATCTGACCATCGGCGGAAACTCGGCGGATGATGAGATCGGCGTTTCGGTGACCTGGCCGCTGTTCCAGGGTGGCGCAGTGGCATCCGAAGTGCGCCAGGCGCGCGCGCTGTGGAAGCAGGCGCTGGCGCAGTACGCCGGCACGCAGCGCGATACGGAGCGCGTGACGCGTTCATCCTATCGCGGCGTGGTGACCGGCATTTCGCGCATCGCCGCGGCGCACCGCAGCATGGAGTCGTACGGGGCCGCGGTGGAGGCGAGCCGACGCAACGTGGAGTTTCTGCCGGGCACGGGTGCCGAGTTCACCTTGCTGTCAACGCAGAACAACTACTTCGTCGCGCAGCTGCTCTACAGCCAGACACGCTACGATTACCTCACCGCGCTCCTGACTCTCAAACAGCAGGCTGGCCGCTTGTCCGAAGCCGACCTTGCCGCCATCGATGCGCTGCTGGTCGAGCACGCCCCGTAACGCTACACCTGACGCCATATCAAATGTCCAAATTCAAAGACTACGACTCCGACAGCGCCGAGACGCTGCGGATGCGCGACACGACCGGGCAGGATCGGCAGCTCGCACCGCCGCCCGCGTGGCGACGTCACCAACGTCTGATCATCGTCGCGCTGGGAGTGGGCGCGGCACTCGTCGTTCTCGTGGTGTGGCTGCTGCGCTTCAGTGGCATCAATACCTCCGTGGATCGATCGCGCCTCACCGTTGCGAACGTGGAACGCGGACTGTTCGTGCGTGATGTCGCCGCCGACGGCCAGGTGGTCGCGGCCTCCAGTCCGACGCTGTACGCCATCGAGACCGGCATCATTTCGCTGCGCGTCCATGCCGGCGATGCCGTCAAGAAAGGCCAGGTACTCGCAGTCATCGACAGTCCCGATCTGACCGCGAAACTGTCGCAGGAACAGGCATCGCTGGAGAGCATGCGGGTCGACTGGCAGCGCGCCCAGCTCGATGCGGCCAGCAAGCTGCGCGACCTGTCGGATAAATTCGAACAGGCCAAGGTCGATCGCACCACGGCGCAGCGCGAGTCGGATCGCAGCGCCAAGGCGTTCGAGCTGGGGGCGTTTACCGAGCTGCAGGCGTTGAAAGCCAAGGATGACCTGGAAAAGGCGGACTTTGCGTTTCGGCAGGCACAGGCGGATTACGAGGCGGCGCCGCGGCAGACCCAGTTTGACGTGAGCAGCAAGAAGGCACTCTTTGATCGGCAGCAACTGGTGGTGAACGATCTGCGCCGCCAGGTCGCCGCCCTGCAGGTGCAGTCACCGGTCGACGGCCGCGTCGGCCAGGTCCAGGTCGCCGAGCGGGCAAGCGTGGCCAAGGATGCACCGCTCCTCACCGTCATCGATCTGTCGCAGCTGGAAGTGGAAATCAAGGTGCCGGAGAGCCTCGCGCGCGACCTGCAGCCCGGCATGTCGGCCACTTTGGAAGGCGATGGTCGTCAGTGGCAGGCCACACTCAGTGGCGTATCGCCCGAGGTGGTAGCCGGTGAGGTGACTGCGCGACTGCGGTTCACCGGCACACAGCCGGAGGGTCTGCGGCAAAGCCAGCGGCTGGCCGTGCGGATCCTGATCGACAAGCGTGACAACGTCATGACCGTCGAGCGCGGCAGCTTCGTCGACCAGGACGCTGGCTTCGCCTACGTGGTCCACGATGGCGTGGCCGAACGGCGCCCGGTGCGGTTGGGTGCGCAGAGCGTGCAGAAAGTTGAGATTCTGGACGGCCTTAACGTCGGCGATCAGGTCGTCGTGTCGGGGTCCGATGCATTCAATGGCGCCGACCGCGTCATCGTCACTCACTAGGGAATACGGAGAAACGTATGTTGAAGATGACTCATCTGTCGAAGGTCTACCGCACCGAGGTGGTTGAGACTTATGCGCTGCGCGATTTCTCCATCCACGTGAAGGAGGGCGAGTTCGTGGCCGTCACCGGTCCTTCCGGTTCCGGCAAGACCACGTTCCTGACCATTGCCGGGCTCCTCGAGGAGTTCACCGGCGGGCAGTACCAGCTCGATGGCGCCGATGTGCATGGACTCAACGACAACCAGCGCTCGCGGCTGCGCAATCAGAAGATCGGGTTCATCTTCCAGTCCTTTAACCTGATTCCCGATCTCAACGTATTTGACAACGTGGACGTGCCGCTGCGTTACCGACGCCTGCCGGGTGCCGAGCGCCGCAAGCGGATCAACGAGGCGCTGGAGCGCGTGGGCCTCTCGGCGCGCGCCAAGCATTACCCCGCGGAGCTCTCCGGCGGACAGCAACAGCGCGTGGCCATTGCGCGTGCGCTGGCCGGTGGCCCCAGACTGCTGCTCGCCGACGAGCCGACGGGAAACCTCGATACCCAGATGGCGCGCGGCGTGATGCAGCTGCTCGAGGAGCTGCACCGTGACGGGGCCACCATTGTCATGGTCACCCATGACCCCGAACTGGCGGCGCGCGCGCAGCGCGAGGTGCGGATCGTGGACGGCCAGGTCATCGATCTGGCGGCGCAGACGCGGCTGGTCGAGACCCCGGCACCGCGCCCGCCGGTATAGCCCCACTGACCCCCGTGACCGCCGCCCTGAGCTGGTAACAGGAGAAGCAACTGATGCTGGGCTACTACCTGCAACTGGCGCTGCGCACTCTGCGGCGGAATATCATCCTCACGTCGCTGATCATTGCCGCGGTCGGCGTCGGCATCGGCGCGTACATGACGGTGCTGACGGTGCTCATCGCCATGTCCGGCGACCCGATTCCTGACAAGTCCACGCAGTTGTTCGTGCCGCAGATCGACGTGTGGGGTCCGAACACTCGACCCAAGGGCACTACCGGCGATGTCCGCCTGCCTCCCCAGTTCACCTATCGGGATGTCACGGCCTTCATGCAGGCTCACGCAGCGCCGCGTCAGGCAGCGATGTATCCCGTTGGGCTCGATGTGACGCCGCCGTCCGGCATTCCGTACTCGCAGACGGGACGGGCCACCTACCGCGATTTCTTTGCGATGTTCCAGGTTCCGTTCCAGTCCGGCGCGGCATGGAGTGTGAAAGACGAAGCCGACCGTGCCGATGTGGTGGTGCTGGGCAAAACATTGGCGGCGCGATTGTTTGCGCACAGCTCCGCGATGGGCCAGACCGTGAGTCTCGGGGGACGGTTGTATCGTGTCACCGGTGTACTGGACGCCTGGAGCCCGATGCCACGTTTCTATGATGTCGTCAACGGCAATGCCTTCGGAAGCGTCGAAGATTTCTTCATTCCCTTCACGACGGCCATTGGTCATCAGATGCAGACCAATGGCAATTACAACTGCGCGGCCCTGCCCCCCTCCGGGTGGTCCGGGAGACTTTCGGGTGAATGCATATGGTTCGGGTTCTGGGCAGAACTCCCGGATGCTGCGGCGGTTCGCACTTACCGACAGTATCTGAACAACTACTCCGCCGAGCAGCGCCGGCTCGGGCGCTTCCACTGGCCGCCGCTGGTGCAGCTGAGCAATGTGCACCAATGGCTGGCCCTCATGCGTGTCATCCCCGATGAAGTCCGGGTCAATTCGCTGCTCGCATTTGGGTTCCTGACGGTGTGCCTGGTCAATGCGGTGGGGTTGATGCTGGCACGGTTCTCCGCGCGGGCCAGTGAGTTCGGCGTGCGACGGGCCCTCGGTGCTACGAAAAGCGACATTTTCCTGCAGTGCCTGACTGAAACGGCGGTAGTGGGCGTCCTGGGAGGGATCCTGGGTCTGGCACTGACGGCACTGGGGCTGGCGGCCAACCGCGCCAGCCTGGGCTCCATTGCGGACTCCGTCACTCGCCTGTTTCACCTGGATCCGGCAGTCATCGCGTTTACCGTGGCACTCGCTGTGGGTGCGACCTTGTGCTCCGGGCTGTACCCGACATGGCGGGCAACCCGGGTCCAGCCTGCGGGCCAACTGAAGGCGCAGTGAGATAACCCATGGAAATCATCCCGATCCTCGCCGCGCTGAAGCGCAACAAGGTTGGTGCCATCCTGGTGGCGCTGCAGATCGCATTGACGCTGGCGGTGGTTGCGAATGCGATGTCCATCATCCAGCAGCACCTCTCGGCCATGAGCCGCCCGAGTGGTATCGACGAGGCGAACATTTTCACGCTGCAGAACCATTGGGTGGGCGAGCCGCAGGATTTGCACGCCAGCATTGAGGCGGATCTGGCAGCCCTGCGCAATACACCGGCCGTGGTGGATGCGGAAGCTACCAACAGCTATCCGCTGCGCGGTGGCGGCTGGGGCTGGGGCATCAGGTTGAAACCTGACCAGAGCAACGGTGGCGCGACATCCACGACGCTGTACTTCAACGATGCGCACGGACTCAATGCCATGGGGCTGAAGCTGGTGGCGGGGCGTTGGTTTTCGCCTTCTGAGATCGACCTCATGCACGCCGATGACGAGAAGGGCTCGCCCAGTGCGGTGTTGACCGCGGCGCTTGCCAGAAAACTCTTTCCAAAAACCGATGCGCTCGGGCAGGTGATCTACATGATCACCGACGAACCGGTTCACGTCATCGGAGTGGTCGAGCGTGCCCAGACGCCATGGCCGGCGCAGGGCTTTGGCGACTCGGGCGCAGAGTATTCCACCTTCCTGCCGCTGCAGTTCGTGGCCAATCAGATGAGTTACCTGGTGCGCACGCGACCCGGCGAGCTGGCGGCCGTCATGCGCGCGGTACCGGATCGACTCTACGCAGTGACCCGCCAGCGGGTGATAGACCAGCTGATGCCGTTTTCGGAGACGCGGACCCGCGCCTACCAGGTCCAGAAGTCCGAGAGCTGGCTGCTCGGGACCGTGTGCGCGCTGCTGCTGGCCATCACCGGATTCGGCACCGTGGGATTGACCATGTACTGGGTAGGCCAGCGGCGCCGACAGATCGGCCTGCGGCGCGCGCTGGGCGCGCGGCGCGTCGATATCCTGCGCTATTTCCATACCGAGAACCTGCTGATTGCCGGCAGCGGCGCAGTGCTCGGCGTGTTGGGCGGCCTGGGAGCGAACCTGTGGATGTCGACGCACCTGGGCACCGGGCGAATGAGCTGGATCTACATCGGCGTGGGCGCGCTCATCGTTCTGGTCTTGTGCCAGCTCGCGGTGCTGTGGCCTGCCTATCGGGCCGCTTCCATACCCCCTTCATTGGCGACACGGGGCCTGTAGCGCAAGGCGCTGCTCGGCAGCAAGGAGCAGTGTGATGTTCGGTGACTACCTGATACCGGCCGCGCGGTGAAATGGAGAAGAACATGCTGGGCTATTACTTTGAACTCGCCCTGCGCAGCCTGCGGCGCAATGTGGTGCTCACCGCACTCATGATTGGCGCGGTAGGCGTGGGTATTGGTACATCCATGACCGCGCTGACGGCATTGCGGTCGATGTCGGCGGACCCGATTCCGGACAAGTCGGCGCGGCTGTTCACGCCGCAGCTCGACGCCTGGGGGCCGCAGTCGGCCCGTCCTGACCAGGGCGCCAACGGCGACCGGCTGCCCATCGGGTTCACCTACCGTGATGCGGTGGCGCTGATGCAGGCGCACCGGGCGCCGCGGCAGGCGGTCATGTACCCGGTGGGAATGGACGTGAGGCCCGCGCGAAGCAGGCCCTTCCAGGCCGAAGGCAGGGCGACGTCCGCGGATTTCTTCCCCATGTTCGAAGTGCCGTTCGCCAGCGGCGCGCCGTGGGGGCAGAAAGAGGACGACGATCGGGAGAGCGTGGCGGTGCTGGGCGCGAAGCTGGCGGCGCGAGCATTTCCACAGGGGGACGCAGTGGGCAAGACCCTGAACCTCGGCGGCCGCGATTACCGGGTGCTGGGAGTGCTGAAACCCTGGGCGCCGCTGCCGCGCTTCTATGATCCGAATTCCGGCGCATACAGCGAGGGCGAGGGGTTCCTCATTCCGTTTTCCACCGCCATTGCCCGCCAGATCACCGTCGTCGGCTACGAGAACTGCGCCGAGGTACCCACGGGAGGTTGGGAGGCGCACCTCAATTCCAGCTGCGTGTGGATCGAGTTCTGGGCCGAGTTGCCGACCGCGGCGCAGGTTCGGGACTTCCGGACCTGGCTCCATGACTATGCCGCCGAGCAGCGCCAGCTGGGGCGCTTCCACTGGCCACCGCGCGTCGATCTGCACGATGTGGTGGACTGGCTGGTCTACAACAAAGTGGTACCGGGGGCCGTGCGGGCCATTTCTTTAGTGGCGGACAGCTTCCTGGTCGTCTGCTTGCTCAATGCGGTCGGTGTGATGCTCGCGCGGTTCGCCAGCCGCGGTAAGGAATTCGGCCTGCGGCGGGCGCTGGGCGCATCGCGGCGCAATGTGTTCCTGCAATGTGTCACGGAGTCGGCGACGATCGGGCTGCTCGGCGGGCTGCTGGGACTGGCGCTGACGGCGCTCGGCCTGACCGGCCTGCGGAGCCTCCTGGGAGTGACTGACCCGACCAGCGCGGTGCATCAGCTGGTCTCGTTAGATTCGGGCATGGTGCTCATCACGCTGGTGGTCGCAGTGGCGGCCACGGTCTGCGCCGGCTTGTATCCCACACTGCGCGCCAGTCGCGTCCAGCCGGCATGGCAGCTCAAGGTCCAGTAGGAGAAGGCACATATGGACATCCTGCCCATTCTGCGCGCCCTGATGCGCAACAAGACCGGCGCGCTGCTGATCGGCCTGCAGATCGCGCTGACGATCGCAATGCTCTGCAACAGCCTGTCGATCATCGAGCAGCTCGGGCAGCGCATGCGCCAGCCCGCTGGCATCGACGAAGCCAACATTTTCGTGCTCTCGACCGCGTTCGTGGATGACCCTCCGGACCTCAAGGCGCGCCTGCTGGGCGATCTGGCGGCGCTGCGATCGCTGCCGGGGGTGATCGACGCCGACACGGCGATCACCCTCCCGTTGGGCGGGAACAGTTATGGCGAGGGGGTCAGCCTGAAGCCCGACCAGCGGTATCCGACCGCGGTCGGGAACCTGTATTTCGACACCGATCACGGTCTTGCGACCTACGGCCTGAAACTCACGGCGGGGCGCTGGTTCCACGCCGATGAGGTCATCGATCTGCGTTTCTACGAAAACCGTTATCCGGCGAGCATCGTGGTCACCCAGGAACTGGCGCGAGCGCTGTTTCCCGCGGGCAATGCGCTCGGCCAGCAGGTCTGGCTTACACCGACGCAGTCCAGCCGCATCATCGGCGTGGTGGCGACCGTGGCCGCACCGGGCGGCGGTAAGAGTCAGTCGATGTACCTGCCGGAGATGCCGATTAACAAGGGCGCGACCTACGTCGTACGTACGAAGCCCGGCACCCAGGCGGCGGTGATGCGCGCCGCGCAGGACCGGCTCTTCGAGCTAGCGAACCAGCGCGTGATCCAAAACCTGGTGCCATTTACTGAAATCCGCGCGCGGACATTCCAGCTGGACCGCGTGGTCAGCATCGTGTTGACAACGGTGTGCGCGCTGCTGTTGGCCGTGACGGCCTGCGGCATCGTGGGCCTCACCATGTACTGGGTGGCGCAGCGGCGACCGCAGATCGGCGTGCGCCGCGCACTGGGTGCGCGGCGCATCGATGTCCTGGCTTACTTTCACACCGAGAACCTGCTGATCGCGGGCGCCGGCGCGGTGCTGGGCATCGGCCTGGGCATGGCCGTCAACGTGCAGCTGGCCAAGAACCTGGAGCTGACGCGCGTGAGCGTGGCATACGTGTGTGCCGGCGCGCTCGTGGTCCTGGTCTTGTGCCAGGCGGCGGTGCTGTGGCCGGCGCTGCGGGCGGCGTCGATTCCACCGGCGGTGGCGGCCCGGGCGCAATAGGGGTAGGGCGATGCTTGGCTACTACTTCGATCTGGCCATTCGCAGCCTCAGACGCAACGTGGCACTCACCGCGCTGATGGTGACGGTTGTGGGTTTCGGCATCGGCGCATCCATGACGGTGCTCACCACCTTGCGGGCGCTGACGGTTGATCCCATCCCTGAAAAGTCTGCCGAACTGTTCGTGCCGCAGATCGACGCCTGGGGTCCGCCGACCCGGCCCGGTGGCGACACGTCTGCAAGCTATCAGCTGCAGGATCAGATCTCCTATCGCGACGCCATGGCCTTCATGAAGGCTCACCGTGCGGTACGTCAGACGGCCATGTATGCCGTTTCGCTGGACGCGATGGGCTCGGACGCAGTGCCCTTCCCGGTTGGCGGTCGTGCGGCCTACGCCGATTTTTTTCGCATGTTCGCGGTGCCGTTCCGCCAGGGTGGTCCATGGAGTGAGTCTGATGATGAAGGCGGAACCAATGTCGTGGTGCTGAGCGCCAAGCTGGCCGAGCGACTGTTCCCCCACGACAGCCCCGTCGGCAAGACCATCAGCCTGAGCGATCGCGAGTATCGGGTCGTCGGTGTCATCGATGCCTGGAACCCCGTGCCGCGCTTCTACGATCTGACCCAGGGACAGCGCAATGGGCTTGCCGATGCCGAGGATGTGTTCCTGCCTTTCTCCACCGCGATTGCGCGACAGATGCCGGCCAACGGAAGCATGATGTGCAACGCCCGCACTGCACCCGGCTGGGCGGGTCAGCTGGCCTCGGGCTGCATCTGGATCCAATTCTGGGTGGAGCTGCCAACCGCGGCGGCGGCGCGCGATTACCGTGCATTCCTGTACAACTACGCTTCGCAGCAGCGCCAGCTGGGGCGCTTCCACTGGGCGCCCAGAGTCGCATTGCGCGACGTGCGCCAGTGGATGGCCCTGGAGATCTCGGTCCCGGATACGTTGCGCGTGAGCAGCGTGGTGGCCTTTGGATTCCTGGTTGTGTGCCTCACCAATGCCGCCGGCCTGATGCTGGCCAGGTTTTCAGGACGTGCGGGGGAGCTTGGCGTACGGCGCGCCATGGGTGCATCGCGCTGGGATATCTGTCTGCAGTGTCTGATTGAAACGGCGGTCGTGGGCTTGCCCGGAGGATTGTTGGGACTGGGGCTCACGGCCGCAGGACTTGCCAGCCAGAGGGCGCTGCACATGATCTCAGGCGGTACTGAAGCGGTGGATCGGGCCACTTCGCTTGATGGCAGCATGATCCTGATCACCGTGCTGCTCGCCGTGTGTGCCACGGTCTGTTCCGCGCTCTACCCGGTCTGGCGCGCCAGCCGTGTGCAGCCGGCGTGGCAGCTGAAAACACAGTAGCGGGGGACAGCATGGAAATCCTGCCGATTCTCTCTGCTCTGCGCCGCAACAAGGTTGGCGCCATGCTGATCGGTCTGCAGATCGCCTTGACGCTGGCGATCGTCTGCAATTGCCTGTCGGTCATTCAGCAATACCGTGAGCAGATGGCGCGCCCCAGCGGCATGAATGAGTCGGATGTCTTTACGGTGATAAACACCTGGGTGGGACAACCTGACGACCTCAAGGCGCGCATCGCCGCGGATGTCGCCGCGCTGCGCTCGATGCCGGGTGTGATGGATGCCGAGGCCACGAACGGTTTCCCGCTGGGCGGATCGGCGTTTGTAACGGGAATCAACCTCAAGCCGGAGCAGAAGCAGCCAAATGCCACTACCACGGAGTATTTCGTCGACGAACACGGGCTTGCCGTGTACGGCGTCAAACTGATCGGGGCGCTGGTTCAGTGCGGATGAGGTCAAGGATTTTCGCATGGGTGAGGAGGAGAGCGCATCCAGCGTCGTGATCACCCGCAATCTTGCGCGGACGCTGTTCCCTGCCGGTGATGCCCTCGGTCAGGTGGCCTACGTGAATTCGTCCGCGCCGATACGCATCGTGGGCATCGTGGAGCGCGCGCAGTCACCCTGGACTGGCAACGGCCGGTTTGGGTCAAGTGTCGAGAATTCGATATTCCTGCCGCATCAATACATCGGTAACTATGCCACCTACCTCGTGCGGGTCCGCCCCGGCACGCTCGCCACGGCCATGGTGGCCGTGCGCGAGCGGCTTTACGCGGTGACGCGGCGGCGGATCATTTTGAATGTGTCCTCGTTTCGCGAGACCCGTCAGCGAGCCTACGAGACCGAGCATTCCCTGAGCCTGATGCTCGGCGTGCTGTGCGCACTGCTGCTGATTGTCACCGCCTGCGGCATCATTGGGCTGGTGCTGTACTGGGTCGCGCAGCGTCGCAGGCAGATTGGCATGCGCCGGGCAATGGGCGCACGCCGCGTGGATATCCTGCGGTATTTCCAACTCGAGAACCTGTTTATAGCCGGTGCCGGTGCCGTGGTCGGCACTGTGATCGGTCTGGCCGGAAACACCTGGTTGGCAAGGACTTTGACCCTCACCCGCATGAGTGCCGGCTATATCTGCGTCGGAGCGCTCATCGTACTCGCGCTCAGTCAGGCCGCGGTGTTGTGGCCGGCGCTACGCGCGGCTGCCATTCCTCCGGCCGCGGCCATCCGCGACCTGTAGCCCCAATCGCGAGAGATAGTGATGGTTGGCTACTACCTCGAGCTGGCGGTCCGCAGCCTGCGACGCAACGCCATGCTGACCACACTGATGGTCGCCGCGATCGGCGTCGGCATCGGTGCGTCAATGACGATGCTGACGACGCTCGTGGTGATGTCGAGTAACCCGATTCCGGACAAGTCCTCGCAATTATTCGTGCCGCAGATCGACGTGACGGGGTATGGCTCGGAGCATCACGAGATCGGAGCACTGCCCTGGGACCTTACGTACCGTGACGCCATCGCCTTCACGAAAGCGCAGGGCGGTGTGCGCCAGACCGCTATGTACCCGCTGACGCTCAACGTGCAGCCCGCGCAGGGGGATCCGTTCCAGGCGTCCGGTCGGGCAACCTACGGCGATTTCTTTGCCATGTTCGACGTGCCGTTTCGCAGCGGCGCTACCTGGGGGAGGAAGGAGGACGACACGCGCGCCAATGTCGTGGTCTTGAGCACCAGTCTCGCGGACCGCTTGTTTCCGAGAAATGATGCAGTCGGCAGAACCGTCAGTCTCGGCATGCGGGACTACCGCGTCATCGGCGTCATCCGCAATTGGTATCTGACGCCGCATTTCTATGACATCAGCTCCGGAACGTTCGGCGCATCGGAGGACTTCTATATGCCGTTCTCCATCGCGGTGGACCGGCAGCTCGCGGCAAATGAATACGGATGCGATATCACGGGGATACCCACCGGCTGGCAGGACCTCCTCGACTCCGAATGTCCGTGGATCCAGTACTGGCTGCAGATGCCGCGGCCGGAGCAGGTGCGGAGTTTCAGGAGCTTTCTCGACAACTATGCTGCGGAGCAGCAGCGGCTGGGTCGATTCAAATGGCGGCCTATCACAGCACTCTACGACGTGGCGGGCTGGCTGGAATATCTGCGCGTCGTGCCGGACGAAGTCCGAATCAATACGATGGTCGCGCTGGGGTTCCTGATCGTTTGTCTGATCAACGCGATCGGACTGATGCTCGCGAAGTTCTCCAGTCGCGCGCTCGAACTGAGCGTGCGACGCGCCCTGGGCGCCTCGCGCAGCGATCTGTTCCTCCAGTGCGTCAGTGAGGCAATGCTCATTGGGCTGATGGGCGGACTACTGGGGCTCGGTCTGACGGCGGCCGGCCTTGCGGCCTTGCGCTGGCTGCGCGGCATACCGAGCCCGGACAGCGCCTACGGGCATCTGCTTTCGTTGAACGTCGAAATGGTGTTGATCACGTTTGTCGTCGCAGCGCTGACCACCATCTGCTGCAGCCTCTACCCCGCATTTCGGGCGAGCCGCGTTGAACCGGGTTGGCAGCTGAAGGCGCAATAGACATGGAAATGCTGCCCATCCTCAGAACCTTGCGCCGCAATAAGCTCGGCGCCGGGCTGATCGCTGTGCAGATCGCGGTAACGCTGGCGATCATCAGCAATTGCCTGTCCATGATACAGCAGCGTATGCAGTGGATGGATCGACCCACCGGCATAGATGAAGCCAACATCTTTGAAATGACCAATATCTGGTTGTCGAACCCGCCGGATCTGAAGGCGCGCATCGAAGCCGATCTGGCGGCGCTGCGGTCGATCCCGGGGGTCGTCGATGTGGAAGCGACCAATAGTTCGCCCCTGACGGGCATCGAGTGGCATTGGCCTCTCGGGAAGCAGTCCAATCATGATGAATTCATCGCCTGGACCGCGATCTATCCCCTCGATGAGTACGGACTTACCACGTATGGCCTGAAACTCAACGTCGGGCGCTGGTTCACGGGCAGTGAGGTGGGCGAGATCCGCAGCGGCGAGGTCAAGATCCCCGGCTCGGTCGTGATCACTCAAAGCGTTGCGGACGGATTGTTTCCCGCGGGCGGCGCGCTCGGCAATACCCTTTACTTTCAGCACGGCGGTTCAAGCCGCATCGTCGGGATCATCCGAAAAATGCAGCGTCCCGGGGACGTATCCGGATGGGGGAATCCCTGGCGCGAGTATTCGATTTTCATACCCTACCAGTATTTGAATAGTGAGTTGATGTACGTGGTGCGCACCAAGCCGGGCGAGCAGGCCACAGTGCTGCATGCCGCGCCGGCAAAACTTCGGGAGCTGACACACGATCGAATCATCCGGGACGTGCAGCCGTTCGCGCAGATCCGCCGCCAGGCGGAGCGGGGTAACCGTACCACGACCGTCATCCTCGGCACTCTTGCCGCATTGCTGCTGATCATCACCGCCTTCGGCGTCATCGGCCTGACGATGTACTGGGTGGGGCAGCGGCGGCGGCAGATCGGCATGCGACGTGCACTCGGGGCGCGCCGCAGCGACATTCTGCGGTACTTCCACATCGAGAACCTGCTGATCGCGGGATTCGGTTGTGTATTGGGAGTCGCGCTGGGGCTTGCCGGCAACACCTGGATTGCTGCGCACCTGGAGATCCATCGCATGGGCCTCGCTTATGCCTGCAGCGGCGCGCTGATCGTGCTGGTGCTGTGTCAACTGGCGGTGCTGTGGCCGGCGCTGCGCGCAGCTTCGGTGCCCCCGGCGATTGCGACACGAGGCTTGTGAAAATGCGCGCGCGCCCACTGACATTGTGGGTCTCATCAGGATTGTTTGGATTTCTGACCCTGTTGCTGGGCGGCTGCACTCCATCATCGGCTCCCTCCCGCTCCACAGCCGGCGAACGCGTCCTGAACGTCTACAACTGGTATGACTACATCAAGCCCGAGCTCCTGAAACTGTTCCAGACGCAGACCGGCATCGTGGTGCATTACGATGTCTTCGACTCCAATCTGACGCTGGCGGCGCGCCTGCTGGCCGGCCATTCGGGCTACGATGTCGTCTTCCCCTCCGCGTCCTATCTGCAGATGTTGTCGCGGGCCGGCGCGATTCGCTCGCTGGACAAGTCCGCGCTGCCGAATCTTGCCAACATGGACCCCGTGATTATGCGTGACCTGGCGCGGCACGATCCGGGCAATGCGCACGCGGTCGTGTATGCCTGGGGCATCACCGGCTTTGCCTATGATGAGGCGCAGATCCACGCGCGGTTGGCGCAGGCACCGCTCGACAGCTGGGCCATGCTGTTTGATCCCAAGGTCGCGGCCCACTTCGCGGATTGCGGCATCGGCCTGTATGAGTCACCCGCCGTGATCGTACCCAGCGTCCTGGCGTGGCTGGGCGAGAGGCCGGATAGTGAGGATCCCAAGGTGCTGGCACGCGCGGCGGCCGCACTGATGGCGGTACGGCCCTACATCCGCAAGATCGGCACCGATTCGCTGGTCGCGCAACTGGCCGAAGGGGACCTGTGCCTGATCATTGCCAGCAATGGTGATGCCCTGCAGGCGCGCGAGCGGGTGCGAACCGCCGGATCCAAGCACTCCATCGGCTACAGCATTCCCCGTGAGGGCGCGGTCATGTGGATCGACACCGCGGCAATCGTCGCTGATGCCCCCCATCCAGACAATGCGGCCCGCTTCATCAATTTCCTCATGGATGCCAAAGTTGCCGCGGACAACGCCAATGCCATCCACTTTCCGAACGGTAACGCGGCATCGCAGCCTCTGGTGCAAGCGCAGCTCGCCAACGCCGCGATCTATCCACACGGCGCGCAAGCGGCGCGGCTGATTCCGGAGCGACTCGGCAGTGACGCCTTCGTGCGATTGCGGACCCGGATGTGGACGCGCTTTCGGACGGGTCAGTAGTTAATCCGCTACCATGTCATTCATGCGCACGGTCCTGGTGATTGATGACAATCCGGCGGTCGGTACGGCCCTGGGAATGTTGTTCAGCCTGCACGACATCACGACGCTGACGGCGGTTTCGCCGGCTGCGGGACTCACGAGCCTCGCGGCGCATCGGGTGGACCTGGTCATCGCCGACATGAACTTCACCGCGGACACCACCTCGGGCCAGGAAGGCGTGGCGCTGTTTCGCGATATCCGCGCAGCGCACCCGGACCTGCCGGTCATTCTGCTGACGGCCTGGACGCACCTGGAATCGGCCGTGCAATTGGTGAAAGCCGGCGCCGCGGACTACGTGGCCAAGCCCTGGGACAACGATCGGCTGTTGGCGACGGTGGAAAATCTGCTGGAACTCTCACAGAGCGTGCGGGAGACGGCGCGCCTGCATCTCGAACGCGAGCAGCAGCGCATGCAACTGGCGAGAACGCATGACCTGTGCGGCGTGGTGTACGAGTCACGTGCCATGGCGGCCGCCGTGGAGCTCGCCTGTCGGGTCGCCCGCGCCGAAGTGCCGGTACTGCTCACCGGTCCCAACGGCTCCGGCAAGGAGCGCATCGCCGCCATCGTGCACGCTAATTCGGCGGTGCGCGCCGGTCCCTTTGTCGCCGTCAACTGCGGTGCCTTGCCCGCCGACCTGATCGAGGCGGAGCTGTTTGGCGCGGAGGCGGGCGCCTACACCGGGGCGAATCGCGCCCGCATCGGGCGGTTCGAGTCCGCCAATGGCGGCACGCTGTTCCTCGATGAGATCGGCAATCTGCCGCTGCCGGGCCAGGTGAAATTGCTGCGGGTGCTGGAAACCGGGCAGTTTGAGCCACTCGGTTCGAGCAAGACCCGCACCACACGGGTGCGCGTCATCAGCGCCACGAACGCTGACTTGTCGCAGATGCTGCGCCAGGGCGGCTTTCGGGAAGACCTGTACTACCGGCTCAATACCATCGAGATCCCGCTGCCCGCCCTCGCCGACCGGCCGGCCGATATCCTGCCACTGGCTCAGCATTTCCTGGGAGGTGCGCTGACCTTGAGCGACGATGCGCGCCAGGCATTGCTGCAGCATGGCTGGCCGGGCAATGTCCGTGAATTGCGCAATGTGGTGGAGCGCGCCCGGTTGCTGGCCAGCGGCGGGGAGCTGCAGGTGGCGGATCTGAATCTGCCCGCACCGAAGGGCCCGGGCACATTCGAGGCAGAAGGTCTGAATCGGGGTGCGATCGAGGCCAGTCTGCGCGCGGCGGGCGGTAACGTCTCACGCGCCGCAGCCTCCCTGGGGCTGTCCCGCCAGGCGCTCTACCGTCGTATGGAAAGACTGGGCATGCGTTCCTGATCCACGCGTCGGCCTATGAAAGTCAGCCTCAACCTCAAACTCGCCATGCTGATGTTCGTCATGATGCTGGCCGCTGCCGCCGTGGCGGTGGTGTTGTTCATCTATATCAAGCGTCCGGGTTACGCGCTGCTGCTCACTGCCGCGGCGGTCGTGCTGCCGACGCTGCTGGCCGCCCGGCGCGCCGTGCGGCCCGTACACCGGGTGCTGCGCGCCATGCAGACCAGCGTGGCCTGTTACAGCGATGGGGACTTCAGTATCTCGCTGGTGGTCGACCGGCGCGATGAGCTCGGAGAGCTGCTGCGCACGAACAATGAGCTGGGCAGTGCGTTGCGCAAACAACGGGCGCACCTGGTACAGCGCGAGTTGCTGCTCGATACGGTCACGCAGCATTCCCCGGTGGCATTGGTGCTGGTGGATCCGCACCAGCGGGTGGTCTACGCGAATATCGCCGCACGGCATCTGCTCAATGACGGCCGCACACTGCTCGGGGCCGATTTCGCACAGATCCTGGCGACGGCGCCGGCCGCACTGCAGGATGTCGTTGCCTCCGGCGGGGATGGCCTGTTCTCTACGCGGATAGCCGGCACGGAAGAAACCTTCAGTCTGTCCCAGCGAGCCTTTGCGCTGCAGGGCCAGCGGCATCGACTGTATTTGCTCAAGACCCTCACCCGCGAGTTGTCGCGCCAGGAAGTGGCCACCTGGAAGCGACTGATCCGCGTCGTCAGTCACGAACTGAACAATTCGCTGGGGCCGATCGCGTCGATGGCCGACACGGGGCGCGAGCTGCTGCGCCGCGGTGATGTTTCCTCACTGGGTAATGTGTTTGCGGCCATTCGCGAGCGCGCGGCCCACCTGCATCAATTCGTCGCGGGCTATTCCACGATCGCGCGGTTGCCGGCCCCGCGACCGGACCGCGTTATCTGGTGCGAGCTGATGGAGGAACTCACCCGCCAGCAGATGTTTTCACTCGCGGGCGAGCTGCCCGTGGATGATGGCTGGTTTGATCGCCTGCAACTGGAACAGGCGCTGATCAACGTCCTGAAGAACGCCCACGAAGCGGGCGGTGAACCGGGTCAGGTCAGTATCCAGGTGCAGCAGTCGGCGCATGAACAGCGCATCGAGGTGCTCGATCGCGGTCCGGGCATGACTGAGGTCGTGCTCGCACAGGCACTGTTGCCGTTCTATTCCACCAAGCGCGACGGAACGGGCCTGGGGTTGGCCCTTTGCCGTGAGATCGCCGAGGCGCACGGCGGCAGTCTGCGGCTGAGCAATCGTGAGGGCGGTGGACTGCGCGTCATGGTCGTGCTGCCCATGCCGGGTTACTATCCCTAGGTTGTGAACCAAGAAACCGTCGAACGCCTGGAATTGAAGCTGGCCTTTCTGGAGAGGGCCAACGCTGAGCTCAGTGATGTCGTCTATCGGCAGCACAAAGAACTGGAGGCCTTGCGCGAGGGCTTTCGTGCGCTTGCCGAGAAGCTGGATTCACGTCAGAGCGCCGAACCGGTGCGCCGCCCCGAAGATGAGCGGCCGCCGCACTACTGAGGATCGCGCAGGAAGTCGCTACCGACGGGTTTGTGGTTGAGGATTTCCTCGCGCGAGAGACCCTGCAGCTCGTGCGGGAACACCAGCCATTCTTCCACTTCGTGTATGCAGTAATCCGGTCGCAACGCCGTGCGGTTGCGCGAGGGCTTGTTATAGATCGTCGCCGTGCGGATATTTTCCGGCAGATTGCGGCGGCAGCGACGGCGCAGCTCGTTGATGACGGCCTCGAGACTGCGGCCCGAATCAAACACATCATCGACCAGCAGCATTCGGTCTTCAGCCTCCAGGCGCGATACCAGGTAGTCGATGGCATGTACGCGCACCGTCTTCTCCTGGTTGTCGATACCCTGGTAGGAGGAGGTTCGAATCGCGATGTGATCGGTCGGGATCTGGTGGTAGTCGAGGACCTCCTGCACCGCGATGCCGATGGGCGCGCCACCGCGCCACATACCGACCAGAAAGGTCGGGCGATAGCCGCTGCGGACGACCCGGCGTCCGAGTTCAAAGGAGTCCCGCAACAGCGACTCGGCCGAAATAAACGTCTTTTTCAGAATCACTTGCCGGGCCAGTCTAGTGCGTTTCGCAGCCGGCGTCGCCACGCCCGCGCCTCAGGCTCTGCAGTGGAGTCTGGGCGCATCCGTCGCCGTTCGACTAGAATCAAAGGGCTGCAGCGGGGATCGGACGAGGGGCGGCCGCAAGATCACCTCATACCCCATTCATAGAGGTAGTCTTGACCATAATCTCGTGCGTTCGCAGAGTAGCCGGCTTCCCGGTCATGACGAGCCTGCTTGCCCTGGGATGCGCCGGCAGCTTCAGCCTGACCCAGGCAGTTCATGCGGCAGATGTCACGGCGCCATCCACCTCGACTGCGCCGCCCGCTCCGGCGGCCCCGACCCCCACGGGCGGTTGGCTCGATGTGTCCACATGGCCGGTGATTCCGGTGCCCCTGGTCGGCGTGGATCCGGACAGCGGCGTCACGCTGGGCGTACTGCCGGTGTGGCTGAAGACCAGCGACCAGCACGAAATTACCCGCATCATCGCGCCCGACCTGCTGCATAACCCCTATTTTGGCGTGGGCGCGGATTTTCGCGTCTTCGAGTACCCCTCGGCAGATGAGCAATGGTCGTTTGCGGCCGGCATAAAGGAGCGCGTGGAGCGTCACGTCGAGCATGAGTTCCAGAAGGGGCGGCTGCGGGAGACGCCCTGGTCGATCAACACCAGCCTGATCTTTGACCGCAGCGGCACGTCGCGTTTCTATGGCATCGGCAACAACTCCACGGAGAGCAGTGTCACCAACTACACGGCTTCGCAGGTGTTGGGACAGGCCGTGTTCGGATACAACCTCAACCACACCTGGCAGCTGCAATACACGCTGCGCGCACGGCGCATGGAAATCACCGCGGGCACGCTGGCGCGCGTGCCCACCATCGAGAGCCGCTACCCGCAACTGCATGGCCTCGGCGTGACGAACGAGGTGCTGAATCAAGTCGCGCTCGTCTACGACACCCGCGATGATGAAACCATTCCCTCGCGCGGGACCCAGTGGATCGTGTACGTCGGTGTCAATGGCCACGACGCCACCATCAGCGATTCGATCTACAGTGTGACCGGCCTGGATGCGCGTACTTTCCTGCCCATTGCCGCGATTCCGGACACCGTTCTGGCGGCGCACGTGGCGGTCCGTTACCTGCCCAGTGGCCACAAGATTCCATTCTTTGACCTCGGCAGCATCGGCGGTGGCGAAAGCGATGTGGGCGGCGAACAGCTGCTGCGCGGCTTTGGCCAGGGTCGCTTCGTCGACCGCGATTCCTCGGATGCCACCCTCGAGCTACGGCATCGGCTGTTTTCCTTTGATGCGGCGGCCAGTCATGTCGATATCGAAGTCGCACCCTTCCTGGATGTGGGGGAGGTGTTCTCGCACACCGGCGCGGACCCTTTCTCGAGCCTGCACAAGGTCGCGGGCGTCGGCATACGCGGCATCGCGCGACCCTCCGTGGTCGGATACGTGGACATCGGGTACGGAACCGAAGGGATGGCGGTCTTCACGGGAATCAACTACCCGTTCTAGAATGCAACGCCGAATCTGCGTAAGCTGGTGTCCGTAAGCGCATGGAAATAATATCGAAATCACCGGTCTCGGTTGGCGCGCCCCCACCTCCGTGGGACGCTCGCCTCGGGCGCCGCCTGGTCACGCCGCTCAAGGACAGCTGGGTCACGCCCAACCACCTGACCACCTTGCGCCTGCTGGTCGGCCTGGCCGGCGCGCTGGCCTTTACCCGCGGCACCTGGGGTTGGACCAATCTCGCCGCCCTGTTCGTCATCGTGTCGAACTTTCTCGATCACACCGATGGCGAGTTGGCGCGCATCAGTGGCAAGACCAGTCGGATCGGACACCTTTACGATCTGGCCAGCGACGCGCTGGTGACCATGCTGCTGTTTTGCTGTATCGGCATTGGCGTGGCGGCCACTGCCACACGCGCCATGCCGTTTGGCGTGCCGGCGGCATTGATGGGCATCGTGACCGGCGCCGCCGTCGCGTTGATCTTCTACCTGCGCATGCGCATCGAGGAACTGCTGGGCAAGGCCGGCACCCGGCAAAGCTCGCTGGCGGGTTTCGAGACTGAGGACATTCTGTATCTGCTACCGCTGGTGACATTATTCGGCGGCCTGACGCCTTTTCTGCTTGCCGCCAGCGTCGGCGCCCCACTGTTCGCGCTATTGGTGGTCGCAGACTTCATGAGGGTGATACGACGGACTGCGCCGCGGGCAAGTGCGGCGGCGTTGGTGCTGCCGGTGCCACCGGTGGCGCTGAATGCGACACTGCACAGCACCCTGGCTGGCCTCGATGAGGAGCGGCTGCGTGCACAGTACCGCGAACAGGGCAGCTTCCTGTATGTGCCGCAGTTCCTGCCGGAGGAATTCACGGCGCAGCTGATCGCGGCAGTCGATGCGGTGCTGCCGGTGGTCAATCGCAATTTCCTTCCGGGCCACAAGCAGGGTGGCAGCGTCAGTCGCTACAGCATCGATGCGCACGCGCCGTTCATTGCGCAGCTGTACCGATCGCCCGCGCTGCTCGCGTGGCTCGGCGCCCTGACCGGCGACCGACTGCAGCTGTCACCGGCAGACGATCCGCATGCCTACGCGCTGTATTTCTATTCGCGCGCGGGCGATCACATTGGCTGGCACTACGATACCTCCTATTATTCCGGCCGCCGCTATACGCTGCTGGTGGGTGTCGTGGACCGCTCCACCTGTCATCTGGATTACGAGCTTCACACCAAGGACCCGGGCCGCGCGACGCAGTCCGGATCGTTGCAGATCGCTCCGGGCGCCGTGGTGCTGTTCGACGGTGACCAGCTGCGGCACCGGATCACCCCGATCGGTGAAAACGAATTCCGGGTTTCGCTCACCTTTGAGTACGTCACCAGCCAGCGCATGAGTCCGTGGTGGCGTTTCGTGTCCAACATGAAGGACTCCATCGCGTACTTCGGGTTCCGTCAGGTGTTCAGCCGTATATTTCGGGGGCGCGCGCCCACCCCATGAGGCGGCTGGGATCCTGGCTGCTCACCTGTGGCCTCCTGTTGTTCCTTGCCCTGCTGGTGTCGCAGGGGCTGCCGGCCATTCTCGCGACGCTCGCGGCCGCCGGCTGGGGCCTGCTGGCCGTCGCGCTCTTCCATCTGATCCCGCTCGGCAGCGATGCCGCGGCGATCCGTGTGCTGTATCAGCGTGGTCAGACCCCGCATGGGTTGCTGGATGCGGTGCTGGCGCGCTGGATCGGCGAGTCCGCCAACAGCTTGATGCCGGCCGGGCAACTGGGGGGGCCGGTGTTCATGGCCCGCTACCTGGCCCAGCGCGGCATGCCGATACCGCAGGCGGCCGCGGTCATCACGGTCAGCACTACCCTGCAGACCTTCGCACAGATCCTGTTCGCGCTGCTGGGCGTGCTGTTGCTGGGCGCACGCGCCGGAGGAGTCTCCGAGTATACCCTGCGCAGCATGGCGCTGATCGCCAGCGGCTTTCTGGCCTTGCAGATCGTCGGCTTCTATTACCTGCAGCGGCGCGGCTTCTTCAGCAAACTGTTGCGACTCGCCACGCGCCTTGCGGGCTCGCAGAGATGGTCCGGCCTGATGAGCCAGGCGCAGGCCATCGATGCCGCCGTGCACGAGACCTACGCCTGCAGCGGCCCGGTGGCGGCGAGCTTTCTCGCAAGCCTGGTGGGTTGGCTGGTCGGGGCGGGGGAGGTTTATCTGATTCTGCTGTACTTGGGTCACCCCGTCGGCTGGGTCACATCACTGCTGTTGGAGAGCCTCGGACAGGCCGTTCGCGGGGCGGCGTTCGCAGTGCCCGGGGCGCTCGGCGTGCAGGAAACCGGATACGTGCTGCTGGCACCTCTTGCGGGCCTGAGCGCGGAGGTCGCATTGGCGCTGTCGCTGGCCAAGCGGGTGCGCGAGCTGCTGCTGGGCTTGCCGGGACTGCTGTACCTGCATCTTTCCGGGCGTTCCCGCGCCGCGGCCGCCCGGGCCGTTCCGCCTTGAAGCCGTAACGGTGTGGTAAGGTTTCGGCAATCATGCGCGCCATCATTCTTGCCGCCGGGCGCGGCTCCCGGCTGTCCCAATCCCAAGGGCCACAACAACCCAAGTGCCTGCTGAAATTCGCTGGCGTTAGCCTTCTTGAGCGACATCTGCGCCTGCTGCAGGCGGCCGGTGTCACCGAAGTCGTCATGGCCCTCGGGTTCGAACACCGCATCATCGAGGCGGAGCTGCTGCGCCTCGCCGCACTGGGCCTGCCGCGGCCTGAAATCGTCATCAATGAGCGCTTCACCCTCGGCAGCGTGCTGACCGTGCAGGTCGTGGCGGACGCCATGCGGCGCGGCGGGGATGTACTGCTGATGGATGCCGATGTGCTCTACGACGCACGCATCATGCAGGCGCTGGCGGGCGGCGCCACCCCCAGCAACCGCATCCTGATCGATCGCGACTTTGAGACGGGCGATGAACCGGTGAAGGTGTGCGTGCGTGACGGCATTCCGGTGGAGTTGCGCAAACAGGTGGCGCCGGACCTGCAGTACGACACCATCGGGGAGTCGGTGGGTTTCTTTCGCTTCGACGAGCGCGCTGCGCGGCGGCTCGCCGAGCTGGTCGCCGACTGCGTCGAATCCGGGCGCGCGAATCTGCCGCACGAGGAAACCGTGCGTGACCTGATTCTGGAGCGCAGCCAGGTGTTTCAGATCGTTGATGTCACCGGTGCCCCCTGGATCGAGATTGATTTCCCCGCGGATGTCGAGCGGGCCGCACGCGAGGTGCTGCCACAACTGGTGCCGCAGTCAGGAGCCGCCGCATGAGTGCGACCATCACCACACGCCCGGTGCGCATTTCGCGCAGTGCCCAGCTGCGCCACATGCTGCTCAGCCCGGAACTCGAATTTCTGATGGAGGCGCATAACGGGCTGTCGGCGCGTATCGTCCGCGAAGCCGGCTTTCGCGGCATTTGGGCCTCGGGCCTGTCGATTTCGGCGCAGTTCGGCGTGCGCGACAACAACGAGGCGAGCTGGACCCAGGTCGTAGACATGCTCGAGTTCATGGCTGACGCGAGCGACCTGCCGATCCTGCTCGATGGCGATACCGGCTACGGCAACTTCAACAATCTGCGCCGCCTGGTTCGCAAGCTGGAGCAGCGCGGCATCGGTGGCGTCTGCATCGAAGACAAGATTTTTCCCAAGACCAACAGCTTTCTGAACGGTGAGCGTCAGCCGTTGGCGGATGTCGAAGAGTTTGCCGGCAAGATTGCCGCCGGCAAGGATACGCAGGCGGACCCGGATTTCTGCATTGTCGCGCGGGTTGAGGCGTTGATCGCCGGCTGGGGCATGGAGGAGGCCCTGCGACGTGCCGAAGCCTACCGGCGTGCCGGCGCAGATGCCATCCTCATCCACAGCAAGCTGTCGCGCCCCGATGAAATCCTGATGTTTGCGCGCGAGTGGGGCGGCCGTGCGCCCTTGGTCATCGTGCCGACCAAATACTACAGCACGCCCAGCGATGTGTTCCGCAAGGCCGGCATCAGCACCGTCATCTGGGCCAACCATCTGGTGCGCTCCTCGGCTGCGGCGATGCAGGCCGTGGCCCGCGACATCCACGACAATCAGACCGTCGTGAATATCGAAGACCGGATCGTCGCGGTCGAGGAGATCTTTCGCCTGCAGGACGCCGATGAGTACTCGGCCGCCGAGCGGCTGTATCTGTCGGCGGCGACGGCCGCGCGCAGCGCCATCGTGCTCGCAGCCGGGCGGGGTCGGGGCCTGGAGGCCCAGACCACCGATCGGCCCAAAGTAATGCTCAATATCGCGGGCAAGCCGTTACTGCGCTGGCTGGTCGATGCCTTCAAGAAGCAGCAGATCAACCAGATCACGGTGGTCGGCGGCTACCGCGCCGATACCATTGATACCGCCGGCATCCGCCTGGTCACCAATGAAAGGCATGCGCAGACCGGTGAACTCGCCTCGCTCGCCTGCGCGGTCGATAGCCTCGATGCGGACACCGTCATCTCCTACGGGGATCTGCTGTTTCGCAGCTATGTGCTGCGCGCGCTGGTGGAGAGCAAGGGCGAGTTCTCGGTGGTCGTGGATTCCTCGGCAACCGGTGCCGACAATCGCACGGTCCGGGATTTCGCCTACTGCTCGCGCACGGATGATCGGGGCCTGTTCGGCACTCCCGTCCGGCTCGAGCGGGTGCTCGCCGAGCCGGGGCCTGCTGCCCATGGGCGCTGGATCGGCTTACTCGGCGTCGGCAGCAACGGTGTGCCGCGCCTGAAGCGGGTGTTGGCGCAGTTGCAGGCACGTGACGATTTTGACTCGCTCGACATGCCGGCGCTGCTCAATGCACTGGTGGCCGACGGCGCAGCCATTGATGTCCAGTACGTGCACGGTCATTGGCGGGGCGTCAATGATCTGGAAGACCTGCACTCCGCAGTGGATTTCGCGCATGCGCAGGCGCCGCTGGGTGAAGTCCAGGATGGCCCCAGCGGCGGTAGCTCCGATGCTCGAGGCACGTGATTTTGTCGCGGCCGCGCGCGCGCGCGGCTTTCGGTGGTACGCCGGCGTTCCCTGCTCGTACCTGACGCCGTTCATCAACCATGTCCTGCAGGATCCAGGCCTGCGCTACGTATCGATGACCAATGAAGGCGACGCGGTGGCACTGGCTGCCGGCGTGACGCTGGGCGGTGACGGACGGGGCGGTGCCGCACGCGCCGTTGCCATGATGCAGAACTCCGGGCTCGGGAACGCCGTGAGCCCGCTCACATCCCTGACGTGGACATTTGGATTGCCGCAGCTGCTCATCGTGACCTGGCGGGGTCAGCCCGGGGTGCCGGATGAGCCGCAACATGCGCTGATGGGCCCGATTACCCCCAACATGCTCGACACCATGCAGATCGCATGGGAGCTGTTTCCGACCGAAAGTTCACAGTTGTCCGCCGTGCTGGAGCGCGCGTTGCAGCATATGGATGTCACGGGGCGGCCTTATGCTTTGCTGATGCAGAAGGGCAGCGTTGCGAGCACTGAGTTGCGCGTGACGGACCCCGTGACCGTGGCGCAGGCAGCTGCGACGCCGGTGAGCGTGCGGCGCGGCGCGATCGCGCCTGACCAGCGGCCCTCGCGTGCCGAGGCATTGCGGGAGATCGTCGCGCAAACCGCCGACGGCCAAACCGTGCTGCTGGCTTCGACCGGGTTTTGCAGCCGCGAGCTGTATGCCGTCGCGGATCGTGCCAATCACTTTTACATGGTCGGCTCAATGGGCTGCGTGACACCGCTTGCGCTGGGACTGGCGCTGGCTCGGCCTGATCTGAAGGTCATTGCACTGGATGGGGATGGCGCGGCACTGATGCGCCTGGGCGCTCTGGCCACCGTCGGCGCGACCCTGCCACGGAATTTGTGGCATCTGCTGCTTGATAACAGTGTCCACGAATCCACGGGCGGCCAGTCCACGGTGTCGGCAACGGTCGCCTTCGCGGATGTCGCGGCCGCCTGCGGCTATCGCTCCAGCCTGGACACCGATTTGGTGAAACAGCTCGCCGCGTGGCTGAAGCTGGCCGACGGTCCGCATTTTGCGCGACTGCTGACGCGTACGGGTACAGCCAAGGATCTGCCGCGGCCGACAGTGACACCCGCGCAGGTGCGCGAGCGTTTCATGCGTCACATCGGCTCCTGAGACTAACGACAATGATTCTGCTCAACCCCGGCCCCGTGACATTGAGCGAGCGCGTGCGTCGCAGTCTCCTCAATCCGGATCTGTGTCATCGGGAGGCGGAGTTTTTTGATCTTCAGGAGGAGATACGCACGGGTTTGCTGGCAGTCTATGGACTCGATCCTGCGCAGTGGACCGCGGTATTGATGACGGGCTCGGGCACGGCGGCGGTCGACAGCATGATGGCAAGCCTGCCAGGTGCGAGCGCCCGCGTGCTGGTGCTCGAGAACGGGGTGTACGGGGAACGCATGAAGCAGATGTGCGTTCAGTACCGCATTGCGCACGAAACGCTCGCGGGGTCCTGGCTGCATGCACCGGACAGCGCCCAGGTCGGCGCGCGCTTAAGCGGTGGCGCGTTCACACATCTGGCCGTCGTTCATCACGAGACCACCACCGGCCGATTGACGGACATCAATGCGCTGGGCCGCCTGTGCACGGCGCACGGGGTGCAGTTGCTGCTTGATGGTGTCAGCAGCTTTGGCGCCGAAGTCATTGATTTCACGGGTCCGGAACTCGGTAGTTGCCTGGGGGCCGTGGCGGCAACCGCGAACAAGTGCCTGCACGGTGTGCCCGGTGTCTCCTTCGTCATCGCCCGTCGGACCGCCTTGGCCGGCGCCGTGAGCCGCACTTACTACCTGGATCTGGCGCGACTGGCACGCTCGCAGGATCAGCGCAACACGCCGTTCACCCCGGCGGTGCATGTGTACTACGGCCTGCGCGCGGCCCTGGCCGAATTCCGCGAGCAGGGCGGGCGCCCCGCCCGCGGTGCGCGCTACGCGGCCCTTGCCGAGCAGGTCCGCGCGGGGCTGTCGCGGCTGGGCATACCGGCATTGCTGGCGCCGCAGGAATCCTCGGTGGTGCTGCGGGCCTATCAACTGCCGCGGGGCATCGACTATGCGACGCTGCACGATGCACTCAAGGCCGCAGGCTTCGTGATCTATGCGGGTCAGGGCGATCTGTCACGCACTTTGTTCCGCATCTCCACCATGGGAGAAATCACTCCCGATGATATGCGCCGACTGCTGCAATGCTTTGAGGAACTGATATGACCGCGCGCCCCCTGAAGCTCCTGTCATCCATGGCCGCCCGCGAAGTGCTGGCCGAACTGGTCAGGGGCTTCACGGCCCAGACCGGGCAACCGGTGACAGCGGAGGCAGCGGGCGGAGTCGAAGTTGCCAAACGCATGCAGGCTGGAGATGATGCCGATATCGTCGTGTTGTCGGATGCGGCGATCGACAAACTGATTGCCTCAGGTCAGCTGCGCACCGGTCGCGTTGACCTGGTGAAGTCCGCTGTCGCCATCGCGGTGCGCAGTGGCACGAACCGCCCGGACATCAGCACGGAAGCGGCAGTGAAGGCGGCAGTGTCGGCGGCCCGATCGATCAGTTATTCGACCGGGCCGAGCGGTGTGTATCTGGAAAAGCTGTTCCAGCGTTGGGGCATATTCGCATCCATCCAGTCGCGTATCGTCGTGCCGCCTCCGGGTATTCCGGTAGGCTCACTCGTGGCCACCGGCCAGGCGGCGCTGGGTTTTCAGCAATTGAGCGAACTGCTCAATGTGACGGGCGTTGAGGTGCTCGGGCCCTTGCCCGAGGCGATTCAAACCATTACCACCTTTTCCGCCGGGATCGGCACTCGCTGCGCGCAGTCGCAGCTCGCCGCGCAGCTGCTCGATTACATGCGCCAGCCCACCGCGACAGCGGTCAAACAGCGCTATGGCTTGGAGCCGGCCTGACCGGCTGCGAGCCGGTCTGCAGCGACGCTGCAGACCCAGTCAACAATTGCGAATGTTTCCGGGTCACCGCTGGCCGGCTTCCAGCGCTCTGCGGCCAGTTCCGCGTGCATCGTCGCTCCGGCCGCGCCCTTGGCCTCCGCGGCGGCGTACTCGGTACGGCTCAACGCCTGGAAGCGCTTGTCCTTGCAATCAAAAGCACCCTCTACCAGCGCGGAGCGCGGGGTAGCGGCGGCTGCCGAGGCGCTGTCCGCGGTGGCGTAGTACTCATATAGCAAGCGCGCTGCGATATAACCCTGCTTCTGAGCGATGCTGTCCACGTCTACCTGGATCGAGTGGTTGCCGTGGCCCGTCTGCATGGCATAGGCCCACTGCTCGGCACGGGCAGTGGGCTGAAGCAGCAGTGCCCCCATCAAGGTGCCTGCGGCCGCCAGGCTCATTTTCTGTGCCGTCATGGCGGTGATGATGACACAGCAGTCCTTAACGAAGCTGACTATCCTTGCTGCCGCGCCGGTTATAGCCGCTGAAATTTGCGGCGTTGGCATCTTCCGCCTGCTGACAGATCACGCACAGGCGCACGCCGGGCACGGCCTGTCGGCGCGCTTCGGGGATTGGCGCGCCGCATTCCGCACACTGTGTGAGCGAAGGTCCCCGTGGCAGTCGGCTGCGCGCGCGCTCCACCGCGTCTTTCACGGTGGCCTCGATCTGCTCGTTGACCGCGCCTTCTCCTGCCCAACCTGTTGCCATGCCAAAGTGTCCGCTGCGTACAGGCCCGAGTCTATCAGAGCCTTCCGACAGGCAATCGGGGCGGCGTAATGCCCACCCAGGAGTAAAATAGGCAGCTGCGAAGAGGCTAGATCCGAGGGCATGAAGCCCGTCATTTTCGAAGGAGCATGTCATGATGCACAACCCACTACTGACCCTGGTCGCGACCGCGTTCATCGCAGCGACGCCAATGCTGGTGCATGCAGAATCACGCAGTGCCAAGTCGAACGATCAACAAATCACCGAACAGGTGAAACAGAAACTGCAGATGGATGATCCCGCCGTGGCGCCGCACATCATGGTGATGACCCGCGACGGCGTTGTCACCCTCAGAGGCGCGCACCTGCCACAGGGCGATATCGACAGCGTGACGCATGACGCGCAAAGCGTGGATGGCGTCGTGCGCGTGGACAATCGGCTCAAACCGGAATAGTCCGCCGATCCCCGCCAGCGTCCATTGACGCGTGGAGGTCATGACTCTATGGTTTGAGCATGATCTCCACGATGTGGCGGCACGCCGCCTTACCGGTGCTGCTGGTGACTGCCGGCTATGTCGTCGGCGCAACGCCGCTGCGCGCCGAGTCGCCGGCTTTCACGCAGTCGCAGGTAACCGCAGGGCGGTTGGTGTACGCCCGTGCTTGCGCCGTGTGCCACGGTGCGACGCTGCAGGGCGGGGCCGCCGTGGCGTTGTCCGGCGTTGCCTTCGCAAATACCTGGGGCGATGGGCGCCATGAGGGCGCGGATTTTTTCGCTGCCGTCGCCCAGCAGATGCCCAAGAATGCACCCGGGAGTCTGTCACTGGCCGATAACCTCGCGCTCACGGCGTTCATCCTTAGCAGTAACGCCTACCGGAGCGGCCCCGCACCGCTGACCCTGGCGGGGTTGACCGGTTCGCTGAGCGCGGCGCCCGGGATGCAGGTCGCGAGGGCGCCGGCCCTGGCGGATCGCGGCAGTTTTCCGCAGGCGCCGCAAATCGTACGCCCGGCAAGCGGCAGCAGTCCGCAGGACACCCAGCTGCTGCACATGGCGGATGCTGACTGGCTGACCTTCAATCGCACGCTCGCCGGGGAGCGGTTCGCGCCGTTGGCGCAGATCAATACCGGCAATGTGCGCCACCTGCAGGTGAAATGCATCGCGCAGCTCGGCGAGTTGGGGAGTTTTGAAACCAGTCCCATCGTCTACGACGGGCAGATGTTTGTCACGACCGCCCACAAGGTGCTGGCACTGGATGCCGCCACCTGCGCGGTGAAATGGTCCTACAACTACGTGCCGGTTGACCCCGAACACCTGCCGGGCAACCGCGGTGTCGCCCTGTATGCGGGCCGCGTGTTCCGCGGCACGACCGATGGCCATCTGATTGCGCTCGATGCGGCCAACGGCCAGTTGCTGTGGGACGCGCGCGTTGGCGATGGTGCACTGGGTTATGAAATCACCGGGGCGCCGATCGCTTTTGACGGCAAGGTGTTCACCGGGGATGCCGGTGCCGACACTGGCATCCGCGGCCGGATCTATGCGTTCGATGCCAGTAGCGGCGCGCTGGTGTGGGCCTTCGACATTGTGCCGCGGGCCGGAGCTGCGGCGGCCGCAAGCTGGAGTGGTGGCACGGATAAGGGTGGTGGCGCTACCTGGTCCAGCATGGCGATCGACCCGGTCCGGCACCTGCTGTTCGTGCCCACCGGTAATCCGGCCCCGGACTTCAACGATGCCAACCGCGCCGGCGACAACCTCTATACGGATTCGGTGGTCGCGCTGGATCTGGCCACGGGCAGGCTGTCCTGGTACGTGCAGCAGGTCGCCCACGACCTGCATGACTGGGACACGGCCGCCGCGCCGGCGCTGTTCGCGCGCGGCGGTCATAGCGTCATGGCCGTGGCCAGCAAGAACGGCCTGCTGTACCAGTACGATCGCGACAGCCACCAGACCCTCTCGCAGGTGCCGTTCACCACGCGCTCCAATGTCGATGCGCTGCCGAGCGCGGCCGGCGTGCACGTGTGTCCCGGGGCGCTGGGACAGTACAATGGTCCGGCCTTTTCCCCGCTGAGCGGTCTGGTGTTCGTCGCCGCCGCGGATCGCTGCAACGTCCTGACGCGCGCCGAGCCGCACTATGTCCCCGGCGGTGTCTATTTCGGCGGCATGTTCCGCATGGACCAGCCGGCGCTGCAGAGTGGCTGGGTCAAGGCTTTCGCTGCGCTCAGCGGCCGCGAGGCCTGGAGCGTGCATCGCAAGGATCCGGTGCTGGCTGCGGTGACGCCCACGGCCGGCGGCCTGCTGCTGACCGGGGACATGGGCGGCAGCTTCCTGGCCCTCGACGCCCGCGATGGACGGATCCTCTACGAGTTCGCCACCGGTGGCCCGGTGGCAGCCGGCATTTCGGTGTATGCGGTGGCCGGACGGGAGTACATTGCCGTGCCATCAGGCAGTTCCTCGCGCGATGCGGCATCGGCAACCGCTGCCGCGACGCTGATCATATTTTCATTGCAGTGAGGCCGAGGGGGCGACATGGCTGACTATTCTGAGAGTCTGGCGGGGCGCGGCTTCAATTCGCCGTTGCGGTATGAAGTGTCGATCGATGATTGCGAGGTCGTCGGCAAGATTCCGCAGGACCTCGATGGCGCGTTCTATCGCTCGGGCTACGAGTGGTATTACCCGCCGAAGTTTCCCGACGATGCCATCCTCAATGCCGATGGCTATATCAGCAGCTTCCGCTTCAAGGGCGGCAAGGTGGATTACAAGGGCCGTTTCGTGAATACGCGTCGGGTGCAAAAGCAGCGTGAGGCACGGCACCAGCTCTACGGTTACTACCGCAATCCCTTCACCGACGATCCGTCCGTTCGTGATCCGGAACATCCGAATCTGCGAACAGTTTCCAACACGACTCCGGTGGCGCACGCGGGCAAGCTGTTTGCACTGAAGGAGGATGGTCTGCCGCATCAGATCAATCCGAACACGCTTGAGACCATCGGGCCGTGGGATTTCCATGGCGGCTGGAAGAGCCAGACTTTCACGGCGCATCCGAAGCTCGATCCGCTCACGGGCGAAATGGTGGCCTTCGGCTACGAAGCCACCGGCCTCGCCTCGGATGACCTGTTCATCTACGCCATCGATCGGACCGGCAAGGTGCGCCATGAGGTGCGGGTCAAGGTTCCCTATGTGAGCCTCGTCCACGACATGGCGCTCACCCATCGCCATGTCGTGATTCCGTTCTCGGGCTATGTCACGAGCATGGAACGCTTGCAAGCCGGCAAGATCCACTGGGGCTGGGACTCGACCAAGCCGGGCTACATCGGCGTTATGCCGCGTGAGGGCAGTGCCAAGGACATGCGCTGGTTCAAGGGTCCGAATCGCTGCCACATGCACACCTTCAACGCCTACAGTGAAGGCAACAAGGTAGTGCTGTATGCGCCGTTCTGGGACTCGAACTTCTTTCCCTTTTTTCCCAATGTGGACGGGACACCGTTCAATCCCGCCAAAGCGCGCGCTTTCATCCGCAAGTTCACGCTGGATCTGGATTCCGCATCCGATGCCTGGCAGGAAGAACTGCTGTGGGAGATGCCGGTGGTCGATATCGGCAAGGTCGACCCACGCACCCTCTCACTGAAGTCACGCTATATCTATACGGGCTTCACCGATCCGCAGATGCCCTACGACCGCGAACACTCCGGTGCGCGCGCTCCGGCTTCAGTCCCCAACTCCTACGGGCGCTTCGACCTGCAGACCCGCAAGATCGATCGATATTTCGTCGGCAAGACGCATGCGCTGCAGGAATGCACTTTCGTTCCGCGCGGCGACGCGGAAGGGCAGGGGTACCTCATTGGTGTCGCGTCGAACTATGCGGAGATGCGCTCGGAGCTGATTATCGCGGACGCCGAGCATCTCGGGGATGGCGATGTGGCGCGGGTGATCCTGCCCTTCAGATTGAGTCCACAGGTGCACGGCACCTGGGCCGGCAAGGATGAGCTGCCGCTGGTGTAATGGTCAGAACAATGAGGGGGATGGCAATGCGCAGGAATTCTTCGTGGCGCCAGGGGTGGGCGTCGCTGGTCATCGTGGCAGCACCGCTGGTGGGCACGTCCGTCGCACGGGCAGCCTGCGATGATGCGTGTCTTACGCAGATCGCAGACCGGTACCGGGCGGCCTACGTCCATCATGATCCGAAGCAGGCGCCCTTCGCCGCGCACGTTCGCTTCATGGAGAACAACGTAACGCTGCCGCTTCCGGACGGCAGCTGGGATGTGGTGACCTCCGAGGTTGGCCCGGCGCTGACCTTCACGGATCCGGTCACGGGTAATGCGGGTATCTACACCGCCGTGATGATGGGCAAGACCCCGGCCTTCCTGGCCATCCGACTGCGCATCGCGAACGGCAAGATTGTGGAGGCGGAGCACCTGCTGTCGACCAAGCGACTCGTCAGTGCACCACCAACGCCGTTCGGGGATATCACCAAGCTCACGCACGATCCGATGCTGCGCCAGATCCTGACGCCCGCGCAGCGCCGGCCACGCGCCGAACTCATGCGCATCGCTGATGGCTACTATGCCACCCTCGCGCACAATGACGGCACCCTGCATACGAAGTTCGCACCGTTCTGCCATCGGATCGAGAATGGCATGGAGACCGCACCGCATGGCTGCGAGGGCCCCTTCAAGCTCGGCACCTATTTGTTCAATAAGCGGGTTCGGCGCGAGGTTGTGATGGTCGACGAAGCGCGGGGCCTGGTGATGTTCCGCGGCTTCATCGATCACAAGGGCAACGTCGTTGACTTCAAGCTCACCGATGGTACGCCCAAGACTTCGCCGTTCCAGGAGCCGCAGACCTGGAGTTTCATTGAGAGCTTCAAGATCATCGATGGCGCGGTGGGGCCGGTGGAGGCGGACTTCATCGGCTCGCCGTACTACTCGAAATCGCCCTGGTCCGTGAGGTCGCACGAATGATCAGCGTGGGCGCGATACCGCGACGGGCGCGCGGCGGAATGCTCGCGCTGTGCATGGTGCTGGCAGGATTCGCGGCAAGCGCCGCGACATCCACGCCGGATCCGGCGCAGTGCGACGAGGCCTGTCTCAAATCCATGATGGATGGCTACCTGCAGGCGCTGCAGGCCCACGATCCGTCGCGGCTGAAGGTCACACCGCGGGTGCGGTTCACGGAGAATGGGGTTGCCATTGCGCTGGGCGAGGCGCTGTGGGTGACCTTCTCGGGCCTGGGTCCCTACCGGCACGATTTCTTTGATCCGGCCAATGGCGGGGTTGCCAGCTATGTGACCATGCGCGAGAACGGCACGCCCGGATACCTGATGGTGCGTTTGAAAGTCGTCGCACGGCGGCTGAGCGAAATCGAAACGGTCGTGGTGCGCGATGCAGCCGCCTCGCTCACTCAGCCTGCGTACGAGCCCGTGTGGGATCAGGTCGAGCCGGTGGCGAAGCGCCTGACGCGCGAGCAGCTGATTGCCGGAGCGATCGGTTATATGCGCGCAGTGGCGCTGGCGAAGGGCGAACTCGCGCCCTTCGGCGAGTCGTGCGTGCGACTCGAAAACGGCATGGTGATGGCCCTTGGCCCGCATGACAAACCCCCCGTGCCATTGCGGCCGCTGACGCGTGATGATGACTGGGCCGCGGCCGTGCGTGCCTCGCTGGGGCTGGGCTGCGCACGGCAGCTCAACACGGGCGTGTACGCTTTCATCACCGCTTACGACAACGCGCGTTTCCCCATCATCGACGTCGATCGGCAGATCATTTTCGCGGTGTTCGACTTCCGGCGTCGCGGCACGGTCAAGACGGTCACGATGCCCAATGGGCGTACCTACCCGATGATGCCCAGTACCCAGTGGCCCAACGAGGTGCTCAACACCGAGGCTTGGAAGTTCCAGGACGGCAAGATCACCCGGGTGGAGGCGGTGTTCCTCGGCAACCGTACCTACAAGCAGGGCACCGGGTGGCCCGGGGGCCGAACCGGGGAAAAACGCCCCATGTAGCCCTGCTCAAAAGCCCGCTTCCAATTAAAGCTACCTTGTGTTAAAAAGGTAGCGTATTGAAGCAAGGGCTTTCATGGGTGCCAACGAAAAATTCGGGCCGATGCGCAAGGGGCTGCTCGAATTCCTCATTCTCAAGGTCATCGACGCTGACCGCGTCTATGTCGCCGACATCCTGCGCAAACTCGCGGCTACCGAGTTCGCGACCCAGGAGGGCACGCTGTATCCGCTGCTCAGCCGCATGCGGCGCGAGGGCCTGGTGGACTATGACTGGAAGGAGTCCGAGTCGGGTCCGCCCCGCAAGTACTACGCCCTGACGGGCAGCGGTCAGGCGCAACTCGCTGAACTGGTCGCCTACTGGCGCCTCATCAACAAAACCATCGAAGATTTGGGAGTTTGACCATGCGCACGGTCACTAGCATCAGCCTCAACGGCAATGCGTGGCAGATCGAAACCGAAGGGTGCACGGCACTGGCTGCCTACCTGAAGAGCGCCGAGACGCGCCTCGCCGGCGATCCGGATCGCGTGGAAATCCTGGCTGACCTCGAGCAGGCCATTGCCGACAAACTGTCGCGCCATGTCAGCGCGCACAAGAACGTCGTCACCGCGCAGGAAATCACGCAGGCACTCAAGGAGATGGGCCCGGTCGAGAGCGGCGCTGCACCGGGGCCTGATGGGCCGGCGGACGGCGCCGCACCCGGCACCGCGGGTTCCAGCGCACAGGGCTACGCTCGAGCGCAGGGTGGTGGCCCCGCGGGCCGGCACCTGTTTCAGATTCGTGAGGGCGCCATGCTCAGTGGTGTGTGCAATGGGCTGGCGGCTTACTTCGGCGTCGATGTGACCCTGGTGCGGGTGATTTTTGCCGTGTTCGCCGTGCTCACGGGTGGCATTGGCATGGTGGTGTATGCGGTCATGATGCTGGTGGTGCCGGTGGCCATCACTGCCGAGCAGATGGCGGCCGCGCACGGCAAACCTTTCAATGCCGAGGAGTTGATCGGCCGCCCGCAAGGTCCGCAGGCGAACTTCAGCGCCGGGGAGCATTGGCGCCAGCAGTGGCGCGAGCAGCGCCGCATGTGGCGTGATCAGCGGCGGCAATGGCGCCGGCAGCAGCGCGCCTGGCACGGCGCACCGTATCCCGGCAATTGCGGGCCGCCGCCGGTCGGCTTTGGTCCGCTGAGCGCCGTGGTCCGCGCCCTGATGCTCATCGCGTTCCTGGTCGCGCTGGTGGGAGCCGCGGCCGGGCGGCCACTGCTCGGTTGGGACTGGACCTCTCAGGTCCCCAACTGGGTGGGCATCGTTGCGGTCTGTGTGATTTATGGAACCCTGGTGAAACAGATGCGCATGGCCCGTTACTACGGACGCGTCGGCGCCTACAGTCCGGGGCACGCGCTGGTGGCGTTATTTGGCACCATCCTATGGCTGCTCATCCTGGTCGTGGTGGGCTGGTACGTCCTGCACCACTGGCCCGAGGTTCAGGATTTCCTGCAGCGGGTGGTGCAGGCCATCCAGGACGCGTTCGACAGCGGATCGCACAATTCGGTATCGACTTAGCCCTTCGCGTATAGCTGCGCGAAAATCGTGTCCGATGAGGGCGTTAATGCGATTCGATAACACTGCAGTAACCGTAATCGCTTTGAGTATCGCGCCTGCGCCCGGCACGATCGGCGGCCGTCCGCCTGGCCGGCGCGCGGCAGCCATTCAAGAAGGACTCGATGCGGTTACTGGTTCTGGTGTTGGCGCTGGGCGCGACGGGCGCCGCCGTGGGGGCCGATACTTCAGCTGACACATTGACCGAGGTGACGGTCACGGCCTCGCGCCTGAATCTGCTGGGGACGGCGACGACCGCCAGTCAGGGGTCGGTCACCGAGCAGGAACTGGATCTGCGCCCCGCGTACCGGGTAGGGCAGCTGCTCGAGAGCGTGCCGGGTCTGGTCGTAACGGTGCATTCCGGAGAAGGTAAGGCCAACCAGTATCTGGCCCGCGGCTTCAACCTGGATCACGGCACCGACATCGCCAATTTCGTCGACGACATGCCGGTGAACCGCCCGACGAATACTCACGGCCAGGGTTATTCCGACCTGAATTTCATCGTGCCGGAGCTGGCTGACGGCCTCGACTACACCAAGGGCCCGTACTATGCCGCGGTGGGCGATTTCGGGTCGGTGGCCTCGACCCATATGAAGCTGGTCGATGATCTTCCCAATCAGGTGTCGCTCGCAGCCGGAACACGGGGTGTCTACAATGTGTTCGCTGGCGGCACGGACCACCTGACCGACAATGATCGCCTCGTCGCAGGTGCCTACTACGGCCATGTGGACGGCCCGTTCACCCACCCCGATGATTTTGAAAAGATCGCCGCAGTGCTGCGCTACAGCCACGGATCCGACGCGGACGGTTACAGCGCCACGGCCATGTACTTCCATGGACAGGGCAACATGACCACCGATCAGCCGCTGCGCGCGGTGCAGGAGGGTCTGATCGGCCGGTTCGGCACGCTGGATCCCAGCGACGGCAGCTTCTCCGAGCGGCACAGCCTGTCAGTGCATTACGCCACGCGTTCAGATGCCTGGAAATTCACCTCCAGCGCGTACTACATCGAAAGCCGGATGATTCTCTGGAACGATTTCACGCACTACCTCAACGATCCGGTCAATGGGGACCAGGAACAGCAGACCGAAACCCGCACCGCCACCGGCGGTCAGGCGGCTGCAGTGTTCAACCTGACCTTCGGAGCAATCGAAAACGACACCGAGATCGGCATGCAGCTGCGCGATGACAGCGCCTACGTCAACCGGCTGCACACCCACGACCGACAACCACTCGACTACTGTTCGTTGGTGCAGGTCAGTGGACCGGCGCTGCAGGTCGCGGCGCCTGGCGGCGTATGCAATGCGGATCAGGTCCATCTGCTGGATCTGGGACCCTACGTGGATGTCACCTCGCATTGGTTGCCGTGGCTGCGCACCGTGCTCGGTGTGCGCGAGGAGTACTACCGGGCCAGTGATCACAGCCTGTCCACGGGTTTTCAGGGCAGCACCGATGAAACGCTGTTGCAGCCCAAGGGGAGTGTCATTCTCGGGCCGTTTGCGAAGACTGAATTCTATTTCAGCGCTGGCCGCGGCTTTCATTCGGACGACGTGCGTGGCGTGTTCGGCACCGTGCCGCTGGAGGGTGTGCCCGGCGCCGCCGGCGCCACGCCATTGCTGGCGCCCACCCAGGGCATGGAATTCGGCATCCGCAGCGACCTGTTGTCCGACCTGTCGACACAACTGGCGGTGTTCCAGCAGGACTTCAACTCGGAGTTGGCCTACGACGCCGACGCCGGCCAGGATGCCGCCAGCGCGCCCAGCCGGCGGCGCGGCGTCGAATTTTCCGGCCAGTATCGGCCGCAGCCATGGATCGAGTTCAACACGGATCTGGCCTTGTCACGCGCACGCTACCGTGGCGATCTGACCGCGTTTGCACTGGCTGGACCCTGGATCGCCAATGCGCCGAAGTTCATCGGTTCATTCGGCGTGCTGCTGAATAACCTTGGTCCATGGTTCGGCGGCCTGCAATGGCGCAAGCTCGGGCCCTATCCCATCAACGATGGCGATAGGTTTCCTGAGGACGGCGGCTACAGTGAGTTCAACCTGGATATGGGCTATAAGTTCAGTGCCAGCGTGAAATTGCAGCTGAGCCTCTACAACCTGTTCAACACCCACGCAAACTCCTCGGCGTACTACTACACCTCGCGAGTGCAGAATGAACCGCCGGAGGGCATTGACGGCATCCAGGTGCATCCACTGGAGCCGTTCTCCGGCGCGCTGAAGATCACGATGTACTTTTGATTGACGCCGCCCGACCGGACAGCGGCCGGCGCTGCGACCACAGCACGAGCACCGTCAACCACCACAGCGCCCAGTCTTGCAGGCTCCCGCCACCACCACCGGCACTGGTCGCGGCGGGTGCAGCTGGCGCGGGCGCCGGGTTCGATGCGGTGAGCGTCAAGCGGCTGGTGGCAGCCCGATTTGCCCCATCGAGCACTGAAATCGTAAGCACCGCAGTGCCGGCTTGACCGATCACCGGCGTAACCAAGACTGTGCAGGACAGGGTGCTGGATCCGCAGCCCGCGGAGAAGGAGACACCGGGCTGTCCGGAACTGACCACTGAATTGGGCACGAGGGCCGTATTGCTGCTGCTGACCGTGAAGTGCAGCACGCCGGTGCCGCTGACGCTGAGCGCTTGCGCGGTGGAACTGGCGCTGCCGGTGCTGGTGGCGTCGGTCAGCGCAGTGATGGTGGGGGTAGGCAATGTCGCCAACGCGCCCACTGCGTCGATTCGACCGTAGCCGAACACGCCATCCGGCACCGTGGCGCCCAGCGGTGTGGCGCCGCTCTCCAGCGCGGTCGAAGCCTGCGCCACGCTCAGTGTCGGGAATGCACCCCGCAGGAGCGCAGCGACGCCGCCGGCATTGGCCACTGCGGCCGAAGTGCCATAGAAGTTTCCGTCGGGAAACAGATCCGCTTCAAAGTAGGTGCCCGCAGCGTCGACCGTAATGCGGTCCGGTGCGACCAGTGTGGGTGCGGCCAGCTGTGCAGGGGCCGGAAATGCGACCGTCAATGGGCCGGTGCTGGAAAAGGCCTCGATGGTATTGCCAATGCCATCATCACCAATCACCGCGCCGATTGTCAGCAGTGACGGAACCATCGCCTGGGGCGATACTAACGAGCCTGAGGTGGAGGCCGACAGCATCGTCAGGCCATCACCGCCGGCCCACAGCTTCAGAAATTTGCCCGACGCGGAAGCATCCGGTGAGGCCACGACCACCGTGTAGGTCCCGGCTGACAGCGCCAGGTTCTGCGAGATCTCATTGCTGGTCGCGGATACCGTTGAAAAGCAACCCAGCGGGGTCGAGTCGCCGGCCGCGAACCAGAACACATCAAAATGGCTGGTGAGCTGACCCGGAGGGTCTGCCCAAGCGAGCAGCAACGGGAAAGAATACCCGGCCGATACTGTGAGCGTTTCACTGCTGCCACCGCCAAAGGCGGCGACGTAGGCATCAGGGACGGCGGCACCCGTCGGGCACGACAGGGCAGGCAGGCCGGTCGTGGCCGCGCTGATCGGGGAGTAGTTGCCCTCCCAGTACGTGCCGTTGTTGTTGCCGGCTGAGCTTAGATTCATGACCGCGGGGTTCTGGCTCAAAATCTGCGCGATCGCGCTGCTCTGGTCGTTGTTCTCGGACATCAGGTCATCGGCGGCAAAACCGGTGTCATCAACCAGAATGGTTGCCCCCGCACCGATCATCTGCGCCATGCAGCTGGTGAAATCGACGAAGGTGTTGGGCCCGCAGAAGATGAGTGTGGCGCCGGGTGCCACCGCGTGGATCTCTTCAAACAGAGCGGTGCCCTCATCGCCCTGTGCCGGAGTGGTGTTGCCCGCCGGAAAGAGGATCCGGATGGAGGTCGGCAGCTCGCCACGCCCCTGGATCACGCTGAGGTTGCTGACGCCGACGGACTGGACGCCTACCGTGACCCCCGCACCGGTGGTGCCGGTCTGCGCGACGAACTGATCGGCGCGCATGATCGAAACGCCATTCTGGTCAATGGTGGATGCCGCCCCCTGTTTCTGCGCCGAAGGGCGGGTGAGATCATGCCGCACCGGCCCCAGGGCGCGTGGCGGCGCCGGTCGAACATAGCTCGGAGCGCTGACCCGCGTGATGCCCGGCACTGCCCGAATCTGCGCCAATGCCGTAGAGGGCGCCCAACCCTCCACCACGCACAGCGTTCCGGCCTTGACGCTGGAGGCAACTGCCACACCGGCGGCCGTCAGGGCGGCGATCGGTGGAGGGAGCGTGCAGTCAAAATGGACATCGATCTGCAGTCTTCCGGCCGCGTCATGGTGCGCCAGGGATAGGCTCGCATCGGCAGCGGGGGCGGCGAAGGAGCTGGTGGCCTGCCCGATGGCGAATGCGGCCATCGCGAGCCCGGAGGCGGGCCGGAAACGGGTTATGAAAGACAATACCTGCGAGCGCCGCCGCACAAACTCACTCCCCCTCATCGTGCGCGGATTGTGCCTGTAGTGAGCGAAAACTGACAGGCCGGGCGGGCCGGTGCCGGGCGTGGGAGCCATCTGACGCTCTAAGGCTTCGGTCGCCACATCTGGAATTTTGACGTCGGCTCGAGCCGGAAATAGTCGGCGGCTCCGCCGCCGCGCATGATGGGGGCCGCGGCCACGGTATCGTAGAGCCCGTCGCGGATCAGATCGTGCCGGATATGAATGGCGATAACTTCGCCCAGCACCAGCCACGCGTCCGTATCGACGCCCTTGCTGTCGGTCAGCCGCAGCAGCTGCGACAGCCGGCATTCGAAGCACACGGGACTTTCCGCGACCCTGGGCGCCTGAATGAGTTTTGAAGGAGCCGGCGTCAGCCTGGCAAGTTCAAACTCATCCTGCGTGGCCGGTACCGCCGCCGAGGACGCATTCATCGCCTCGGCCAGCTCCCCGGTGACGAGGTTCCAGGCGAACTCGCCGGTGGCCTTGATGTTGGTCACCGAGTCCTTCCAGCCAATGCTGGCAAAGCCAATGATGGGCGGTTTGTAGTTGAACAGATTGAAGAAGCTGTAGGGCGCGAGGTTGCGGATACCACTGCTGCTGCGGGTCGATATCCAGCCGATCGGTCGCGGTGCGACGATGGAGTTGAGCGGATCGTGCGCCAGCCCGTGTCCATCACGGGGTTCGTAGACGTGAAAGCTGCTCATGCGCAAAGGTACCGTCGCGAGAATGCTGCGCCTAGGTTAGCAGCACAGGGGACGAAACGTGGCGCCGCGATGTCAGGGAGGAAGAAAGAGGGCGTGCAGGGCCGCTGGCGGTCGCAACCGCCAGCGGCAGGTGGTCTTATGAGGCCCTTGCGCGCGGCTTGAAGGAGAACTTCTGGCCCGCTACGGTCGCCTCGTACATGGCGCCGCCTTTGACGATGGTGAACACAGCCATCCCCTTGTAGTACCGGCCCGCGGTCAGGGCGTCTTTCTTGCCGCCGCTGGCTCCCCCGCTGGCCCCATTGGTGCCGACGGTGCCGCCGGCTGCCGCGGTAATTGCGACGGCGCCAATCCCCGCGTCAAACGCAAATTGACCGCTGGTGAATTCGTCGAGCGCACGTTTGTCCTCGAAGAAGACGATCTGGCTGTATGCCTGGCCGCCGGCCTGGGCACCGATGCTGACCTGATTCATCGAGGCGTTGCCGATGTATCTGCCCTGCTCATACACACGTCCGCTGCCGTGGGCAGCGCCGACCACGAAGCCGCCTTTACCAATGGTCGGGAAGACGGCATAGCCATAGCTGTCGTTGAAATAGGCCGCGCTTTGGCCGGCATTTCTGAACAGTGCGACGGTGTCGGAGTATGGGCCGGCGAGCAACACGCCAACCGGCAGTAACAGCGCCACGGCCAACAATCCAAATTTACGAAGTCCGCTCATATCTGATCTCCTGTGCGAAGAGTTGTCGTATCGCGTTCCACTGCGCACGCGTCTATGCTTGGCCAAAAGCCATCAGCATCGAGGGGAACAAGCTTGCCCATTCGCCGCAATTGTCTCAGTCGGATCGTGCCCCTGTTCGCTGTAGGTGCCGCCGCCGCCGCGAGCCTCACCTCTCAGCCGGCCGCAGCACAGGCCTTTGCGGACGCGAAGGGGTCGCTCAGCCATTACAGCGAGGCGAACCGCGTACCGCGCATGAGCTGTGCGGCGCTCGATCACTACGCCGCGAAGGAGCTGGTAAAAGTCAGTGCTGTCGCCGTCGATGCGAGCGCGGGTGTCCCGGCCCATTGCCAGGTCACCGGAATACTGTCCCCCGAGATCGCCTTCGAGGTGAGCCTGCCGGCGCACTGGAACGGGCGCTTCTACATGATCGGCAACGGCGGTCACGCCGGGGAATCGCTGGCGGACCCCACTCGTGTCGCGCAGCGCAATGCTGCGCTGCAGGCTGGCTTCGCCTTCGCGCAAACCAACACGGGTCACGATGCGCGCCAGGAGCCGGGCGCCAGTTTCGTGATGAGCAATCCGGCCAAGGCCGTCGATTACGCCTACCGCGCCGTCAACCTCACCGCGGTGACGGCGAAGGCCATCACGCAGACATACTACCGGGCCGACATTGCACACGCGTATTGGAATTCCTGCTCCAACGGTGGCCGCCAGGGTTTGATCGAGGCGCAGCGATACCCGCAGGACTTCGACGGCATCCTGGCCAATTCACCCTGGGTGGATCAGACCGGCTTCACCATCGGGGCGCTGTGGAATCAGCGCGCGATCGATACCGCACCCTTGTCGGCGGCGAAGCTTGCCATGGTCGCGAAAGCCGTAATGGCCAAGTGCGATGCGGTGGATGGCTTGCAGGACGGGCAGATCGACGACCCGCGGCTGTGCGCGCTCGACGTAAGGACCGATCTGCCAGCGTGCGCGGCCGGTTCTGACAATGATATGTGTCTGACGGCCGCGCAGGCCGCAACCCTGATGAAGATCTATGGCGGCCCCGTCAGTCATGGTCAGCAGATTTTCCCGGGCTACATGCTGGGCAGTGAAATCGGCTGGATGAATCTGATCGTACCGGCGCAACCCGGGCGCAAGGCCGCCGACTTCAATCTGGCCGAAAATACCATGCGCTTTCTGGTGCACACCCCGCCGCAGCCCGACTACGACTACCGCAGCTTCGATTTTGACCGCGACAGTCATCAACTCGATGCCTGGGGGCAGCTGGTCAACGCCACCAACCCCGATTTGTCGCGCTTCCGAAACCGGGGCGGCAAACTGATCATGACCTATGGGTGGGCCGATCCGGTACTGCAGCCGCTGGTGGGCGTCGACTACTACGAGCGCGCGGTCACGAAAAATGGTCCGGACACGCCGCAGTTCTTCCGACTGTTCATGGTACCCGGCATGGGACACTGTGCGGGCGGTGTGGCTACGGACCGCTTCGATGCCGTCACCGCCCTGGTCGATTGGGTGGAGAAGGGCAAGCAGCCGGATGTAATCCGCGCCGCGCGAGTGGTGAAGAACCAGGAGGTCCGTTCGCGACCGTTGTGCGCGTATCCGCAAGTCGCGCGGTATTCCGGAACAGGCAGCATTGATGAAGCGGTGAATTTCCGCTGCGTCAACCCGAAGAGCTGAGTTGCGTGGCCCGCCGCGGGACCAGTGTCATGGCACCAGACTCAGGAACAGAAATGCGCCGAACAGGACCAGGTGCACGAGGCCCAGCATCAGGTGGGTGCGACCCGCGACGAGCGTAATTGAAGTTACGAAGAACGCGAGCACCACCATGACCAGTTCCTTGGGCGCAAGCCCCAGGACCAGCGTGGATCCGACCAGCCTCGAACTGACGGCGATAGCCGGAATCGTCAATCCGATGCTGGCGAGGGCCGAGCCCAGCGAAAGATTGAGGCTGGTCTGGATCCGATCCGCCATGGCGGCGCGGATCGCGGCCCACGCTTCGGGCAGCAGTGTCAGCAGCGCGATGACCACGCTGATCACGGATTTCGGCAAGTGGGCGCGGCCCACGGCGGCCTCGATGCTCGGCGATATCTCATGCGCCAGAGCGACGACGGCCACCAGCGCGACCACGAGCCCGGTGAGACTCGCCAGGGCCTGCCCGCGCGCCGGGCGCGGCGCCGCGGCCTGCGCGTCGACCGTGATGCCGACGGGTACAAAGTATTCGCGATGGCTTACCGTCTGCACGAACACAAATCCGCACCACAATGCCAGCGAGGCAATGGAGGCAAACATCAGTTGCGAGGGGGTGTAGGTGGGCCCGGGAGTGCTGGTCGTGAAGGCCGGCAGCACCAGCGCGAGGGTCGCCATGGCCACCAGCGTCGCGAGGCTGGCATTGGACCCGAGTACATGAAAGGCCTGCTCGCGATGGCGCACGGCCCCAATCACCAGACTCAGTCCGACCACGCCGCAACAGGTGATCATGATTACTGAATAAATCGTGTCGCGCGGCAAGGCTGCAGCCTCGGGGCCTGCGCTGAGCATCACGGTGAATATCAAAGCGACTTCAATGACCGTGACGCAGATACTCAGCACAATCGTGCCGAGGGGTTCGCCGACGCGATGGGCGACCACTTCGGCGTGATGCACGCTCGCGATCACCGCGCCGATCAATGCCGCGGCACATGCCGCAACGAGCCCCGCATTCGGTGGTAGTGCGGCGGCGGCTGCCACCATCAGCAGTGCCGCGATCGGGATCCACCAAGGCCAATGCGACAACTGGCCTTACCCCCTGCGCGCGCCGCGCGGCGACGTCGCCGATGGTCGCGGGCTCCTGGGTGCGTGGACCGGGTGTGGGCACGGGTACATGGTCCACGCAGGATAGTGGCGGCAGCCACAGAAAGTCACGCGCGGCCCTGATATCCGTTCGAGCTTCCAGCTTTGACATTCTGGTCTTTCGAAAATACCATTCGACGAAAACGCAAACGATCACTTCGCAGCTGCGCACCAGAAATTGGTTCTTCCGGGGGAGATGAGCATGAATTCGATGACGCAGAAACTGCGCCTGCTGCTGCAGGTATGCGTGGCGGCAGGTATCGCAATGTCCGGCAGTCATAGCTTGCGCGCTGCCGGCAATGGCCCGGTGGTCAGCATCGACAGTGGCAAGGTCCGCGGTGCGGCGACGGCAATCGTCGCCGCCTTCAAGGGCATACCCTTCGCACAGCCGCCGGTCGGCGCGCTGCGCTGGCGGCCGCCACAGACTCCTATTGCATGGCAGGACATTCGCGCGGCTTTGAGCTATGGGCCCGATTGCATGCAGGTGCCCTTTCCTGGGGATGCCGCGCCACTCGGCGTGACCCCGGCCGAGGATTGCCTGTACCTCAACGTGTGGACACCGGCGCGGTTCGAGGGCCGCAAGCTGCCCGTGATGGTATGGATCTACGGAGGTGGCTTTGTGAATGGCGGCAGCTCGCCGCCAGTTTACGACGGCAGCGCGTTCGCGCGCGACGGCGTCGTCCTGGTGAGCTTCAACTATCGCCTCGGCAGCTTCGGTTTCTTTGCGCACCCCGCGCTCAGCGCCGAGCAGGCGGGTGGCCCGCTTGGCAACTACGGCTACATGGATCAGATCGCGGCGCTGAAGTGGGTGCAGCGGAATGTGGCGCGATTCGGCGGCGACCCGCACAACGTGACGGTATTCGGTGAATCCGCGGGCGGAATTTCGGTCAACGCGCTGCTCACCTCACCGCTCGCGACCGGATTGTTCCAGAAGGCCATCATCGAGTCCGGTGCCGGTCGCCCGGGACTGCTCAGTGCGCGCAAGCTGCGGGGTACGGCGCAGTCCGCCGAAGCGAAGGGATTGACGCTGGCCCGCAGCTTCGGCATCGAGGGCAATGGCGCGGATGCGCTGGCGAAGCTGCGGGCAATCCCGGCACAGAAGCTGCTCGGCAATCTGAACATGGCCACCATGGGGACCAATCCGGGCTATGTCGGTGGTCCGATCGAAGACGGAATGCTCGATCTCGGTTCGCCGACAGCGCTGTACGCGGCCGGCAAGGCCCAGAAGCTGCCCGTGATCGTCGGCGCCAACAGCATGGATATCGGCTTCATGCAGGCGCGCACCTTGGATGATCTGTTCGCACAGTTCGGTGCGCATGCAGCCGCGGCGCGTGCCGCATACGCGCCGGATCCGACGACGCCGGTTGCGGCTGCGGCGCTCAAGGCGGGCGGTGATCTGATGATGATCGAACCGGCGCGCGAGATTGCGCGCCTGCTGTCAGCGCACCAGCCGGTGTTTGAATACCGCTTCAGCTATGTGGCCGAGTCGCTGCGCGCGACCACGCCGGGGGCGCCTCATGCCACCGAGATTCCCTATGTTTTCGATACCGTCGCGGCGCGCTATGGCAAGCAACTGACCGCGGCCGATGCGGCCGCAGCCAAGGCGATGCACGCCTACTGGGTCGGTTTTGCAAGGTCGGGCGTACCACAGGCTGCGGACAATCCGGCGTGGCCTGCTTACCAGCCGCGCAGTGATCAGATCATGGACTTCACGGCGAAGGGGCCCGTTGTCGGTGCTGACCCGTGGAAAGTGCGGATGGATCTTGCGCAAGCCCTGAACGACAGTCGCGAAGCGCGGCACTAGTTCAGTACGCGACTGCCGGCAATGCCTGCGTCAGCGCAGCCTTCAGCCACTCGAGCAGCGCCGCGATCCGCGCCAGCTTGGCGCGGTGCTGCGTCACGTGGGCGCGAAACCAGGATCGGGGGAGGGGAAACTGTCGCAGCAGTGGCACCAGCTGTCCCGATCTGATGGCCTCACCGGCTACATATCGCGGCAGCATCGCGATGCCATTGCCGGCGAGCGCCGCGGCGCGCAGCGTCACGTTGTCGTTGGCGATCAGTCGCGGTCGCACCTCCACGCTGAGCTGTCCTTGCTCGCCGTCAAAGCGCCAGGCGGTGCCGAGGGGTTTGAAGAACAGCCCGTCGTGATCTTCCAGGTCGTGCGGCCGCAGCGGCGTGCCGCGCCGTAGCAGGTAGTCGGGCGACGCACAGAGCACCTGCTCGAACGGATACAGCGGAACATCGATCACGCCTTCGTAGCTGCTGGCGGCATGGCCACTGATGGCGAGATCAAAACCTTCTTCCGCAGGGTTGACCGAGCGGTCCACCAGCGCCAGCTCCATCGTGATGTGTTCGTGTGCGCGCAGGAAGCCGTTCAAGGCATCGGACAACACCAGTGCATTGAGCGTCGTCGGGGCCATGATGAGAATGCGCCCCTCGAGCCGATCGCCCGCGCGCTTGAGCCCGGCGAAGGCATCGTCCAGTTCGGCGATGAGGCTGCGGGCGCGCCCCTGAAATTGCTCACCGGATTCTGTCAAAACAACCTTGCGGGTCGAGCGTTCGAAGAGCTTGGTACCGATCGCGTGCTCGAGCTGGCTCACGCGCTTGGCGGCTACCGAAGGCACGACATTCAGCTGCCGCGAGGCCTCCGAAAACCCGCCATAGCGGGCCACGGCCAGAAAGGCCCTCAAATTGGCAACCGTGTCCATGATTATTCGTGAATCGCGAAAACTGATGTCGTAATATTGTCATAGTTATTGCAATTTGCAATGAATATGATGTCCCCACCTGAAGCCTTCCTCGAGCACGCCATGCACAACGCCGCCTTCGAAGACATCCCGGGTACCTACGTGTTCACGGGCGAGCGTGCCATCGCGGGCCGCCACCTGAACCGCTTCTGCATGTCGCTGATGAGTGCCGTGAATCGCGCCCGCTTCAAGCGCGACGAGCGCGCCTACCTCGATGAGTGGGCAATGAGCGACGCGCAGAAGCAGGCCGTGCTGAAGCGCGACTTCAAGTCGCTGCTGGAGCAGGGCGGCAATATCTTCTTCGTGCTCAAGATCGCAGCCGTCGACGGCAGGCCGACGCAATCGGTGGCTGCCTCGTTTGCCGGCCAAACCACTGAAGAGTACGCTGCCATGATGCGCAGCGGCGGACGCAATCCGGCAGGACTCAGGTCGATTTCGGGACGTTTCTGATGGCCCGGATTACCGCAGGCATTGGCTCAAGCCACGTGCCTGCGATCGGCGCCGCCGTTGACGGCGGCCGCATGGCACATCCGGACTGGGCGCCCATCTTCGCCGGCTACGAGTGGACGCGACACTGGGTCGCAGCGCAGAAGCCGGACGTAGTCATCCTCGTCTACAACGACCACGCGTCGGCGTTTTCACTGGACGTCGTCCCGACTTTTGCCCTTGGCTGTGCCGATTCCTTCGCGCCGGCCGACGAAGGTTGGGGGCCGCGCCGCGTGCCTCTCGTTCACGGACATTCAAAGCTCGCCTGGCATATCGCAACCAGCGTCGTACTGGATGAGTTCGATATCACGATCATGAATGAAATGAACGTGGACCACGGCCTCACCGTGCCGCTGTCACTGATATTGGGTCAGCCCAGTGAATGGCCGGTGAAAGTGATCCCGCTTGCCGTGAATGTCATCCAGTATCCGACCCCTACGGCCAACCGCTGTTTCCGCCTCGGCGAGGCCATCGCCCGTGCCGTGAGGTCCTTTCCCGAAGATTTGAGCGTACAGGTGTGGGGTACCGGTGGCATGAGTCATCAGTTGTCCGGTGCGCGCGCCGGTCTCATCAACCGACAATGGGACACCGATTTCCTGGACAAGCTCACAGCAGATCCGGATGCCCTGCGCACGATGTCGCACGAAGAGTACGTGCGCGAAGCCGGTTCGGAAGGCATGGAACTGATCATGTGGCTGACGATGCGTGGCGCGCTCGGTCCCCGAATCCGCGAACTGTATCGCTTCTATCATGTGCCGGCCTCGAATACCGCCGTGGGCAACGTTGTGTTCACGCCCGAGGGCTGATCGGACACGGCGCGCGCGGCCTGTCTCTTGCTGCGCGAGTCAGGCAAGATGGTCGCCGCAATGGCATATGAAGTCTCAACGGCGCTTGACGCGTGGGCCATCGCTCACGCGGCCGCCCGGGCAATCGGCACATTCGATGCCGAGGTTCCCGGACGATTCGCGCTCGGCTCGGAGGCTGGTTTGCAGCGGGTGGCCCCGCACGGTGCCGGCGCGGTGCTGGCGTGGAATCCGGCGTCGGGCTGGGAGTCGGCGCTGGCGCAGGATGACCCGAACCGCGATCTTCTGGAACTGTACCTGCCGATCAGCAGTGCGACGGCTGCGCGACCCATCACGATAGGCCATCTCGGACAAAGTCTCGACGGATTCATCGCCACGCACTCCGGAGATGCGATCTGCGTGACGGGCCCGGACAATATCCTGCACCTGCATCGGCTGCGTGCGCTGTGCGATGCCGTCGTGGTCGGCGCCGCGACCGTGGCGGCCGACAATCCGCGCCTGACGACGCGCCTGGTGAGCGGCAGTAATCCGGTGCGCATCATTCTTGATCCCGGCTGCCGCTTGCCCCTGGCGCACACCGTATTCAATGACCAGGCGGCCCGGACCTTGCGCGCCTGTGCAGCCGGCAGCGCCGCGGCCGCTGCGGCGCGCGAGCGCGGCGAGGACACTCTCGAGGTGGCAGCCGATAATGGCGCGTTGAATCTGAAGGATCTGCTGCGCCAACTGCATGCACTGGGCTACAGCCGGATATTCGTCGAAGGGGGCGGGGTAACGGTTTCCAGTTTTCTCAACGCGGGTCTGCTCGATCGCCTGCACATCGCGGTCGCGCCGCTGCTGATCGGGGATGGCCGCCCGGCGATCCGCCTGCCGCCACAAATGCGCCTGCAGGACTGTCTGCGCCTGCAACCACGCATCTACCGCGCTGGATCCGACATCCTGTTTGATTGCGACCTGCGCGTTCCGGCCGCTGCTCGCATGAACGGCCACGACATCTCATCCGCCACCCTGATCCGCCGCATTCTGTAAGACGCGCGACATCAGCGCACAGGAGTCGGGCCAGCGCGGCAGGTCGCCACGGACGGCTTCGGCCCCCCGGGCGAGTGAAGACAGCAACCCCGTTTCGGACACGACGCGAGCGAGCGCAGCACGCAGCATGCCCACATCCCCCGCATCGACGAGAAGCCCCGCCTGCGATCCGACCAGCTGCGGGATGGCGCCGACGCGAGTGCTGATGACCGGCAAGCCATGCGCCAGGGCCTCGGCGATGACCATGCCGTACCCCTCGAAACGTGTCGGCAGGACGAACAGGTCGGCCTGCGCATACCGTTGCGCAAGCGTGGCGTCATCCACTTCGCCTTCGAGCACGACCTGACGGTCCAGGTTCAGTTGTCGCAGCTGACGCCGCAGCGCCGCGACGGTGGTCGCACTGCGGGTGAGGCTGCCGATGCAGATCAGGTGCCAGCGCGGCGGCAGCGACGCCAAGGCTTCGAACAGCAGGTCATGGCCTTTTCTCGGTGTGAGTGTGGCGACACACAGCAAGTTCAGAACGGCGCCGCGCTGCCGCGGCGCGAGCGGCGCCGCATCGACTCCCGGTTGCACGACCGACACACGTCCGGCATCGACCCCGTAGGCAAGCAGGGCCCGCTGCGTGGCGTGGCTCGTGACCAGCACGTGGCGCACTGCCTGCAGGGCCACGCGTTCTGATCGCACCAGCTCGAGTGCCTGGTAGGGCGCAAGCCCGTTTTCGGCGGCAAGGGGATGATGGATGAGCGCCACGAGGCGCAGGCGTCTGGCGTGAGGCTGTACGATGTCCGGCATTGCGCCCAGCGCGAGACCGTCGATCAGCACCAGCGCCTGGTCCGGCAGACTACTGAATACTTGCCGCGCACGCTCGAGCGCCACGGCGGTGGGATGCGGAAAGCTCGCATCCAGGGTGTGGACCCTCACCTGCCAGCCCAGCTCGCGCAGGCCCGCGAGCATGCGACGGTCATAGACGTAGCCGCCGGTCGGCGCCCGAAGGTCTCCGGGAATTACGAATTGCAGGCAACGCACGCTCATCGCAGGGCGAGCTCGCCCTCGAATGAGGCCCAGGCCACATGCGATTCGTGCAGGGTTACGCGCAATGCGGTCACCGCGGCGGCCGAGGGTCCGAGCCGTCCGTCGCGAATCGCCTGGCGCAACCGCTCGAAAACAGTCCTGGCGAGAAACTCCGTCGTGGTATTGCGACCGGCGAAGTCCGATTCGGCATCCAGATTCCGATAGTTCATGGCCGCCAGGGTGTCATGCAGAACCGTGCCGGCAAGACCGATATCCACGACAATGCCATTCGCGTCGAGTTCGGGCCGCCGGAATTCGACGTCCACCACGTAAGTCGCGCCGTGCAGCCGCTGTGCGGGGCCGAATACATCGCCGCAAAAGCTGTGCGCGATCATCATGTGATCGCGAACACAAACCGTATACATCTTCCACTCCTTGAGCTCGCTTAGGCCCTCGTTCAGTCGTAGCGCACCCGATGCATGATGACATCACCGGGGGTGTGTGCGATTCGCTCGAGGGTCTGCGGCAGTTCCTCGAATCGGCCTTCACTGTTGATGAGGGCGTCGAGCGCCGGATCGGTCAGCAGCGACAGCGCGAGCTCCAAACGGCGTCGCAGGTTCCAGCGGGCGCGGTGCGACTCGGCCACGGTGCCCACTTGGGAGGACTTCAGGGTCAGTCGACGCGCGTGGAAGGTTTCGCCAAGCGCGAGAGTGACGGTTCGATCACCGTACCAGCTCAGTTCCACGATCGTCGCCTCGAATCCGGCCAGGCGCATGCCCAACGACAGTCCGTCGCCCGATCCGCTTGCGTGTAACACAATGTCTGCTTCGGGCGTGGCGTCATCCGGCAGCGCGAAGCGCACGCCGAGAGCCCGCGCGATCGCGACCCGCACCGGATTGATGTCGACCAGCTCCACTTCGCACCCTGCAATCCGGGCTGCGAGCCACGCCACCAGACAGCCGATGCTGCCGGCACCGATCACCGCTATGCGGTCACCCGGACCTGCGCCCGAGTCCCACAGTCCATTGAGCGCCGTCTCGAGATTTGCCGCCAGCACGGCCCGAGCCGCCGGCACCGATGCGGGAAGCAGGTATAGCGCCGCGCAGGGAACGACGTAGCGCTGCTGATGCGGGTACAGGCAGAAGACGTGTCTGCCGGCAAGATCGGGGGGACCGACCATGACCTGCCCGACGCTGCTGTACCCGTACTTGACGGGAGCCGGAAACTCGCCGGCCTGAAAGGGCGCCCGCATGCGCGCGTATTCGCCCACGGGAACGTGGCCGCCGAACACGGTGGCCTCGGTCGCGCGGCTGACACCGCTATAAAGTGTCCGTACACTGGCCTCGCCAGCGGCGGGCACCGGCAACGCTTCGCGGCGCAGTTCGCCGCGGCCCGGCGCTGCAATCCAAAATGCGAGCGTATCGTCGCGACTCATAGGACCTCCTGAAGATTGGGTGTCACCATGTCGATGGCACGGGCCGCGTCTCGCGGCCTTCTGCGCAGTGCGCTGATCTGCATCTTAGCGGCTGCGCTGCTGATCGGCGCGGTTGCCGGGTTGACGATGAGCCGGCTGGGTCTGAGTGACTCCTATCTGGTGAAGTCGGCGACGGTGTATACGGCGGGCGCGGCCCTGGTGCTGATCGGCTTGCCCAGACACCATCCTTTCCGCTCCTTCGGGCCTGCCAACCAGGTGACGGTCGTCCGTGGCGCCCTGGTCGCATTGCTGGCCGGCCTGATCGGAGAGGCGGCTGGCACGGTGCTGGCGGCGCTGGTGACGACCGTGGCGACGGGAATCGCTGTGCTGGATGGCGTCGATGGCTGGCTGGCGCGTCGCACCCGCCTCGCGAGCGCCTTTGGCGCGCGCTTCGACATGGAAACCGATGCGCTGCTGATCCTGATTCTTTCGGTGCTGGCCTGGCAGTTCGGCAAAGCGGGCCTTTGGGTACTCGGTTCGGGACTGCTGCGTTACGCTTTTATCGCGGCAGGCTGGGCGCTGCCGGCGCTGCGCCATCCGCTGCCACCGAGTCGGCGACGCAAGGCCGTGGCGGTCGCACAGATGGTCGCGCTTATCGTGGCCGTCGCACCCTTTGTCCCGGCGGTGGTGAGCGCGCCGCTCGCCGCGATCGCCCTCGTCACGCTTACTGTTTCCTTCCTGGTGGATGTCGTATGGTTGTTCTCACCGCATGAAGCCAATGTCACTTGAATCGCGGCAGCGCCTGCGTCAGGCAGCCTGCGTGCTGCTCGCCCTGGTGGTGCTGAACGGGTCGGTTACCTTTCATAACATCTGGCCGACCCTGGGCGTCCACTGGCCAGGGGAACTGTCGGTCGAGCTGGGGGTGCTGCTGCTGGCTCTGGCGGTTTCGAATGCCTGGCTCGGACGCACCGACGCCCGGGTACTCACCGCGTTATCGGTGCTGGTCGTGCTGTTCGGGCTGGGACGCTACTTTGATGTCACGGTCTCCGCCCTGTACGGACGCGACATCAACCTCTACTGGGATGCTCCGCAGTTCGCGTCCGTCACCGCCATGCTGGTGCGGGTGGCCTCGCCGTGGGCGGTCGCGGGAGTATGTCTCGGCGCCATCCTCGTACTCGCGGTGCTTTACGTGGTTGCGCGCTGGGCGCTGGGTCAGATCGATACGGCGCTGCGCATGTGTCGCCAGGCGCGGCTGGGGTTCGGCGCGGCGGGGCTGGCGCTGTTCGGCTTATTCGTCCTGCAGCGCACCTTCGGCATCCTTCCCTTTCCGGGCATCTCCATTCCCGTGAGCAGCACCTATGTCGCGCAGGTCGTGCGCATCGTGGGTGCGGCCACCGGGATCGCGAATCGCACCGTTCCGGCCTCGCCACCCATGCATTCGAATCTGCGGGCGCTCGCAGGCGCTGACGTACTGCTGATATTCATGGAATCGTACGGCGCCTCGACCTACGACCGGCCGGAGTTCGAGCGTGCGCTGCGGCCCGCGCGCGCGCGACTGGCGGCGGCGATTCACGACACCGGCCGCGGTGTCGTATCGGCATTCGTCACCTCACCGACTTTTGGCGGCGGCTCGGTACTCGCGCATTTGAGCGTGCTGTCCGGCGTCGAGGTTCGCGACATGGACCACTACGCGCAGTTGATGACGCTGTCGCGGCCGACACTGGTGTCGCTGCTCAAGAGCGGGGGCTATCGCACCATTGCCATCATGCCCGGACTGCGCGAGAGCTGGCCCGAAGGGGCGTTTTACGGGTTCGACAGGATTTATGGTACGGACGCGCTGGACTATCACGGTCCCGGATTCGGCTGGTGGCGCATACCGGACCAGTTTTCACTCGCCGCGCTTGATGCGCGCGAGCTGCAGCCGCACCCACGCAAACCCGTGTTCGTATTTTTCCCGACCGTCTCCACACATATGCCCTTCGAGCCGACGCCGCCGTTGCAACCGGACTGGCAGCGCATGCTCAGCGCGCACCCGTATGATGCCGAACCATTGCGCCGTTCGCTGACCCAGACGCCCGTGTGGACCGACTTGGGCAAGGCCTATGTGAGCTCAGTCGGGTACTTTATCGATACCCTGGCCAGTTACCTGCGGGCCCGAGCAGACAGCCATTTCGTGATGATCATTCTCGGTGACCACCAGCCCGCTGCAAACGTCAGCGGTGAGGGCGCTTCCTGGGACGTGCCGGTGCACGTGATTGCCAGCTCGCCGGCGATCCTCACGGCGTTGCAGGCGGATGGCTTTCGGCCGGGCCTGGTGCCGGTCAGGCCTACGGCCGGGCCGATGAACAAGCTCGGGCCTTGGGTGATGGCCGCCTTTGATGACCCGGCGCATAACCCGTGAGCGGTTTTTCAGCGCACTGGCTGACCCTGCGCGAACCGCTCGATACCCGCTCCCGCGCTACCGCGCTCGCAAGTTTGTTGCGCGATGATTTGGGCGCGGCGCGCTCGCGTATCGACATCATCGACCTGGGGGCCGGAACGGGCGCCAATCTGCGCTATGCCGCGCCGCTGCTGGCCGGCGCGCAGGACTGGTTGCTGGTCGAGCGTGATCCGCTGCTGCTCGCGGCCATGCCTTGGCAGCTGCGTGCCTGGTCTCACGCAACGCAAGGCCAATTCACCGCGAGCGGCGTACGGTTTGCCGTTCGGGGTGGCGGGTTTGAATGTCAGGTTCAAAGCCTGGCGCTCGATCTGGCGGTCCAGCTCGATAGTCTGCCACTGCGCCCCGGTGTGCTGCTGACCGCATCGGCCTTGCTGGATCTGGTTTCTGAGGACTGGCTGCGCATGCTGATGCGGCGTGCGGCACCGTTGCAGGCAATGGTCTGGTTTACGCTCACCTACGACGGTCGCATCGGCTGTGACCCGGCGGAGGTCGAAGATGATGAAGTTCGCGACCTCGTCAACCGGCATCAGCTGGGCGACAAGGGGTTTGGCTGGGCGCTGGGCCCCACCGCAGCCAGCGTCGCGGTGAAAGTCCTGGCCGAGCGCGGGTATGTGGTGCAGTGTGCTGCCAGTGACTGGTGCGTCGGTGCCGAGCATGGCGCACTCCAATATGCGCTGATCGAGGGCTGGTTCGAGGCAGCGTGCGAAATCGCGCCGGCCAGAACCGCAGTGCTGCGTGAGTGGCGATCGCGACGCCGCACCCATATCGAGGCCGGCCGATCCACCCTGCGGGTCGGACACGTGGATATGGTGGGCCGTCCGGGTTAGAGGGAGAGTGTGTGGCGGACGATGACTCCCTTCTCGTTCTCAACGTGGGCTCCTCCAGTCTCAAGTTCGCAGTGTATTCAGCTGCGACCAGACCGACCCGCGCGGCGCTGACGTGCAGCGGCGAATGTTCCGGCGTCGGACATCATCCGCATTTCAGGGCGCGCAGCGCCGCTGGCGCAACGCTGGCGGACGAGGATCTTGCCGCGGGCGCCGGTCACGAGGTGGTCCTGCTGCGGCTGCTGTCGCTCCTGAGCGCGTCCGGCGCGACGCGCAAGGTCGTCGCAGCCGTGCATCGCATCGTTCATGGTGGCACCCATTTCACCGCGCCCGCGCGCGTCACCCCACAGGTCATCGACGAACTCACGCGCCTGATCCCCATGGCGCCCTTGCATCAGCCACCGGCCCTGGCGGCGATCGCCAGCCTGTCACAGACGCACCCGAGAATGCCCCAGGTGGCGTGTTTCGACACGGCGTTTCACCACACTCAGTCCGCCACGGCCACCGCCTTTGCATTACCGCGCCAATTGTCGCAGCAGGGCGTGCGGCGCTTCGGCTTTCACGGTATTTCCTACGAGTACATTGCCGGCGTCCTTCCCGATGTGATGGGCCCAGCCGCGGCCGCGGGGCGGATCATCGTCGCGCACCTGGGGAGCGGCGCGAGCCTGTGTGCCCTGCGCGAGGGCCGCAGCGTCGCCACGACCATGAGCTTCACGCCCCTCGATGGCCTGCCCATGGGTCGGCGCTGCGGCAGCCTCGATCCGGGTGTCGTGCTCTATCTGATGCAGCACAGGGGCATGGATGCAGCACGAATATCGACCCTGCTCAATGAGGAGTCAGGATTAATGGGCGTATCCGGAATCAGTGATGACATGCGGGTGCTGTTGTCCACGCAGGATCCGCGCGCGGCTGAGGCTATTGATCTGTTCGTTTATAGAATCGGTCTTGAACTGGGCGCTTTGGCCGCCGCGCTGCACGGGCTCGATGCGCTGGTCTTCACGGGCGGAATCGGCGAACACGCCGCCAGGATCCGTCAGCGCGTCTGCGCGGACGCCGCGTGGCTCGGCATTGCACTCGATGCACGGGCAAATGAGGCGGCCGCCGCCTGTATCAGCCCTCCGGGCAGCCGCGCTTCGGCGTGGATGATCCCGACGGACGAGGACCTGATGATGGCGCGTCACGCCTGGGACACTTTGCAATACGCTGGAGCGGGAAATGGCTAACTGGACCTGGACGCGCTGACCGGCTGAAAGCTCACCTCGACCCGCAACCCGGGCGTGGCGTTTGCGAGCTGCAGTCTGGCGCCATGAAGCTGCGCTATCGCGGCGACCAGCGCCAGCCCCAGACCGTGGCCTTCGGAGGAGCGGCTTGCTGAGCCACGATAGAAGCGCCGGGTTACTTTCTCCAGGTCCTCCGCGGGCACGCCGGGACCATCGTCGCTGACTGAGGCGCGCGCTTCACCGTTTACGGTCTGCAGGGCAATGGCGATGCGGGTGCCGACAGCAGTATGGCGAATCGCATTCTCGACCAGATTGCTGAACAGCTGCGTGAGCAGCTCGTGGTCGCCACGAACCTGCAGGCCGGGATGCAGCGTGCGGTTGAGCGGATGTCCGCAGTCCTCCGCCACCGGCAGGTAGAACTGATACACCCGCTCGAGCAATGCGGAAATATCCACTGCCGAAAAGGTCTGCACCCGAGTGCCGGCTTCGATCTGCGAAATCCGCAGCAATGCGGAGAACATGGACAGGAGCTGGTCGGTGTCATCGATGGCATGCGAGATCGCGGCCGAGTAGTCCACAATTCCCGTCGACTTCTCGCGCGCCGCTTCCAGCCGGTTGCGAAGGCGTGTCAGCGGGGTGCGCAGATCATGTGCGACGTCGCTCGACACCTGCTGCAGGTTCTCGAGCAATGTCGAAATCCGGTCCAGCATCTCGTTGATGGCTCGGGCGAGGCGATCCCATTCATCGCTCCGACCTCTCATGGGGATACGTTCATTCAATCGTCCCGCAATCACCCCTTCGCAGGTCTGCGTGATCGCGTCCACGCGGGCCATGAACCGCCGCCCCAGAAACAGCCCGCCCAGAATGGCGAACGCACAGGTTCCGAGCGCGACCCAGGCGAAGGCATGCAGTATCCGTTCGCGGGTCGCATACATTGCCACCGTGTCGCGCCCGACGAACAGCGTGGCCGCAGCGGTGAGCGGCGCGCAGCTGCCGAGCACGATGCGGGGGTGATGGTGACCGGGGGTGGCGGCAAGGGATAAACGGAAGATTCCCGCACTGCACTGCACGAATGGCAGGTTGCCGGCCAGCACCTTGCCATGGCGATCCTCGATGACCATGTATGAGTCAGGCGCGAATCGATGCCGGGGAATCATGCTTCCAGCGGGTGTTCCCAAGCGTTGCTGCACGACTTCGATTGCTTCGTCGAGACCCTCGGCGCGCAGGCCATTCGTCACGGTCGAGACGTCGGCTTCATTGGCGGCAATCAGGGTACTGCGCTCCGTGCCCGCGACGATCCACAGCACCGTGCCGATGAGCACTCCCGTGAGTGTCAGGAATACCAGCGCGAACAGCGCGGCGAACCGGAACGATTCGCCCTTGAATATCCTAATTGGTCGCAAGCAGCCGATACCCGGCGCCGCGCACGGTCTGAATGGCGTCTATTTCGCAATTGGCGTTGAGTCGTGCCCGCAGCCGGCTGATGTGACTCTCGACGACGCTGGTATGCGGATCGAAATGGATGTCCCACACATTCTCGAGCAGCATCTTGCGCGTCACCGCCCGCTCGACGTTGCGCAGCAGGTATTCCAGCAGCCGGAATTCCTGCGGAAGCAGCTCGACCGCGCGGCCTTGCCGGGTGACGGTACGCTGCACGAGATCCATCTCGATCGACCCTGCATAAAGCCGGGAGGAGGCTGCAGCGGGTCGCCGCGTCATGACGCGGATCCGCGCCAGCAGTTCCTCGAACGCGAAGGGTTTGATGAGATAGTCGTCGCCGCCCGCCTCCAGGCCCCGCACCCGATCGTCAATGCCACTCATCGTGGTCAAATAGATGATCGGGGTGGATTTGTGGCGCCGCACGGCCTTGACCATCTCCATGCCATCCATGCCCGGCAGCATGCGATCAACAATGATGGCGTCGAAATCCTGGGAGGTCGCTGCCTGCAGGCCCTGGATGCCATCGCCGACATGCACAACTTCATAGCCCTGATCGCGGAATCTTTCGATCAGCGACTGCGCCAGCTCGGCATCATCCTCGGTCAGCAGCAGTCGCATGGTGGGGCAGTGTAGCGGCAGATCTGCGCGTATGTCAGCGGGCCGCGACCACCAGCACGGTGAAGGAGTCCGGGACGGGCACGGGGCGCGGATGCGGCTGCTCGGCCGTAGGCGCCGGCGGCGATCCAAATTGCGCGCTCACCAGGTAGACCCGGCCATTCGCGGGGTCGAGCGCCATGGTGCGGGCACCGGCCTGGGTTTTTACGTTCTGCAGGACCCGGTAGCGATCCGCGGATTCCTGTTTGATGACAGTCAGGGTTCCCTCTCCGTTGGAACTGAAGACGAGGCCGCGCTTCTCGTCGTAGGCGGCGGCGTCCGGGCCCTTGCCGATCGGGACCTGGGCCACCTGCGCACCGTTCTCACCATTGGTGACGGCCATGATGCTGCCATCGCATACGGAGAACAGCCGGCGGTGAGTGCGGTCGATAGCCAGTCCGCTCGGGGAATTGCAGCCCGGCAGTGGCCAGGTCGATTGCACGGTGAGTTTGCGGCTGTCGAGGACCACCATCTGTCCCGGGTCGCTTTCGATGTTCACATAGATATGACCCGCGTGGTCGTCCTGCGCGAATTCGGGTTTGTCGGGAACTGGGATCGTGGCGACGACCGCCAGTGTCCTGGCATCCAGTACCGTGACATCCTTGCTGCGGCCATCAAAGGTAAAGACATGCTTGCCCTGCGGCTCATACAAGATGGCATCCGGGTTGTGGCCCGGGACCTTCACCTCCTGAACGGTCTTGAGGCTGTCGAGATCAAAAACCGTGACGGAATCCGCCCGGCCATTGCTCGTGAAACCGCGGTGCAGATCGGGCGCGAGGGCAATGCCATGTACACCCTGCGTGTTGGGAATCGTGCCCAGGATCCGGCCTGACTGGGTGTCCACGACATCGACCTGAGTGCCGCGGCTCAGGAACAGCCGATGCGCCGAGTCCGCCGTGAGGTAGTCCCAACCGCCGGCGCCGCCGATCTTCCATTGCTGCACTACCTGCATGCCGGAGTCCGCCTGTGCGCTGGGCGCCGACACGGTCGCTGCAAGACCGAGCGTCGCGCTCAGTGCGAGGGTTCTGGCAAGACGGTGAGTGGACACAATGGTCTCCTTAGGATCGTCCAATGGGCCGAAGCCGACATGCTGCGGAATATGCCTGCAGGCGGCCATGCGCGAGCTTACAAAGATGTACACTTTGGCGTGCGCGGGCTTGTTAGCCTCGTTCCAAACAGCTTCATTGAGGACCGAATGCTTCGGGGTGGCAATCATCTGGCCAAAGCCGGCGCGATCGCGTTGCTGGCCTGCACAAGCTGTGCCTTGCAGGCACCGAAATCGCCGGTTCCCCAAGTGCCAACGGCGTTTCAGAACGGGACATCCGCGGGACCACCGGCGTGGCCGAGCCAGGACTGGTACCACGGTTTTGCGAGCCCCGAACTTGATGCACTCATCACACAGGCCACGAGCGCGAACCTGGACCTCGCCGGCGCGCGGGCGCGGCTGACGCAGGCGGATGCCCGTGCGCGGCAGGCCGGCGCCGCAATACTGCCCAGCGTCGATGCCATCGGCAATGGCAATTTCCTGGCGGGACATTCGGCCAACGGCAGTGCGCATGAACTGGACTGGTCGGCGCTGCTGTCGGCGAGCTATGAAGTCGACTTCTGGGGAAGGAATCGCGCGACGGCGAATGCGGCACGCCTGCTCGATACGGCGGTCCGCGCCGATCGGGACACCCTGGCACTCACGACTCTGGCGGGTGTGGCCGACGGCTATTTCGAGCTGCTGTCGATCCGTGAACGCATGAAGCTGGCGCAATCGAACCTCGACACGGCCCGCGGGCTGCTGGAGGTGGTCCAGGCGCGCTTCAACGCTGGCGCGTCGGATCCGGTCACGCTCGCCACGCAACGTGCGGTCCTGGCAGCCGCGCAGCTGGTGCTGCCCGATCTGCGCCAACGCGAGGCAGAGGCGCTGACGGCGCTCGCCTTGCTGGTCGGCCATGCGCCTGAAGGGTTCCAGGTCGCAGACGCAAGCTTGGACGCGCTCGCCGAGCCGAAGGTCGCCCCGGGGCTGCCCGTCGAATTGCTCACCCGCCGTCCCGATGTGTTCAGCGCGGAAGCGAATCTGCGCGCCGCGGATGCGGACCTCGTTGCGGCGCGCGCCGCGATGCTGCCGAGTCTCACCCTTACCGCTGCAGGCGGAATTCAAAATCCGGCAGTGAACGCCGCCGTCATCTCACTGGCCGGCACCGGGCCGGGCCTGAGTCTCGGCGCCGGACTCACGCAAAGCATTTTCGATCACGGCCGCTTGCGCGCCGTGCGCGACGAAGCACGCGCGAAGGACGATGAGCTGCTGGCGAGCTATCGCAAAGCCATACTCGCGGCGCTGGTCGACGTTGAGAACGCACTCGCGGCCATCCGTAACCTCGATGCCGCACACGAGTTTCAGAATGAAAGCGTGGCGCAAAGTCAGCAGGCATTCGACGGCGCGCAACTGCGCTACCGTCAGGGCGCGGGCGACTTCCTCGGGGTGCTCGAAGCGCAGCGCACCTTGTACGCAGCGCGCGATCAATTCAGTCAGTACAAACTGGCGCGCCTGCAGGCGCTCGTCGGGCTGTGCAAGGCACTGGGCGGGGGTTGGGAGCTTCAGGAGTGACGCCTTTGTTGAAACCTATCCGTACACGCGTAGGCCTCTTCGCGAGCGTGCTTGCCGCGCTCCTCGGCATCACCCTGTCCGGTATCACGGGTTGCCACCGTAGTCCCGCAGCCGCTGACGCGAATGAGGGGAGTGCGAAGGAGGAGGGTGCGAAAGGCGGTACGGAGGGCGTGAGCCTCAGCGCCGAACAGGTCGCGAAGATGGGGCTCGCGACGCAGCCTGCGAAGTCAATGGACTACCGGAACGAGATTGCCGGCTACGGCATCATCATCCCCCACGGTACCATCGCCACGGCGGTGGCCGAACTGACCAGCGCCCAGGCGGCGCAGGAACAAAGCCGCGCGGCGGCGGCGCGTGCGCAGCGTCTGGCGGGCACGCCCGGCGCGATGTCCGCGGACGCGGTGGAGACCGCCGCGCGCCAGACCGCGACCGATACGGCCGCCGTCGTGCTGGCGCAGCGGCGCCTATCATCCGTCGTCGGCGCCGGCGTGCCCGGCGGCGTGGCGACCGGGTCGCAGCTGCAGGCCCTGGCCAGTGGCGAGGCCAAGCTGTTGCGCGCGACGTTCCCGCTGGGCGCCCTGCAGGGCGCAACACCCGCGCAATTACGCGTGGCGCGCCTTGATGGCGCCGCGTCGGGCACGCCCGGATCACAAGGGTGGACGGTTCATCCGCTGTGGAACGCACCGGCCGATGCGACATTGCCCGGCCGCAGTTTTTTCGCAGTGCTCAGGGGCGGTGATGCCAGCGAAGGCGAACGGCTGCTGGTGTGGGCGCCGGGAACGGCGCCGACGCAGCACGGCGTGCTGGTGCCGGCAGCGGCAGTGGTGATCAGCGAGGGCAAGTACTGGTGCTATGTCGAACAGCGGCCCCACGTGTACGTGCGTCGCGAGATCGCCACCGACCGTCCCCTCGACGGGGGCTACTTCACAAGCCAGGGGATCGCCGCGGGCGAGCAGCTGGTCACGGCGGCCGCCGGCTTGCTGCTCGCGCGTGAAATGAATCCCAGCACCGAGGCGGACTGAAGCCGATGCGGGGCATTATTGCGTTGTGCGTGCGGCGCTTCGGCGCCGTAACCGTACTGACGGGGCTGGCGCTGGTGCTGGGCTGCTGGGGTGCACTGGATGCGCCGCTGGACGTGTTTCCGGAATTCGTTCCGTCCCAGGTGGATATCCAGACCGAAGCCCCCGGATTTTCGCCGCAGCAGGTCGAGGAACTCGTCACCAAGCAGGTCGAGAATGCCGTCAACGGTGCCTCGGGATTGGCGACCCTGCGATCCGAGTCCATTCCAGGGCTCTCCGTGGTCACCATCACCTTTGCCGACAACATCGATCTGCACATTGCCCGGCAGGGGATTTCGGAGCGGCTGTCAGAACTGGGCAGCAGCCTGCCCGCCGGCGTCGGTGTGCCGAAACTCTCACCGCTCGTCTCCAGCACCATGGACTTGCTGAAGATCGGACTGGTGTCCGACAAGGTCGATGCCTATACCCTGCGCGACGCCGCCGACTGGGTGATCAAGCCGCGTCTGCTGGCGGTGCCGGGAGTCGCGCATGTCATTGTGTTCGGTGGCGCCGTGCGGCAGATCCAGATCCAGCCCGACATGCAACGCCTGACCAGTTTCGGCATCACTCTGGCCGGTGTTGCCGATGCGGCGCGCGCGGCGCTGCCGCTGCGTGGCGCGGGGTTCATCGACATCGCCAACCAGCGCGTCCTGATGCAGTCGCCGATTCCCGCGCCCGATATCGATGTGCTCGGCAAGGCGGTCGTCGCCGTGCGCAACGAGGTCCCCATTCGCCTGAGCGAGATCGCCGCGGTGAAAATGGCGCCCGCGCTGCGCTCGGGTGACTCTCTTATCATGGGCAAGCCGGGGGTCCTGCTGTCGCTGGCCAGCCAGTATGGCGCCAACACCCTCACTACGACGCTCGCCGTGGAACAGGCCCTGGCCACTTTGCGCCCGGCGCTGACCGCGCAGGGTATTACGGTCTACGGCCGCCTGCATCGCCCCGCGAACTTCATCGAACGCGCCCTGGGCGATCTGAAACATTCGCTGCTGATTGCCGGCGTGCTCATTTTCATCGTGCTGTACCTGTTTCTGCGCGATATCCGTGCGGCCCTGATTGCCTTCACCGCGATACCGCTGTCCCTGCTCGCAGCCATTGCGGTCCTCGACCGCATGGGGCTCACGCTCAATACCATGACACTCGGAGGCTTTGCGGTCGCACTGGGTGTACTGGTCGATGATGCCATCATCGGCATCGAGAACATCATGCGTCGGCTGCGCGAAAACCAGCTGCTGCCGAAGCCGCTGGACCGTCTGGAGGTGATCCGCGAAGCGTCACTGGAGGTGCGCGGACCGGTGATCTATGCAACGGCCGTCGTCATCGCGGTCTTTCTGCCGGAGATTTTCACGACCAGCGTGCAGGGCCACTTCGTCGGACCGCTGGCACTGGCTTTCATATTCGCCGTGCTTGCCTCACTGGTGGTGGCAATGACGGCGACGCCAGCGCTGTGTGCGCTGCTGCTGCGCCGACACGATGCCCGCCCTGAGTCCCGATGGTTGCGCCGCCTGAAGGTGTGGCAGAGCCAGGCGGTGCATGGCGTCGCGACGCATTTCAAGGCGGTCGTCGCGGTCGTGGTCGCCTGCGTGCTGGCGGCTGCCGTCGCGCTGCCATTCCTCGGCGGCACATTCATGCCTGATTTTCGTGAAGGACACTTCGTCATCCAGGTTTCAAGCTCGATCCCGGGCACCTCGCTCGAGGAAATGCTGGCCGTGGGAAAACGCATCAGCGCCGAGATCCTCGCACTGCCCTATGTGGCAAGTGTTGAGCAACAGGTCGGACGGGCCGAACTTGGCGAGGACACGTGGGGCCCGCACCGCAGCGAATTCCACGTCGAGCTCAAACCCGACTCCACCGTTGATCAGGGTGCAGCACAAGATGCCCTGCGCAAGATCCTGGAGCATTACCCCGGACTGCAAAGTGAGGTGGTGACATTCCTGGGTGACCGGATCAGCGAGAGCCTGAGCGGCGAGACGGCGCAAGTGGCCGTGAAGGTCTTTGGAGATGACCTGGACGCACTGGACGCGACGGGCGATCGGATCGTCTCGGTCCTGAGCAAGATCGCGGGCGTCGTAGACCTGCAGTTCAAGCGTCAGAGCGGCACGCCGGCGATCGCGATTCAGCTGCGTCCCGATGCGCTGCTGGCGAGTGGCCTCAAAGCGCAGGATGTTCTCGACACGATCGAGACGGCCTACACCGGCACTCAGGTGGGGCAGACCTTCAGCGGGACGCGCACCGTCGATGCCGTGGTGCTGCTCCCCGAGGCGCTGCGCCATCAGCCAGGCGCCCTGGCGCACTTGATGATCAGCGGGCCGCTCGGTCCCGTGCCGCTCTCGCAGGTCGCGCGCATCCTCGTCACCCAGGATCGCTACAGCATCGAACATGACGGGGGCCAGCGACGCATCAGTGTGACCTTCAATGTAAGCGGTGCCTCGCTGCAGAGCGTCGTGCAGCAGGCCGCGCAGGCGATCGCATCAAAGGTGTCGCTGCCCACCGGCGTCTATACCGAATTTACCGGCGCCGCGCAGGCCGAGAGCCAGACGCGTAATCAACTGATGCTGTTTTCGGGGCTGGCGCTGGCCCTGATCATCATGATCCTGTTCATGTCGTTCCGCTGGCGCGCGAACAGCTGGCTGGTGCTGGCGAACCTGCCGTTCGCCTTGGTCGGCAGCGTCGCGGCCATCGCGATGACCGGCATCGGTGTCTCCCTTGGCACGGTGGTGGGCCTGGTGACCGTATTCGGCGTGAGTGCGCGCAATGCGATACTGCAATTGGCGCACTATGAGCATCTGGTCGAGGTCGAGGGTGCCGCCTGGAACACCGCGACCGTCATTCGCGGTGCCAACGAGCGGCTGGTGCCCATTCTGATGACAGCCGCGGTGACCGCGCTTGGCCTGGCGCCCCTGGCCTTCGGCATGAATCTTCCGGGTCAGGAAATCGAAGGACCGATGGCGGTGACAGTGCTGGGGGGCCTGGTGTCGTCGACCATCCTCAACTTGTTCGTGCTGCCGGCGCTCGCCCGTCGCTACATCGCAGAGGCGCCCGCGCGACCTAGCGCAGACGGTGGACTCGTATCGACCTGCCTGCCGGAGTCTTGAGGAAAAACGCTCCAAGAACTCCCGGCCTGATCAATACCGTCTCCTTTGGATCCAGGAATAAATCGGCTTCGGAGTCGGTCGATTCCCACACCTGGCCATTATCGAGCTCAAAATAATAGAGATGGCCAGGCCGCGGCCTCAGCTTGGCGATAACGGCCACCATTGGCCTTACCGTCTCGGGTTGAATGCCTTCTTCTCTGCGCTTGAGGATGAGCTGCTTGCCATCGAGGCCGACCGTGTCATCAGGCTTGGCCGGTGTGGGGCGCGGTGCGTTCGTCCCAGCTGCGTTGGCGCCGGGCGCGTGACGTCGCTGCATCTCCTTATCGAAACAGGCGTGCCGCAAGTCGGCGTCGGACATCCGGTAGCACACCTCCATCGGGTCGGTCGATTCCTGTGCCAGAACCGCTGCTGAAAATTGCGCTGCCACCAGCAGGCACAACGGGATCCCGAGCACGCGGGAAAATTTGCGGGTGGCGCTACTGACCATGGTGATGACCTTAAGCTGGTGCATTGGACAGGTTCTTTGCAGATATGGACGTCATTCTTGACTGTCATTACCGGAGCGCGCGAACGTTGGTCGAAGATACACGAATCAAAAGCACTAAAAGCCGTGGACATGGCTGATTCATGCGACAGTCGCACATGAATTGTTGTTAACTATATTTGGTGTTGCTACGATTTCACACCCGTTCCTGAAGTTGTCAAAGATTTCTTCAATGGGTTGAAGCGCTCGATCGAATGAAAACTTGGGGGGGAATTATGAGCCGTAAAACGACTACGAATACGCGCGGCCGGTTGGTTATCTTCACAGTGCGGGCGGCCGTCGCTGCGCTGCTGTGTCTGCCGGGCGCCGGCCCCGCATTTGCCGACACTGCTGCCCAGCATCAGTTCGCGATTCCTGCGCAATCGCTGCCGACGGCGCTCCAGGAGTTCGCCAAGCAATCCGGAGTAGAGGTCGTATTGTCGCCCCAGGTTGCCAGCGGTTATAAGGCCTCGGTCCTGGACGGCCGCTACACGTCGACGCAGGCGTTGCAGGTACTGCTGGCCGGCACCGGACTCACCTCCCGGCAGCTCAATGACAAGGTCATCGAGGTGCAGGTCGCCGCTCCTCAGTTCGTCCGCACGGCGGATGTGCAGGCGCCGATTCCTGCCGACCGGTCGACTCTTCTCGCCCAAAACAATGCGGCAGCACAGACGGTGTCCCCACCGGCCGCTGCCAGCGAGGCCCCGTTGCAGGAAGTCGTCGTCACCGGTTCGCGCATCGCGCGCCAGGATTTCACATCGCTGAGCCCCATCGTCACGGTGGACGCGGCTGCCATCGAGAACCGGTCGGAAGCGAGCATTGTGAATGCGCTGCAAAATCTGCCGCAATTCAATGTCGCGGGCAACAGCAACAACTTGAGTGCCGCCTCGAATCCGTTCCCATCGGCGACGGGGGCGGCTCCCGGCGCGGCGACCGTCGACCTGCGGGGCCTCGGAACAAACCGCACGCTGGTCATGCTTGATGGCCGCCGAGCCCAGCCGGTCGACGCATTGCTGGACATCGACCTCAATTCAATCCCGCCGGACGCGGTCGCGAGCATCGAGACGATCACGGGCGGCGCGGCTTCGACCTATGGCGCGGATGCCATCGCGGGTGTCGTCAATATCAAGCTCAAGCAGAATTTCCAGGGGTTCGAGGTCGACGCGCAGCAGGGCCTCAGCCAGTACGGCGATGCGGCGACCACATCGGTGGGCGCCATCATGGGCGGCAACTTTGGCGACAATAAGGGCAACGTGATGCTGGTGCTCGACTACTCCAAAGTAGGCGAGGCCTCGCAGGCCAAGCGTGGTTGGTACCAGGCTGGCGAGCTCGCCCCGGGTACACCGGGAGGCGCGCTGTACAACGGACCGAACCTGCCGGAATATTTCTATGACGCCACCAACATGCCCACCGGGGTGGGCGTCTATGGCACTCCCGCCACCGGCTCTCTGATCGATTCGAATGGCCACGTGTTCAATCAGTATTCGCCACTGAGCACAGGCTACAGCGGGCCCCTTGGCCTGGGCACCGGCTACAAGATCAACCCGGACGGGGAACTGGGCTACAACAATCAGATCCCCAACTTAACCATTCCTCAGACTCGGTGGCAGTCGCTGGCCACGGCTCATTACAACATCAACGACTGGGCCACGGCCTATATGCAGGCGCAGTTCTCGAAGACTTACACCGAGGCCGAGGGCTCTCCGTCGGGCCTGTTCAGCGTCTGGGAGCTCAGTATCCCCTACGGATCGTGGGATAATCCGAGTTCGCCGAACTTCGGCGCGCCACCGGCCGGCTCGACCTTCAATCCGGTTCCCCAGGGGCTGGCAAATATGCTCAGCTCCCGGCCGAATCCGAACGCGCCCTGGTCGTACGGTGGCAGCAACAGCTACTTTGGCCCTTACTCAACGGATACGACCAGCGCCGTCTATCAGCTGACCACCG
>DATAVA010000030.1:0-21444 GCA_036267975.1 Steroidobacteraceae bacterium | reverse complement strand
TGTCGCTGGTCCTGGTGAGCGTGCGTGACGCCCTCGCGATCACGGCCGCAGGCCTGTTCGGCCTGCTGGCCACCGGCGCTGCAGGCGCCGTGATCTACCGGATGCAGCGGCGCTGGCTGCGGTACTCGTCCGTCTCGATCTCGACCGACCGCGAAACGGCCTACGGTGCGGTCAGGCGCCTGGCGGCCGACGCCGGCTGGACCATCGTGCGTCAGTCCGCGACGGCCCTGGAAGCCAGAACGCCCGGCAACCTGTTCGCCGAAGGCGAACGGGTGTGCGTCGAGTTCCGCGACCACCAGGTGCTGATCGCCAGCATCTGCGATCCCAATGTCGGCTTCTCCCTCGTCGGCCACCGTCGTTGCCTGCAGCACAGCGAGAAGGTGCGCCGGGCGGTACTCGCCTACTCTTAAGCCTGCCCTACCTGACGTGTACCATGCACGTCAGATGAGCCAGCCCGCCGCAACCCGTCCTTATCTGGTCTTCGTCCGGGCGGGCACCGAATCCCTGCACCGCCGGCTGCTGGCCGAGAATCCCGACCGCAACTGGGACTGCTGCGTGAGCTGGTACGTGCCGCCGCCCGCCGAAAATCTGGCGGAAATCTACTGCGCGGGCGGCTTCAACAAATTCGGTGGTTTCCTGGAGTTTTGGAAGCAGCGCCCGAATCCGTGGCCCTGGCGCTACGTCGCGCTGCTCGATGACGACGTGTACCTGCGACCCGGCGATCTGTCGCGCCTGTTTGAAATGTCCGCGCACAACGGCACCTACCTGTCGCAGCCGGCATTGAACTGGTTCACGTACACGACCATCAATGTCCTGGTGCGCAATCCTGCCTGCGTGATGCGCCGGGTCAATTTCATCGAGGCGATGGCGCCGTGCTTCTCCATTGCGGCGCTCGAGGCACTCATCCATACCTTCGACTGGTCGCGCAGCACCTGGGGAATCGATGTGTCATGGGCCTACCTGTCGCGGGACCGGCAGCCGCTGCATGTGCTGGATGCGGTGACCATGGACCACACGCGGATGGGCGATGGCCGCTCCACCGCCCTGTACCGGGAGCTGGCTGCCATGGGCGTGAGTCCGGCGCAGGAGCTGCAGAGCATCCTTGAGCGCTTTCCGCAAGAGCTGGGTAAGTACCGGATGCTGAAAACCGGGCACGTGTTTCGTCCGGGCATTCCCCGCGTACTGGCGCCGGCCATCGTGCGCGGGTTCGAGAAACTCAAGATCATCGTGCGCGTGCGCAAGCAGGTATTGCGCAGCGTGCGCAATTGGCGCTACTGGCTCGCGACCCGCTTCGCTCAGTGAGCGCCGATCTGCGGCAGTAAGCTTTCGAGTCGGGCGCTTGAGCCCCAGAACGCCAGCGGCTCGTAATCCGGGTACGGATAGCGCCCCAGGTCGAGTGCGATCTGCCAGCCGTGCGCGCGCCGCCAGCCTTCGACCAGCATCCGCACCGAAGTGGGCCGTCCCGAACAGATGTTGACGGTGCCGGCATCGGGTGCATCCAGTGCGAGCGCAACGATGAGCTCGGCGACCCGCTGCACGGGGAGGAAATCCCGCAGTTGCTCGCCACCGGACATCGCGAAGCTCGCCTCGCCCCGCTCGCCCGCCGCCATGAACTGCGAAAACAATGACGTCGCGGGTTGCCCTGCGCCATACATATAGAAGAGCCGTGCCCAGTTGAGCGCGAACGGCAGCACGGCGCGCAGCTGCTGCAGCTGGCGATGCAAGGTGTCCTTGGCCAAGCCGTACGGGTTGCCAGGTTGCGTCGGCAGCTCCTCGCTCAACTGGCCGCTTTGCATGCCGTATTCGAAGCAGGTCCCGGTAGCGGTCAGCGAACGCAGACCGGCTTGCACGAGTCCGCTGAGGAAGGCGTACTGTTGCGGCAGCTGTTGCTCGAGATGGTGCGCAGACTTGTAGTTTGGCAGGCCCGACCAAGCCAGGTGGATCAGGACATCCGGCCGTTCGAGTAGGGCGAAGGCCTGCGCCGGCGCCACGCTACCCAGGTCAAAGCACACGTGTCGGACTCCGGGGCGATCGTGTTGCGCGGCCAACGGACTACGGCTGGCCGTGACCAGTTGGATGTCGTCGCGGCTGCGCAGCGCCTGCAGCACATGCGCGCCGAGGAAGCCACTGGCGCCGGTCACCGCCAACTTCATATGATCGTCAACTGCGGTACGGCGCAGACGAACTTCGCGCCCCAGGCACGTGCGTAGCTGAGTTGTGCCACGATCTCCTCGCGCAGATTCCACGGCAGCACCAGGATGAACTGCGGCTGCTCCTGTCGCAGCCGATCCTCGGCCACGATCGGAATCCTGCATCCGGGCAGGAACTTGCCCTGTTTTGCGCCATTGCGATCGACGACCCACGGCAGCAGATCCGCGCGCACACCGGCGTAGTTGAGCAACGTATTGCCCTTGGCCGCCGCACCATAGCCCGCGACCCGCATGCCGTCGCGCTTGCAGTCGATCAGAAAGCGCATCAGGTCGTCCTTGATGTGATCGGCACGCGCCTGAAATCCGGCGTAGTAGCCGGCGCTCGCCACGCCCAGTTCCTGCTCGCGCGCGAGCAGCTGCTGCAGCGCCGTCGTCGGCGGGCGCACGCCCGTATCGCGGCGCTGGGCAAACACCCGCAGGCTGCCGCCATGGGTCGGCAATCGCGCGACATCGAATACGGCAAGACCGTTGCGCGCGAAAATCGTGTTGACGGCCGTCAGCGACAGATAGGAGAAGTGCTCATGATAGATGGTATCGAACTGGCAGAATTCGAGCAGCTGCACCAGGTGCGGGAATTCAAAGGTCGCGACGCCGTGCGGCTTGAGCAGGTGGGCGAAACCGGCCACGAAGTCATTGATGTCCGGCACGTGGGCCAGGACGTTGTTGGCAACGGTCACATCGGCGCAGCGCCCCGCCGCGGCCAGGCGCCGCGCCAGCGCAACCCCGAAGAACTCCTCGACGACTTCGATGCCCTTGCTGCGCGCCGCCGCCGCCGTGCTCGCGGTGGGTTCGATGCCCAGGCAGGCAACGCCCCGCGCGCGCACATACTGCAGCAGGTAACCATCGTTTGCGGCCACTTCGATGACATGCGAGGCCGGCGTCAGGTCGAAACGCCGGACCATCTCCGCAACGTAGCACTGCGCGTGTTCGAGCCAGCTGCTCGAAACCGAGCTGAAGTACGCGTAGTCGGCCGCAAACAGTTCCGACGAATGCGCGTAGTCCTCAGTTTGCACCAGCCAGCACTGCGTGCAGACGAATACGCGCAGGGGGTACCATTTCTCCGGCCCGTGCAGGCGTTGCGCGGTGACGTACGCATTCGACGGCGGTGCCGTCGCAAGATCGATGAACGGCAGCGTCACGGTGGCCTGGCAGTGACGGCATTTCATATTGGGATTCCGGCAAAATCTGCGCTGCTGAAGCCGCGCGCGGCATCGCGCGCCGAAATATCGCTGATGGGCAGTGGCCATTTGATGGCCAGTGTCGGATCACGCACGTTCAGGCCGCCTTCGGCGCTCGCCACATAGGGGCGCGAGTGCAGGTAGATCAGCTCAACGTCATCGCTGAGCGCCTGGAAACCGTGTGCAAAACCCTGCGGCACCAGCAGGCTGGTCGCATTCGCCGCGGAGAGCACCTCGCCGTGCCAGTTCATGAACGTCGCGGACCGCGGTCGCAGGTCAACGGCAACGTCGAAGATCTCCCCGCGCAGGCAGCTGATGAATTTGTCTTCCGCGTGCGGGGGACTTTGGTAGTGCAGGCCGCGCACCGCACCGCGACGTTGGGTGTGGGTATGGTTTATCTGCGCGATGGGCAGCACAAACCCGGCAGCAGCCAGTTCCTGCGCGCAGAAAAAGCGGCTGAAAAATCCACGCTCATCGCGAATGTGCTGGCGTCGTACCACCCGCAGCCCGGCCAAGGGCGTCTCCTGCAACTCGAAGCGACTCACGGCGCGCCATCCTGGAGCGCTGCCTGGTGGCTGGCGATCTGACGCAGGCTGGCGGTGCGCATCGGCGCGCCGGTTGCCCACTCCCGGTGCCACTCGACGGTCTTGTCCAGAGCCTCTGGGAGACTCCAGCGCGGACTCCAATTGAGCCGGCGACGCGCCTTGCTGCTGTCCAGCCTCAAGGTTCCCGCTTCATGCACCTGCTCAGCGCCCCGCGACTCCCAGCTCGTGCCCGGCATCTGCGCCGCGAGACGGGATAGCAGCCACTGTACCGATCGGGCGTCCTCCTCGTTCGGGCCGAAGTTCCACGCCTCAGCCACTGACGGCCCGGTTTCGAGCAGCTGTTGGGCGAGCAGCAGATAGCCGCATAGTGGTTCGAGCACGTGCTGCCAGGGGCGGATGGCCTGCGGATGGCGCACCTGCAGCGGCTGGCGCGCCTGGGCGGCACGGAAAAAGTCCGGCAGCAGCCGATCGACCGCCCAATCACCGCCGCCGATCACATTGCCCGCGCGCGCACTCGCGACGGCCACGCCGGACTGCGCCAGAAACGAGCGCCGATAGGCGCTGGTCACCAACTCCGCGCAGGCCTTGCTGCTCGAATACGGATCATGGCCCCCCACCGGATCCGACTCCCGATAGGGCCATTGCCATTCACGGTTCTCGTAACACTTGTCCGTCGTGACGCAAAGCGCGGCGCGCACGCTGGAACACGCACGCACCGCTTCCAGCACATGCACGGTGCCCAGCACGTTCGTGGCATAGGTCTGTACCGGATCGACGTAGGAGGCGCGCACCAGCGGTTGCGCTGCCAGGTGCAGCACGATTTCCGGGGCCGCTGCCTGCAGTGCGGGGGTCAGCTGCCCCGGATCACGGATATCCCCGATCGTGTGCCCCGCGAGGCCTTCCGCAACCTGCGCCGCGGTGAAGAAATTCGGTTCGGTCGGGGGGGCCAATGCGAAGCCGTGGACCTTGGCGCCGAGACTGCCGAGCCACAGCGCAAGCCAACCGCCCTTGAAGCCCGTATGCCCGGTGATCAGGACCCTCCGACCGCGCCAGAAGGCGGCATCCACGAGTGCGGCGCACACGGCCTCAGCTCCACACTTTCCACGGCGCGCGCCCCGACGCCCATAGCTGCTCAAGCTGCTCTTTATCCCGCAGCGTATCCATCGGCAGCCAGAACCCCTCGTGCTCGTACGCCATCAGCTCACCCCGCGCAGCGAGGCTTGCCAGCGGGCCCTGTTCCCACACGGTGGAGTCATCCTGCAGATACTGCAGTACCCGTGGTGACAGGACGAAGAAGCCGCCATTGATGCGCCCGCTTTCGCCCATCGGCTTTTCCTGGAAACTCACGACCCGGCGATTCGTGATTTCCAGTGCACCAAATCTCGCCGGCGGATAGGTCGCGGTCAGCGTTGCCGCCTTGCCATGATCGCAATGAAATCTGATCGTCGCCGCGATATCCACGTCGCTGACGCCGTCACCGTAGGTGAGGCAGAACGCATCGTCACTGCGCAGGTAGTCTGCGACCCGCAGCAGGCGGCCGCCCGTCATCGAATCGTCGCCGGTGTCGACCAGGGTCACCTTCCAAGGTTCGGCGCGCTTCTGATGCACTTCCATTGTGTTGGAGCGCATGTCGAAGGTCACATCCGACATATGCAGAAAGTAGTTCGCGAAGTATTCCTTGAGGATGTATCCCTTGTAGCCGCAGCAGATCACGAATTCGTTGACGCCGTGATGCGAGTACATTTTCAGGATGTGCCACAGAATGGGTCTGCCGCCGATCTCGACCATCGGTTTCGGGCGGGTGCCCGTCTCTTCGCTCAGACGGGTTCCCCGTCCGCCGGCCAGGATGACAGCTTTCATTGAGGTCCTTGCGTAACTGTGCGCAGCTTAACCGCAAATCGGCCGATTTGGGCACAACGCCAGGGTCATGCATAATCGCAGCCATGATTCCGATATTGATTCGTCGCGGCAGTTTTCTGGTCTGCACGCTGCTGCTGAGCGCGGGGGCACTGGCCGGACCCTTGCCGGACATCGTCATGGACGGCTCGAACCTGTATCCGGAAAGCATGAGTTCCGCGCCCGATGGCACCGTGTACATCGGCAGCATGAAGGGCATCGTGTTTCGGGCCAAGCCGGGTTCAAACAAGGCGATGGCCTGGATCAAACCGACGGCACACAATGGCATCCTCACCCTGCTGGGCGTGCTCGTGGACGCACCGTCGCACACCCTGTGGCTGTGCTCCTCGCCCGGCGCGCTGCGTTCGCCGCCCGTCACCGGGACGGCATCGTTGATGGCGTTCGATCTGAACAGCGGTCGCCAGCGCGGCAATTACCCGTTTCCGGCGCCGGCTTCGGTCTGCAATGACATCGCGGTGGCACCAGACGGGGACGTTTATGCCTCCGATACCCCGAATGGGCGCATCCTGCGCCTGGCGAAGGGCGCCAAATCGCTCACCGTATTTGCCGAAGACCCACGCCTGAAGGGCATCGACGGTGTGGTGTTTGGCGGCAACGGCGTGCTGTACGTGAACAACGTCAGCCGCAACCAATTGCTGATCGTCGACCGCCACGCCGATGGCACGGCCGGACCGATCACGGCGCTGGTGCTGTCGCAGCCGGTGGCCGGTCCGGATGGGTTCCGCTTCATTGGCGACAATCACTTCTTGCTGGCGGAAGGCAATGCGGGCCGGGTCGACCTGGTCACGATCAGCGGCGTGCACGCCGACATTCACGTGCTGCGTGAAGGACTGCAATCGCCCCCCGCCGTGACGCTGGTCGGAAATACCGTCTACGCGCTGGAGGGTAAGATTCTGTACCTCATCAGTCCCGCACTGAGGGGTAAGGATCCGGGGCCCTTCAAGGCCTACGCCGTGCCCTTGCCGCAGCTGTAGCAGCCGGGCCGCCCGAATCAGCGGACGGTATGCAGATCCGTACCGCCCGTCGCCGTGGCGGCCGGTGCCGAAGAGGTCGGAGCGCTCGAGGCCTCGATCTTGGCGGCCTTTGCCGCCTTGGCCGGCGCCGGGCGATGCGCAGGTGCAGCGGGCACCGTACAGCCCCAATTCAACATGGCGTCCGGTTCGGAGCCCGGGATCGCCTGCTTCCAGGTCGTGTCGTCATTCAGCGCCGTGAACGACGGGCCCTTTTCCTGGAGATTATTGCGCGTGTAATAGATCACTTCGGTGCGTCGATAAGAGCGAGCATCGCAATCCAGCTCCTCACGGGTGACGGCACTGAGGTAATGCAGCGGATACACTTCCGCCTGCGGACGCGCGAACTCCCAGCGCATCCATGCGGTCAACACGTTGCCGTTATGCACGATGCTGTGCGTTGAGGCGTAGACCGAGCTGGGATTCTCGGCGGGTCCGTCCGTGATGTACTTCCAGCCCCCCGCCGGCAGCGGATCAAGCAAACTCTTCCAGCCGGGGGCAACCGTGGCGGGGGTTACTACCGCCACCACTACTGCTGTGGTCGACACCTTGGCCTTGGCTTTGACCTTGGCTTTGGCTTTGGCTTTCGGCGTGCCGGCCGCCGTCGTGAGGCATTGGGCGCTGCCGGTGGTAGGGGCGATCGATGGCGTACAGCCGCCCGTTCCGACGGCGCTGCGAGCGCAGAAGATGAGCGCAGTCGCCAACCCCAGGGCAACCCGTCCCGGCGTGGACCCTGAACTCGTATGCGGCACCGCGGGCATGGCCGAAATCTCCAAAAGCGCTCCGCAGCAATATAGGCATCGGCAAGCCTGCAAGCTCGGCACCAGTTGGCAATTTCGCGTTCCCGCGGGCTACGCGGATCTGGCGGCTGGCCCTTTGGAGTGCTGTTTGCCGAAAAGTGCGATCACTTCGCGATTGAAGGCGGGCAGATCATCGGGCTTGCGGCTGGTCACCAGGTTCTCGTCCACGACAACTTCCTCATCGACCCAGTCGCCACCGGCGTTGGTGATGTCGGTCCGCAGCGAAGGCCAGGATGTCATCCGATAGCCCCTGGCCGCCCCGGTCTCGAGGATGGTCCAGGGCCCATGACAGATGGCCGCGACGGGCTTTCCCGCCTCGAAGAACGCGCGCACGAAACTGACGGCCTGGGACTGCATACGCAGCGCGTCCGGGTTCATGACACCGCCCGGCAGCACCAGCGCGTCGTACTCGCGCGGGTCCGCATTCCGTACCAGGTGGTCCACGTGCACGCTCTCGCCCCACTCCTTGTGGTTCCAGCCGCGGATGTCACCCTCTTTCAATGATATGACTTCGGTCGCCGCCCCCGCGGCATCCAAAGCCTTGCGGGGCTCCAGCAGCTCCGACTGCTCAAACCCATCCGTCGCCAGAATCGCGACTCGAAATCCGCTCAACGTGGTCTGTGGCATGTCGATTCCCTCCGATCCCCCAGGATCGCAGGCTTCGACTATGTGCGTAGGGCCACCCTGCTGACAGGGGTCGCGCGCAGGCTTGTGCTGTCGGGAAACGCTGACCCTACTTGGTGAATGCGGCTTCCAATTCCTCAGGATCCACGGGCTTGGTCATGTGTTGGTCGAACCCTGCGGCAAGCGCGCGCCGCTTGTCGTCGGCCTGCCCCCAGCCCGTGACGGCGATGAGGGTCATCTTCTCACCCCAGGCCTCATGCCGAATACGCCGCACCACTTCGTAGCCGTTCATATCCGGCATGCCGATATCGATAATGCCGATTTGTGGCCTGAACGTACCGGCGACGGCGAATGCCGCCCCACCCGAGTGCGCAATTTCAATCTCGTGACCGGACAGCTTGAGCAGCATCCCCAGGGACTCGGCCGCGTCGCGGTTGTCGTCGGCGATGAGGATACGCAACGGGGCTCTTTTCTCCCCCGGATCGGCGGAAGGCTTCTCGACAGGGGGCGCCGCGACGACGACGGAGCGCGGCAGGCAGATGGTGAACTCACTGCCCTGCCCGCGCCCCGCGCTGTGCACCTGCAGTTGACCGCCGTGTAACAGCGTCAAACCCTTCGCAAGCGCGAGGCCGATTCCCAAGCCGCCTTCGGCCCGCGTCGCTTCGGTGTCGATGCGGGTAAACATTTGGAACACCGTGCTCACCGCGCTCGGCGCGAGTCCGACGCCATTGTCGCGCACGCTGATCACGAAATGCTGGGGCTCCATCCGGGTCTGCAATGAAATCTCGCCGTTGGCCGGCGTGTACTTCGCCGCATTGGCCAGAAGATTGGTGATCACCTGCGTGATGCGCACCGGATCCACTTCGAGCCAGATCGGAACCGCAGGGTATTCGACGCGCAGCGCGTGCTGCTTGAGATCCACTGCCGGTCGCACCGCTTCGACGGCGTATTCCATCAGCACCTGGACATTCACATACTGCTTCTTCAATAAAAGCGCATCCCGCGTGATCCGGGAAACGTCGAGCAAATCATCCAGCAGCGAGCTCATGTGGGTGACCTGGCGGGTGATGATGGCTTGGGCGCGCGCCAGGTCGTCGCGATGCAAGTCCCGGGAACGCAGCAACTGCGCCGCGATGCGAATCGGCGCGAGCGGGTTGCGCAGCTCGTGCGAGAGGGTGGCCAGAAAGATGTCCTTGCGCGCGTCCGCCTCAACGAGTGCCGCCTCCGCCTGGACGATATTGGTCACGTCCACAAACGTAACCAGCACCCCACTGACGGTACTGTCGGGTTCGCGGTAGGGCAGTATCCTCATGATGAAGCGCGCATTGGAATCGCCACGCTCCACGCGTCGCTCCAGCGGTTCGAGGGTCGAGAGGACATGGTTCACATCCTCTCGCAATGAGCTGTATTCGAGGCGCGTGGCGATATCCGTCAACGGACGCCCCTGATCGCTCGGGATCAGGTTGTAAAGACTGGCAATCGCCGGGGTAAAGCTGCGGATGACGAGATGCCGGTCCACGAACACGGTGGCGATTTCCGTGCTCTCGAACAGGTTGCGCAGATCGCTGTTGGTCTGGTCGAGCTCGTCGATTTTTTCAGTCAGTCTGAGGTTGACGGTGTGAAGCTCTTCGTTGACCGACTGCAGTTCTTCCTTCGAGGTCTCCAACTCTTCATTCGTCGACTGCATTTCCTCGTTGACCGAATGCAACTCCTCATTGACGCTGCGCAGTTCCTCGAGCGCGGTCTGGTGCTCCTCGGTCAGTGACTGCAGTTCCTCGCAGATGCCTCCCAGGGCCCGCTGCAACTGCGCGATCGCCTCCTCGGACACTGGCATCGGTCCCAGCAGGTATTTGAAGCGCGCCGCCGGTGTACTGGCCGGCCCCCCGTTGGTGCGCTCAGTGGCGGAGGCGTGGCCGTTGCCGGGTGGTGCGTAGTCATATGTGGACGCCAGGGCACCTTGGTAAGCCGCAGGCAGGCTCTGAGTGGAATAGGTTCGTTGCCATTTGAGATCGAGATCCGGGCTGCGACCCTCGCGCCTTTGAAAAATCCGCGCACCCTTGTCCAGAGTATCGAACAGACCCGAATGCTGTGCCACCGACTCCGAGCCCCCGAGCAGCAGAATGCCGCCGGGAACCAGCGAATAGTGGAACACAGGAATGATTCTCGATTGCAGCCTCGGGTTCATGTAAATGAGCAGATTGCGGCACGACACCAGGGTCATCATGGAGAAGGGCGGATCCCGGATCACGTTATGCACTGAGAATGTACATAGATCGCGGATCTCCTTGACCACGGAATAGCCGCCCTGCGATGCCGTGAAGAAGCGCTGCAGCCGCTGCGGCGACAGACCCTCGAGCAACGTCGTCGGATAGCGTCCGAGCCTTGCCGTGGAGATCGCCGATTCGTCGATATCCGTGGCGAAGATCTGTACCTTCGGCACCGTAGTGGCCTTGGCCATATGCTCGCGCACGAGCATGGCCAGCGAATAGGCCTCCTCGCCCGTCGCACACCCTGGCACCCAGATGCGCACCGTCTGATCGGCCTTCTTCCCGGCGAAAAGCAGCGGGATGACGTTGGCCTCGAGCGTGTCGAATATCTCCTTGTCGCGAAAGAAGCTGGTCACCCGGATCAGCAGGTCCCGAAACAGGGCCCTGACCTCATCGCCATCCGTTTTGAGTCGCGCGATATAGTCATCGAGGTCCGAAACATTCAAGACCTGCATGCGCCGCGCCACCCGGCGCATGAATGTCTGACCGCGATACTCGCTGAAGTCATGGTCGAGCTCTTCGCGCAGGATGGTGCAGATTACGAGGCGCGCCGATTCCGTGCGCTCAAGTGCTGCGGATTCCTTGAGGTCGACCCCGTTCCCGTGCATGCGCAGCAGGTAATCGGGCATCTCCTCTACCGGGGAAATGATGTCCACCGCCCCGGTGGCAATCGCACCGGCAGGCATTTCTCCATATTCGGGTGCCGAACCGTTGGCTCCCTGGGCAATCGTCAGGCCGCCACATTCCTTGATCGCTTTGAGGCCCAACGCCCCATCACTCCCGGTACCTGATAACACGATACCAACGGCACGCTCCCGAAGGGATGCACCCAGGGAATCGAAGAATGCGTCGATGGGTCGAAATAATCGCTCGTGGTTGTCTGCCGGCAGGCTGATCCCCAGGGCCCCCTGATCAAGACTCACCAGCGAATGCGGCGGCGGGATGTAGACATGATTCGGCGCAAGTCGGGTACCGTGCACCGCCTCAATCACCGGCATGGTGGTCCAGCGGCTGAGGATATCGACCAGCACGCTTTTGCGTCCGGCCGGAAGGTGCAGAATCATCACAAATGCCATGCCGCAATCGGCGGGCATGTGGTCGAGGAAACTGTGGAAGGCGTCGATGCCGCCGGCCGATGCGCCAATGCCGATAATTGGGAAATCTTCGTTATTCACGGCGGCCCCGCATTCAATCTTCAGCCATGCAATGCTGCTGTGCGCGCTTCATCCCACCATTAAAGCACACGTACAGCGCCATCTGATGGCACAAATCAGGGGCGCAGGGCGCTCATGGGGTGAACTATTGCAAGGGGAGGCGAGCCGTAAACTTGGTTCCCTGCTCCGCAGTTGAGACTACCGACAAATCCCCATGGTGAGCACGCACGATCTGCGCACAGATGTGCAGCCCTAGCCCTAGCCCTTCACGACCGGCGGCGGTGGAGCTTCGCCAGAATGGCTCGAATATCCTTGCGACACTGTCAGAGGGAATTGCTTCACCGTCATTCCAGACTTCAAACACGAAGTTCCTGTCATCCGTGTGCGCGCTGACACGCACGGGCTTGTCGAGCGCGCCATGCGTGAGCGCGTTCGCGATCAGGTTGGAAGCCACCTGCTGCACGCGCCCCAGGTCACAGCGAACCTTCCGCGTTACGCTGATGTTGGTGAGGATCTGCCTTTCGGGCTGGGCATCCTGAAGTTCCTTGACGATTGACTTGAGGCCCGTATCGATGTCATCGACTTCAGCTAAGTTGATACCGATTCCGCCGCCAAGCTTGGCGCGCGCGAAGTCCAGCACGTCATCAATCAACGCGGACATGCGTTTGGCGTTGGTCTTGATGCGCGCTGCCAGCTGCAGCACGAACGCCGGATCGTCCGCCTTCCTCATGAGCAACTCGCTGCCGACCACGACGGCCTGCAGCGGGTTGCGCAAGTCATGCCCGAGGATCGCCATAAACTGTTCACGCAGCTCACCGGTGGCGCGCTCATCCGCCAATGTTGCCAATTCGCGTTCGCGCACTTCCTGATTGTGTAGCGCAACCGCGATCATCGAGGCGAAGCGCGTGAAGATACCGATCACTTTCGGATTATTGACGTCCGCCGGTTGCGGATCGATGGCGCACAGATTGCCGAAGTACCTGCCCGACTTCAAAACGATTGGCACGGAAACATAGCTTTCGATCTTGTACAGCCGGGGCGTATGGTGATTGCAGTACTTCGGATCAGTGCTGGCGTGATTGATCGCAATGGGCTCGTTGAGATGCTTCGACTCCAGGCATAGCGTGCTTGCAACAGGAAGCTGGCCGCCGACCGGAAGTCCAAAGCTGATCGAATCCTTGATCGCGCACGCAGTCCAGCTGCCCTCCGTCACCCTTGCGACTGCGGCAAACCGCATGCCCGTGAGGTCACAGAGGACTTCCAGGATGGTCGGCAAAGCTTCGATGCGCGCTACCGCGCTGAGGTCGCGCGCGATATCGGCCGCGCTCTCGCCAGGGATTGGGGTCACGCTCTTGACGCCTTCGATCGTGTCGGATTGGTCGGAACGCCGAGATTTGAACTCGGGACCCCTTGCACCCCGTGGAAAATCGGGCTGCAACGGGCCGCAACATATCGCAACGCCGATTGACCTGCAACATCCAGAAAATAAGCCACTTCCGCGTCGCACGTGAGCGGTTGCGTGACATTTCCCACGAACTCGACCGCCCGCAGGCGAAACGAAAGCGACCGACGAGAGATCGGCCGCTTCTTGTGCACAGCCCTCAAGAATCCCCCATTTGATCACTCACGCGCGGCCTCCTTCCTCATTGTAGTTGAGGACAATTCTCAGCAGCGGTTGGAACCGGACAGTCGGCGAAAATACCTGACGTTCACTTCCCACCGCAAAACCGAAGGCACGCTACGCCGTGATCGCAAAGCAACTCGGATTCGTAAAGCCGTAGCCTGCTCCTGCACCCGAACCCGCCGGTGGCGAACGGCAGATATTGGACAACGAGGTCGTGCGCAGTGACGCGCTTCCATTTCGTTGGTGCCCGTTACTCTGTCTTCGCTTCCGGGTTCCAGTTCTGAATGAGCGTGATCGGCGCAGCGGCGCTGTCCACCACGCGATTGATCGTGAACCGGCCATCCGGCGCCACGTCGTACTGTCGGCCTTGAGCGTTATCGGCGCCGCCTCCCAGCACATGCGTCTGGAAAAGTGCGACTGGGGTGCCCGGCACGACAGTCGAGGCGGCAACTGTGATCGGCGCCGCCCTCATCATGCCTGCCGGATCGATGTAGAACAGTTCCTTGCCGTCGGCGCGCCACGTGGGATAGACGCCGCCCGCGGTGGAGACCTGCCACTGGGCCGCCTGCGCGGCCGTGCTGTCGGTGGCATTGCCGGGCACCACAAACCGGCGCACGTAAATCTCGTTTTGCCCTGACTCGTTCGACTGATAAGCCACCCACCGGCCGTCGGGCGAGAACTGGCCCCAGACCTTGTTGAACGACGATTGCAAGAATGGAAACGGCTTGCGCGTCCCGGCCATCGGCAGGACCCACAAGTCGACGCCTGGACCTGAATTTACGCTGAAAAACAGCAGGTATCGACCATCCGCGGACCAGCTTGTGAGGTACTGGTACGTTTGAGACAACAATAAGGATTCCATCGCTTGCGCGCCATTAGTGGCTTTCTGATAAAGGCCGACGCCTGACCCCAAAAAAGATGCGAAGGCCAACCGGCTGCCATCGGGCGACCAGACCGCAAATGAGCTGGTCAAACTTCCGAATGTCATGCGCGTTGCGCGCGCGTCGTCCTGCAGCCAGATGTCGGTCTTGCCCTGGGCCTCGCGGGAAAATGCAACCTGCCGACCGTCCGGGGACACGCGTGGCGCAGTCAGCGATCTCTCTGCCGGGCCGAGCGCGCCCCGCACCGCTCCCGACCGATCCAACCAGGTCAGCTGGCGCTGCCCGGCTCCGCTCACCCGGTATGCCACAACCTCGGTGGCGGAAGCCGAAACGTTTAACACATCGTCAGCCAATGACACCGGCTCGCCGACCAGCGCTCCTTTGGCCACCTCTAGCCGCTGTCCCACCAGCGTGCCGTCTGCCCGGATCCACAGCAACCATCCGGAAGGCAGGCACGCCATCTCGCCGGCGTCAGATGTCGCGCCACCAGCTGTCAGCCGGACCGCAGCACCCCCGTCCAGTGAACCCAGGTAAATGTCTGTTTCTGCCGTGCTGGCACTGATGAACACGAAATGCTGCCCGTCGGGTAGAAACACAGGGGAAAAATTTTCCAACGCGGCCTTACCAAACAGGGGGAGCACCCTCGTCGCGCCACCGCTGGCAGCAAAGACACCAGCCTTCGACCCTCGAATCGCGCCTTATAGAAGGCGTCGTGGCGCTCCGAGCGCGTCAAATAGTGCCGCACCTGGTCTGCGAGCTTCGGATCGTGATCGGCGACATCGTGTACGTGCTGGCGATAGGCCGGCATCTTTTTGTTGATTGAAAAAATGGGTGGCGCCCCGGCGGCGCAGCGGCACGCTGGTCAGGAGGCCCCGCGGGCTGACCCCCCTCAATCGTATCTCCTAGCGATGGAACCGGGCCACGAGCTCGGCCTTGCCGAGCACGTGCCCTTCCATCGCCTCGAACACGGCCGTGCGGGTGGCGGCGGCCTGCTGCGGCGTGCCCTGCGGCACATCGAGCACCGTGTCGAGCGCATAGAGCTCAAACGTGTAGTGGTGATACGGGCCAGGCGGCGCCCCCGGACCCATGTAGCCGTCCGAGCGCAGGCTGACCTGTCGGCTGCCATCTGGCAGCATCCCCGCCTTGACGCCCTCCGGCAGCCCCGTCGCTGTGCCCGGGATGTTCCAGATCAGCCAGTGGGTAATGTCCATCTTGACGCCCTTGTTCAGCACGGGCTCGGGATCGTGCAGCAGCACCACGAAGCTGCGCGTGCCGGGGGGTACCTGTGACCAGTCAAGCTCTGGAGATACGGCTGCCGCGCCGGCGGCTTGCGTGTACTTGTTGGACAGAACCCCGCCGTCCTCCCAGGCCGGACTCGTCATTAGCAGGGGCGGCGGGCGCGGCCCTCCTGTCTGGGCCAACAGCGGTTGCGCCACCATAACCGTGGACGCCAGCAGCAGCGCCGCTGCGCCCATACGAACAACCTGCGCAAAATCTCTTTTCATTTTCTCTACTCCCGAAGCGTGCGCGCCATGCTAACGCGGTTCACGTCCACGGCACCAGAAGATCAGACCAAGGCGCTGCAGATGCCGTTGGCCGGGCTGCGTGCGAACCCGCCCGGGTGGATTGGACCTCCCGTCAGGAGTGCGTGCAGCCATGCCGGTCGCGATCAAACAGATCGAACAGGCGGGCAGCGCCGGTACCGGTCAGCGTCGCGAGGCGGTGGGACTGTCCTGACTCGACGCCGTAGGTCAACGCCAGGCCCTGCCGGCGAAAAACCTGTGCTTCCTGCTGCATCGGTGTACCGAATCCCAGCTCATCGAACTGGCCCACGAACATGTGCACGCACATGCCGGCAATGGCATCGATGTGCGCCGGGGTCGGCTCGGGCAAGTAGCCCGGAAACGCCGTGATCGAACGAAAGTAACGCGGATACCGTGAGGCGATGTAGAACGCGCTGATACCGCCGTTGGAGGCGCCGGCGACCAGCAGTTTGTCATCCTCCACTTTATAGTTCGCGAGAATCTGCTGCAGGAAGGCCGGAAAGATGCGCGCGCCGCCCTCGAAGAACAGCTGCCCATCCGGTGCCGCCGGCATCACCACGACGTAGCCACGCTTCTCGGCCTGGTCTCGGAACGTCCCCTCGACCGTGCGCTCGACGACGCTCATGGTCTGGGGACCGCCGCCGAAGGCCAGTATCGTGGGGTAGCTGCGCTGCGCATCGTAGTGGTCCGGCAGCACGACCTCGTAGTCCACGACTGCCTGCCCCACGCGCGTCGTCTGGTGCAGAACCTTGGCGTGCACGGTGCCCACCGCGGCAAGTGCCCCCAACGCCAGACTCGCCCTGATTATCCCGCGCATGACTCTTCCCCCGTGCTCTCTCGACACGGTAGACACAACAGGCAGAATTTTATTGGTCGGAGCGAGAGGATTTGAACCTCCGACCCCTTGCACCCCATGCAAGTGCGCTACCAGACTGCGCCACGCTCCGACACGATGACTTCGAACTGATCTCGAGCGCCGGTGGGGAGGACCGGCGCGGGGCTGCGATTATAGCGGTTCGCGATTACCGGCGCAGCAGCTTGAGTACTTCCTCGAGCTCGAGCCGAAGCTGGCGCACGATTTGCTGGCTCTGACTCACATCGGTGCGTGCCTCTTCGCCTCCGAGCTTGTTGCGCGCGCCACCGATCGTGAAGCCCTGTTCGTAAAGCAGGCTGCGGATCTGGCGAATGACGATCACGTCCTGACGCTGGTAATAGCGGCGATTGCCACGACGCTTCACGGGCTTCAGCTGCGGGAATTCCTGCTCCCAATAACGCAGCACATGCGGTTTTACGCCGCACAATTCACTGACTTCACCGATGGTGAAGTAACGCTTGCCGGGAATCACCGGCAGCGTGTCGTTATTCTTTGGCTCCAACATAAGCTTCGACCCGCGCTTTCAGCTTTTGCCCAGGACGGAAAGTTACGACACGCCGTGCCGTAATCGGAATCTCTTCGCCCGTTTTCGGATTGCGCCCCGGGCGCTGATTCTTGTCCCGGAGATCAAAGTTTCCGAAACCGGATAACTTCACCTGCTCGCCATTTGAAAGAGCCGCGCGCACTTCTTCAAAAAAGAGGTCCACCAGCTCGCGCGCTTCGCGCTTGTTGAGGCCGAGCTGATTGAACAGCGCCTCCGCCATCTCAGCCTTCGTGAGAGCCGTCATAGGCTTATTCTCGTATTCTCGCATCCAGGTTCTCACGCAGATCAGCCACCACGGCCGCTACTGCGCGGTCTACTTCGTCGTCAGTTAGCGTGCGAGAAATATCTTGGAAAATCAAGCCCAAGGCAATGCTTTTTCGCCCTTCTTCTATGCCTGCGCCACGATATACGTCAAATACGCGCAGATTTCGCAGGGAGCCTGACCCCGCCAAGAGTACACGCTCGCGCAGAGCACTGAAAGTGACATTCTCGGGAACCACGATCGCGAGGTCCCGACGCACCTGGGGGAAGCGCGAAATCTCCTCGCCCTGCGGCAATTTCACCCGCAACGCAACAAGGTCGATTTCGAACAGCAGCGGTGCCTGGCTGAAACTCAATTCGCGCACGAGCCGCGGATGCAGCTCACCGAGCCAGCCCGCCGCAGCGCCAGCGCGCATGACGCGCGCGCAGCGTCCCGGGTGCAGGCACGCCAGCGATGCCGCCTCGAAATTGAATTCCGCGGCGTCGCCAGTTGCCGACAGCAGCGCCTGCAGATCCGCCTTGACGTCGAAGAAATCGAGCGGCTCGCGTGATTCGCTGCTGCCCCATTGTTCGGGAAGTCGCCTGCCGGTGGCAATCCCCGCCAGTGAGTCGACCTCGCTGACGTTGCCATCCTGCACGACAAAGCGCGTGCCATGCCCAAACAGCCGGATCCGCTCCTGCTGGCGGCGCTGATTCTCGAGCGCCGCGCGCACCAGGCCCGGCCACAGCGATACGCGCATGACCGACAGGTCCGAGGCGATCGCATTCGCCACGGCCAGCGTCTGCGCATTCGGAAACAGCAGCCCCTGCAGCGCCGGATCGACGAAGGCGAAGGTAATCGTTTCATGGTAGCCCCGCGCCACCAATGCGTCGAGCACCGCGCGCTCCTGCGGCACCCCTTCGGGCGCTGACAGAAACTTCTGGGGGCGCAGCGCTGGTCGCTCGGGAATGGCCGCGAAGCCCATGATGCGCGCGACTTCCTCAACCAGGTCCTCTTCAATCGTGATATCGAAACGATGCGGCGGCGGCACCACCATCCAGCCTTCGCTGAGCTCCGTCACGTGCATCTGCAGATTCAACAGGATCGAGCGCACCTTGCCATCCGGCACGGCGATCCCCAGCAGGCGCGTCAGCCGCTCACGCCGCAGCCGCACCGGCGCCCGCACCGGCAATCCCGCCGGCGCTTCGCTGATCACCAGCGGACCCGGCTGGCCGCCCGCGATCTCGATCAGCAATGCGCTGGCGCGCTCCATCGCGCGTGCCTGCCCTGACGGATCGACGCCGCGCTCGAAACGCTGGCTGGCATCTGTATGCAGTCCCAGCCGGCGCGCGCGACCGCGGATGCCCTCCGGCGCGAACCACGCCACTTCCAGAAATACATCGTGCGTGGTCGCGCTGACGGCGGTGCGTTCGCCGCCCATGATGCCGGCGGCTCCGATGGCTCCCGCCTCATCTGCGATCACGAGCATGTCGGCGTCGAGCCTGACCTCACGGCCATCGAGCAGCGTCAGCGATTCGGACTGGCGGGCCAGGCGCGCGCTGATCTCGCCGGATACCTTCGCCAGATCGTAGGCATGCATTGGCTGACCCAGCTCGAGCAGCACGTAGTTGGTCACATCCACCGCGGGGCTGATGGAGCGCACGCCGGCCCGCCGCAGACGCTCCCGCAGCCACATCGGCACGGGGGCCGTGTTGTCGATGCCGCGGATCACCCGCCCCACGAATCTCGGGCAGGCGGTGGCGGCTTCGAGCCGCACGGCTTGCGCATCGTTGAGTACATTGCCCACCGCTGCACCGGCTGGGCTGCGCAGCGGTGCATCAAGCAGTGCGGCCACCTCACGCGCCACGCCGATGATCGACATCGCATCGCCGCGGTTCGGCGTGACATTCAATTCCAGGGTCGTGTCATCAAGCTTGAGGTAATCGCGCAGCAGGACGCCGAGCGGGGCATCCGCGGGCAATTCGAGGATCCCCGTGCTGTTGTCGGCGAGCCCGAGTTCCTTGGCCGAGCACAGCATGCCGAAGGATTCCACGCCGCGCAGCTTCGCGGTGCCGATCGTCACGCCACCCGGCAGCTGCGCATCGACGGTTGCGAGTGCGGTGCACAGCCCCGCGCGCGCGTTGCCGGCACCACACACGATCTGCAGCGGCGCATCCGCCCCGGTCCGCACCTGGCACACGCGCAGCTTGTCGGCCTGCGGATGCGCAACGGTGCTCACGATCTGCGCCACCACGACGCCGGTGAACGCCGGGGCGCCAGCGGTGAGGGACTCAAGCTCAAAGCCCGCCATCGTCAGGCGCGCACCCAGTTCGGACGCCGTCCACGGGATGTCGACCCATTCACTCAGCCATGAAATCGGAACTTTCATGAGGGTTGCATCAGAACGCCGGGAACTGCTCGAGGAAGCGCAGGTCGTTCTCGAAGAACAACCGCATGTCGTTCACCCCATAGCGCAGCATCGCCAGCCGATCGATGCCGGCGCCGAAGGCATAGCCGCTGTAGCGTTCCGGATCCACGCCGCTTGCTTTGAGAACACTTGGATGCACCATGCCGCAGCCGCAGATTTCGAGCCAGCCGGTGTGCTTGCAGATACGGCAGCCGGCGCCGTCGCAGAACACACAGGACATGTCCACTTCCGCGGACGGCTCGGTGAATGGAAAGTAGGAAGGCCGCAGCCGCATCGCCAGATCGCGCTCGAAGAACGCTTCGACGAAGCCGTGCAGGATGGCCTTGAGATTCGCGAAGCTGATGTTCTCATCCACGACCAGCCCTTCGAGCTGGTGGAACATCGGCGCATGCGTGACATCCGCATCGCTGCGATAGACACGCCCCGGGGCGATCACGGCCAAGGGCGCGCCGCGCGCCAGCAGCGCGCGGATCTGCACCGGCGAGGTGTGCGTACGCAGCAGCCGCCCGTCGGCAAAATAGAAAGTGTCGTGCATCGCGCGCGCCGGATGATCGGCCGGAATGTTCAGCGCCTCGAAATTGTGAAAGTCATCCTCGATCTCCGGACCTTCCGCCACATCGAAACCGGCGCTGCGAAAAAAGGCTTCGATGCGCAATCGCGCGCGCGTCACCGGATGCAGCGCGCCGCGCTGCTCGCCACGACCCGGCAAGGTGACATCGATGCGACCGGAGGCCAGGCGCGCCTCATCCTCACTGTGCTCGAGTTGCACGCGCCGCGCCTCGAGGGCTTCCTGAACGCGCGCTTTCGCTTCATTGATGCGCGCACCGGCAGCGGGGCGCTCACGGGCAGGCAGCGCGCCCAGGGCCTTCAGCTGTTCGGTGAGACCGCCCTTCTTGCCGAGCCAGTGCACCCGGCAATCCTCGAGGGCCGCGAGCGCGCTGCACGAAGCGACTTCGCGCAGCGCCTCCTCGACGACGGCTGCCAGCTCGCTCACGTCTTGGGCGATCAGGCCGCAGTCGCGGTTTCGAGTGCCGACTTGGCCTGATTGGCGATCGCGCTGAAAGCGTCCGTATCGTGCACGGCGAGATCCGCCAGCATCTTACGGTCGATTTCGATACCAGCCCGGTTGAGGCCGTCGATCATGCGACTGTAGTTGAGCCCATAGATGCGGGCCGCGGCATTGATGCGCGCGATCCACAGGGCGCGGAACTCGCGCTTCTTGGCGCGCCGGTCGCGATAGGCGTACTGACCGGCCTTGATGACCGCCTGCTTGGCGGCGCGGTAAACCTTGCGCCGGGCGTTGTAGTAGCCCTTCGCCTTTCCCAGAATTTTATTGTGGCGGGCTCGCGCCGTCACACCACGCTTGACTCGTGCCATGGATTATCTCCGTAAGCGAAATGACTAGTGATTCGGGAGCAGCGCCGGCAGACGGCCGACATCGCTCTCGTGCACGAGACTGCTGCCACCTGAACGCAGGTGACGCTTGCGCTTGCGGTCCTTATGACCGAGGTTATGGCGGCGGCCGGCGGAATACGCCTTGTAGCCCTTCGCAGTCTTGCGAATACGCTTGGCCGCAGCCCGGTTGGTCTTCAACTTGGGCATG
>DATAVA010000029.1:0-69308 GCA_036267975.1 Steroidobacteraceae bacterium | reverse complement strand
GAAGCCGCGCGCGGCGCTCACCAGTTCCTCGAGATTCTCCACACGCGCCTCGCCGCGATCGGCCTTCTCGCGCCGGTGATGCTCGATCAGGCCGCTGTGATTGATCACGTGGTCCACCTGCTCGTGCAGCGCGAGACCCTGGATTTCCCGTTCCAGGCGCTCGATCAGCTGCATGAAGCCATGCACGGCCGTGGCGGCCTTCGGCCCCAGGGCGTCCCCGACGCAGGCGCCGGCGGCATCCCACAGCGACTGCCCCGCGCCCTTGGCGGCCTCGCGGATCACATCCAGGCTCTTCGCACCGATGCCGCGGGTCGGCAGGTTCACGACCCTCTCAAACGAGGCATCGTCGAGGCGATTGGAAATCAGGCGCAGGTACGCGAGCGCATCCTTGATTTCGGCGCGCTCGAAGAACCGCAGGCCGCCGTAGACCTTGTACGGAATCCGTGCCGACAGGAACACCTCTTCAAACACCCGCGATTGCGCGTTCGAGCGGTACAGGATCGCCACCTGGCTGCGCTGACCGCCGCGCTGCGTCCAGTCGCGGATCCGCTGCAGCACGAACTCCGCCTCGTCGCGTTCATTGAACGCTGCGTACCGGCGGATCGGATCCCCGCGCACGCCGTCGGTCCACAAGGTCTTGCCGAGCCGCCCGGTGTTGTTCGCGATCAGTGCATTCGCGCCGTTGAGAATGGTGGCCGTGGAGCGATAGTTCTGTTCCAGGCGAAACAGCTTCGCATGCGGGAAATCGCGCCGGAACTGATGCAGATTCTCCACGCGTGCGCCACGCCAGCGGTAGATCGACTGATCGTCATCGCCGACCGCGAACGGCTGCACGGTACTGCCGGCCAGCAGCTTCATCCAACCGTACTGGATCGCATTCGTGTCCTGGAACTCATCAATCAGCACATGCCGGAATCGCTGGCGATAGTGATCCAGCAGCACGGGCTGATCGCGCCACAGCTCAAACGCCCGCAGCAGCAGCTCCGCGAAGTCGACCACGCCGGCGCGCGCGCAGGCTTCCTCGTAGTCCGCATACAGCCGGATCAGCTGCCGGCGGGTCGGATCGTTCCCGTCCTTCAGATGCTTCGGCCGGTGTCCCTCGTCCTTGTTCGAATTGATGAAGCCCTGCACTTCGCGCGGCACCCAGCGGTTTTCATCCAGGCCCTGGCCCTTGATGAGTTTCTTGACCACGCGCAGCTGATCCTCCGAGTCCAGGATCTGGAAGCCCTGGACCAGGCCTGCCTCGCGCCAGTGCAGCCGCAGCAGGCGGTGGGCAATGCCGTGGAAGGTACCGATCCACAGCGCACCGGCCGGGTAACCCAGCAGATTCTCGATGCGCCCGCGCATCTCCCCGGCCGCCTTGTTGGTGAAGGTCACGGCGAGAATGCTGTGGGGCGAGACATTCTCGACCTGGCACAGCCACGCCAGCCGGTGGATGAGCACGCGCGTCTTGCCGCTGCCGGCACCGGCGAGTACCAGTACCGGACCTACGGGTGCAGTGACGGCAGCGCGCTGCGCATCGTTGAGCGACGCTAGGATGGGCGACAGATCCATGGGATGCGCATTCTATACCACGGCCGCCCGCTCAAGGCTTATGGGGTGGGACGTCGGTGAATGTGCGCACGATCTCCACCACCAGGCTGATCAGCACCGGCCCGATCACGATGCCGATGAAGCCGAAGGCGCTGACGCCGCCGATGGCACCGATGAACACGGCCAGGGCCGAGACCTGCGCGTGGCGTGACGTCAGCGCCGGACGCAGCAACTGCTCACCCAGCGCCAGCAGCCCCCACCACACCAGCAGAAAGATGGCGGCGCCCCAGCGGCCGACGAATATCAGATAGAGGATTGCCGGCACCAGTACCACCGCGCTGCCGACCGCCGGGATGAAGGATGCGGCGGCGGCGAGCGCGCCGAAGACCACGGGCGAGGGCAGGCCGATGATGGCGAAGCCGACGCCGATCAGCACTCCCTGCAGCAGCGCGGTCATGGTGGTGCCATAGACCACGGCGCGCATGACCGCGATCAGGCTGTTGATCAGCGAGTCACTTCTATCGGCGTCCACCGGTATCAGCCGCGCCAGGTGCCGCATGATCGTGCGACCGTCGAGCAGCAGGAAGAACAGCAGGAACAGCATCAGCACGAACTGCACGAAGGTGCCCGCGACTCCCACGACAAAGGCGCCGCTCAGCGAGGCGGCGGCCTGCAGGGCGGCATGGGCGGTCTGCGTCGCCCACTCCTGAATCTGCGTCGCGCTGATCGGCAGGCTCTCCTGTAGCAGGCGCAGCACCGGCCCGATCACCGGATAACTGCCCGGATCGCCCCCCAGGCCCGGAACGAACAGGCTCCCGTCCTTGAAACTGCTGATGAGACTGCCCACCTGGCCTGCGAACACCAGCCCGAGCATGCTCAGCGGCGCGATGATGACGAATGGCGTCAGCACCGTGATGATGCCGGCCGAGAGACCCGGGCGGTGCTTCAGGGCCCGCGACAGCCGCACCTGCACCGGAAACAGCAGGAACGCCAGCACGACTGCCCAGGTGAGGGCGGCGGCAAGCGGCGCGGCCATGCGCAGCAGCAGGTAGCCCAGCACGCCCAAGGCCACCAGGGTGAAGGTGCCGCGATAGAAGGAGGAGTAGCGTTCCACGATAGCGAGCCTAACCGGATTGCGCGCGCCCGGCGAGCGCTACGGGGCGATGTCGACCCGCTCGCGCTGCGCTTTGAAGACCGCGTGCAAAAGCCTCTCGACATCATCCGGATCGACGGGTTTCGTCAGGTGATGGTCGAAGCCTGCGGCGCTGGCGCGCGCCTTGTCGTCCTCCTGTCCCCACCCCGTCATCGCAATGAGACAGATATCCCGGCCCCAGGATTCGGCGCGAATGCGGGTGGCGACTTCGTAACCGGTCATGTCCGGCATGCCGATGTCGAGGATGGCCACCTGTGGCGATGCCGCACGGGCGATCTGCAGGGCCTGCGCACCGTTGTAGCCCACCGTCACCTCGTAACCGTGGGTTTCCAGCAGCATGGCCAGGCTGTCGGCCGCATCGCGATTGTCGTCTGCAACCACGATCCGGCAGGCCGCTGCATTGCCTGGCGGGACCGCCGGCGCCGCCTGTGGCTGCGCCACGGCTGCCGCGGACACCACCGCACGCGGCAGATGGATCGCGAATTCGCTGCCCTGTCCGAGTCCGGGGCTGTATGCCTCGATGCTGCCGGCATGCAGGGCGACCAGCCCCTTCACCAGTGCCAGGCCAATCCCCAGGCCACCCTCGGAGCGCGCCACCGCGGAGCTGGCCTGCGAAAACATCTCAAACAGGTTCGCCACCGTGTCCGGCGCAAAGCCGATGCCATTGTCGCTGACGCTCAGGACCAGCTCCTGCTCCAACAGGCGCGCGCGCACCGCGATCCGACCCTGCGCGTCGGTGTATTTCGCGCTGTTGGTGAGCAGGTTCGCCAGCGACTGCGAAATCCGCAGTGGATCCACATTCAGCATGACCGCTGCCGGCGGCAGTTCAATGACCAGTTCGTGATGCTTCGCTTCGAGCAACGGCCGGGCCAGCTCCACGGCGGCATCGACAATCGATTCCAGGGATACGCTTTCAATCTTCAGTTCCAGACGACCCTGCGTGATCCGGGAGACATCGAGCAGGTCATCCAGCAGCAGCGCCATGCGCCGCACCTGCCGGGAGATCACCTCCCGGGCCCACTTCTGCTGGTTCTCATCCATGCCCTTGGACTCGAGCATCTTGGCCGCATGCCGGATCGGCGCGAGCGGATTGCGCAACTCGTGCGCCAGGGTTGCCAGGAACTCATCCTTGCGCCGGTCGGCCTCGCGCAGACCTTCGGCGCGCGCCTCCACTTCCTCCAGCATATTGTTGAAGGCGTCCACGACGACGCCGATCTCATCGTCCGAGGTTTTCTTCGCGCGCAGCGAATAATCGCGACGCTTGACGATGGCGTTGGCAATGACCGCCATGGCATCCAGCGGCTGCAGTATTCCCTGCTGCAGGCGCCGCGACAGAAAAATCGCCACCACCATGCTCAGCAGCGTGACGAGCACGAAGATCGCCAGATAGTCCGCGACGCGGCCCAGCGTGTCATAGCGCGCGCGCAAATAGATGGTCCCCAGGTGCTCACCGTTGCGTTCGATCGAACGCGCATATTCGACGCGCTCGCCGGCGGTCACGAGCCCCGGCGCCGGCGCATGCGCAGGCAGCGACTGGGCCGCGGTGCGGACGAAGGAGGCGTAGAGAGTGCCATTGGCGGAGTACACCGCGGCGACCATCACCCGTTGCCGGACGGTGAGGGCGCGCAGGTCGCGCAGCGCGGCGTCATGGTCGTTGAAGGCCATGGCCGGCGCCAGCGACACGGCGAGGATCGAAGCCTCCGTGCCCAGATCCGCGGTCCAGGACTGCTTGTAGCGATTGATGTCCGCGCTGAGCATGAAGCTGCCCGCGACGAACAGCGTGATCACGGTGGTGATCAGCACCACGCGCATCAGCTTGCCACGCACCGAATTGCGCACGCCGGCAAAGCTCGCAAGATTCATCGCGGATGCGCTCCCTGGACACGCACCGCGACGCCCAGCAGGTCCGCACTGACTTTCAGGCCCCAGCGCTGCGCCGCCGGCAGCGATACCTCAAAACGCACGTTGCGATCCACGGTCACGAAATTGATGACGCTGCCGTCACTGAGACCGTCCTCCTCGGCGCTGACCAACAGCATTGCCGCTGCGTCCTCGGGACGCAGCTCCCGCAGCATCCGTGCGTGGCCCGCGGCGACATACACGATCCGCGGCCTGCCCAGCTCCTGCAGGCTCGAGATCTCGCGCACCTGCGCGCTGCGGCCATTGATGGGATGCGCGGGCAGGATGCGGCGCAGTTCGCGTGCCATGCCGGGAGAATCCATCACATCGATGATGAGTGGCGCATCGGCCGGCAAGGTCTGCGGCCAGGTGACATAGCCCGCAAAGCGGTACAGGTAGGCGGCGCGAATCGAATCTTCAGATATCGGGGTCGCCGCTGCGCAGATCCCGTGAACCACAAGCCCGAAGAGCCCGAGCCAGGCGCCCTTCGAGAACATCAGAGCGTCAGGCGCACTTCGGCGATGACCGAGCGCGTGATCTGCTCCCCGTCCCCTGCGGGCAGTTCGTAGTGGCGTGCATGCAGGAGGTTCGCGCCGCGCAGCGAAAACTCCGTCTTCTGGTTCATGCGCCAGCCCACGCGCGCGTCCAGTTCGGTGTAATGCGGCAGAACCGGTCCGGGCAGTGCGCCCACGTAGCGCAGCGTCGCATCCAGCGTCACACGGTGCGGCAGATTCATGGAGGATACCAGCGCGGCGTGTGAACTGGGGTCATCCCCGGCCTGACCGACTCCGAGCAAGCCACTGGCGCCGGGCGCGAACCCCAGGCGTTCGCGCACCCAGGTTGCCCCCGGCGACAGGCGCCACCAGTCGGTGAGCTGCCAATTGGCCCAGGCGTCGATGCCAAAGGTGTCTCCGCGCATCATGTTGCCCCAGTACAGCGGCAGAAAGCCGGTCGTGGCATTCGGCTCGATGGTGCGCAGGTCATCGTAGACGTTATAGAACGCCGCGACGCTCAGGGAGACGGACTCGGAAGATTGAGCGCGCGTGCCGAGCTCGTAGGCATGTACCTCTTCGGGGCGAAAGCCCGAGTTGGCCTGCAGGAACACGGTCGGTCCGAGCTTTTCGACCACGTCCGTATCGAAGGGAGTCGGCGAGCGGATCGCGCGTGACGCCGCGGCCCAGGTCGCGACGTGATCATTGATTGCCCACGACAGGCGCAGGTCCGGCAACGGTGTCCAGCCGGAGAACGGGTCATCTTCGGCCTTCAGGCCCAGCGTAACGTTCACGGCGCTGGTGAGCGACACCGTGTCCTGTACGAATACATTGCCGAGCGTCAAAGCATGACGGGTCGGTTCAAACAACAGTTCGGTTTCGTTGGTGATGCCATAGGTGTAGAGCCGCTCGCCCGCACCCCAGACGATGCGATTGCGCGCGCCGAGGGTGATCGTATCCTGCACAGTGATGTCGTAGGTGTGAACGATGAAACCGCCGGTGCCGCCGGGTCCGATCTGCTCGCTTTGGTCGATGTATGCCTGCACCTGCAGATCCGACTGCGCACCGTGGTGCTCGTAGCGGCCCACCAGATTGCCGCCGAGCACGGTCCCGTCCAGGCCGTTCAGCGTGCTTTCCGTTGCCCGGTAATAATCGCCCTGGACGGTCAGCGTGTCCTCGTCGAGCCCCCAATCGCTGCGAAACCCGCCCTGGCCCTTCGACCAGCCGTCGCCGGCGCCAGTGCCACCGGCCAGCTGCATCGCGTCGCGATGAAAACCCAGGCCGTAGACGCGGAAGGCAGCGTCCGCGCCGGCGCTGGCGCCGTAGCGCGCATCGCCAAACTGCTGCTGATTGCCCGCACCACCGTCGATGTAAGTCCCCTTCGTCAGGTACGCCGAGCGCGTGATGATGTTGATGACGCCGTTCATGGCATTCGCACCCCACAGGGTCGCGCCGACCCCGCTGATGACTTCAATACGCTCCACATCCTCCAGCATGACATCCAGGGTGTCCGCATAAATTCCCGAATACAGCGGCGTGTACACGGAGCGCCCGTCGATGAGGATCAGCAACTTGTTCGAGAAGTTCTGCGCCGTCGGATTACCGCCTAGGCCGCGCGCCGCAATCACGTAGGCACTGGAGGAGGTCTGCGTCACCAGCAGGTTCGGCGCCAGCCGCAGCGCCTCGGGGATGCTGGTCACCCCGGATCTGACGATGTCATCGTGGGAGATGACATAAATCGCCGCCGGCGCGCGCTGCAGGGCTTCATTCGTCTTTGAAACCGAGGTGACTTCCACCTTGGCGAGGTCAGCCAGGGACATTGCCGTCAGGTCGCCGTCGGTTTCGGCGTGCGCGGCGACGCCACACAGCGCGGCCAGCACGCCCGCCGCAATCACCGGTGCGGTAACGAGAATTTTCAAGGACCGCGCGCTTCTTCTTGATTGGATGACGGGCTACAGCGTAACGGTAACAGCTCGATTGCCGCCGCGCTGTCAGAAAGCGCTGACAAAATGGCCCTCAGTGTCCGGCCTGTGGCGCGTTCACGCGTTCGGTGAGAGTGGCCAGGAACGCCTTGAGCGCGGTACGTTCCCCGGGCTTGAGGGTAAAGGTTTTCAGGCGCGGATCACGCCGTCCGCCGTGCGCGCTGGAGGGAAGTTTTCCGACCCGCTGATAGTGGTCGAGCACCGCATCGAGTGTCGCGAAACGTCCGTCGTGCATATACGGTGCGGTCAGCGCGATATTGCGCAGCGTGGGGATGCGCACCCGCCCGACCCCCAGTCCGTCATCGGCGAAGCCGGCCTTGCCCGTGGGTCCGTCACGATCGCGCCAGTTGCCCGAAAAATTGAAACCGGAGTGACAACCCGCGCAACCGATGCGCCGCGAGAAGAACAGCGCCATCCCGCGCTTTGCGATCGGCGACAGCGCCGCATGCTGGCCGTCAAACACGTAGGCATCAAAGTCGGAGCGACCCACGATGAGGGTGCGCTCGAACGCGGCGATGGCCTCGATGATGCGCGCCGTGGTGATCGCACCGCCGAATACGGCCGCGAACTGCTGCGCGTAGCCGGCATCCGCGGCCAAGGCGGCGCAAACTTCGCCTTCACGACCGCTCAGACCGATTTCAACAGGATGACGATTGAACAGCGGCTGGCGCATCTGCGCTTCCAGGGACGAAATTTCCGGATGCTGCCAACCGTAGGAGAGGTTGTAGGCGACATTGATCAGCGTCATCGCGCTATGCGGCACCTCGGCCCCGGTCGCACCCACTGCGCGGGCGCGCCCATCGGTGTAGCTGCGCGCCGGATCGTGGCAGCTTGCGCAGCTGTAGCGACCGGTCACGGACAGCTTCGTTTCAAAGAATAGCCGCCGTCCCAGCGCGACCTTCGCCACCGACATCGGATTGTCGGCCGGCACGAACGGCGTCGGAAAGCCGCGCGGCAGATGCCATTCAAAGGGCGCGGCCGTGGTGTGCGCGCCGCCCAGCGCCGGCAGCGCGGCCAGCAGCAGCGTCGACGCCCACCGCGCCACGTGCGCTAACGCCAGCTGGCGGCCTGCCCCGCGCGCGTCAGCGCCGCGGTCTGGGTCGCGATCTGGCTGCGTTCCTGCACCCACTGCTGCAGATCGGTCAGCTCACTGGCATCGACCACGTGGCTGCCCTGCTGGGTCTTGAGCCATACCTTCATCGATTCGAGCAGGGTCGCCGCGATCTTGCGATTGCTGGCAAAGAGGTCGAGGTAGGTCTGCTTCGCATCATGGATGCGATTCAAACGCAGATACGCTTCCCCGCGGTACTCCAATGCCTCCGGGTAGCCGGGTTTCAGTTCCAGCGCCTTCGCGTACGAGGCCAGGGAATCATCGAGTGAGCCGAGTTTGCGCTGGGTATAGCCCAACGCATTCCACGCCTCCGCGAACTGCGGTGAGCGCCCGACCAGCGATTGCAGCTTGGTGCGCGCGCTGGCGTACGCTTCGTGGGCGCTGGCCTGATCCGTCGCGGCATCGCCTTGCTTCATCAATGCGAGGGCCGCGGCGTAGGTGCCGGCGTCCTGGGCCGAGGGCGCCGCCTGCGGTCCCGAGCCCGCCTCATCGAGCGATGCGCTGGGGATGGACCAGGCCAGCGGCGCAACCAGCAGCGTTGCAGTCAGCAGCACAATGGATCGAATACGCATGGATGTCTCCGTTCTTCGCAATTACCAGGCATTACGCAGTTCGCGCAGTTTCAGGAATACGGCCTTCGCGTCCGGGTTCTCGCCCAGCTCCGGAAACTGCGCCCGCAGGCGGCCAATGATGCGCGGGTTCTGCAGCCTGAAGAAGGTATTGACGCGCTTTTCCTGCGCCAGCGTGGTCACCGGTGCATCCGCCGCGGCCGCGGCGCGCGTCCGCTCGAGCATCTGCGCCGCCGCCGCGTTGTCCGGCTCCCTATCCAGCGTGAACTCGAGGTTGCGCACCAGGTATTCGTGGCCCGGGAACAGCCGCGTCGAATCCGGCAGTCGCGCCAGCTGCGTGACGAAAGTGTCGTAGAGCAGCTCGGGCCGTCCGGTACTGTGACAGTTGCCGGCGCCGGCGTTGAACAGTGTGTCACCGGAGAACAGCGCCGGTTCATCGCCATGGGCAAAGAGACAGATGTGGGCCAGCGTGTGGCCCGGCGTGTCCAGGCACTCCAGCTCGACGCGGCGTCCGACGCGGATCACATCACCCCGGTTCAGTCCCTGGTCCACCCCGCCGATGCTGGCCGCCGCCTGCGCGTGCGCCAGCACCCGCGCGTGCGTCGCGCCGACCATGCCCGCATTGCCGCCGGTGTGGTCCCGATGCTCATGCGTGTTGAGGATCTGGGTGATGGTCCAGCCGCGGCGCCGCGCGGTTTCCAGGCACAGGCGCCACTCCAGCGGATCGATCGCGAGCGCCTCGCCGGTTTCCGGACAGGCCACGAGATAGTGAAAATTCCGGTAGTCGTTGGCCGCCCAGACGCGTTCGATCAGCATGCGCGCACCCTTTGCTCAGAACCGATTCACAGCAGGTGCTGGGTCGTGGGCAGGTAGTGGTCCACGAGCAGCGCCGCAAACATCCACATCAGATAGTTGACCGAAAAACGGAACACCCGCATCGGCAGTTCCTGGCGCGCCGAAATCTTCAGCACCAGGGCATGGTAGAGAAACATCGCATCGAGAATGAGCGCCGCCACCAGATAGATCAGGCCGCTCATGCGCGTCATGAACGGCAGCAGTGTGACCAGCACCAGCAGCACCGTGTACAGCAGCACATGCAGGCGCGTGTGCGCCACGCCATGCGTGACCGGGAGCATCGGAATTCCGGCCCGTGCGTATTCGTCGCGCCGCGCGATCGCCAGCGCCCAGAAGTGCGGCGGCGTCCAGGCGAAAATGATGAGGAACAGCAGCAGCGCGTCGGCATCGACATGGCCGGTCACGGCCGTCCAGCCCAGCACCGGCGGCGCGGCGCCCGCGGCACCGCCGATCACGATGTTCTGCGAGGTCGCACGCTTCAACCAGGCCGTGTAGATGATCGCGTAGCCGATCAGTGAGGCAAACGTCAGCACCGCCGTGAGCAGATTGACGAGCAGGCCCAGCACCGCCATCGAGACGAAGCCGAGCACCGCCGCAAAAATCAGCGCCTGCCGCTCGGTGAGGCCGCCGGTCGGCAGCGGCCGCCCGCGGGTGCGCGACATCTGCGCGTCGATGCGCCGGTCGAGGACGTGATTGATGGCAGCCGCGCTGGCGGAGGCCAGGGCGATGCCCAGGTTGCCCCACAGCATGGCCGACACCGGCGGCAGTCCGGGCGTCGACATCAAGGTGCCCACGATCGCCGTGAACACGATGAGCGCAACCACGCGCGGCTTGGTCAACGCCAGGTACAGGCGCCAGTGCGCCTGCGGCAATGCGTATCCGCTCGATGTGGCCAAGTGCGCTCACCGCTCCATCAGCTGCGAGTGCCCGCAGCGATCAGCCGATGATTGAGCGCGAGGGTTGCCAGCAGCAACAAGGCTGCCCCGCCGTTGTGGGCGGTGGCCAGCCACAGCGGGAAACCCTTCACGACCATCGTGATGCCGATCGCCAGCTGCAGCCCCAAGGCTACCAGCACCGCGACGGCCGCGGGTCGCGACCGCACCAGGGTGCGTTCGCGCAGAATCCAGATTGCGGCCACACTCAAGGCCACGGTGGTCACGAGCGCGCCGAGGCGATGCGTGAAGTGAATGGCCACGCGCGCCGCAAGGCCGAGCACACCGCCCTCGTAGTTCATGGTCGGCGAGTGCCACAGCACGAAGGCGTCGCGGAAGTCCATCTGCGGCCACCAGGCCGCCTGGCAGGTCGGAAAATCCGGGCAGGCGGTGGCGGCGTAGTTGGTGCTGGTCCAGCCGCCCAGCGCGATCTGCACCGCCAGCACCAGCAGACCGATGAGCGCCAGTCGGCGGCTGATCGAGTGGGTCTGCGCCCAACCCACCGGCGGACTGCGGCCCAGCGCCGGACCCGTGGTGCGCGGCCTGCGTGCGTCCAGCGTCAGCCACAGCCACCACAGCAGCCCCAGGGTCGTCATGCCGAACAACAGGTGCAGCGTCACGATCTGCGGGGCGACCTGCCAGGTCACGGTCAGCATGCCCAGCAGCGCCTGCACGATGATGGTCGCGACCACCGCCAGCGTGAGCGGCACGTTGGTGCCGCCCGCCGAGCGGACGCGCTGCTGGGAGAACGCCAGCACCGCGAGGATCAGCGTGAGGATCACCAGCGAGCCGGCGAAATAGCGATGGATCATCTCGCGCCAGGCCTTGCCCACATCCACCGCCGTGCTGGTCGGGGCGATATGGCCATAGCAGCCGGGCCAGTCCGGGCAACCCAGGCCCGCGGTGGTCAGCCGTACATAGGCGCCGAGCACGACCACGCCGAAGGCAAGCAGCACCGCGGCCAGCGCGATGCGGCGCATCCAGGTGAGCGTGGTGTCCGGATCCCGAAGCATGAGTTCAGCCAATGTGAGACAGCTGCAGCAGGCGTTTGAGGTCCTCGAGCAGACCCTTCGGCGGCAGTCGCGCATCGTAACGCATCATGAGGTTTCCCAGCGGATCGACGATGTAGAGCGCCTGGGCGCGTCCGTCCGCGGGAAATTGCGCAAGCAGTGGCTGTGCAGCGGGCACCGCGGCATCGAACACGCGCAGGCCCGGATGTTCGCCGTCCAGGAAGCTGCGGTCGCAGCAGTGGGACGGCGCGAGGAATACGCGCTCCACGCGCGTCATGTCCTTGCCCAGGGACAGGCGCGTCTGGCGCATGAAGAACAGGGTCGTGCGGCAGTCGGCGTCGCAGGCGCCATCACCGATATACACCAGGGTCCAGTGTCCGTTGAAGATGTGGCGCTGGGTCACACCGGCCGCATCCGGCACGGGCACATCCGGCAAAGGGCGCACCGGCGCGATGAGATCGCCGTGATTGGTCATGCCGCGGGGATGCCAGTGCAGGCCGTAGTACAGCCAGAACGCCAGCGCCAGCGGCAGCACGAACAGGCCGGCCAGGGCAAACACGGTGCGGAAATTCCGGCGATGCAGTTCGGGGTCGATGACGCTGCTCATGAATTCTTCGGCTCCTGCCGCCGGGCGCTCATGATCCCCCAGATGATCAGCAGCGTCACAGCAAATCCCCACCATTGAATGGCATAGGACCAATGGCGCAGGGGTGAAAGCCCCGGCGGTTGCCAGTCCCTGACATAACCCTCGGCACTGCCCGCATCCAGCAGCACCGTCCATGGCTCCAGTTTGTGGTGCAGCGCCGTGGCCAAGTCCGCGAGGGTCGGAAAGCCCGTCAGCTTCGGCCACGCTCCGGCGGCGGCCGGGGCCGCATGACCCAAGGCCAGGCCGGCCACCGGCAGGTTGTCCAGGCGCCCCGTCAGCGTGACCGGACCTGTGGCTTCGAGCCCGATCGGTGGCAAGCGCGCGCGCGCGCCGGTGAAGGGCACCCAGCCGCGATTGACGATGAGCATCCGCCCATCGTCCAGGCGCAGCGGCGTCAGCACCGCGTAGCCCGGCAAGCCGCCATGCGACTGGTTATCGATCAGGAACTGGTGGCCGGCGTCCCAGCGGCCGGTGACCGTGATGCGCCGGAAGCGTGCCAGTGAACCCAGGTCCTGCGCACCCAGCGGTAGGGGCGCATCGGCGCCGCGCGCGAAGGCATCCCACTCGGCCTGCCGGTGCACGCCGCGCTGCCATTGCCATTCGCCCAGGCGTACGAACGCCACGCACAGCACGATGGTCAGCAGTGTCATCGACCAGGAGGGTGCAAAACGGCGGCGGCCGATGCGGAAACTCACGATAGGCATGGGGACATTCGGATCTATAATTGGGCGATGGCGCTGAAGGTCCTGATCATCCTGGTGCTGGTGGCCATCGTCGCGAGCCTCGGCTCAGCGTTGTTTCATCTGTCCCGCGCCCAGGGCGACTCGCAGAAGATGTTCCGTTCACTGGCGCTGCGCGTCGGATTGTCGGTGGGCCTGTTCATCCTGCTGATGGTGGCCTGGTGGCTCGGGCTGATCACGCCGCACGGGCTGTGATCGCCGCGCGCGCCTAGAGCCAGTACACGAAGACGAACAGTCCCAGCCACACTACGTCGACGAAGTGCCAGTACCAGGCCACCGCCTCGAACGCGAAGTGTTTCTCGGGCGTGAAGTGGCCGCGCAGTACCCGCAGCCACACCACCGTCAGCATGATGGCGCCGATGGTGACGTGCAGGCCGTGGAAGCCGGTCAGCATGAAGAACGTCGAACCGTAGATCCCGGTGCTCAGCTTCAGGCCCAGCTCGCGATAGGCTTCCCCGTATTCGTGGGCCTGCAGTGCCACGAAGCTGAACCCCAGGATGAAGGTCAGCGCCAGGAACACTTTCAGCACCCCGCGCTTGCCCACGCGCAGGGCGTGATGCGCGATGGTCACGGTGACGCCGCTGGTCAGCAGGATCAGCGTGTTGATGGCCGGCAGGCTGAACGCCGGCACGATCTGGAAGCTGCCGTCCGCGTGGCCGCCCACGTGACCCGGACCATTCGTCGGCCAGGTGCCGTCGTAGTGCGGCCACAGCAGGATGTTCGTGAAGATTTTCACCCCGCGTCCGCCCAGCCACGCGGTCGACAACGTGCGCGCATAGAACAGCGCGCCGAAGAAGGCCGCAAAGAACATCACTTCCGAGAAGATGAACCACATCATTCCCATGCGGAACGAGCGATCCACCTGGCTGTTGAAAACGCCGTGCTGGTTTTCGCCGATGACCGAATAGAACCAGCCGAAGAAGGTGCAGGCGATGAGCGTGAAGCCGGGCGCGAGCGCCCAGGGACCGGCCCAGTCATTGAAGTAGGTGACCATGCCCAGCATGATCGAGAACAGCGATACCGACCCGATGATTGGCCAAAGACTGTGATGCGGGACGTAGTAGTGACTGGTGTCCGGGGCGTGAGCCTGTTCCATGGTCATTTCTCGGGTTTGATCATTGTCGTGGAATCGTAGAACGTGTAGGTCAACGTAAGACGGTCGATGTATTTGGGCAGCGCCGGATCAACGAAGAAGCGCACCGGCATCACCTTCGCCTCGTTCACGTTGAAGTGCTGCGGCGAAAAGCAGAAGCATTCGGTCTTGCGAAGATAGGCCGCCGCCTTGGACGGGGAGATATCCGGTACCGCCTGGGCCACCGTGTCATGACCCATCAGATTGTGTGCGTAGAAATGTGTCAGATACAGCTCACCGGGATGCACCTGCATGGTCTTCACCAGCGGGTGGAATTCCCAATTGCCGTTCGCCGGCAGGTTGGTGAGGAAGTCCACGCTGACCAGGCGGTTCAGATCCGGGTGTTCCGTGACGGTTGCGGCGCGCGCCAGCGCCTTCTGATCGCCCTGGCCGGTCACCGCGCACAGCACGTCATAGAGCGGCACGAGCGCGAACCCGAAGCCGAAGCTGCCGAGGGCGAAGATGAGCAGCTTCGTGGTCAGCGAGCGGTTGGACTTGCCGGCCTTGTCGCGCTCCAGGCTCATCGTGAACCGCGCCAGATCATCATGGCCATGAAGCCCACGTAGAACGCGGCCGCGATGAAGCCCAGCACCAATGCCGTGCGGCGCACGCCGCGCCGGCGCTGATCACTCAGTGTGGGCACATCCAGTGCCATCAATGCGCCGCGCCGCGGTTGATCAGCGCATCCGACGGCGGATCAGTCCAGGAGTGGAACGGCGGCGGTGAGGGCAACTCCCACTCCAATCCATGCGCGCCTTCCCAGGCGCGGTTGCCGACGCGCTCGCCTCCGTGCACGCACTTCCAGACGAGGTACACGAACAGCAGTTGTGTCGCGCCGAAGGCAAAGCCACCGATCGAGGACACCCTGTTCCAGTCGGTGAACTGCACGGCGTAATCCGGAATCCGGCGCGGCATGCCCGCGAGTCCCAGGAAGTGCTGCGGGAAGAACAGCACGTTCACGAAGATCGTGGACAGCCAGAAGTGCCACTTGCCCAGGGTCTGGTTGTACATGTTGCCAGTCCACTTCGGCAGCCAGTAGTAGATACCGGCCATGATCGCGAATACGGCGCCCGGCACCAGCACGTAGTGGAAGTGCGCCACGACGAAGTAGGTGTCCTGGTACTGGTAGTCCGCGGGCACGATGGCCAGCATCAGACCGGAGAGCCCACCGATCGTGAACAGGAACAGGAACGACACCGCGAACAGCATCGGCGGCTCGAAGGAGAGCGAGCCCTTGTACATGGTCGCCGTCCAGTTGAACACCTTCACGCCGGTCGGAATCGCGATCAGCATGGTCGAGAGCATGAAGAACAGCTGTCCGGCCAGTGGCATGCCCACCGTGAACATGTGATGGGCCCAGACGATGAAGGACAGGAAGGCAATCGACGCAGTGGCGTACACCATCGCGTCGTAGCCGAACAGCGGTTTGCGCGAGAAGGTCGGGATGATTTCCGAGACGATGCCGAAGGCCGGCAGGATGAGGATGTATACCTCGGGGTGACCGAAGAACCAGAAGATGTGCTGGTACATGACCGGATCACCGCCGCCGGCCGCGGTGAAGAAGGTCGTGCCGAAGAAATGATCGGTCAGCAGCATGGTGACGGCGCCCGCGAGCACCGGCATGACCGCGATCAGCAGGTAGGCGGTGATGAGCCAGGTCCACACGAACAGCGGCATGCGCAGCAGCGTCATGCCCGGGGCGCGCAGATTCATGATCGTCACGACGACGTTGATGGCGCCCAGAATCGAGGAAATACCCATCATATGGATGGCGAAGATGGTCATCGGGAAGGACGCGCCACCCTGCAACATCAGCGGCGGATACATGGTCCAGCCGCCGGCGGGGCCGCCGCCGGGTACGAACAAGGATGCCAGCAGCAGCGTGAACGCGAAGGGCAGGATCCAAAAGCTGAAATTGTTCAAACGCGGCAGCGCCATGTCCGGCGCGCCCACCTGCATCGGGATCATCCAGTTTGCCAGGCCCGTCCAGGCCGGCATGACGGCGCCGAAGATCATCTCCAGCGCATGCATGGTGGTCATGCTGTTGAAGAACAGCGGATCCATGAACTGCATGCCAGGCGAGAACAGCTCCAGGCGGATGAGCATGGCCATGCTGCCGCCGATGAAGAAACTTATCCCGGCAAACACCAGGTACATCGTGCCGATGTCCTTGTGATTGGTCGCGAATACCCAGCGGCGCCAGCCATGTGGCTTGTGATCATGCGCGTCATGGTCGTGGTCAGTAGCAACGTGCGAGTCGTAGGCCATGTTCGTGTCTCTTTGATGTATCGGTTGCTTACTTCGCGGCCGGAGCCGAAGAGTCGGTGGCAGCCGGGGGATGCTGCTCGAGCTGTTTGGCCTTCAGCCATGCCGCGAAGTCATCCTTGGAAAGCGCGTTCACCACGATCGGCATGAAGCCGTGATCGCGGCCGCACAGCTCGGCGCAGTTGCCGCGGTAAGTGCCGGCCTTGTCGGCATCGATGTTGAACCAGGCCTCATTCACGAAGCCCGGGATCGCGTCCTTCTTGACGCCGAAGGCCGGTACCCACCAGGAATGAATCACATCGTTCGCCGTGATCAGCACGCGCACTTTCGTGTCCACCGGCACGACCAGCGGATTGTCGACGTTCAGCAGGTAGTGCGGGACGGTCGTCACGTCGATGCCCGAGCCGAGCTGCCGGGCCGCGTCGCTGGCGCGATCCAGGCGCGAGAAGTATTCGACGCCATTGTTCAGGTAGTCGTAGTCCCAGCCCCACTGGAAGCCGGTGACCTTGATCGTCAGCTGCGAATTGCGCAGGTCCTCGGTCTTGATCAGGGTGGTGGCGGCCGGCACGGCGGTGGCGACCAGGATCGCAATGGGCACGATGGTCCAGATGATCTCAACCGTGGTGCTGTGGAGCAGGGTGGTATCCGCCACGGCGCCGCGGGATTTGCGGAAGGCGAAAATCGAATACGCCATCACGCCGAAGACGACCACCGCGATCCCGACGCACAGCCAGAACATCAGCATGTGCAGGCCGTAGATCTGGCGTGACATCGCGGTCACGCCCGGCGTCATGTTCAGCTCTGCCCAGCCGGATTTGGCGTGCGCGGCAGACGACAGGCTCAAGGCCAATACCGCCACGGCGGCGAACGGGGACAGGAGTTTGCGCATCATTTTATATGTATCTCATGGCCTGCGGCCATCAAAAACCTCGAGCCTCACCTGCAAAACCTAGAGTCGGCGACTCGTTGACGCGGCCGATGAGCCCCGCGAGCTTACCGTATAGCCCGCGGCGTTCGTCCTCCGTCAAGAAGTCACCAACTGCGCACTGTCGTCCATGCGATTCGATCACGAGGCGGCTCGGATGCAGGCGCGACGTTGAGCCGCGCAGTTTAACCTGTGCCCAGTGCCGCGGAAACACAACCTCACTGTGGACTTTGCCGATATGCGACTGAACGATGACATCCGACTCTGAAATAACAATGGTCTGGCGATGATGACGACGTGCGAGGCTGATGCGCAGCGCCGCGCCGAGAAGCAGCATTTCCAGACCGGCAAAGGGCAGCACGGGCCAGAACCCCAGGAAAGTCAGCACGCCGGCGATGCCAAAGCACGGGGCGCACGCAGTCAGAAAAAACAGCACCGCCCCGCGCGCGCTCAGCGAGCAGTTCGGCGCGATCACGATACAGGCGTGCGCTGACTCCATTGGGTTCCACCAGCGAGCTGTGCATGTTACAGGCTGAAATTATATATTCAAGTCAACCGCTTACACGCGGCTGCCTGAACCACGGCCGTCACTTCAGCAGCACTCAGGGGCACCGTTCCCGGTGCCGTCTTATCATAGGCCACGAGGGCGAGCGGCGGCATGCCGATATGTCGCTGCAGCGTGGTCAGGTTCTCCGGCAGGCGGGCAAAGCCCGGGTCGATGCAGTTGCCGATCCAGCCCGCCAGCAACTGCTGCCGCTGCCGGATCGCCGCCACGGTGAGCAGCGCGTGATTCAGGCAGCCCAGCCGCAGGCCCACGACCAGCAGCACCGGCAATTCGAGCGTGACGGCCAGATCGGCGACGAACTGCGTGTCATTCAGCGGCGCGAGCCACCCCCCGGCACCTTCGACAATCACGCAATCGGCGGCATTGCGCAGTGCTGCGTAGCTTTCGCGGATGCGCTGCAGCTCGATGGTGACGCCGACCTCGCGGGCCGCGAGGTGGGGCGAGACCGGCGCGGGCAGGCAGTAGGGATTGACCGTCTCGTACGGCATGACCACGTTGGCCTGAGCGATCAGTCCCAGGGCATCCTCATTGCGCGGGCCCTGCGCCGTCATGAAGCTGCCCGCGGCCACCGGCTTCATGACCGCCACGCGAACGCCCGCGGCGACGAGCGCGCGCACCACCAGTCGGGCCACGACTGTTTTGCCCACTTCGGTGTCGGTGCCCGTGATGAAGAGCCCCGCGGCCATTCTACGGTTCCCGATGCCGCCGGATGGCGTGCACGGGAATGCGCACCTCACCGTTCAGGGCGTTCGCACCCGGGTGACCGCGCGCCCCCCAGGCCGCGCCGTACACCACCTCGTAGGTGGCCGGCAGCAGTCCGCTCGGCTGACGCTGGGTCTCATACGCCGCCGTCATGGCGCGCCAGCGTCCTTTGCCGGTGAGACCGCGCGCGCGCGCCGAAGTGGCGTTGCGGGCGCCGATGACCTTCAGGTCCTTGGTGATCGCGGCAACGTCCGGATACACCATGGTCAATCTTTCCACGTCCATGACCGGCTCCGACAGCCCCGCGCGCGCCACCGCATCGCCGATGTCGTGCATGTCGCGAAAGCCGCTGACATGCGTGCCGCCGTCTGCCGCCGCCCACGCCAGGCGCAGCTCGCGCAGGGTGTCCGGACCGAAGGTCGTGAAGGCGAAAAACCCGGACGGCGACAGGACCCGCCGGACTTCGCGCAAGGCCGCATCGAGATCATCGCACCACTGCAGCATCAGGCTGCTGAATACCAGGTCGATCGCGCCGTCGCGGAAGGGCAGCTGGAACACATCACCGCACAGGCGCTGCAGCGGCCGCAGCCAGCTGCCGCGGCGCCGTGCCTCGCGCAGCATCCCCAGCGCCGGATCCACCGCAATCACCATTGCTGACCGATACCGCTCCTTCAGGCCGCGGGCGCCATGGCCGGTGCCGCAGCCCACATCGACGATCACCTGCGGGGTGATGCGCAGCAGGTCCAGCCGTGACAGCAGCTCCTCACGCACCCGTGCCTGCAGCACGGCGGCCGCATCGTAAGTGGCACTGGCGCGCTCAAACGACGCACGCACGGCGCGCCGGTCCAGCACAAAGGGATCAGGCGGCGGCATGTGGTGTTTCGGGAGTCGCGCGCAGCGCCGCGACCAGGGCCGCGAGCAATGCGTCGACCTGCTGTTCGCTGTGATTGGCGCACAGCGTGATGCGCAGGCGCGCCGAACCGCGCGGCACGGTCGGCGGCCGAATGGCCGCAACCCAGAAGCCGGCCGCGAACAGCTTTTCGCTCACCCGCAACGCGCGGTCACTGTCCCCGAGTACCACCGGCTGGATCGGCGATGGCGACGGCAGCAGCGGCACCCCGGCCTGCGCCGCGCCGTGCCGCAGGCGTGCCGCAAGCTCCAGCACCCGCTCGCGGCGCCAGCTTTCGGCGCTCGCCACGGTGAGTGCGGCGCATGCCGCGGCCGCGACTGGCTGCGGCAGTGCCGTAGTATAGATATAGCTGCGCGCGCTCTGCAGCAGCCACTCGATGTAATCCTCGTCAGCTGCAATGAACGCGCCGAAACAGCCGAAGGCCTTGCCGAGCGTGCCGACCAGGATGGGTACGGCGGTGCTGTCGAGATCGAAATGCTCGAGGCTGCCGCGGCCGCTGGCGCCCATGACGCCCAGGCCATGCGCGTCATCCACGATCAGGCAGGCATCCGCCTGCGTCGCCAGCTGCGCCAATTGCGGCAGCGGCGCCAGATCCCCGTCCATGCTGAACACACCGTCGGTCACCAGCAGGTTCAGGCCCGGCGCCGCCGCGCCCTCGAGCATCACGCGCGCGGCCGGCACATTCGCGTGCGCGAAGCGCTTCAGCTCCCCTCCCGACAGGTGCGCCGCATCGATCAGCGAGGCGTGGCACAACCGATCCATGACGATGCGCGAATCGCGCGCCGCCAGGCAGGTCACCGCGGCCAGGTTGGCCATGTAGCCGGTTGAAAACAGCAGCGCCCGGGCGCGGCCGGTGAACTGCGCCAGCTGCGCCTCGAGCCGCTCGTGTTCGCGGCCATGGCCGGTCACCAGATGCGATGCGCCGCTGCCGCAGCCGGCGATGGCCGCACACTCCTGCAGGGCCCGCGCGAGCGCCGGGTGCGCTTTCAAACCCAGATAATCATTGCCGCAGAAGTTGACGCGTCGCTCTCCGTCGACGATGACTTCGCAGGTTGCTGGATCCACGGCCGACACGGTGCGGCGCCGGCGCCGCAGGTGCTGCGCAGTCAGCTGCGCCAGCCGAACTCGCGCGGCCGCGGCCTTCATGCGTACGCGGCCTGTGGCGGGGCCTCCGGCGTCAACCCCAAGCGCGTCAGCAGATTGCGGTCCTTCTCGACATCCGGATTGCCGGTGGTGAGCAGCTTTTCGCCATAGAAAATCGAATTGGCACCGGCCATGAAGCACAGTGCCTGCATCTCATCGCTCATCTGCGCGCGGCCCGCGGACAGCCGCACATGCGAGCGCGGCAGCACGATGCGCGCCACCGCGATGGTGCGGACGAAATCGAAGGGGTCCACCGGCGCGACCCCGTGCAGCGGCGTGCCCGGCACCTGTACCAGCTCGTTGATCGGCACGCTTTCCGGATGCTGGGCCAAGCCCGCCAGCGTCGCCAGCATCGAGGCGCGATCGCGGGTCGACTCGCCCATGCCGACGATGCCCCCGCAGCACACTTTCAGTCCCGCCTCGCGCACCGCCGATAAGGTGTCCAGGCGATCCTGGAAAGTGCGCGTGGTGATGATTTCGCCGTAGAACTCCGCGGAGGTGTCGAGGTTGTGGTTATAGAAGTCGAGGCCAGCGGCCTTCAGCTGTTGTGCCTGCGCCGGCTCCAGCATCCCCAAGGTCGCGCAGCTCTCCAGGCCCAGTGCGCGCACTTCCTGGACCATGGCGCAGATGATGTCCAGATCGCGGGCCTTCGGGGACCGGTACGCCGCACCCATGCAGAAGCGGGTCGCGCCGGCCGCCTTGGCGCGCTCCGCGCTTTCCTTCACCGCCGCCACCTCCATCAGCGCCTCGCGCGACAGTCCGGTGTCGTAGCGCACGCTTTGCGGACAGTAGGCACAGTCCTCGGGGCAGGCGCCGGTCTTGATGGACAGCAGCGTGCTCATCTGCACGGTGTTCGGCGCGAAATGCCGCCGATGCACGCTCTGTGCGCTCAGCAGCAGATCGAGGAGCGGCTGTGCGAACAGGGCTTCGATCTGCGCCACCGACCAGTCATGGCGTGGGACAGCGCTGCTCTTCGTCATAGGTTTTTTTCCGGCCTTGGGGTTGGGAGGGGCGCCGGGGATGTTCCGGGCCGCGCTGGTCGCTGTCAACCCAAAGCCACACCCGGCGGTGACATTTGCTCATTATTTGAGCAGCAGTTTGGGGGTATGATCCGCGGGGTTTTCCGCCACGCAGGAGCATCGACATGAGCCGCAAGCCACCCATCACAGACGAGTCCACCCTGCCGGCGTCCCTGAGTCGTCGCGGTTTCATGGGTGCGGTTGCCGGCGTCAGCGCGGGCGCCGCCGCGGCCGTCGGTGGCTTGGTGCTCCCCGCCACTGCGCAGGCCGAGGTGCAGTTCCCCAAGGAACGGGGCAGCTTTGGCGGCGGTGGCAGCGCTGCGGGCGCCGTCTACCGCTCGGAAAACGATCTGTACGACTGTGAGATCGAAGGTGCCCTGCCGAAGGATCTGGATGGCATCTTCTTTCGCGTCGGTCCGGATCCGCAGTATCCGAAGCCGGCGATCTACACGCATGACATTCCATTTGACGGCGAGGGCATGATCGGCGCCTTCCGGATCAAGGATGGGCACGTCGATTTCCGCAGCCGCTACGTGCGCACCCAGCGCTACAAGGCGCAGCACGCCGCGCGCCGCTCGCTGTTCGGCATGTATCGCAATCCGACGACCGATGACCCGAGCGTCAAGAGCTTGAGTCGCGGCACCGCGAATACGCAGATCTTCTATCACCATCAGCGACTGCTGGCGATGAAGGAGGACAGTCCGCCGGTGGCGTTGAATCCGCTGACCCTCGAGACCGTCGATGATTACTACACCTTCAATGGGGGCCTGAAGGGCCAGACCTTCACTGCGCATCCGAAGGTCGACCCGCAAACCGGCGAACTCGTGGCCTTCGGTTACGAGGCGAGGGGCCTCGGCTCGGATGACGTGTTTGTGTTTTCCGCCGATCCGCAGGGCGCGGTGAACTGGTCGGCGTGGGTCAAGGTGCCGTATGCCTGCATGATCCATGACTTCGGCGTCACCCAGAAGTACGCGATCTTCTACGTCAGCCCCATGGCCACGAACCTGGAGCTCATCAAGAACGGTGGCCCGCACTTCGCCTGGGATTCGACGCTGCCGAGCTGGCTCGGCATCATGCGCCGCGGCGGCGATGGCAAGGACCTGCGCTGGTTCAAGGGTCCGGGCTACATGGCCACGCACACCATGGGTGCGTGGAATGAAGGCGAGAAGGTCTACCTGGATGTCGACGGCGCCGACTCGAACCAGTTTCCGTTCTTCCCGCAGCTGCACGAGAAGTTCGACCCGGTGAAGGCCGCGGGCCGTGTCATGCGCTACAGCGTGAACCTCGCGAACCGCAAGGCCACGAGCTTCGAGATCGAGAATCTGTATCCGGGCATCGCCGGCGCGCTGTCCCGACAGGACGATCGCTATCACACCGTGCCGTACCGCTACGGCTTCCTGCTCAGCAGTGATCCGGCGGTCGGCAGCCGCTGGGCCATGTTCGATCACATGACCCGCACCGCGAAGTTCTTCTCGCTGGGCAAGGACGCGAGCCTGGCCGAGATGTGCTTCGTGCCGCGGCACAAGGGCGCGGCCGAAGGGGATGGTTATCTGATCGGCGTCGCGTCACGTCCGCGCGAAGGCGGCCGTGCGGACCTGGTGCTGGTGGATACCGCGCATCTGGAGGCGGGTCCGATCGCGACCGTGAAAATGCCCTATCGGATCGCCGGCCAGATCCACGGCTTCTGGGTGCCCGGCGACCAGCTGCCGGCGGCGACTTCGACTTAGTCAGCTGCCGTACAGGTATTGCAGCAGGATGCCGGCGAAGATCGCGACGCCGGTGTAATTGTTGTTGAGGAAACCGCGCAGGCACGCGGCGGGCTCGCGGTTTCGGATCAGCCACTGCTGGAACAGGAAGGTGACGCCGGCCGCGCCCAGGCCGCCGTAGAACCAGTTGCCGAAATGCAGGGTGCGGCCCACCAGTGCCAGCGCCGCCAGCATCAGCAGCTGCAGGATGCCGATCATCGCACGGTCCATGTCGGCAAAGGCGATGGCCGTCGAACGCACCCCGATCTTCAGGTCATCCTCCCGATCGACCATGGCGTACTGCGTGTCGTAGATCACGGCCCACACCACCGCGGCCATGAAGATCACCCAGGCGATGCGCGGCACATGCCCCAGCTGCGCCGCAAAGGCCATGGGCACCCCCCACCCGCCGAATGAAATTCCGAGGTACAGCTGCGGCAGCGGAAAGAAGCGTTTGATGAAGGGATAGCTGACCGTGAGCGCGGCCCCCACCAGCGACAATCGCACGGCCAGCGGGTCCAGCTGCAGCACCAGCCACAGCGCGGCCGCCGCCAGCAGCGCGAAGATCACGACGGCCTCATGCGGTGTGACGCGGCGTGCGGCCAGGGGTCGCTGCCGGGTACGCCGGACGCGCGGGTCGATATCGCGATCGACCAGATCATTGATGACGCAGCCGGCGGCGCGCATCGTGAAGACCCCGAGCACGAACACCATGAGCACGCGCGGGGTCGGGCGCCCGGCCCCCGCGATCCACAGCGCCCACAGCACCGGCCACAGCAGCAGCCAGATGCCCACCGGCCGATCGAGCCGGGCCAACCGGGCGTACTCGGTGAGGCGGCGCAGCACCCGATAGCTCAGCGGCGCCATCCGGGGTCGCCGCGGCGTCAGCGCCAGTTGCGCACTCAAGTCTTCAGCCAACGGTTCCGTAGCGTTCACCTTCGCCGATCCAGCGCATGGTCAGCGGCGCAATGTTATCCGGATAATCACGCAGCATCAGCTCGGCGCTCTTTTGCACCATGGGCAGCAGGTCCGCATCGCGCGCGAGATCCGCGACCCGCAGCTGCGCGAGGCCCGTCTGCCGGGTACCGAGCAGTTCGCCCGGGCCGCGCAACTCCAGGTCGCGGCGCGCGATTTCAAAACCATCGCTGGTTTCGCGGATGGTACGCAGCCGCGCCCGCGCCAGCTGCGACAGCGGCGCGCGATACAGCAGCACGCACATCGAGGCTTCCGCCCCCCGCCCCACCCGGCCGCGCAGCTGGTGCAACTGGGCCAGTCCCATGCGCTCGGCATTTTCGATGACCATCAGGGTCGCATTCGGGACATCGACGCCCACTTCGATCACGGTGGTGGCCACGAGCAGGTGGATGCGGTTGGCCTGGAAGGCCGCCATGGTCGCCTCCTTCTGCGCGGCTGGCTGCCGCCCATGCACCAGTTCCACAGTTAACTCCGGCAGGGCCTCGCGCAGCGCCACCGCGGTTTCCTCGGCGGCCTGGTAGCGCAGCTCCTCCGACTCATCGATGAGCGGGCACACCCAGTAGGCCTGCCGACCCGCGCGGCACGCCAGCAGGATGCGCTGCACGACCTCATGCCGGCGCGCTTCCGCCATGACCACGGTCACCACCGGCGTGCGCCCCGGTGGCAACTCATCGATCACCGAGATGTCCAGGTCCGCGTACGCGGTCATGGCGAGGGTCCGCGGGATGGGCGTCGCGGTCATGATGAGCTGGTGGGGCATGAGGCCCGCCGCGCGCCCTTTTTCCTGCAACGTCATGCGCTGCTGCACGCCGAAACGATGTTGTTCATCGACAATGATCAGGGCCAGGTTGGCGAAATTGATCCCTTTTTGAAACAATGCGTGTGTACCAACGACGATCTGAATCTCCCCTGAGGCAATTGCCTGCTCGGCGCTGCGCCGGGTGCGCGCTGGCTGCGACCCTGTGAGCAAGGCGACCGGCAGGTTCAAGGCCTTGAGCCAGCCACTGAGATTGCGCCAGTGCTGCTCGGCCAGCAGCTCCGTGGGCGCCATCAGCGCGACCTGCTGGCCACTGCCCATCGCACGCGCCGCGGCCAGCGCTGCGACCACCGTCTTGCCACAGCCCACATCCCCCTGCAGCAGTCGCAGCATCGGATGTTTGCCCACCAGGTCCGCCGCGATTTCGGCGCGCACCCGCTGCTGCGCGCGGGTGAGCGCGAAGGGCAGGAGCGCCAGCAGCCGCGATTCCAGACCGTGCGGGTCCGTCAGTGGCAAGCCCGGATCAGCCGCCGTGCGCAGCTTGCGCAGCCGCAGACTCAGCTGATGGGCCAGCAGCTCCTCGAAGGCCAGCCGACGCTGCGCCGGATGATGGCCGGTGAGCAGCGCGGTGTGGTCATGCTCGCGCGGCGGACGGTGCAGCAGCTCCAGCGCCTCGCGCAGCACCGGCAGCTGCAGCGCGCGCTGAATTTCAGCGGGCAGCCAGTCGCGCACCGCGCTGCTGCCGGCAGCGCCGAGGGCTTCACGGATGAGCATGCGCAGACGCAGCTGGGTGAGGCCTTCGGTGGCCGGATACATCGGTGTCAGGGATTCCTCCAGGCCCTGCGGCGCCTCCTGCACGCGCCGGTATTCCGGGTGGACGATCTCCAGCCCCAGCGGCCCCCGGCGCACCTCACCGTAGCAGCGCAGGCGCAACCCGCGCGTCAGGGCGTTGTGCTGCGCCGTCGAGAAATGGAAGAAGCGCAGGGTCAGGAACCCCGAGCCATCGCTGAGCCGGCACAGCAGCTGGCGGCGTCGGCGGTAGGTGACTTCGGTGAGCTGCACCTCGCCCTCGACCACGGCGTGCTCGCCGGGCGTCAGTGCGCCCAGCGGCAGGATGCGCGTGCGGTCTTCATAGCGCGTCGGCAGCAGGAACAGCAGGTCCTGCACGCGCGTGATGCCCAGTCTTGCGAGGCGTTCGGCGAGCGCCGCGCCGACCCCGCGCAGCGCCGTGACGGGTCGCAGTTCGGCAGCTTCAGTCAAGACAGAGGATGCACTCGATTTCCACGCGCGCGCCCTTCGGCAGCTGCGCGACGCCGACCGCCGCGCGCGCCGGATACGGCTGGCGGAAATAGGTCGCCATGATTTCGTTCACCTTCGCAAAGTGCGCCAGGTCGGTGAGGAACACCGTGACCTTCGCCACCTGCGAGAAGGTGCCATCCGCCGCCGTCACGATCGCCAGCAGGTTGTCGAAGGCGCGGCGGATCTCCGCTTCGATGTCGCCGGACACCAGTTCGCCGCTGCGCGGATCGAGCGGGATCTGCCCCGAGACGTACACGGTATTGCCGACGCGGACGGCCTGCGAGTAGGTGCCGATGGCCTTGGGGGCGCTGTCGGTATGGATGGTGGTGCGGGTCATGTCTTGTCTTCGAGCCTCTTGCGTGAATGGGCCGCGAGCGTGCGGGTGACGCGCAGTACGTCGGGCATGCGGCGGATCGAGCGGATGACGATGGCGAGCTGCGCGCGGTCGCGTACGCGCAGCTCGAAGTCCAGTACCGAGGTTTCCGACTCGCGCTCCTCGACCGACACCCGTTCGATGTTGGTTTCGGTGCCGGCAATCGCCGCGGCCACGGCCGCGAGTATGCCCATGCGGTTGGGTACATCGACGCGGATCTGCGAACTGAAGACCCGATCCGGGGTGGCCTGCCAGGTCACCGGCAGCCATTTCTCCGGGTGCTTGCGGTAATCCTCGACGTTGACGCAGGTCTCGCGGTGCACGACGACGCCACGCCCGCTGGAGAGGAACGCGATGACCGGATCGTTCGGAATCGGAAAGCAGCAGCGCGCGTAGGTGACCAGCAGCCCCTCGGTGCCCGCGATCGCCATGGCACCGGGAGCGGGGATTTCGCCGCCGTCTTCCTGCGGAATGGTCGGCAGCAGCCGGCGCGCGACCAGCGGTGCCAGGCGCTCGCCCATGCCGATGCGCTCGAAGAGCTCGTCGATGTCCTTCATGCCGAACTCGCCCACCGCCGCCTGCATGAGCGAGGGCGGCACGTCCTCCAGCGCGAGGTGGAACTCCGCGAGCGACTGGTTGAGCAGGCGCTTGCCCAGCGCAATCGCTTCGGAGCGTCGCAGCCCCTTCAGATAGTGGCGGATGGCATTGCGCGCCTTGGCGGTGACCACGAAGTTCACCCACGAGGGATTCGGCATCGCGCCCTTCGCGGTGATGATCTCCACGGTCTGTCCGTTGCGCAGCACGGTGCGCAGCGGCGTCAGGCGGCGGTCCACCTTGGCCGCGACGCAGCGATTGCCGATGTCGGTATGAACGCAGTACGCGAAATCGACCACGGTCGCACCGCTCGGCAGGCGCAGGATTTCGCCCTTCGGCGTGAATACGTACACCTTGTCCGGAAAAAGATCGACCTTGACGCTCTCGAGGAACTCCTCGGAGCTGCTGCCTCCCTCCTGCAGTTCGACCAGCCGCGACAGCCATTCCCGCGCACGCTCCTGCTGCGAGGAGCCGACGGTTTCACCGGTCTTGTAGCGCCAGTGCGCCGCGATGCCGGACTGCGCGACGCTGTTCATGTCCTCGGTGCGGATCTGCACTTCGATCGGCACGCCGTTCGGGCCGAACAGCGTGGTATGCAGCGACTGGTAACCATTGACCCGCGGGATCGCGATGTAGTCCTTGAAGCGTCCCGGCATGGGCTTGAACACGCTGTGCACGCTGCCGAGCGCGCGGTAGCAGGTGTCGGCCCTGTCGACCACGATGCGCAGGCCGTAGACATCGACGATCTCATTGAGCGTGGCGCGCTTGCGCTGCATCTTGCGGTAGATGCTGTACAGGTGCTTCTCGCGCGTCGCGACCCGCGCGACGATCTCATTCTTCATCAGCGCCGCGGTGAGCTGCTGTTCGATCTTCTTGAGGAACTCCTTCTGGTTGCCGCGGGCGCGCTTGAGCGCGCGTTCGAGCACCCGGTAGCGCTGCGGGTACAGGGCCGCGAACCCCAGGTCTTCCAGTTCCAGTTTCAGGTCATACAGTCCCAGGCGCTCGGCGATGGGGGCATAGATTTCGAGCGTCTCGCGCGCGATCGCACGCCGCCGGCTCACCTCCATGGCGTCGATGGTGCGCATGTTGTGCGTGCGATCGGCGAGCTTGACCAGCACGACGCGCAGGTCGCGCACCATCGCGAGCAGCATCTTGCGAAAGCTCTCGGCCTGCGCCTCCTCGCGGCTCTTGAACTTGATCTGGTCGAGCTTGGTGACCCCATCGACGATTTCGGCGACGTCGGCGCCGAAGCGCTGCGCCAGCTGGTCCTTCGGGGTCGGCGTGTCCTCGATCACGTCATGGAGGATGGCCGCAATGATGGTGTCGGTGTCGAGGTGCAGGTCGGCGAGGATCGCGGCCGCGGCCACCGGGTGGGCGATATAGGGTTCGCCGCTGAGGCGGGTCTGTCCCTTGTGCGCCGAGGCGCCGAACTCGGCAGCCTCCCGGATGCGCTCGACCTGCTCCGGCGGCAGGTAGGTACCGACCGTGGCCAGAAGGTCTTTCAGCCCCGGTGTGGCGCGCCTTGCACCGGGGATCAGTCCCAGGAGCGAAGACGCATAGTCCATAGGTTACGCCTGGAGTCAGTCTCCCAGACCAAACTGCGGGGCCCGGAACGCCATCGATTCGGCATCCGGCATGGTGGCCTCGACCGGCGGCGGCTCCGGCTCGCTGAGCATTTCGGCCGTGATCGAGCCGCCGGCGATTTCGCGCAGGGCAACCACCGTGGGTTTGTCGTTTTCCCAGGCAACGGTCGGTTCGGCGCCATTGGCCAGCCGCCGGGCACGCTGGGAGGCCAGCAGCACCAGGTGGAAGAGGTTATCGACGTTCTGGAGACAGTCTTCGACGGTGATTCGGGCCATATCCTGCTGACTTTAGGTAGTTGCCGCCGCGATGGGCGGAAGAGCTTCAGAAGTCTACGGCAACGGGCCCCATTTTGGCCAGCGTCAGGCGTTCCCGAGCAGGTCCGCCAGCAGCGGCGCCAGCTGCGGCCGATCGCTGGTCAGGGCCTGGCCGTGACGGGTCAGAATGCTTTCCAACTGCCCGCAGGCCGTGTCGAAATCGTCATTGACCACCACATAGCCGAATTCCCGGTAATGCGACATGTCGCCCACGGCATCCTGCAGGCGGCGTGCGATGACCGCTTCGGCATCCGTCTGCCGGTTGCGCAGGCGCTCCTCCAGGGCGGCACGCGAGGGCGGCAATATGAATATGGTGGTGCACTCCGGCGCGGACTGGCGCACTTGCCGGGCACCTTGCCAGTCGATTTCCAGGATGACATCCCGCCCGGCGGCGAGCACCGCCTCGACGGTTGCCCGACCGGTACCGTAGAAGTTGTCGAATACCCGCGCGTGCTCCAGAAATTCCCCGCGTGCCAGCCGCTCCTGAAACTCCTGCGGCGTTTCGAACCAGTATTCACGACCCTGCATCTCATGCGGTCGCGGCGGACGGGTCGTGTGGGATACCGAAACGGTGAACTGCGGATTGCGCGCCAGCAATGCCTTCACCAAGGAGGTCTTGCCGGCGCCCGATGGCGCTGAGATCACAAACAGTCCGCCGCTGCGCGCGGAGTCTTTCCCGGTAGTCATGACTGTTTTCTGCTGCACCTTCGCATTGTAGCGAACTGCGGTTTTTTAGCGTTTATCTGTATTGCACCAATGTGTCCAAGTACTCATTCTCCAGCAATGCACCGGTACCGGACAGGGATGTTGATGGCGATGTGCGCTGTGGCGGGTGCCCGGGCGGCGCAGGCTGCCCATGCGCCAGCGGATACTGATGCGGCCGCCGATCTTCAATCAGTGGTCGTGACCGCGACGCGCATCGCGCAGGACAGCCTCACGCTGCCCGTGTCCGTGGATCGCATCGGCAGTGCCACGATTCACGATGGGCAATCGCAGGTGAACCTGTCGGAATCGTTGGATACGGTTCCGGGTGTGTCCGTGCAGAGCCGCCAGAACTATGCCCAGGATCTGCAGATTTCCTCGCGCGGCTTCGGCGCGCGCTCCAGCTTCGGCGCCCGCGGCGTACGCCTGTATTCGGACGGCATTCCCGGAACCATGCCGGATGGCCAGGGCCAGTTCTCGCAGTTCGATTTGGGTTCCGCTGATCATATTGAAGTGCTGCGCGGACCGTTCTCCGCCCTGTACGGCAACTCTTCCGGCGGCGTCATTGCCATTTTCACGGCGGACGCGCCGCCCGGATTCGAACTGGGTTCGACCCTGGAATACGGATCGCTGAATACCCAGCGCTATGCCGGCGTCGTCGGTGGCGACGCCGGACCCGTCAACTATCTGCTGGACGTGTCGCATTTCCAGACGGATGGCTACCGCCGCCACAGCGAAGCACAGCGCAATCTACTCAACAGCAAGGTGCGCGTGAAGCTCGACGATGTATCGCAGCTGACCTTCATCGTGAATGCCGTCGAAATGCCCTTCGTGCAGGATCCGCTGGGGCTGACGGCCGCGCAGGTGGTGGCGGACCCGCTGCAGGCGGGGACCGGCGCGGACATGTTCAATACCCGCAAGGCACTGACGCAGGAGCAGTTGGGCGTGACCTACGAGCGCGACTTCGGCGCGCACGACAGCCTCGTCGCCATGGTCTACAGCGGGCATCGTCAGACCACCCAGTTCCAGTCCATACCGCTGGCCACGCAGGTCGCGCCGACCAGTCCGGGCGGCGTCATCGACCTGGCGCGCGGTTACGACGGCACCGATGTGCATTTCAGCGATCGCCGCGAGTTCCTGGGCACGGCGCTCACGATGACCGCCGGCATCAGCTACGACGACCTCGACGAACACCGGCGCGGGTATCTGAACTACGTCGGCACGGACTTAGGCGTGCTCGGTGCCGCGCGTCGCTACGAAACCAATCTCGTGCACGACCTCGATGAGTACTTCCAGGCGCAATGGGATATTACTGCGCGTCTGCACGCGACGGCCGGCGTGCGCAACAGCGTCGTGGATATCACCGACCACAGCCATCTGTCGGTCAGTGGCGCGCTGCCCTTGAGCGGCACGCGCTACTCGGCCACCAATCCGGTCGCCGGATTGAGTTACAGCCTCACCGACGACATCAGCACTTACGCGTCATTCGGGCGAGGGTTCGAGACGCCGACGCTGAACGAGCTGGCGTATCGCTCCGTCAATGGCAGCCTGCCCGGCTTGAATTTCGGGCTGCAGCCGGCCCGCAGCAGTGACTATGAAGTCGGCGTGAAGACGCGCGGTCCGCTGTTTCGTGCGGACGTGGCGGTGTTTCACATCCGCACCATCGATGAGCTGGGTGTGCTGCAAAGCTCTGGCGGCCGCTCGGTGTACGAGAATATCGGCGCTACCCAGCGCGACGGCGCGGAGCTTGGCGTCACCACTGACCTGCCCGGGAACTTCGAAACCCGCATCGCCTATTCGTACCTGCGCGCGGTGGTGGCCGATGCATACGCCGGGTGTGCGGGAACGCCGTGCACGACCGCCGTGATTCCCGCCGGAAACTACCTGCCGGCCGTAGCGCAGAACATCCTGTATGCCGGTCTGACCTGGCGTTATCCGGCGGCGGGCTTCATGGCCACGGCCGAAACGCTGGTGCGCTCGCGCATCTATGCGGACGATCGCAACAGCGGCTATGCCGGCGGCTACTGGACCGAGAATCTGCGCGCCGGCTTCGAGCAGAAGAGTGCGGGCTGGCAGACCAGTGAATACCTGCGCATCGAGAACATGTTCAACAAGGCCTACGTCGGCTCCGTCATCGTCAATGACGCGAATTCGCGATTCTTCGAGCCGGAGCCGGGGCTTGGCGTGTTCGTGATGTTCGAGGCGAAGTATCTGACTCAATAGCCGATCGTGAAGCGGCGCCGCACATGCTTGGGCGTCTCAAGCTCGTCGACCAGCGCGATGGCGTAATCGTCATACGAAATGGAGCTCTTGCCATCGGCGGCCGCAACGACCTCATCACCGCCCAGGCGGAACTTGCCGGTGCGCTCGCCCGGTCCGATCTGGACCGCCGGTGAGAAGAAGGTCCAATCCAGCTGCTGATCAGCGCGCAGCAGCTTCAGCAGCTGGGAGCCCTCCTTGATGCTCGGCAGCCACTCGGCCGGAATCTGCGGATTGTCCATGACGAGCTTGCCGTCCGCAGCCGTGAGCGAGCCTGCGCCCCCGACCGCAATGTAGCGCTTCACGCCCGATTTGCGCACTGCCGCGAGCACCTGGGGTGAAATGCCCGGGTTGAACGGGGCCGAGCTGATGACCGCATCGTGTCCGCGGACCAGGGCCGCGACGCTGTCCGGGTCGGTGACATCGCCCTTGACGGCCTTGAGTTTGGGATTGCCCGGCGCCTTCTGCGGATCGCGCACGATCGCCGTCACCGAGTGACCGCGTGCCAGCAGTTCTGCCGTGATCTTGCTGCCGATTCTGCCGGTAGCGCCAATGAGTGCCACTTTCATACCGAAACCTCCGCCTGCCCAGGGGCCAACACTTTAAGCAGTTGCGGCCGCGGGGTCGAGAACCTTTCCGGCGTGACAGGGTACTTAAATCCTGTGGTGCTGCTGCGCAATGTATCCGTGGCCTCTCCGGCCGATGGCAGCGTCGACGTCCGCGACCTGCACCTTGCGTCTGCGTTTCATCCTCATCAGGGATTTGAAAAGGAGCTGCGCGACCATGCCGTGCTACCCGCACTGGTCAACGCGCACGAGCATCTGCACCAAAACGGCGTCCCGCCGCTCCCGCAGGCGCTGCCCTTCCGCAACAGCTACGAGTGGGCCGCGGCCTTCCAGGGCCACTTCGGGAATGCGGCGGTCAAGGCGGCGCTAGCCACGCCGCTGCCCGCCCGCCTGTGGCACGGCGGGCTCAAGAACGCCTTGTGCGGTGCCACGACTGTCATGCATCACGACCGGGCGCATGACACATTCGACGCGACGAGCTTCCCGGTACGGGTGTCCCAGCCGTACTGCTGGGCCCACTCGCTGCATCTGGATTACGGTCCGCAGGTGGTCACCAGTTTCAGCGCCGCACCGCCGCAGATCCCGTGGTTCATACATCTGGCCGAGGGGGTGGATTCGTTGGCGGCCGGCGAGCTGCAGGAACTGCAGCAGCTCGGATGTCTCGGCAGCAACACCGTGCTGATACATGCGGTGGGACTGGGCGATGCCGATGTGGTCGACATCATCCGCGCGGGTGCCGGAGTGGTCTGGTGTCCGTCCAGCAACCTTTCGCTGCTGGGGCAAACCATCAGCCGGCGCCGCCTGCGCGCACTGTTCGACGCGGGTTGCCTCGCATTGGGAACCGATTCGCGCCTGACCGGAGCACGTGACCTGCTGGCCGAACTTGAGGTTGCGGCTGCCCACAGCGATTTCGCGCCGCGCGAGTTGCTGCAGCTGGTAACCGAACGTGCCCTGCGGTTGCTGCGGATCACCGAATCCACCGACTGCATCATCGTTCGTGACCGCGATGCAGATCCGTTCCGGGGTTTTCTGGGTCTGCAGCGCGCGCAATTGCGGGCGGTGGTGCGTGATGGGGCACCCTTCATTACAGATCCGGACTTCGAGGAGTGGTTTGCCGCGCTCGGCATACCATGCCGCGCAATTGCGCTCGATGGGCAACCGAAACTGTGTCGCAGTGATGCGCTGCTGAACAAGGGTCTGCCCGCGTGGACGCTCGAGCCGGGACTCACCCTGCAATGAACGATCCACGCGAACTGGATCCTGTTGAAGGCTACGCGCTGTGGGCCGCCAACTATCCGGCGCATGCCCATAACCCCTTCATGCTTGCCGAAGAGCGCGCCATGCTCGCCTTGTTGCCGCCGTCGCTGCACGGATTGCGCGTGCTGGACGTGGGCTGCGGCAGCGGCCGCTACCTGCTGCATGCCCGTCAACGCGGCGCGACGCTACTCGGCATCGATCAATCGGGGCAGATGCTGGCGCGGGCCAGAGCCGTGGATCTGCCTGTCACCCAAGGCTCGGTCACGAGCGTGCCGGTCGTCGACGGCTGGGCGGACATGGTGGTGTGCGCGTTGACGCTGGGGCATGTCGCCGACCTGCACGGTGCCTTGGGAGAACTGGCGCGCGTGCTCAAGCCCTCCGGAACCTTGCTGTGCAGCGATTTTCATCCGATTGCCGAAGCCCTGGGATGGAAACGGACCTTCGCGGTCGCCGACCAGCGCTACGCGGTGCGCTACACGACGCATCGTTACTCGGACTGGCATGCCGCGAGCAAGGCGGCGGGTCTTTGCATCGAGGAGGTCAGCGAGCCGCAGCTGAGTGCCGCCGACATCGTTGCCGGTCAGCACTTCGATCGCCGGGCCCTGCAGGTGCCCGTGGCCATTGTTTTCAAGATGAGCAAGGTGCGCTGAATGCTGCCATCACCTGAATTGATCGAGCGTGGCCTGTCCGCCGCCACCGAGCGATTCGCGGCCGAGCTGGTCCGTCCGCGATCAGGGGCCCCGGCCTGGACCGGTTTCGAATGGCAGATGGCGCGCGCCGCGGCCGTACTGCATGGGATAACCCCGCTATTGGCGACCACGTTGCAGTGGCCGGGGCCCGCGAGCTGGCGGGCGTTCGCACTGGAGCAACGTCGCCAGACCCTGCTGCGGCACGGCCGCATCGCCGCGGTACTGAAGCATATCGATGATCGGGCCAGTGAGCAGGGACTCGCCGTCGTCGCACTCAAGGGAGCGGCGCTGCATGCCGTCGGGGTGTATTCGGCCGGCGAGCGGCCGATGGCCGATATCGATCTGCTGGTGCGCCCCGCGGACGCCCAGCGCGCGGCAGACATGCTGGCCACGATCGGCTATGCGCAAACCTGGATGATCTGGAAACATGGGATCTTTGAGCCCGCGCGCGCCGGCGGGAACGCCGCCACGGCTTTGCCGATAGGGGAGCACCAGGACAATCCGATCAAGATCGACCTACACACCCGCATCACGGAGCGCCTGCCGCTCGCCGAGACCGACATCACCGAGCTCGTTTTTCCGCTTCACCCCAAGCCCGGATTCAATCCGTATCCATCGACCAACGCGTTGCTGCTGCACCTGCTATTGCACGCCGCAGGCAACATGAGCGCTCGTGCATTGCGACTCATGCATTTGCATGACATTGCGCGGCTTGCGGCCAGGATGAGCCCGGATGAATGGCACGAGCTATTGGGCACTCGCTCCACGCCAACGGCAAGGTGGTGGGCACTCGCGCCCCTGGAACTGGTCAACCGCTATCAACCCGGGCTGCTACCGGCACAGGTGCTGGCGGCATTGCGTCGCGCCTGCCCGGGCGCGCTGGGGCGTCTGAGCCGCTCTGCGAACCTCTCCGAGATGTCATACGCATCGCTATCGATTCCGGCCTTTCCGGGACTGCCGTGGTGTCGCTCGCTGAGCGAGCGCCGGCGTTATGTATGGCAACGCGTCCTGCCGAGTCGCGAACACGCCGTCTCGCGCAATCTCATCGCGGCCGAGCAGTGGGCTACCCCGCACCCCTGGATGCACATGTCGCAGGGGCGACGGATCCTTCATTGGTTGTTCCGGCGTCCGTCGCGGCAGGCCTCCATGTATATCGTGCGGGCGGTCCTGGACAACCCACTGCCGACCTGAACCTTCTGGCAACCCCGGGGTACTCAATCACTGGCCTTCAGTTTTGCGCGGGTTTTTCGATGCTGTCCATCCTGGTCGGTCATTCCTATTTCTTGCGCTTCGACCCGAAGCAATTCCAGCGTGCCAAGCCGTACCCACCGCTTGCCACGCTGCAGGTTGCGGCCATGCTGCGGCGGAGCGGGCACCAAGTGGGGCTGTTCGACGCCATGCTGGCCGAGGGGCTGGAGGAGTACGCGCGCTGTCTGGCGAGCCAGGCGCCACAGCTGCTCGTCATCTATGAGGACAACTACAATTTTCTGAGCAAGATGTGCCTCGGTGCAATGCGCCAGGCTGCGTGCGACATGATCCGTGCGGCGCGCGCGCACGACGCGCGCGTCATCGTGGCCGGCTCCGACGCCAGCGATGCGCCCGGTCCGTACCTGAGCGCCGGCGCCGATGCCGTGCTGGTCGGCGAGGGGCACGAGGCGCTGGCGCAACTGGTGCAGCGGCTGGATGCGAATCCAACGCTTGATCGCAAACATCTCATCGCCGGCATTTCCGGAATTGCGGCCGTCGACGGCCATAAGGGCCGCGCGGTGGGCGCCGCGCGCGGGTTCGAGACAACCCAGCCCGAACTGGCCGCCTGGGACCTGGTCGACATGCCGCGCTACCGCCGCACCTGGCAGGACGCGCACGGGTATTTCAGCCTGAACATGGCCGCCTCGCGCGGCTGCTCCTTCCGCTGTGCCTGGTGCGCCAAACCGATCTGGGGAAATCGCTATCTGCAGCGTGAGCCGGAGGCGGCCGCGGCGGAGATGCTGCATTTGAAGCATCAATTCGCGCCGGACCATATCTGGTTTGCGGACGATATCTTCGGCTTCCGCGCAGACTGGGTGCAGGCGTTCGCGCGTGCCACCGGTGCCGGAGGCGGCTCGGTGCCGTTCACCATCCAGTCGCGCGCCGATCTGATGAGTCTGGCCATGGCTACGGCATTGCGTGAGGCGGGCTGTCAGGAGGTATGGCTGGGCGCCGAAAGCGGCAGTCAGAAGGTCCTGGATGCCATGAACAAAGGCGTGCAGGTGGCCGAGATCCACACCGCGCGTGCGCGCCTGAAGGCCCAAGGCATCCGCGTCGGCTTTTTCATCCAGCTCGGCTACCTCGGCGAGCAGCTCGAGGACATCCTCGCGACTCGCGAACTCATCGACACGGCCTGTCCGGATGATATCGGCATCAGCGTGTCGTATCCGCTGCCCGGTACCGCCTTCTACGAACAGGTGAAGGCGCAATTGGGGTCCAAGACCCGTTGGCAGGACAGCAGCGATCTGGCCATGATGTTCCGGGGAACCTATGGCTCCGATTTCTATCGCGCGGTGCGCGATCTGCTGCACGAACAGGTGAAGCTGCAGTCGGGCTGGCGCAGCCTTATCGCACGGGAGGGCGAGTGCCGCACCTAGGGCACGTGTTGCTCGTCAACCCGACGATCACCTCGCGCCGCAACGCGCGCTTTCCGCTGGCCGCACTCAACCTCTCCGCTGCCCTTGACGGCCGTTACACCTCGACCATCCTGGACGGCAATGTAGACCGCGACTTCGTGTCCACCGCCCTGACCCAGATCGAATCCGGAGGCGTCAGCGCCGTCGGTGTCAGCGTCATGGGAGGTCCGCAGCTGCGCACCGCCATTGTCCTCTCACAGGCGGTGCGTGCACGGTTTCCCCAGATCCCGATCATCTGGGGCGGCCACTTTCCGACCATCTGCGCGGCAGCCTGCCTGGTCGAAGCGTTTGTCGACTACGCCATCCGCGGACAGGGCGAGGAGTCCTGCATCGAGCTCCTCGATGCAGTGTTCGAACGGTGCCTGGATCGGCTCCCGAATATTGCCGGGCTGTCATGGCGCGCGGGCAAGCAGATCATCCATAACCGCAATCGCCCGTTCTCCGCAGCGGGACTGGTGCGCGAACTGCCCTTCGAACGGCTCGGCAACCCGCGGCGCTACCTGGGGCGGACCTACCTCGGGCAACGCACCGCCGGGTATCAGGCCGCACTGGGGTGCCGGTTCCGCTGCACTTTCTGTGGCGTCGCGGCCATGTTTCGCGGACGCACGGCACTGCCGCCCGCGCAGCGGTTGCAGCGGGATCTGCGCTACCTGCGCGATGATTTAGGCGCCGACTCCATCACGTTTTACGATCACAATTTCTTTGACCGCGAAGAGGACACGTTGCCGCTGCTGGAGGTGCTCGCCGACGTGCAACTTCCCTGGTGGTGCTTCGCGCGCTCCGATGCGCTGCTGAATCTATCGGCGCACGGTTGGGCGCTGGTGCGCAAAAGCCGACTGAGCATGGCGTATATCGGTGCAGAGTCGCCGAGCGACTGGCTGCTGCACGATATCCGCAAGGGCACGAAGACCGACCAGACCCTGGAGGTCGTGGAAAAGTGCCGCAGCAATGGCGTCATCCCCGAGCTGTCCTTCATGCTGGCGCCGCCGCAGGATCCGGAAGGGGAAACCGAGCGGACCTTTGAGTTCATTCGCCAGATCAAGCGTGTGCATCCGCGCACGGAAATCATGCTGTACATCTACGCACCGCTGCCGCCCGCCCCCGGTGGCAGCAATCCCCACGTGGAACGCTCGGTCGCCAATTTGCGCGGCGCGAACGGGGAGCTGCTGCAGTTTCCCGCCAGCGCGCGGCAATGGGCCGAACAGGCGTGGATCGAATACTGGTGTCATACCAACACTCCATGGATCAGCCCGCAGTTGCGGCAGCGGATCAAGGATTTCACCACCGTGCTCGGCTGCCGCTTTCCCACCATCACTGATGTGCGCTCACCGGTATGGGGCAAGTCGGCACTGAGTGCCCTGGCGTCGTGGCGTTATCGCTTCCGACGTTACGAGCGGCCCTGGGAGCTGGATGCATCGCAGCGTTTCATACGCCTGTGGGACCCGCGGGTCTCCGGTTTGTAGTGGCGTCGCGCCGCAATCACGCCAGCGCGGATCCGCATCCTGATCCGTTCGCCGAACGCCAGCGGGTACGGACGCGGCGGCCGTTACAACTGCTCGGCGGTCGCTTCCACTTCGCAAGCAACAGCGCCGAGCTGCTGCGCCTGGTGGACTGGGCATATGCCGGCCTGCCGGCGCACCATTTGTCGACGTATTCCCCGCACTTCAATGTTCGTCTCGTGCTGAACTGCGCCGACCCACGGATATGGGCGCGCAAGGAACCTCCTGAGTTGACGCACGTGGGCGGTGCCGGGTTCCTGGGTGGCGTCGCCGGCGCCGCAAGTTTCGTTACGCTGTCACCCGAGCAGGGCGGGGCGCTCGTGGTGATTGCACGCGAGATGCTGAAGTCTCCCTATCATGCACGCTATGAGCTCATCGAGTTTGCGGTGTTCACGCTCGCAGCCCGCGCCCAGCAGCTCATGCCGCTACATGCGGCCTGTGTGAGTTTGCATGACCGCGGCCTGCTCATGATGGGAGCGAGCGGCGCCGGAAAGTCCACCATGGCGCTGCATTGTCTGCTGCGCCAGCTGGATTTCGTTGCCGAGGATGCCGTGTTCGTGCGGGCGACGGGCCTGCTCGCCACCGGCGTCGCAAATTTTCTTCATGTCTGTCCGGAAACCGTGCGCTGGCTGTCGAAGCAACAGGCCGGCATGATCCGCGCATCGCCGAGCATCCGGCGCCGCAGCGGTGTGCGGAAGTTCGAGGTCGATCTGCGCCACACGGTCTTTCGACTGGCCGCTTTGCCGCCACGGATTGCAGCGATGGTGTTCCTGTCCCCGCGGGCCGGCGGCAAGGCTTTGCTCAGGCGTCTGTCGGCAGCCGAGGTGCGGGCCCGACTGGCGGCCGCTCAGCCCTATGCCAAGCGCCAACCTGAATGGAACCTCTTTGCATCCAACATGAAGGCCCTCGGCGGATATGAGCTGCGGCGCGGCCGGCACCCCCAGGAGGGTGCCGAGAGGCTGCATGAGCTGTTGGCGGCCGCAGAATGAACGCCGCGAGGATTGAAGGAGCGCCAATCCGCAAGGATGCCGCAAGACGCATTCCCTCCCTCGATGGGATTCGTGCCACCAGCATGATGCTCGTGTTTGCCTCGCACGCTGGTTTCGCGCGCGAGACGATTGGTGGTTTTGGCGTCAATGTCTTCTTCTTCCTGAGCGGTTTCCTGATTACGACGTTGCTGCGTCTGGAGCACGAAAAGACCGGAGCGGTGAGAATAGCGTCATTCTGGATGCGACGCGTCCTGCGCGTGCTGCCGCCTTTTTACACCGTCGCACTGGGCGCGATAGCGATCGGCGTCATTGCCTATCCACCAGGAACCGTCAACGCACCATCCTTGATTGCAGAGCTGCTTTTCTACTCCAATTACTACGGCCTCCACGGCGTCCATCGGGCAATTCCCGGGACCGGAGTTGTGTGGTCACTGGCGGTGGAAGAGCATTTCTACCTGCTGTTTCCGCTCCTTTACGTCGCGATGCAGAAATGGCTTCCGTCCCGACGCCACCAGGCGTGGTTGTTGTGGGGATTGTGTGCTGCCGTCCTCGCGTGGCGGTGCGTGCTCGTCTTCGATATGCATCTGGACAACAAGCGTATTTACCCCACTACCGACACTCGTATCGATTCGATCCTGTTTGGCTGCGCGCTGGCAGTGTGCAACAACCCTTATGCAGATAACAGCGCTCCGCGTGATCCGGCGATAGGACCAGGGCTATGGAAGTACGTCCTTTTGCCGGCGGCAGCGGCGGTGCTGTCGTGGTGCGTTTTCTTTGATGACCCGACGTTTCAGAACACCGCCAGCTTTTCGGTCCAGGGTGTGGCACTGACCGTGGTCTTCATCGCCGCAATCCGGCTGCATGATTGGTTGCCGTTCCGTGTCTTGAACTGGCACCCCATTGTTTATATAGGAACTCTCTCCTATTCGCTGTATCTGGTACATGACGTGTTTCTCAAGGCCACCATGCGACTGTGGCCGCACGCGCACGCATGGCAGCGCGCGGTGGTTGCCCTGGCGGCATCCTTCGTCGCAGCACTGGCAATCTACGTCGCAATCGAGAAGCCGTGCGCATCACTGCGAAAAAAACTGCGGAATCAATCTGTGCCTCACGCCAGGATAGTGGACGTTGTTGCCCTCTGAAACACCTCCCTCGCGGCCATTGTGCATCCTCGTCATCGGCGCTGGCCCGGCTCCCGATGCACTTCACCTGCCGGTACTCGCCGCCTTGCGCGACCGCGGCTCGATCGTGCTGGCATTGATTTGCGACATCCAGCGGGAACGCGCCGTGGCCGCCCGGCGCAAGTTCGGCTTTCAGGAAGACTGCGGCGATGGGGTCGCGGCCCTTGGGCGCACGGACATCGATGCGGCATACATCTTTGGCAGCGCCCAACTGCATTATGAATACGGAGTGCTCGCGCTGCGCGCGGGCAAGCATCTGTTCGTCGAGAAGCCCGTGGCGCCGAGGTATGAGCAGGCGCGGGAGCTCGCGGAACTGGCCCGCTCACAGGGGCTCATCGCGGTCGGTGGGCTGAATCGCCGGTTTTCAAAGTCTCTGGTCGCGACTCGTGCGCGTGCCGGCAGGGCCGGCTGGAGATTTGCCGAAGCCGTATTCCACAAGCCTGAATTTCGTAATGCGCCTTCGTTCGGCGCACGCACCTGGCTGGGCGCGAACGGCATCCATGGGCTGGACGCGCTGCTTTTCATGATGGGCGCCCTCCCTGAGCACTTGACGGCGCAAGCCGGAGAAGTCGCCGCGGCCGAGCCGGCCGCCTTTTCGGCCCTGATGCGTTGGTCCGATGGCGCGCAAGGCATCTTCCTGTGCAACAACAATGCAGGTTCTCGGCGCGAAGAGTATGTGTTCCATGCTCCCGATGAAACCTGCAGTGTCACGGCAGCTGGACTCACGATTGAAAGAAAAGGCGAACCGGTAACAACCGTCGCCCTGCCGATGCAGAACGATGGGTTTGCGGCGGAGCACGAAGGTTTCCTGCAGGCGATTGGTAGCGGAGTCGAGCCGCGGCACAGCCTCGCCGCAGTTGCTCCCTCGGTGTTTCTTGCCGAGCTGATTGAAAGCGGATTCCGTGGGCGAGTTGAGCTGCCGAAGACCGAACGCCGCGCCCCGGTGCCTGCTCGAGCGCTCGCCGGAAGGTCCATTTTGGTCGCACATTGTGCAGAGCTGCACACCGCGCTCGCGGGCCTGTTGCCGCAGTACCGGCTCGTGTCGTTTGAGGACGTGCACGAATCCGCCGCCCAGCGTCCCGATATTGTCGCCGCGATATTGGGCCGCGGGTCTACTGCCCTGCCCCAGGATATTCTGGACAAGCTTCCACACCTTGCCGTGGTTGGCATCGTCGCACTGTCGCTCGCGCGCCATGAGCCCGAGGCGCTGCTGGCGCGTGGAGTCCGGTTGATCAACGGGAGTTTCGCCTATGCTGAAAGCGTGGCGGAATTCGCGCTCGGATTGGCGATCCTCGGTCGCCGGCGTGCCTTTCTCTCCCAGGATGTCATGCGTGCAGGAGGGTGGGGCACCGTGCCAAGCGCGCCGGGGTGCAAAGGACTGTTGCACCGGGCCGCACGCAGCATGCGACCCGCGATCAGGGCGGCGGGACTTGAGAGCGCTGTTGTGTATCTGTGGCGAGCGGCCTCGCCGTTGGTGGGCCTGCCGGGACGCAGCCCGGCGCGGCCGCGTGACCTGCAAGGCGCGACGGTTGGACTCGTGGGCTGGGGCGCCAATGCGCGCGCTTTCGCCGAGCGGCTGGGCCGAACGCCGGCACGGGTCCTGGTCTACTCCGAACATGCCTCGGAGGGTGAGATCCGCAGCGGTGGTGCCGTTCCCGCCTCACTGAGCGAGGTGCTGGCCGGTGATATCGTGTCGCTGCATCGTGGCCTGACCGATAGAACGCGGCATTGTCTGGGCACGGCCGAGCTTGCGAGACTGCGTCCCGGCACAGTGCTCATCAACGTCGCGCGCGGCGCACTGATTGAACCGGACGCGCTGCTCGCCCGCCTGCGACGCGGCGATATTTTTGCCTGCCTGGATACGTATGAGGAAGAGCCGCTGAGCGCCTCACATCCGCTGCGCAGCCTGCCGAATGTATTTCTCACCTCGCATATCGCCGGAGGTTCGCTCGACAATTACGCTGCGGCGGCAATCGAAGTGGTGCGCAAGGTAACGGCCCATCTGGCCGGCGATGCTACACCGTGCATCGATGCCGAGCGTCTGGGCACCATGTCATGAGGCGCCGCGCGTCAGCTTCCTTCCTGGAGATGCGACCAGCCGCAGCAGTTCATCGATGGCCTCAGGCTGCACGGCCGCGACGTAGCGATCACAGTATTCCCAGGCGCGCTGCGCTCCCGCCGGGTCGGGCAGATCCCGCGCCAGCTCGACCCGCAGCTGGAACTGCTGCGGCGACTGCACTGTTTCGCGCCAGTCATTCAGCTCGAAGAGCGGATCCAACGATAGCTCGCCGGGACCTGCAACGTAGAAGGGCTTCAGGCCCAGCAGCACGGCGTGGATTACGGCAGAGGATCCGCGATACAGGCAGTAGCGTGCCCGCAAACAGTCCTGTTCCAGGTTGCCGAAGCTAGACACCGTCACGTTATGCGGCAGCGTGTGCAGCACCGACTGCCGTGTCCGCAGTGCCATGAAGTCTGTTATCGGGTGCGGACGAAACACGAATTCGATAGACGGGCAACGGCGTGCGCACTCCGCGGCAAATCCAAACAGGATGGCGCATTCGCTTTCGTCCGCATCCGGGAGCACCAGGCAGCCGTTTGGCCGCTGCGCCAGCTCCGGGTTCTGGCGGGCCGCAGCACGTCGATGCGATCCGTACGTAATGAGTCGGGTCGAATGCAGCTGCGGACTGGACGCGAGCGTTGCTTGGGAGCTTTGCCCCAGCGTCAGAATGACATCCGGATCGCAGGCAGGAAGATGCGGGCCGAGCCGGTGCCGGATCGCATGCGAGCGGCGCATGAGGCGGGTGTGCTGGTAGCCGACACATAGCGGCGGTCGCGGGACCGCGCGCGCGGCATGCCAGACCATTCGCTCGCTGGCGTCGCCCTCGTATGTGGTGATGACGATGTCCGGCAGCAGCCGCCAGCATAGCTCGCGGATCGACGCGTGCAGGCGCAGGTTTGCTACCGCGCCTGCCATCAGCGCCTGCTGGCTTGCGAGTATGGCGAGCGCGCGCTCGAGCGCACTGTTTGGCTGAAGTGCCTCCCGGCGCAGGCCCTGCGCAGACTTGATGCACTGCCGCCAGATCTGTGCCTCCACGGCCGTCGACACGCGCTGCGGCAGCAGGTGGCGCGTGCCCGGGAGCAATCGTGCGTTGCAAGCGTGCCGCGCTGCCGCGTCGCGCAGATGATCCACGAGAATCAGCACGGAGCTCGCACCGCGATCATGCAGTTGCTGCTGTAAGGCACCGAAGTAGAAGTCATCCGCGGCGACCAGTTGGCCCGGGCTGGACAGATGCGAGACGATCAACACTTTCGGGCGGGCGTCGGGTTGCCCGGATTGCGCAGGCGCAGCCCGCGGTCCCGTTGCGCGCAGGAGCGCGCGTCCGACACGCCCGAGCGCCCTGGAGTGACGCCGGAACGACCCTGGCAGGCTGTCTTGTATGGCACCGCGCAATGCCGGCGCGTATTGGCGTAAACCTGTTGGGTGCTCATTGATAACGTGGAGCAGGGGAATGGCCACCCGGTTCAGACTTGTGCCCGGGCCGTGCAGTAGACGGTCGCAGGTCGCACACAGCTCCGCATATTCCTGTTCGGTCATAAACGGGCGTCCTCGCCGGGCGACCGCCGGTGATCGGCACACGCAGACACAGGCTGACCTCGCAAACCAATACCTGACGTGTGAGTACCGTCACGGCTGCTTCCAGTTCAATCCGATGGCTTCCAGGAGGGTATTTTTGCAGCGCGGATAAACCCAAAGCGCTGCACAGCGCACATACCCGCATGGGAACCGCGAACATGCGCGATCACGGACGCTGGCGATGACTCGCGTGAGCGCCGATATCCTGGCCGATCCGTTCGTGGTGCCAGCGTGAGTCTGCGCCAGCAATTGAACGATACCCGCGAGGCCTTCGATAGCGTTGCAGCCGACTATGACGGCCCGCGCGGCAACAATCTGCTGATCCAGGAGATGCGCGCGCAGATGTGGCAGGCGCTGGATGCGGTGTTCACCAACCCGAGCCGCCTGCTCGACCTCGGTTGCGGGACCGGCCTGGATGCCGTTCGTATGGCGCAATGCGGCCATGCGGTCACTGCGACGGACTGGTCTCCAGGAATGGTGCGCAGGACCATTGCGCGCGCCGAGCAGGAGAACGTATCCGGACAGGTTACCGGTGCGAACATCGGAGCGCATGAGCTCGAGAGAATAACCGACTCAGCTTGCTATGACGGTGCCTACTCGAATCTGGGTCCACTCAATTGCGTCCCAGCCCTTGCCGACACGGCACGCGAATGCGCGCGGCTGCTCAAACCGGGTGGCATGCTGGTGTTTTCGGTCATTGGACGCATCTGCCCGTGGGAGATCGCGCACTACTCGCTCAAGCGTCGCTGGGCCCGCGTCGCGGTGCGGTTCTCACGCTCCGTAGTGCCGGTGGGCATGAATCAGCACACCATCTGGTCCAACTATTTCACCCCTTCGCAGTTCTACCGCGCCTTCAAACCGTTTTTTCAGCTTGAGCGATATCGCGGCCTGTGCCTGTTTGCGCCGCCACCTTATCTGACGTGGGTGCGGGAGCGGCATCCGCATTGGCACGAACGGTTGTGGCAAATAGATCGGCGGGTCGCCGCCTGGCCGCTCCTGCGCGATATGGGCGATCACTTCCTCATGTGCATGAAGAGGCGCTAAACGCCGGGAATCTATGGACCCGCACCGGACCGAGCCGGCGTCGCTGGCGTTGTGGCCAGCGCCAGCGTAACGGCCTGATGCCCGAGGCTTACCTGGTGATCCTTGCCCTCCCAGCCGTTGTCGTAGCGGCGCGTGAAATCCAGGCGCCGATGAGGTTGCAGTTCAGCCACGGGAAGCGTCACTGCCCACATGCCGAAGGGTTGGCGCTCGGCATCTTGGTCGGTCACGTGCTGCCAACCGTCAAAGCCGTAGTGCAGGGTGAACGGGCGCCGATCCTCGATGAGGAGCGCATGGGCTTTTTGCAGGTGCCACACCGGCACCTCCGTGCGCCAATGCCACGCGGGCGCAACGCTCACCGTCCCTGCGGCGAAATGACGCTCGACGGCTTCGAGCATTTCCGCCGGACGACGACTTTCCTGGGCGATGATCAGTTTGAGGAATTCCGCGTGTGCCCACAGCAGCGGCATCGCGCTGCCGGAGGGCCGGCCCGGGTATAGCCCGCGATCCTCGATCGCAGGGCTGTCCCACACCTGTTCCGGGAGCAGGCCGCCGGGGCTCGCACAGTTCCAGATCGTGCGCAAATAGGGAGTCGAATCTTCCCCGGCCTGCATGGCCAGGTGACCGCGCTCGCCGACCAGCAGTGGCCATGCCCGCCCGATCCCGCTGCCGTCGAAGGGACTGCCATCGGCATGTTCGCCGTAGCCATCCTCGTTGTAACGGTGATAGACCGGACCGGACGGCGTTTCGACCCGCAGAATGTGGTCGATGACCTTGATCGTATCCTGGATGCGCGGATCGTGCGCATTGCGCAGTCCGAGGCGCACCAGGTATGAGAAATCCAGGCTGATCAATGCGCTGGCGCGAATCACTTCGCCATCGCGATTGCACAGATGCACGCGCTCGGTCCAGTCGCCCGTCCTGTGCACGGCGGCGATCCGCACGTAGTAGCCCGCGACGCCCAGTTGCCTCGCCAGCTCGTTGCCCTTGACGTAGCACCATGATTCCAGCCGCTCGTTCCAACCATCCGCCAACGACAACGCATAAGCGCATTCCTCGGCCGAGAGCCACGGCGCGGCGGCCACGAGGGCACTGATGGCCACGGCGAGCGTGAACGGGCTGACACCCGGGTTCTCCTCCCACCGGTCCTGCTCGCTGGCCGGACCGGTGCGTGCGATATACCCGACGGCGGCACGCACCATCGCGCCGACGCCGGGCAACTCGCCATCTCCGAGCTCGCGCAATTTCGCCGCGAGCAGCACCGGGAATGCGGTCTCATCCAGTTGCCGACCGTTCCAGAACGGCGTCCCGCTCGGAAAATAATTCTGCGGCCAGTGACCATCGGGCTGCTGGCTCGCCATGAGGTGCCCGAGGATGTGCCGCGCATCGATGCGCTGATTTGCGGCGAGCAGCGCGAAGGCGGTGAGCGTCGCATCCCGTGGCCACACGAGGTGGTAGCCGCCGAGTGAGTCCGTGCTGCTGCCCCACGGAACACTCAGGCTTGCGACCACGGCGCCGGGGAAGGTGCGATCCTCGTGTATCTTCAGCACCGTCGCCGACAGCAACGCGGCTTCGCCCAGAATATCGTTCGGCCGTGGCAGGCGCAGCTGCGCGCCCCAGGCGCTCCAGCCTTGCAGGAATTCCGCGCGCAGCACATCAAACCCATCGGCGAGGGCGCTGCGCGCCAGGGTGCGCGCGCCGCGCGCATCGCCCGAGAATGCCAACGCCAGCACGCCTTGTGCGCCGGGGGCTGCGCCGGTGAGCGCGACCGTGCCCTCGGCCGCGCGGGCAAATTCATAGGTCAGCTTGCCGTGCGCATCAAGATCCTGCCAGCCATCCGAAGCGCCGACAAAGCCACAACTCAATTGGCCCAGCGGCGGGTCCGCGGCGAGGCACAGCGCATCGCTGCCACCCGCCGCGTACGCCAGGCCGTCCTCGATCCACGCCGTATTGTCGCGACCGGTGCTGCCCAGATGCGGGGCAAGCAGTACGACCAGCTGGTACTCGCCCCGCAGCTTGAATCGTACCAACAGCGCATCGCGGGTCGGATCGGGCAGGATTTCAAGGGCCAGCTGATAGCCATCGCCCTCATGCGTGATCGTCAGCGCCGGCAGGTACGCGGCCGGTGTGGCGAGGCGATAGCTGTTGATGCGCTTCAAGTCGATCCAACCGGCCGCCCCGACCAGGTAGAAGCCAAAGTCGCGGATCTGCGGTCGTCCGGTGGAGGGCCAATAGACCTCGTTGATGATGCCGTGACCGACCGTTGCCCACAGGCGGCCGGCGCCAAGAGCCGTGGTGACGAAATCCTTGTCACTGGAACACCAGGTGGGCGCGACGCCGGGCGCGCCGAACGCTTCATTGCTCATAAATTTCCGGAGGCGATGATGTCAGCCACGCGCAGCGCATTGGCGATGATGGTCAGCGTCGGATTCACGGCGCCAATGGACGGAAAGAAGCTCGCGTCCGTGACGTACAGATTGTCCAGCTCGTGCGCCTTGCAGTTCACATCCAGCACCGAGGAGCCCGGGTCCGACCCGAAGCGGGCGGTTCCGGCCTGATGAGCGGTGCCGCCGATCGGGATGTCCTTGCCCAGATACAGACTCCTTTCCAGCAGCACCGGATGGCCTGCGGTTGCGGTGATGATCTGCTCGAGCTTGGCGCGCAATCGATGGTGCGCCTCCAGGTTGCCTTCGGTGACATCCAGAACCACCCGATCACCCGCATAATAAATGCGGTTCTCGGGCCGCGGCAGGTCTTCGCTGGACAGCCAGAAGTTCAGGGCGTGGTGCGCCATGACCGCGAACGGCTTTTTCGGAAACCATTCAAGCCATGCGGGGAGTTCTTCGCCCCGGATCTGCGCACCGTGCGCACTGGCACACATCTGAATGAGCCCGAGCGGAAATTTCCAATCGGGCGCGCCGAAGTAAAAATCACTGAGCGCAAGCGTCTTCTGGAACACCGTATCATTGGGCTCGCGCATCAGGGCCATCAGGATCGATTGATTGTGCCGCATGTAATTGCGGCCGACCTGATCCGAGCCGTTGGCAAGGCCGCGCGGATGACGATCGCTGGCGGAGCGTAACAACAGCAGGGCGGAGGACAGCGCGCCACAGGCCACCACGACGACATCGGCCGAGTAACGTTCCGCCAAGCCATGGCGAGTGACGCACACCCCGGTGATGCTGCGCCCCGGTGCATCCGTTTCGAGCTTTTCCACATAGGCGTTCGTCAGCAGCGTCAGGTTCGGGTGCGCCTTGAGCGCCGGATCAACGCACATCACCTGCGCATCGGCCTTGCCGTTCAGCAGGCACGGAAACCCGTCGAACGCGTCGCAGCGAATGCAGATGCTGGTCGGCGTCACCTTGCCGTCCTTTTCATCGAGCAGTATTCCCAAGGGCAGGTGGAAGGGGCGCAGCCCCTGCGCGCGCAGGCTGTCACTGAGTGCCTGGATGCGCGGCTCGTGCGACACCGGCGCATACGGGAAAGCGCTGCTGCGCGCGGGCTCGGTCGGATCCTCGCCGCGCTGCCCGTGCACATGAAACAGGGCTTCGGCCTGCGCGTAATACGGTTCAAACGCCGCGTATTTGAGCGGCCACGCCGGCGATACGCCATCGGCGTGTTGCAGTTCCTCGAAGTCCCGCTCCCGCAAGCGCAGCAGTGCGGCCCCGTAGACTTTCGAGTTACCGCCGACGTAGTAGTGCAGGCCGGGGTGGAAGGTGCGGCCATCCCGCCCATACCAGGTTTCCTTGGCCTGATAAGTGCCATCGACGAAGACGGTCTGCGAGTCCCAATTCGCACGTGAGCGGGGCAGATAGTCGCCCCGTTCGAGCAGCAGGATTTTCGCTCCCGTCGCTGCCAGCCGATGCGCCACCGAAGCGCCGCCGGGGCCGCTGCCGATGATGATGACGTCGAAATGACTATCCGCCATGAGGTGAGCCGATCATCCGCCCGTCGCAAACCCCGGATAGAGGCTCATGCCACCGTCGATGAAAAGCGTCGAGCCCACGACATAATCGGAGTGATCGGAGGCCAGCCATACCGCGGCGCGGGCGATGTCCTCCGGTTCTCCGATGCGCCCGTAGGGAATGAGCGTCATCAGCTGCGCGTACGCTTCCTGGGTATTCCACGCCGAAGTATTGATCGGCGTGCGGATTGCTCCCGGCGCAATTCCATTGACGCGGATGTGGTGCGGCGCAAGCTCCTGCGCGAGGCTTTCCATCAGCAGCTTGATGCCGCCCTTGGAGGTCGCATAGTTGGCGTGCCCACCCCAGGGTATTTCCTGATGCACCGAACTCATGCAGATGATCTTGCCGGCCGCGCACGACACTTCCTTGACCACGCCGCGCCGCAGGAATTCACGCACGGCCTCGCGGGCGCAGAGAAATTGCCCCGTGAGATTCACATTCAGAACGGTGTTCCAGTGCTCGAGCGTCATGTCCTGAATGGCCGAATCGCGCTGCAGGCCCGCATTCGCCACCAGAATATCGACGGTCCCAAACCGCTCGCACATGGCTTTGAACATGGCGATGACCTGAGATTCGTTGGATACGTCCGCCTGGTAGGCGAAGGCCTGCGCACCCTTGCTACGGATTTCATCGACGACGGCATTGGCGGTGTCATCACCGCTCACGTAGTTGACGACCACGTCCGCCCCGGCCAGGCCGAGCGCGAGCGCTACGCCGCGCCCGATGCCCGAGTTCGCACCCGTGACGAGCGCCTTCTGGCCCGCCAACACACGCTGCGGTGATAGCGCGGGTGCAGTCGATTCAGAGGCCATGGCGCTACAATAGCAAAGCGCCACATCAATAGGTGGCTGCACACGTCAGACAGGAGATACGCGCGTGGTAAGCATTCTTGCAATCTTCGCAGCGCGCGCCCTGCTCGTGCTGCTGTTCTTTCCCTTCAGCGCCACCGACAAGATCTTGAACTTCAACCAAGCGGTCTCTCAAGCCGGAGCAGTGATAGGCCGACGCCCGCTGGCAATGTTGCTTATCGTAACCGGGATGTGCGTGGAGATCTGCATGTCACTCGCCGTACTGACGGGAATCGCTGACCGGATGGCGGCGCTCATTCTGGCGGTGTATTGCATCATCACCGCGCTACTGTGGAAGCAATTCTGGCGAACCGGCGATTTTGCACTGACGGGACCTGCCGGCAAGGGACGTGAACTGTTTTGGGATTTCCTGAAGAACCTCGCGGTGGCCGGCGGTTTCCTGCTGCTCACCTTTGGCGCGACCGCCAACGGAGTAGACCGCTTCATGCGCGCGCCGTTTGCCTCGAGTCACCCTTATGACCTGTACTTCGTGAGCTCAGTGCCGTGACGCCCGCGAGCCCCACCGTCAATTACTGGCATCTGTATACCGACAGCGCCGGCGTCACCCACCAGCGGCGCTGCGTGATGACGGAATTTGAATTGAAGTCGATCAGCCCGCCAGCCGCCCCGCAATGGCAGGGCCGACCCAGCCGTGGCGATATGAGCGTACTGGTCATGGTGCTGCCCATCGGCTGGGTGGGCGAATGGCACGAAAACCCAAAGCCACAATGGATCGTGCCGCTCTCGGGCCGCTGGTTCGTGGAATCGATGGACGGCATGCGCGTGGAGATGGCAGCCGGAGAGATTTCCTTCGGTGCGGATCAGCATTCGCAGGAAACTGACGCAAGGCGCGGCCACCGATCCGGGACCGTCGGCGATGCACCCGCCGTACTGATGGTGATCCAGTTCAATGAGGCCCGTGAAGCGTCGTCGCCCTGCGCGGTGAGCTGATTGCCGTGCACGGCGTGGTCAGTCTCGATCACCGCTTTGCGCACTACGTGCGCGCGAACGCGCCGCTGGAGGAACTGGCGACGGGATTTCGCTGGATAGAAGGCCTGGTGTGGGTTGCGGACGCCGGCTATCTGCTGTTCCAGGATCTGCCGCGGAACCAGACATTGCGCTGGATCGAAAACGCGGGCGTATCCGTTTTCCGCGCGCCTTCGCATTTCGCCAATGGTCAGACCCGCGATCGGCAGGGCCGCCTTATCTCCTGCTCGCATCGCGAGCGGTGCCTGTTTCGCACCGAGTTGGACGGCGCCGTGGTGTGTCTCATCGACCGTCATCAGGGGCGGCGCCTGAACTCGCCGAACGATGTGATCGTCCGCTCCGATGACTCGGTCTGGTTCACCGATCCGCTCTACGGAATTCAAAGCGACTATGAGGGCGGTCGACAAACCTCCGAGCAGCGCGCGGCCGTCTATCGGCTCGATCCGCATCGTGGCGAGGTGCGGGTCGTGGCGGATGATTTCGATGGTCCGAACGGCCTGGCATTCTCGCCCGATGAATCCCGACTCTACGTGTCCGAGACCGGCGATCAGACGCGGGATGAGCCGCGACAGTATGTGCGGGTATTTGACGTGGACGCCCACGGCTCATTGAGCGGCGGAGAGATATTTTACAAGGCGGACGCCGGCTATGTGGATGGCATGCGGGTTGATGAGCACGGAAATATCTGGGCGGCCGCTGCGGATGGCGTGCACTGCGTCGCTCCCGATGGACGGTTGCTGGGCAAGATACTCGTGCCACACGTCGTGTCGAACGTCGCATTCGGGGGCCCCGCGCGCAGCCGGCTCTTCATCGGCGGATCCCACACGCTGTATTCCATCTTTCTGAACTGCCGCGGAGCACAGTGGCCTTGAACGTTGCGGATTCGGTGGTCGTGGAGCGCCTTGTGCGCTTCAGTCTCGTTACGCACGATCGCGAGGCGCTGGCCGGTTTTTACGAGCGTGCGTTCGGCTTCCGGCGCGAGTCCGCCGGGCGCCATCCGGCCGCAGCCAGCAGCATCACGATCGGCCTCGGCGCCGAACAGATCGAGCTCGTCGAGTTCGACGCGCCGGGCGCACCGTACCCCGCCGCGCACACCTGCGCGGACCTGGACTTCCAGCACTTTGCGCTCGTCGTCACGAACATTGCGGCCGCCTACCGGCGACTGCTCGCTGTGACCGGCTGGACACCGATTTCGCGCGCCGGCCCGGTGCAACTGCCGGAATCCTCCGGGGGCGTGAGTGCCTTCAAGTTTCGTGATCCGGAGGGGCATCCACTGGAGCTGTTGGAATTTCCGCCCGGCGCCACACCGCAGCGGTGGCAGACGGCACATCGTGATGGGCGGTGTCTGGGCATCGATCATTCGGCCATCAGCGTGCATGACACGGCCCACAGTGTGGCCTTTTATCGCGCCCTGGGCCTGCATGAGACCCAGCGCACGCTCAACCGGGGTCCCGAGCAGGACCAACTGGACGCGCTGTCCGAGGTCCGTGTCGAGGTGACGGCGCTCGCTTTTGCCGCGGCCGGTCCGCATCTTGAGCTATTGTGTTATCGCTCGCCGCTGCGTCCCGCCGGCGCAAAGATTAAGAACAACGCCGTTGCGGCCACGCGCCTGGTGCTTCAGGCGAAACCCCTGGAGGTGTCATGCTCAGGGCCGTTTGTGCAAAACGTGGCCGATCCCGACGGTCATTATCTGCTCATGACGGCATACTGAGCCGGAACACCGATCCGTGCGGGGCGTTGGACCGCACCGCGATCTGACCGCCGTGACACAGCGCGATGCGCCGCGCGAGGCTCAGTCCCACCCCGGAGCCGCCGGCCTTGGTGGTGAAGAACGGCACGAAGATCTGTTCACGCGCCGCATCCGTCAGGCCCGGTCCATTGTCAGCAACCTCGATGAAGCACCGCCCCGCATCGACTCCGCAAGTCACCTCGATGCGCGCGCCGGACTGCCCGGCGACTGCTTCGGCGGCATTGCGCAGCAGATTGATGAGCGCCTGTTCGAGCAGATCGGCATCCGCCCGCACGCTCAGATTCGACGGCACCACCGTGCTCGCATAACTGACACGTCCCTGTTCGAGTGCCGGCGCGAGCAGCTGCTCGACACCCGCCAGCACGCTCTGCAACGACAGGGTCTGCAGCAACGGTTCGGGTAACTCCGCGACCTTGCGATAGCGCTCCACGAAGCGCATCAGCCCGAAGCTGCGGCGCCGGATGGCCTCCAGCGCCGCGGCCACCTCTTCGGTCCGGCCGCCGGCGCGCAGCAGTGCATCGAGGCTTTCCGACAGCGAGGCGATCGGGGTGAGTGAATTCATCATCTCGTGCGCCAGCACTCGCGCCATGTCGTCCCAGGCCTTGTGTTCGACCGCATCCAGATCACCGGCGAGACGCTGCAGGCAGATCAGCCGCTGCGCGGCGTCTCCCGGAACGGTGAACTGCGAGGCCGAGGCGAGCAGCTGGCGACCGTTTGCGAGGCGCACGATCTGCTGCGCACCCGGCGGCAGCGCTCGCAGCACGGCGGCGGTGGTCGCGCCGACGGTCGGCAGCTCCTCGAGCCGCGGCGCGGGCTCACCCAGCAAGCGGTGTGCGGCGCGATTGACCATCCGCAGGGCACCTTGCGCACTCACCACGATGAGTGCGGCGGGAACCGTATCGAGCAGCGTCTGCAGATAGTCGCTGCCCTGCCGTTGCGTGCGCCGATCCTCCTGCAGATGTTGGCGCGCACGATCGAACGCCGGCAGCGGCTGACCGGGGCTGGAGTGCCCCGACAGTGGCGCCTCCAGCGCCCCGGCCGACAGTGATTCCAGGAAGCGCTGTGTCGAACGGTCCGCATGCCCGATCACGCGGATCAGATCGGCCACGACCAGGGCCGCGCACAGGATCACCACCAGGGCCGTCGCGTAGAACTGCGTGGCGGTGAGCAGCCGCAGCACGATGACGATGAGCACGGCCAGCAGCACCGCCCGTGCCAGCACCGCGAACTGGAAATGCCGTGGCAATGCGCTAGAGCCCATGCTTGGACATCCGTCGATACAGCGCCGGGCGGCTCAGGCCCAGCGCCGCCGCCGCCAGCGAGATGTTGCCCCCATGCTGCAGCAGGGCACGCTCGATCGTGCCGCGCTCGAGCCTGTCCAGGTTGAGGGTCTGCGCCGTGCGCCGGCGACGCGTGGCTGCGGCCGCCGCGAGCACCGTCGCGATGAGCTTGTCATTGCGCCAGGGCTTGAGCACAAAATCCGTGGCGCCGTGCTTGAGCGCTTCGACCGCCAGTGAGACGCCGCCATAGGCGGTCATCAGCACGACGGCCAAGCTGGGATCGAGTTGCTGCAGGCGCGCCAGCGCATCCAGTCCGGTCGCGCCGCTGCGGTCACCGGCCACGAAATTCATGTCCAGCAGCACGACATCGAAGCTGACCGCCTCAAGTCGGCTCGCCAGCGCCTCCGGCGTATCCAGCACGTCGATGAGCCGGCAGCTGCCCGCCAGTGCGATGCGCGCGGCACGCTGCACATCGGCATCGTCCTCGACGATCACGATGGCCGCATCAGCGATCATGCGGACCGCATCCCCTTCGGAAGTGTTCACTTTCGGACACCTCATACCGGCAATATTCGCGGGTGCACCACGCAAGCACCTGATTGGGCGTCATTTTTTATCACAGCGTACCGGCCCTACACTAGCCCGAATGGTTGCCGCCGTGAAAAGCCCTGCGCTGGACTGTGCCATGGACCGGCCGCGGTCGCAGCCGTGGTGGCGACTGAAGCTGTGGCAACAGCTGGCGCTGGGTGTCACGGCGCTCGCGCTGATCATCATTGCCGGTGTGCTGCTGCTGGGCCCCGCGCAGCGCAGCGTGAGCATTCCAGCGGCCAGTTTGACGATTGCCCCTGTCGAGCGGGGCGTGTACCACGACATCATCCCGCTCACCGGTGAAGTCGTGCCGCATGACACAGTCTTCCTCGATGCCGTGGAGGGTGGCCGCATCGAACACGTTCTGGTGCAGGCGGGCGACAGCGTGATGCAGGGCCAGCCGCTGGTGCAGTTGAGCAATACGGCGCTGGAGCTGGATGTGCTGGATCGGGAGGGCCGGCTGGTGCAGTCCATCACCGAGTCGCAGTCCTACCAGACCCAGCTGGAGCAGAACCGCGTGGCCAATGAGAAGGCGCTCGCGCAGATCGACTACGACATCATCCGACTGCGGCGCGCCCTCGACCGTCGCGAGGGATTGGTGGCTCAGCATCTGGTCTCCGTGGAATCGCGCGACCAGCTCAAGGACGAACTCGACAATGCGCTTTTGCAGCGGCCCATGCAGGAGGAAAGCAACCGGCGTCAGGAGGAGCTGCGCGCGAAGCAGCTGCCGCAGCTGCAGGCGCAGATCGCGAAGCTGCAGCAGGATCTGGTGATCACGCACGGGAAACTCGCTGACCTGACCGTGCGCGCGCCGGTGAGCGGTCTTGTGACCAGCATGGATCTGACGGTCGGGGAGAGCCGCAACCTCGGGGACCGCCTGGCCGAAATCACGCCTGCCACCGGCTACAAGCTGTCGGCCACCATCGATGAGTATTACCTGGGCCGGGTACGACCGGGGCAGGCGGCGAGCATCCAGCTCGATGACAAGGCCTGGCCCCTCAAGGTGACGCGCGTCTATCCGCAAGTCAAAAGCGGCGGCTTCATGGTCGATCTGGCTTTCGACGGCGCGACCCCATCCGGGCTGCTGCGCGGCCAGACCCTGCAGGGCAGGCTGTCACTCGGCGCCGACGTGCCGGGCCTGGTGCTGCCGGCGGGCGCGTTTCTCGAACGCAGTGGCGGGGATTGGGCCTTCGTGCTGCAACCCGGACCCGACAGTCACGTTGCCCAGCGACGCCGGATCAAGGTCGGGCGGCGCAATGCCGAGCAGGTCGAGATCCTCGGTGGTCTGGCCGCCGGTGAACGCGTCATCACTTCCGATTACAACGGCCTGGAACGTATCGACCGGATCGACCTGAAATAGAAGGGGGACCCCACATGTTGAGTCTGCAGAACATCAGCAAGATCTACCGCACGAGCGAGGTGGAGACTCACGCCCTGTCGCAGGTGTCGCTCGCCGTGCGCACGGGAGAGTTCCTGGCGATCATGGGCCCATCGGGGTGCGGCAAGTCGACGCTGCTCAACATCCTCGGGCTGCTCGATAATCCCGACAGCGGCAGCTATACATTCTTCGGCGAAGAAGTCGCGAAACTGCGCGAGAAGGAACTCACGCGCCTGCGCCGCGGCAGCGTCGGCTTCGTGTTCCAGAGCTTCAACCTGATCGATGATCTCAATGTTTCCGAGAACATCGAAGTCTCGCTGCTGTATCGCGCCATGAGCGGCGCGGAGCGTCGCCGCCGGGTCACGGCCGCGCTGGAGCGCGTCGGTCTCACGCATCGCGCCCGGCATCTGCCCAGTCAGCTCTCCGGCGGCCAGCAGCAGCGCGTCGCCGTCGCGCGCGCGCTGGTCGGGGAGCCCAAGCTGATCCTCGCCGATGAACCCACCGGCAACCTCGACACCGAAAACGGCACTGCGGTCATGGACATGCTGACGCAGATCAATCGCGCCGGCACGACCGTGATCATGGTCACGCACTCCCTGGTGCATGCAGCAGTCGCTGCGCGCACCGTCAAGCTGCTCGACGGACAGGTGGTCAGCGAAACATTGCTCGCTGCCTGAGGCGCCCCGACGTATGTTCCGCAACTGTCTGGCCGCCGCCCTGCGCCATCTCGCGCGCAACAAGCTCTACACGGCCATCAGCGTGCTCGGGCTGTCGGTCGGCTTGTGCACGGCGTTGCTCGCGGCACTCGTGGTGCACAACCAGCTCAGCCAGGACCATTTTATCGGGGGTTACGACCGCATCTACACGGCTGTGACCGCCATCACGCCGCCGGGTCATGCCACCGTCTACATCCCGAGCACGGCTTCGTTTGTCGGTCCGCAGCTGGCGCTCAAATTCCGCGAGATTGAGGCCGCGACACGCCTGATCCCGCAAACCGTGACCGTCCGACGATCGAACGTGGAAGCGAAGGAACTGATCTACTGGGCGGATCCGAACGCCTTCGAGGTTCTGGCACTCCCGGTGCTTGCGGGAAATCTGAGATCGGCGCTGAAACGTCCGGACGCCATCGTCCTGCCCCGTAGCATTGCCCGCAAGTACTTTGGTCGTGATGCGCCGCTGGGGGAGACCTTGACGGTGGACGGCACGCACGTGGTTTCGGTGGCCGCGGTCATCCAGGATCTGCCGCCGAATGCCACACACCTGCAGAGCGGAATATTCATCGCAGGACTCGCTCCGTGGTCCGAGCTGCGGCGGCTGGACACCATCCTCGGAAATGTCCCCGGGTCCAACAATGTCATTGGTGTAGCAACCTATGTGAAGCTCGCACTCCATGCTTCGGCGGGGCGCCTGCTGGACGCCATGCCCGCGCTGTCGAAGACGCTTTTCGCCCGCCCACCCCAGGGCACCACTCTGGCCCTGCAGTTCGTACGTCTGGACCGGCTGATTGCGCAGCCGGGCCTCAACCCGGGATTTGCAAGCAGATTGCTGATGGTGGCCATCACGGGGATCGGCATACTCGTCATTGCCGGCGTCAACTTCGTCAATCTGCTCACCGCACGCTCCACGCGTCGTGCCAGAGAGGTGAGCGTCCGCAAGCTTGCCGGGGCCGCGCGGCGCGTATTGGTGCTGCAGTTCTTCACCGAGTCGATTGTCTACGTGATCGCCGCATCGCTGGTGGCCGTTGCCCTCACCGAACTGCTGTTGCCCTACGTGAATGCCTTTCTCACCGCGGGCGCCACGTTCAGGTACTGGCAGGATCCGGCGCTCATCACCGCCGTCGCGCTGGCCGTCCTGCTCCTCGGAATACTTGCGGGCGCCTATCCGGCCCTGGTCCTGTCGGCCTTCCGTCCCCTGCGCGTCCTGACGGGGGAGACCCGGCAGTCGCGCAGCGCGGTATCGATGCGCCAGGTCCTGGTTACGGCACAGTTCTCTATTTTGATTGGACTGATCATCGCGGCCGCCGTGGTGTATCAGCAGCGACGGTTCGCCACCCGGGACGCACTGCGTGTCGATACTGACCAGATGCTCCTCATCCGTTCCCCCTGCGATGCGGCCTTTACGACGCGGCTGCGCACGCTGCCCGGCGTCCGTGGGCTGGCCTGCTCGTCTTCCACCTTGGTAGAGCACAGAGTGCTCAATGTCGCATGGGCAAACGACAGGGCAGGTATCGAGCATCTGATGTACCCGATCTTTGCACAGCCGTCACTGTTCGATCTGTACGGCATCAAGCCCGTCGCAGGCCGGATTTCCGCAGGCTCCGCGGGCACCTACTACGTGTTCAATGAGACTGCGACCCGGCAGCTGGGATTCACAAGGTCCGCAGATGCAATCGGCTATGCAGCATCGACGTGTGACCCCTCCCCCTGCCGGTCTGTGCCGATCAGCGGCGTGATCCCGGATTTCTCGCTGGACTCAGTGGCGCACAAGATCGAAGCGCAGGAATTTGTGGTCACTGCCAAGGCTCCGGCCTTCGATCTCATCAGCGTCAAGCTCACGGGTCATCAGATTCCCGAGACGCTTAGCGCCATCGATGGCATGTGGAAGACCACGGGCGCAAAGGACCCAATCAACCGGGTCTTCCTTGATCTGCGCATCCAGCTCATGTACCTGGCCATGTTGCGCGAGGCACAGCTGTTCGGCGTCTTCGCCGCGGTGGCCGTGGTTCTCGCCTGCCTCGGCCTGTTGGGCCTTGCGGCATCCATCGCCGAGCGGCGCACCCGCGAGATCGGCATCCGCAAGGCCCTCGGGGCCGATACTGGCAACATCATCCGTCTGCTGCTGCTGCAGTTTGCCAAGCCCGTCCTGTGGGCCAACCTCATCGCCTGGCCCCTGACCGCATACGGCATGAATCGCTGGTTGCAGGGGTTCGCCTATCACGTGGATCTGGCCGTGTGGCTGTTCCCCGCTGCCGCCGCACTAGCGTTGATGATCGCATTGCTCACCGTGAGCACCCACTCGCTTCTCATTGCCCGCGCCAATCCCGTGGCCGCACTGCGCTACGAATAGGCGCGAAAGTATGTTCCACAACTGTCTCGCCGCCGCACTGCGTCACCTCTCGCGCAACAAGCTCTATACCGCCATCAGTGTGTTCGGGCTAGCGCTCGGCCTGTGTACCACGCTGCTCGCGGGGCTCGTGATCCATGAGCAGCTGAGCCACGACCATTTCATCCCAAGTTACGACAGGGTTTACGTGGTCACGAGTGCCATCACGCCCCCCGGGCATGCGACCATTTACTACGACAGCACCCTCGCCTTCGTCGGTCCACAGCTGGCCCTCAGATTCAGCGAGATCCAGGCGGTGACCCGACTGTCTGCTACTACCGCGACCTTCAGGCATGCGAGCGTGGAGGCGCAGGAGCAGGTCTATTCGGCCGATCCGAACGCCTTCGAGGTCTTGCCCCTGCCGGTGGTCGCGGGCGATCTCAAGGCCGCACTCTCGCGCCCCGACGGGGTCGTGCTGACCAGAAGCATCGCACGCAAGTACTTCGGTCATGATGCGTCCCTCGGCGCGACACTTTTGGTGCAAGTGGCTGGGAATGGTGAGCCTCACGCACTGTCCGTGGCAGCGGTGATCGAGGACCTGCCGCCTAGCGGCACGCATCTTACCGCAGGGATATTCGTATCCTCTCTGGCACCGTGGAGTGACCTGCACCGCCAGGAAGCCGTTCCCACGAGCGTCGCCCGCACCGAACTCGGCGTCGGCGCCCACACCTATCTGAAACTTGCGCCCCACGCTTCCGCGCAACGCGTTCTGGAGGCGATGCCGACGATAGCGCAGGCTGTTTTTGCGGCGCCCCCGGAGGGCTGGGCGGTAGCGCTGAACCTAGTGCACCTGGATCGCCTGAACGCAGATCCGTTTCTGAACCCCGGATTCTCCGGCAGGTTGCTGATGCTCACGATCGTCGGCTTCGGCATTCTTCTCATCGCCTGCATCAATTTCATAAACCTGTTCACCGCCCGCTCCGCCCGCCGGGCGAGGGAGGTCAGCGTTCGCAAACTGGCAGGCGCCCAGCGGCGCGTACTAACGCTACAGTTCCTCGCTGAATCAATTGCCTACGTGATTGTCGCATCGGTGGTGGCAGTCGCACTCACCGAGCTGCTGTTGCCCCAGGCGAACGCCTTTCTCGTCGCCGGCGCCAGGTTCAGGTATTGGCAGGATCCCGCGCTTATCGGCGCCATCGTGCTCGTCACGCTCCTGCTCGGAACGATCGCGGGTACTTATCCAGCCCTGGTCCTTTCAGCTTTCCGTCCACTGCGCGTTCTGACGGGGGAGACCCGGCAGTCGCGCGGGGCTGGACTGCTGCGCCACCTGCTCGTGACCGCGCAATTCTCCATATTGATCGGGCTGATCATTGCGGCCGCGGTGATGTTCCAGCAGCGCCAGTTCGCTACGCAAGATGAGTTGCGCATCGACACTGACCAGATACTTCTGATCCGCTCGCCCTGTAACACGGCTTTCGCTTCACAGCTGCATGAACTGTCCGGTGTTCGCGGCGTAGCCTGTTCGTCATCGACGCTCGTCGATCACGGGGGCGTGAACGTCATGCTGGTCAAGGACAAGGTCGGCGCCCCGCAGCTGCTATACCCGATCTATGTGGAGCCCTCACTGTTCGATCTCTACGGGATCAAGCCTGTCGCCGGCCGCACTTCGGGCAGCTCCGAAGGCACCTACTATCTGCTCAACGAAACAGCCGCGCGGTCGCTGGGGTTCGCAACGCCATCAGAGGCCATCGGTTACGTGCTGCCCACCCATGGCGGGATCGCGCTCCACAAGGCGTCGGTCATCGGCGTGGTTCCGGATTTCTCAATGGACTCCGTGGAACACAGGATCGAAGCGCAGGGATTCCTGGTCAGCCCCAACGACCCCGCCTTCAATCTCATCAGCGTCAAACTGACCGGACGACAGATCCTCGAGACGCTGGGCGCCATCGATCGGCTCTGGAAGGCGACCAGTTCAAAAGGGCCGATAAGCCGCCTGTTCCTCGTGGAGCAGATCCAGACCATGTACCTCGCCATGCTGCGCGAGGCGCAGTTATTCGGAGTCTTTGCCGCTGTGGCTGTGCTACTTGCCTGTCTTGGGCTACTCGGCCTTGCAGCGTCCATTGCCGAGCGGCGCACTCACGAGATCGGGATTCGCAAGGCAATGGGAGCCGATACCGGCAACATCGTCCGGCTGATGCTGCGACAGTTCGTCAAGCCCGTGCTGTGGGCCAATCTTATCGCGTGGCCCGTGACCGCCTATGCCATGCACCGCTGGCTGCAAGGATTCGCCTATCACGTGGACCTGGCTGTATGGCTGTTTCCGGCCGCGGCGGCACTCGCGTTGCTGATTGCACTGCTCACCGTCGCCACCCATTCGATTCTCGTTGCCCGCGCGCACCCCGTGGCCGCGCTGCGCTACGAATAGGCGCAAGCAAGCATGTTCCGCAACTCTCTCGCCGCCGCACTGCGTCACCTCTCGCGCAATCGGCTGTATACGCTGATCAGCATCTTCGGGTTGGCGATCGGGTTGTGGGGAGCGCTGCTGACGGCGCTGACGATTCGCAGTCAGTACACACAGAATCATTTCATTCCGGGGTATGAGCGGATTTACCAGGTGATCTACAGTATCGATCTGCCCGGCCTTCCCCCGCAGTATACCGATACGACGCTGAACAGCCTGGCGTCGCTGCTGCGGTTGAACATGCCACAGCTCCAAGGAGCGACGCGACTGGCGCCAGAGACGCTGCAGATGCGTCATGCCGGCATTGAAGCCGCGGAGCAGGTGTACTGGGTCGATCCTAATTTCTTCGAGCTCCTCCGTCTGCCCGTTGTGGCCGGAGACCTCAGCCACGCCTTGGCGCGATCCGATGGCATCGTCCTGCCGCGCAGCATGGCGCGCAAATACTTCGGCCGCGACGACCCGATCGGTCAGACGGTGATGGTCTCGGATGCACGGCAAATTCTTGGCAAGCTGTCCGCGCTCGGTAAGCCTCGTCCCATGATCGTGACTGCCGTCGTCAAGGACATGCCCGAAAACGGCACCGAACTTCAGACCGCTGCGTTTGCCTCGGGACTGGCGAGCTTCTCGAAATTGAACCAGCTCGATCACGACCCCACGAATCTTCCGGGCACCCACTCTTTGTCGAGCTCCGTGACCACTTTCGTGCGCCTCGCGCCGGCCGCGTCAATCGAGAGCGTACGAAGCAGTCTGCAGGCGGCGAATCTTCGCTCCCTCAGGTACCTGATGGGCGATGCCAATTTCGCCAAAATGGGCAAGCCGGTCTTTTCGCTGCAGCTGATACGCCTCGATCGGATCAATTCGCATCCGGGACTGCATCCCGATTTCAAAGGCCGGCTGATCACCTCGATCCTCCTCGGGGCCCTGATCCTGCTGGTCGCCTGCGTCAACTTCATCAACCTGATGACGGCCCGCGCCGCGCGCCGCAGCCGCGAAGTCGGCATCCGCAAACTGGCAGGAGCAGGACGTCACCTGCTGGTGCTGCAGTTCCTGGGCGAGTCGACCCTCTACGTGCTGACAGCAATGCTCGTGGCGGTCGCGCTCACTGAATGGTCGTTGCCCTACGTGAATGCATTTCTGGGTTTGGCTGGGAGCTTCGATTACTGGCGCAATGCTGCGCTGCTGGGTTCGCTGCTGGCTGCGACCGCACTGCTGGGAATCCTCGCCGGCGCCTATCCCGCCCTCATCATGTCCGGTTTCCGGCCGCTCAGCGTACTGAAGGGCCTGGGGCAGGCCGGTGGCGCGGGGTGGGTGCGGCAGGGCCTTGTCACATTGCAGTTCGCGATTCTCGTGGCGCTGGTGATCGGCGCCACGGTGATCTATCAGCAGCGCATCTACGCGACGACCGATGCGCTGCGGATCAGGCCCGACCAGGTCCTCGGTATCTACTCACCGTGCCGTCCCGCCTTCGTCTCCGAACTCAAAGGACTGCCCGGCGTGCAAGCCGTGGCCTGTTCCGGCTTTCAGATACTCGGCGCGGGGGACACCTCCTCGGTAAAGGCGCGGGACGGGGCGGAGGTGTCGATGACCGACGTGCCGACCGACCTTGCAGTGTTCGACCTGTACGACCTAAAGCCGCTCGCCGGCAGCTTTGGCACGCAGGCTGATCCGGCCTCCGGCCAATACGTCATCAACGAATCCGCGGTAAGGCAGCTGCACTTCGCCTCGGCGCAAGCGGCCATTGGCCAGAAACTGGACCTGCCGTTCTTCGGCCAGCCCGGCGACAACGGGAAGGTCCATGGCATGCACATCGTCGCGGTGGTGCCCGATTTCACCATGGCCACGGTGCAACGGCAGATTCCACCGACGGCCTACGTCGTCGCCCCTGAGGTCTACAACCTCATCAACGTCAAATTGACGGGGCGGCAACTACCGCAGACGCTGGTCGCGATCGATCGGCTATGGACGCGGACCGGAGGCGAGGGGCCCATCAATCGCTTCTTCATGAACGAGTACATCGAGCGGGAATACCGCTCGATGCTGCGCGAAGCCCAGGGCTTCGGCGTCTTCACCGTCGTCGCGGCCCTGCTGGCCTGCCTGGGGCTATTCGGACTCGCCGCCTCCATTGCCGAGGGCCGCACCCGCGAGATCGGCATCCGCAAGGCCCTCGGCGCCGACTCCGCCGACGTCATCCGGCTGCTGCTGTGGCAGTTCAGCCGGCCGGTGCTGTGGGCCAATCTCATCGCCTGGCCCGTGGCGGCATGGGCGATGCGGCACTGGCTGCAGGGTTTTGCCTACCACGTTGACCTGGCCCTGTGGCTGTTCCCCGCCGCCGGAGGTCTCGCGCTCCTCATCGCGCTGCTCACCGTCTGCACGCACTCGGTACTGGTGGCGCGTGCCAAGCCGGTCGCCGCGTTGCGCTACGAGTAGAGAACCCCAATGTTTCGCAATTGTCTGGCCGCCGCATTACGTCACTTGGCCCGCAACCGGCTGTTCACCACCATCAGTGTCCTCGGATTGGCCATCGGACTGTGCACGGCGCTGATTGCCGCGCTCGTGATCCACAACCAGTACACATACGATCATTTCGTTCCCGGATACGAGCGCACCTACATCATCCAGCCAGTCTTCAGCCCGGCGGGGATGGCTCCGCTGTACGAGGAAATGACACCGCTGCGGATGGCGGGCCTGCTGCGCGACCAGTTCTCGCAAGTTGAGGGCGTGAGCCGCGTGCTGGATGCGACCATGCCCGTCGAGTACGACGGACACAAGTCGAGCGAGTCCGTTCACTGGGCCGATCCCAGCCTCCCGGACGTGTTGCCGCTGCCAACCTACGCGGGCGACGTTGCGGCGGCACTGCGCACCGCGGACAGCCTGGTACTGTCGCGCAGCTATGCGCGGCGGTTCTTCGGCCGCGATGCGCCGCTCGGAGAGACGCTGACTGTCGACGGGCACGCCATGATCGTGCGCGCCGTGATCGCGGATCCGCCGCCGAACGGTACACATGAGGCACGCAACATCATTGCTGCGGGTATCACCGGCTTTTCGCCGACCAACACCAAGGAGCGCGATGCCCCTCAGAAGTTGCGCAACGTTGCCATTCATTCGGGATACACGTATGTGCGGCTGAAGCCCGGTACCGACGTTGCGGCCTTCCGGCGGCAGCTCCCGCGGCTGCTGCAGCTGTGTGATCTCGGCTCGCTTTCCATCCTCTCGCTCGAGCTGATCCGAATCGACCGCCTCAACACCGATGAAGGCATGCATCCCGGATTTCGCAGTCGCATGACGATGCTCGGCATCCTGGGCGCGGTCGTGCTGCTGATTGCGGCGGTCAATTTCGTCAATCTGCAGACCGCCCGCTCCGCGCTGCGAGCACGGGAGGCTGCGATCCGTTCCTTGGCCGGCGCCGGTCGGCACACGCTGATCGTGCAATTTCTCGGTGAGGCGCTGATTTATGCCAGCACTGCAGGGGTGCTCGCGATCGCGCTGACCGAGTTGCTGTTGCCGCGAGTCAATGCGTTTCTCGATACCGGCGCGGTGCTCGACTATGGCCACGAGCCGGGACTGATCGGCGCGCTGCTCGGGGGAACCGTCGTCTTAGGAGTGCTGGCCGGCGCGTGGCCAGCGTTCGTGCAATCGGGATTCCGACCCGTGAACGTGCTGCGTGGGACCCGCTTCATTGCCGGCGGCACCGCCGTGCGTCAGGGCCTGGTTACCCTGCAGTTTGCGCTGCTCATCGCCCTTGCCATCTGCGCCGGGGTCGTCTATCGCCAGCGCGCGTTCGCCATGCGTGACGCATTACGCCTCAACCCCGATCAGGTCCTGACAATCTATGCGCCCGGGCCGCACAGTGGCGCCTTTGCCGATGTACTGCGGCACCTCCCCGGCGTGCGATCGGTAACGCGCAGCAGCTTGGGCTTTCTCGGCACGGCGGGCTTCATACAAGCCATCGCCATCGGCACCCTGCGCACGAAGGCCGGCGAAGAGATATCGCTCAACATGGTGCGGGTGGATTTTGACCTGTTCGACTTCTATGGGATTGCGCCGCTGGCAGGGAAACTGCCGATGGCCGGCGGTACGTCGGCGCGCATCACCGACCTGGATTACGTGGTGCTGAATGAAACCGCGGCTCGCAGGTTCGGCTTTGCGCAGCCCGGACAGGCGCTTGGACAATCCGTGCCCTTCTCAACCCCGGATAGCCCGCGGCAGCCCGGGCAACCGGAGCACTCGACTGTGCTGGCGGTCGTGCCCGATTTCTCATTCAATTCGGTGGAAGAGCCAGTGCCACCCACGGCGTACTTTCAGATCCGCGGCGATCTCGATCTGATCAATGCGCGACTCGGCGGCCGCGATATTCCCGAGACCGTCGCCGCGATCGATGCGCTTTGGCGTCGCCTCGGCAACGCGGCTGCGCCGCAGCATGTATTCCTTGAGCGGATGATCCGGTATCAATACCAGGACGTGCTGCGCCAGTCCCAGGCCTTCGGTGCGTGCGCGCTGCTCGCCGTCTCACTGTGCTGCATCGGCCTCTTCGCTTTGACGGCCACGACGGCCGAACGGCGCACCCGGGAGATCGGGATCCGCAAGGCGCTTGGTGCGAGCACGGCTGCCGTCGTGCGGCTGCTGCTATGGCAGTTCAGCAAGCCGGTGGTGTGGGGCTGCCTCCTCGCCTGGCCGATCGCCGGTTTCGTGATGCACCGCTGGCTGGCCACCTTTGCCTACCACATCGATCTGCCGTTGTGGATGTTCCCTGCAGCAGCCTTCGCGGCAGTGCTGATCGCACTCGTCACCGTCAGTGCCCAGTCCGCAATGATCGCAAGCGCGAAGCCGGTGGCAGCGCTGCGCTACGAATGATGTTCCGCAGCACTGGCTCCTTGATCGCCAGGTAGACCGTGCTCCACAGCTGCGCCGCATTAGCCTCATCGGCGTCTTGCGTATTCGCCCCAAACGGCGCGACCTGGTAGCGATCGTCCTGGATGTTCCAGGTCCAAAGTTCCGACGCGCGCCATGATGAGGTGGCCCGAATGACCCGCCACAGGGATTGCTGTGCGGCCCGCAGATGCTCGCGGACCGGTTCCGGCAGGTCCGTGCGCCGCAACTGCCGTGCCAGGCCGCTTGCGAACAGGGCCTGCTGCCAGGACCACACCACCGTCCCGTGATAGGCGTGGTTGCTGAAACGCCGCTGCAGGTCGGCAGGAGCGAACACCGGGTTGGCGACCAGCATGCCGGCGTCCGTGAGCAGGCCCAGCGGGAAAGGCCGTATGACGCTGCGGACATCGCGATCGAGCAGGGAGGGCGCCGGCGTGGCGAACAGCAGCGCGAATCCTTCATCGGAGTTGACCACCGCCACCGGCTTGGCGGCGGCGTCGAGCGCGAGGGCATGAAACCTCACCGCATCCGCACCGAGTGCGGCAAGCGCCGCGGCCGCGGGTACTTTCAGTTGCGCGGCATACGAGGCAACGGCGGCCCTTGCCCGGCCATTGTCGACCGTCACATCGAAGAGCCCCGGGGCCGCCTTTTGCCATACGGCGGCATCGGCGCCGACCTGCGCGAGGCCCGCCCGATCGGACGCGGACATGGCGTCGTCCAGCAGGCCGCTGCGTACCAGCCGCTCGGTCGACGCGAGTGCGGCCGGCATCAGCACGGCGTTGACATCGTAAGGGTAGCGCCCGCCGCCCAGCCCATCCGCGCTGTCGCGCCACTCGCCTGTGGCTCTGCCGGGCTTGAGCGACAGCAGATGGTCATAGCGTGGATCGGCCGCAAAGGCTCGTGCATTCGCTGCCACCAGCCGCAGATTACGCACCAGTGCCGCGCCGGTGTCGTGCGCCAGGAAGGCCCGTGCGCGCCGACGGCCATCCGGATTGTCGAGCAGATAGGCTGCGACGACCGGCGCGAGCAGGTAGTTGCCGTCGATCATGCCGTAGTCATAGATCGGCGCGTCGCTGAGTGTCCCCTCCTGGCGCTGGTGCGCGAGGATTGCAAATTCCCCTATGCCCTCCTCATGCGCGACCTCGCCATCCGCTGCAAGCCGCGCCAGAACGGACCGAAGCCCGGCTTCGATGGCATCCGGCGCGAGCACCGGCATGAGCAGCTGCAGCGACATCAGCGTGTCGCGTCCGAAGTAGGTATCGAAGCGCCATGATCCGGCCAGGTACTTCTGCTCGTAACTGAGAAACCGCAGCACCTGTTCGGTGCGGACATCGTGAACCTGGTGGCCATTCAGCAGCGCTGAATCGGCGAGGGCGGTCAGGGGCCGCTCTCCGGACAGGGCGGTGACCCGCAGCCGGATCTTTCGTCCGCCGCGCGCGCCGATCGCACCGTCCGCGGCCAGTCCGCCATCGAGCACTTCAACGGTGAGCCGATAGCCCGGTGCCCCGTCCAGGCGATTGCGCGCCCAGCTCAGCGTGCGGCCTGATATCGACGGTCCGATGCTCACCTCAGCAGGCAGCGATCCGTTGCTTTGGTAGTCGCGCAGGATACGGATGCTCGACAGCACGGCCTGCTGTGGAACCAGCGCCGCGCTGGTGCTCGCCACCTCGAAGACGATACCGAACAGCGGCCGTCCCCCCGTATCGAGAGCGGTGATCGGCGCGGGTGCGGACACGATGGCCCACTGCGCAGGCTGCGGCTGCCGCCGGAACCACAAGCCCACGCCACTGTTGCCGGCGGGAAAGGCCACGAGGATGCGCGGCATCGAACCCGAGCGCAGCACCAGGTGTGCCGCGACCCTGCCTTCGCGCACGAAGTAGTTCCGGATCGCGCCGGCAGTGATCTCAAAGTGAAGTGCCGACTCCTTGGTCGCGGCGAGGCATGGGAGCAGCAGCAGGAACAGCGCGCCCAGGGCAGTGGGCCATGACCGCCGCATGCCCATTCACGCGGCTTTGAGCCGCTGCTGAATGTAGTCGCGGTGCCGCGGCATCGTCATCAACGCTGTGGCGATCTGCCCGCGGATGCGTCGCAAGTGCGCCTGGTTCTCCTCACGCGAGATGCTGTCCAGGAGCGGATTGTAATCGGTGGGCTCGAGCCCCTGGCCCATCATGACCGCGAACCAGCTCGCCTCCTTGAAGAGCTCCTCGGTCTCGAGCACGATGCGGCCGGTGTTCCTGAAGAGGTCCGACTTGTAGGCCAGGCCCTCGGGAATGGCCATGTGCTGACAGTACTGCCATAGCGGCTCCGCGCGTCCCGCAGTGCGGTGATAGTGCAGGATCAGGAAGTTACGGATCGACTCCACATCCGCCGCAAAGATGCGATTGAACTGAGCCACGGTCTGGGGATCACAGTCGCGCGTCGGAAAGAGCGAGAGCAATTT
>DATAVA010000028.1:0-404008 GCA_036267975.1 Steroidobacteraceae bacterium | reverse complement strand
CGATGGGGTCACCCCGCTGATCAACGCGATCGACAATCGCAGTTTCGACATCGCGATGTTCCTGCTGGACAAGGGCGCGAACCCGAACACCTGGGACATGAACGGCCGCACGCCGCTGTACGTCGCCGTGGATATGAACTCCTATAAGGGCCGGGCCTTCGCGTTTGCCGCGGCGACGGGGTTCGCGGGTTACCCGACCGCCACCGCGCCGCACCCGAAGAGCACGGTGAACGCGATGGATGTGGTCAACCGGCTGCTTGCCGTGGGCGTGGATCCGAATCACCAGCTCACGCGCATGCGGCCCAACGGCAACGGCCGCGGTCGCTTCGAGGATTACATGATGCGTGGCGGCACCGGCCCGCTGATGATCGCGGCCCTGAGCTATGACGAAGTCGCGATGCGCGCACTGCTGGCGCACGGCGCGGAGGTTGATCTGCGCAATGTCTTTCAGATCACCCCGCTGATGGCCGTCGCCAATATGATCGGTTCGGTGCGTTCCGGCGGCGGCCCGGCGCCCATCAAGGGTGATGTCCAGGAACATGCGATGCGCACCATGGAGCTGCTGCTGGCGAATGGCGCGAATATCAACGCCCGCATCGTCAACAGCCGCACCCACACCGCCAAGATGACGGCCTATATCCAGGGTCGCGACCATGAAGGGGAGACGGCGTTGTTTGCCGCCTCCGAGGCGGCGTGGAATCGGGTCGTCAAGTACATGATCGACCATGGCGCGGACCCGGCGCTGCGCGATGCCTCAGGCAAGTCTGCCCTGGACTATGCCCGCAAGCCGCGTCCGCCGGGCGCTGGGGCACCCGCGCCGGCCAAGACGGAGCCTGCGGACCGTGCCGCAACCGTCGCGCTGCTCGCCGCGCTGACGCCACAGTCGGGTGCAGGTGACGTGGCGGCCGCCAAATAGGCGTTGCCTTACCGGGCGCGCGGCGTGTGCGCCGACACGACCGAGCCGTATGTCGGCGTACGATTTGCGATCTGCCGCTCTACGAGTGTTTCAGTAGGAGTTTTCAGCATGATCGCGCATACCAGTCTTCCGGTGAGCGACTATCCGCGGTCCAAGGCCTTCTATCGGCAGGTCCTCAAACCGCTCGGATATGCTAACAACATGGAATTCGGCGATGCCGCCGGCTTCAACGACGGGAAGAACACCGACTTCTGGATAAGCCACAAGGACACGGTCGAACCCGCGCACCTCGCCTTCGAGGCGAAGTCGGCGGATCAGGTCAAGGCATTCCACATGGCGGCCCTGGCGGCGGGTGCCAAGGACAATGGTGCGCCTGGCTATCGCGATTATTCCCCGGGCTATTACGCAGCGTTTGCCTATGATCCGGACGGTCACAATATCGAGGCCGTATGGTACGACCCGAGCAAGGAGAAATGAGGCGATTTTGACGCTTTGGGATCCCAAAGCCGCGCCCATTTCAGGCCGCAATGCCCGCGGTTTGTACTGTCCGGAGGCCCTCCTGAGACGAGCGCGTTGACCGCTTCGGCACCCGTGTGATACTCCGGCACGCCAGAGTAAATCTGCTCCTGGCCAAATCTACGGACAAGGCGAACTATGCCCGGCCGCAGGCACGTGTTGAAACAGCTGGCGGGCGCAATCGGCGCCCAGGCACTGACGGGAATGGCCGCGCGGCGGGTCTTCGCGGGTAGCCCTGCGCCGGATCCAGGTGCGCCGACATTAAGTCAGATCACGCCCAATGTAACGTTGCTCTCCGGGCTTGGCGGTAACGTGGTGGCGTTGAGTACCGCGGACGGCCTGGCCATCATCGACAGCGGCGCGCCGGAGCATTCGGGCCAGCTGCTCAAAGCGCTGGCCGCGCTGCCCGGCGGCACAAACATCCGCACCGTCTTCAACACTCACTGGCACTGGGAGCACACCGGCGGCAATGAGGCGCTGCGCAAGGCCGGCGCGCAGATCATTGCGCACGAGAACACGCGGCTGTGGCTGAGCACGCAGGTGATCGAGGAATGGGAAAACCGCACCTACAAACCGCGATCGCCGCAGGCACTGCCGACGAGCACCTTCTACACCAAAACCAACCAGTTCACCTTCGGCAATGAACCGATCGAGTATGGATGGCTGGGCCAGGCGCACACGGATGGCGACATCTATGTCTATCTGCGCGGCCAGAATGTGCTGGTGGCGGGGGGCGTGCTGACCGTGGGCCGTTACCCGGTACTCGACTACTGCACCGGCGGCTGGATCATGGGCATGCGCGATGCGACGCAGAAGCTGCTCGATCTGAGCAACGATCAGACGCGCATCATTCCCGGTACGGGTCCGGTGCAGACCCGCGCCGATCTGAAAGCCGAACACGACATGCTGGCGGCCATGCACGAGAAAGTGTGGGCGCTGATGCGCAAGGGCATGACGGCGAGTGAAATCCTGGCCGCGAAGGCAAGTGCCGACTTCGATCCGAAGTGGGGCGATCCGAAACAGTTCATCACGTGTGCCTACCAGGGCATCTACGGCCATATCGCCGACTTCCTGGGTAAGGGAGTCGTGTAGTCATGAAGGCAATCGTGAACCTGATACGTCCGACTCTTGCGGCGCTGGCCGTCGGCCTCGGTCTCGCGGTGGCAGGCGCCGGCACGGCCCTGGCCTCAAACGCGGCACCCAGTGGAGGCGATGCCGCTGCGCATGAAAAGTGGCAGCTGCTGGGCGAGTATTGCGAGAAATGTCACAACGCGAATGATTGGGCGGGCAGTGTCGCCTTCGACACCATGCAACCGCAGGATATTCCCCAGGACGCGAAGATCTGGGAAGAAGCGGTCACGAAGCTGCAGGGGCGTCTCATGCCCCCGCCGGGCGAAAAGCAGCCGCCGCAGGGGCGCATCGATTCGTTCGTGTCCTGGCTGCAGACCAACCTCGATGCGGCGGATGCCGCTCATCCGGATCCGGGCTACGTGACCTTGCATCGACTCAACCGCACCGAGTACGCCCGCTCGGTGCAGCAACTGCTGGACCTCAGCGTGGATGTGGAGTCCCTGTTGCCGAAGGACACGATGAGCGATGGCTTTGATGACATCGCGAATGTCCTGAAGGTCTCCCCGACGTTCCTCGATCAGTACATCTCGGCGGCATCGAGCGTGGCGGCGCTGGCCATGGGCAATCCGCAGGCGCACAAGAGCATCGCCATCCTGCGCGCGCCGCGCGAGGGCCAGGCCGCGCATATCGAAGGGCTGCCGCTGGGCACGCACGGCATGCTGGTGAGTCACGACTTTCCGGCCGATGGTGACTATGAGTTCGACCTGGGCCGTGGCGGGGCTGGCGCGATGCTGCTGATCGACGGCAAGCAGGTATACCAGCAAGGCGCCGCCGCGCCGGGGGCCGCGCCCGCTGCTGCGGGAGGGCGGGGGAATCCGCGCGCACGCGCGCCGGCGCCACGATTGCACGTGACCGCGGGTCCGCACGCAATCGCGGTCGCCTTCGTGGAGCATGAGCAACCCGAATCCGATGACTGGCTGCAGCCACTGGATCCTGCCGGTGGCGGGTTTGGTGGTTTTGGAGGCCGCGCCACGGGCCTGCAGATCACGGGACCGTTCGATCCAACCGGCGTCAGCGACACCCCCAGCCGCCACAGGATCTTCGTGTGCCACCCGGCCGATGCAAGCGCGGAACTGCCCTGCGCCCGACAGATCATCGCGAACCTGGAGCGGGTCGCGTACCGGCGCCCGGTGACCGACACCGATATCGCCCCCCCGCTGCGGTTCTTCCAGGAAGCCCGGCAGGGCGCAAGCTTTGATGCGGGCATCGAGAACGCGCTGGTGGCGATACTGTCCAGCCCGAAGTTCCTGTACCGGGTCGAGCGGGTGCCGCGCAACCTGCAGCCGGGGATGAGCTTTCGCATCAGCGACCTGGAGCTGGCCTCGCGCCTGTCCTTCTTCCTGTGGAGCGAGGGGCCGGATGAGAAGCTGCTGGACCTGGCCGTCGCGAACCAGCTGCATGAGCCGCAGGTGCTGGCGGCGCAGGTCAAGCGCATGCTGGCCGATCCACGCGCCAACTCGCTGGTCACGAATTTTGCGTTCCAGTGGCTGAAAGTCGATGACATGGATCGCATCAATCCGGACCAGGCCACCTATCCGGCGTTCGATGAGGATCTGCGGTATGCCTTCAAGAAGGAGATGGAGCTGTTCCTGGGCAGCGTGCTGCTGCAGGACCATGATGTGCTCGATCTGCTCAACGCCGACTACACCTTCGTCAACGGTCGGCTGGCGCTGCACTACGGCGTGCCCAATGTCCTGGGCAGCGATTTCCGTCGGGTGACGCTCACCGATTCGCGCCGCTGGGGACTGCTGGGCAAGGGCGCGATCCTGATGGGCACTTCCTACGCCAACCGCACCGCACCGGTATTGCGCGGCGCGTGGGTGCTCGAGTCGGTCGAGGGGACGCCGCCGCATGCGCCGCCGCCGGCCATTCCGGCCCTGGTGGAAAATATTCCGGGCGCGCGGCCGCTCACGGTGCGCGAACGCATGGAGAAGCACCGCTCGCAGCCCTCGTGCAATGCCTGTCACGGCATCATGGATCCGATGGGATTGTCGCTGGAGAACTTCGACGCGGTGGGCCAATGGCGCACCAAGGACTATGACACCGGCACCCCCATCGATGCCTCGGGAAAGATGGCGGACGGCACGCCGGTGAGTGGTCCGGATGACCTGCGCAAGCGGCTGATGGCGCGCCCGCAGCAGTTCGTGCAGACGCTGACGGGCAATCTGATGGCCTACGCGTTGGGCCGCACGCTCGATTATCACGACATGCCGACGGTGCGCAGGATCGTGCGCGAGGCGGCGGCCGATCACGATCGCTTCTCGTCCATCCTGCTTGGCATCGTGGCAAGCCCCGCGTTCCAGATGAAGGAAATGCCCGTGCTCAAAGGCGCGGGCCAGCCGGATGTGAAGGTAACTCAGGTGTCGGTGCCGCACTGACGGCGCCAAAGGACTCACCATGCATTTCATCACCAAGAAACACCTCTCGCGCCGCACCGTCCTGCGGGGTGTCGGTGCCGTCGTGGCGCTGCCGCTGCTCGATGCGATGATTCCGGCGAGCGTCGCTTTAGCACAGACCGCCGCGATGCCGAAGATGAAGATGGCATTCATCTACTTTCCGCACGGCGCAATCATGGACAAGTGGACGCCGAGCGGCGTCGGCCGCGATTTCAAGCTCTCGCCGATCCTGGAGGCGCTCGGGCCGTACCAGAAGGAACTGGTGGTGGTGAGCAACCTCGGCAACCGGCCGGCGGAGAGCGCGGCCGTGCACGCCATCGTGCCGGGCACGTGGTTGTCGTGCGTGCACCCGAAGGAGAGCCAGGATCCGATCGGCGGCGTGACGGTGGACCAGATCGCGGCCCAGCACCTGGGCCAGGACACGCCGCTCCCGTCACTGGAAGTTGCCACCGAGCAGGATGGCGGCGGGGGCGTGTGCGATCGCGCCTACGGCTGCAGCTTCTCCGGCACGATCTCGTTCCGTACGCCGACCACGCCGCTGCCGATGGAATACAACCCGCGTAACCTCTTCCAGCGGCTCTTCGGCCGTGGCGACACGCCGGCCGAACGCACCGCGCTGGGCAAGCGTTACGACAGCGTGCTGGACATGGTGGCGGCGGATGCGCAGTCCATGCGCGCGGATCTGGGACCCGCTGATCGGGTGGTCCTGAGCGACTACCTGGACAGCGTGCGCGAGGTGGAGCGGCGCGTACAGAAGATGGAGAGCCAGGACCTGTCGCATCTGAAGCTGCCGGCGGTGCCGCTGGGCATTCCGGATCAGTTCCCGGAGCAGCAGGCGCTGATGTTCGACATGATCGCGCTGGCGTTCCAGGCGAACCTGACGCATATCGCGACCATGACGATGGCGCATGAAGTGAGCAGCATGACCTATCCGTTCATCGGCGTGCCGGACGCGTTCCATCCGATCTCGCACCACCAGGGTGATCCGACCAAGATCGAGAAGCTGATCAAGATCCAGACCTATCACACGACCAAGCTGGCTGCGTTCCTGAAGCGGCTGGCGGACACTCCCGATGGCGATGGCTCGCTGTACGACCATGCGATGATTCTGTACGGCAGCAACATGAGCAACAGCAATGCGCACGACCAGTATCCACTGCCCACCGCGCTGGTCGGCGGAGCCTGCGGGAAGATCAAGGGCGGCCAGCACCTGCGCTATCCGGACCACACGCCGCTGGCGAACGTGCTGCTCACCATGCTGCGCCGCGCGGGGATTCAACAGGATCGGGTCGGCGACAGTACCGGCGAAATCTCGGAGATCTAGGCAAATGAAATCATGGCTCGGTCTCGCACTGCTCGCCGTCGCAGGCCCCGCAATGGCCGCCGCCGGTGATTCGTCACTGGTGGACCTGGCCGACGCAGGCCAGACGCAACCGGCACTGGCACTCATCGACCACGGCGCCGACGTGAATGCGGCATCTGAGGACGGTTCGACCGCGCTGCTGTGGGCCGCGCATCGCGACGACCGCGCCCTGGTCGAGCGACTGCTCAAGGCGCATGCGGATGTGAAAGCCGCCAACCATTACGGCGCGACGCCCATGTCGGAGGCCGCCGCCTACGGGGATCCGGCGGTGATCGAGCTGCTGCTGAGGGCCGGCGCGGACCCGGATTCGGCCAACGCCGACGGCCAGACGGCGCTGATGGTCGTGGCCCACACGAGCAATGTGAAAGCCGCCGAACTGCTGCTGCGCCATGGCGCGCACGTGGATGCGACCGAGAGGCTGCGCGGCCAGACGGCATTGCATTTCGCGGCTGCGGAAGGCCAGCCGGACATGGTGCAGGAGCTGTTGCGCCATCGCGCCGATGCCAACGCGCGCTCGAAAGTCGAGGAGGACCTGCGCCAGGTGAGCGCGGAACCGCGCATCCAGTGGCGCGCGCCAGGTGGCCTCACACCGCTCCTGTACGCCGCGCGCCAGGGCTGCATGGAATGCGTGCAGGCGTTGATCAAGGCCAAGGCGGATCCGAACCTGAGCGACCCGGACGGCATTTCGCCGCTGCTGATCGCGACGGAAAACTTCCACTTCGACGTGGCGGTGTATCTGATGAAGGTGGGTGCCGATCCGAACCACTGGGACTGGTGGGGCCGCACCCCGCTGTATGCGGCCGTCGACCTGAACACCTTGCCCTATGGCGGCAGGTCCGACCGCCCGTCGCTGGACGTGACCACGAGCCTGAAGATGATCGAGCTGCTGCTCGATGCCGGGGTGAACCCGAATGCGCAACTGAAGCTGTTCCCGCCGTTCCGTCAGATCGGGTCGGATCGCGGCGCGGACCTGCTGCTGACGGTGGGCACGACGCCGCTGCTGCGCGCCGCCAAGGCGGGTGATGTGGGGGCGATGAAGCTGCTGCTGGCGCATGGGGCGAAGGCCGACCTCGCGAACGCACTCGGCGTCACGCCGCTCATGGCAGCGGCTGGGCTGGGCTCGAATGAAATCGACACGCGCGGCAAGTACGTCACGGAGAAGGAGGCGATTGTGGCCATCGACCTGCTCGTCAAAGCAGGAGCCGACGTCAACGTCATCGACAACCGCGGGCAATCGGCCCTGTACGGCGCGGCCTACTGGGGCTGGAACGATGCGATCAAGGACCTGGTGGCCCATGGCGCCGACATGCGCATCAAGGATGCGCAGTCGCATACGGCCGTCGATATGGCGATGGGCCTGGCGCAGGGCCACGGCCGCGGTGGCTCCGGCAAGGTGGTTCACGAGGACAGTGCCGCGCTGCTGCAGCAGCTGCTCGCGGGCGGCATCAGGACGGCGGACCAGCCGCCGGTGGAACTGGCCAGCCAGCTGCTGTAAGCGCTGACTGATCGGCCGACCCGCGAACCGGCGGGTGCGGCGCACCAAGTGTCCGCGCGGGTGTCCGAGTGTCCGCGCCTTCGGACATACGGACAGCGGCCTCAACGCCGCATGGGCCAGGAACGCTGGCCATACAAGCACTTAGGACCAATCCAAGCGCTGGCACGGCGCGTGCACCCTGCTGCTCCAGAAATACCCGTAAAAACCACTGCCGAGGAGCTGGTGCAACCATGGTTGATATCCGCCGATGGTTCTTGATGGTTGTCGTGCCGTTGGGGGCTTCAACGTGTTTTGCAGCAGCGACCAACGCAGCTGAGCTGACTGAACACTCCTCACAGAAACTGACCATGCATTTTGCGGGACCCGGCACGCACACGCTCGAAGTGCGGGCGATCGAGGGCAACATCACGGTGCAGGCCTATGATGGTGCCGACGTTGAGATGATCGTCGACCGGTCCCTCAGCGCCGAGAATGACGCGCAGATGCGTGCCGCCCATCGCGATGTGGTACTCGGTACAGGAACCACTTCCGCGACCATCCACGCCATTGTCAGATATCCCGGCCAGCAGACGTGCGGAGGGCCAAACGGCTATACGTCGCAACCCGGGTATCACGCGCGCTTCGACTTCACGATACGCGTGCCGCGCGCCGTGCGCCTGCAGCTGTGCACGATCAACAACGGCATTGTGCTGATCTCGGGAACGGTCGGCGACTTTGACGTGAGCAACGTCAATGGACGCATTACGATGACCGATGTAGCGGGCTCCGGAAGCGTGATGGCGGTCAATGGTGCGGTGACGGCCTCGTTCGCTTCGGCGCCGCAGCGCTCGTCCACCTTCCGCACCGTCAATGGCGACATAGCCGTTACCCTACCCGCCAGCGCATCAGCCGACTTCCACATGAAGACCTTCAACGGCCACCTGTTCACCGATTTCGCGCTTGAGCCGAAGCCGCAGGACGCGGGAGTGAGCGGCAAGTCCAGAACCGTGCGCATCGGCACGGGTGGTCCGGAGCTGACCCTGGAAAGTCTTAATGGCGACGTGCGCGTATTGCGCCGCCCGAAGTGATCAACCGCAGCTAGGGGAAGACCGTGGCTGATGTCAGTCGACGATCGTTCATGGTGGGCGCGGGGCTCACCGACCATGATCAGCACGGACCGGACAAGCCTGCCTGGGCCACGTGGAAGAACATCCGCCTGGAACGCGTCAAGCCTGGTTGATGCTGAACTACTACTTTCGCCTTGCCTTGGTCAGCTTCAGGCGCGACTGGAGACTGACACTGTTGATGGTGGCGGCCATTGCGCTGGGCGTCGCTATGACCATGACCGCATATACCGTGCTGTACGTCATGTCGCGCGATCCTATTCCCGAAAAATCCAGGCAGCTCTTTAATGTTCAAATCGACAATGGCGGCCCACGCAGTCGCAACCCGGGGGATCATGAGCCGCCGACGCAGCTCTCCTATCGGGACGCCACGGCGCTGCTGAACGCGCGCGCGGCACGGCGCCAGGTTGCCATGCACGAGGTGCCGCTGAGCGTCGTACCGGCGGATCCGCGCCTGAGCCGTTTTCCGACTTACGGACGAGCCGTCTCCGCGGACTTTTTCGCCATGTTCGATGTGCCGATGCTCTATGGGCACGGCTGGGAAGAGTCGGATGATGCAAATCTAAACCCCGTGGTCGTCCTGACCAAAAAGCTGAATAGGCGACTTTTCGCCGGCATGAACAGCGTCGGCCGATCCCTGAAACTGGGTGACGACATCTATCGAGTGATCGGCGTCACGGACAGCTGGGATCCAAAGCCGCGCTTTTACGATGTGATCGGCGGCCAGAGTTTCGACGACGGCGAGGATATCTATCTGCCGCTCTCCGTGACCATCGCCCATAAGATGTATACGTCCGAGTACGTCCAGTGCTATGCCGGGTCCAGTGGCACGACGTTGGCTGATCTGATGCGCTCGGAGTGCGTATGGCTGCAGTTCTGGGTGGAGCTGCCGCAAGCGCGTGACGTCGCTCGCTACCGGCAATTTCTCGACAATTACTCGCGCGATCAACAGCGCTCGGGGCGCTTTACCTGGCCGCCGAACGATCGGCTTCGAAACGTCGGGGAGTGGCTCGTCGCGCAAAAGGTGGTCCCCGATGACGCGAGGATTTCGGTCATCGTCGCGTTCGGATTCTTCGTCGTCTGTCTGGTCAGTGCGCTGAGTCTGATGCTGGCAAAGGAGTTCGGGCGCGCACCGCGGTTGGGCATGCGTCGGGCCCTGGGTGCGAGTCGGCGCGATGTGTTCGCGCAGGTGGTCGTCGAGTCCGGCATCGTAGGCTTGGTCGGAGGCGCTTGCGGGCTGGGCCTGGCAATCGTGTCGTTATGGGTCATACGCGTGCTCTTCCCGGCGGGAATGAGCCGGATCGCCCAAATGGATGGCGTGCTGGTGGTCGTGACGATCGTGTTCGCCATCGCGGCCACTCTCGTTGCCGGGATCTATCCGGCCTGGGTCTCGATGCGCGTCCCTCCCGCGCTGCAGATCAAGGGTGGGTAGCGTGAGGATCGCCATGGATGTCGCGCCGATATTGAAGGCGCTGAGGCGCAACACGACTGGTCCGTTCCTGGTGATTGCGCAGATCGCCCTGACACTGGCGATTGTCAGCAATGTCGTCTCGGTCATTGCGGATCGGGCCACGCTGATCGCGCGGCCTACGGGGATTGCGGAGCGTGAGGTCTTCGCCATCGGGTTTGTCTTCACGAAAGGCGTGCGCACCAATGCGCTGCAGGAGGCCGATCTTGCCAATGTTCGCGCGACTGCGAATGTCGTCGATGCGGTCGGTGCAAACGGCTACCCGTTGCGGGGCGGAGGTTGGGACGACGGAATCAGCACCAAGCCGGGCATCACCAACTATGGCGAACAGGATGCGCAGGCTGAAGTTTATGCGCTGGATCAGCATGGCATCGGGACTTTGGGCCTGAAGCTGGTGGAGGGTAGGAATTTCAAGCCCGCCGAAGTCATTCCCGGGCAATTCAATGCACCGCCAATCCCGGACGTTGCCATCATTTCCCGATCACTGGAGCGGCAACTGTTCCGTGCAGGCCCCGCTTTGGGAAAGACCATCTACGTGGCCTCAGCCCCACGCAAGCCCGTGACCGTCATTGGCGTCGTCGATCGCCTGCAGTCCACGCAAGCTGCCACGATGACCGAAGAGCACGCGAGCGAGAACTCGATCATCCTGCCGATCGTTGCGGCAGGGGGTGTGGGCTTGTTCATCGTGCACGTGAAAGCGGGCACCCTGGATACGACGATGCCCAACGTAATGAAGGCGCTCGTCCGCGAGAACCCGAATCGGATATTCGGCCGGCTGCGCCCCTTCACTGAAATACGCAGCACCGCTTACGAGAAGGACCGCTCCATCGCCATTGCCTTGGGCATCCTGTGCGTCATCCTGGTGGTGATAACGGCGCTCGGCATCGTGGCTCTTACCAGCCTGTGGGTGGTGCGCAGAAGGACACAGATCGGTATCCGGCGTGCATTGGGCGCAACGCGGCCCGCGGTGGTCGGCAATTTCCTGACCGAGAACGCGCTGCTTTGCTTTTCCGGTGCAGCGCTTGGCGCGCTTGCATCCGAAGGCCTGAACCTGTTGTTGCGGACCCGCTATGGGGTTGGGCCGCTCCCCATCGCGGACCTGCTTCTGTGTGCGCTCGCCGTAATATTGCTTGGCCAGATAGCCGCCCTGCGCCCGGCCTTGCTCGCTGCTCGAGTCTCACCTAGCGAAGCGTTGCGTTCGATGTAGCCGGGTAGGGGGTAACCGAACGGCTGCGTCCCGTGGATACCCGCTAGATCTTGTAGAGCTCCAGCGCTCCGGGATGAAACAGCTCTTCCGCTGTCACGCGGCGGGTGGAGAGCCCCTGAGTGTGGTGGTAGCCCAGAAAGGTGTCGAGCACCTTGCGGTTCGCGGCCGTGAATCCATAGGACCAGAAGTCCTGGCCCAGCAGCCGTCGCGCCGCCACGAGCTGCTCCTCGACGAAGGGCAGCGACACCTTGGCGGCCGAGGTATCAGCAAGATACTGCAGGGCCAGCGTTTTGGCGGCGCTGAAGGCCTTGAGCAGCGTCGCGGGCAGCCAGGGGTGCTGCTCGACCAAGGTGCGCCGTACGCCGATGACATGCATGATCGGAAAGATGCCGGTGCGCTGGAAATACTGCGTTGCCGTTTGCACCGCGTCCCGGAAGAGCCAGCCAACATTCGCTGCCGGGTCCTCGAAGCAGGAGGGCAGGCGCGGACCGATGAGGCCATCGATCTCGCCGGCGGCGAGCATGTCGGACAGCGTGCGGTCGGCAGGGGCCGACTCCAGTCGTACCCCCGGTGGCAGGTTCAGACTGATTTTCTCGATGCGCCCCGGATTCTCCATGCCGCCGCGAACCCAGTTGATGTCTTCGGGCCGCACGCCGTATTCGTCCTGCAGGAGCCCCCGCGCCCACACGCAGGCCGAGAGCTGATACTCGGGCGTGCCGATACGCCGGCCCTTCAGATCTTGCGGCGCATCGATACCGCGGTCGCGCCGAACGATAATCGCGGTATGCCGAAAGGCTCGTGAGGGAAATACGGGAATGCCGATATAAGGGTTGTCGCCCCGCGCGGTGCGGAGCGCAAAGCTGCTCAGCGACAGCTCGCAGACATCGAAGTCGGCATGGCGGAAGGCGCGGAAGAACATCTCCTCCGGCGAGAGCAGCAGAAACATCGGCTCGACGCCGTCGATGGCAATGCTGCCGTCGGCGAGTGGACGGGTGCGGTCATAGTCACCGAACGCGATCGATAAACTGAGCTTTGACACGGTCTATCCCCACACTTCGCGCGCGACCTCAACGACCAGCGCAAGCTTCGCAAACTGCTCCTCGCGCGTGAGCTTGTTGCCGCGCTCGCCGCTGGCAAACCCGCACTGCGGACTCAATGCCAGCTGCTCGAGCGGTACATACTTTGCAGCCTCATCAATACGCCGCTTGAGCTCATCCTTGCTCTCGAGTGCGCCGCGCTTGCTGCTGATGAGCCCGAGCACGACCGTCTTGCCCTTCGGCAGCAGCCGCAGGGGCGCAAAATCACCGGCCCGGGAGGTATCGTATTCCAGAAAATACCCCGTCACGTCGATCTCGTTGAACAGCACCTCGGCGACCGGTTCGTAGCCGCCTTCGGCGAGCCACGCCCCCTCGAAGTTGCCGCGGCACAGGTGCATGCACACCGCCATATCGGTCGGGCGGGTGGCGATCGCACCGTTGATGAGCCTGGCATAGGTATGCGGCAGCTGATCGGGATCCTCCCCATAGCTTTGCACCTCGCGTCGCAGCTTCGGGTCGCACAGGTAGGCGAAATTGACCTCATCCAGCTGCAGGTAGCGGCAGCCGACCGCGCCCAGATCAGCGACCTCTTCGGAATAGACTCGCGCCAGGTCGGCATAGAACTGCGCCAGATCCGGATAGGCCTGCCGGTCGATGACGTCCCGTCCGCCGCGAAAATGCAGCATCGACGGCGAGGGAATGGTCAGCTTCGGCGTCCCCCGCGCGATCGAGTGCAGGAAGCGGTAATGCTCAACGAAGATGGGGTGTGGACGTGCGAGTCTCCCGGTGACGCGCATGGCTGTGGGTGCCCGTTCGATATCCCCCTGTTCGGTGTGAAAGTTCACCTTGATGGACGAACGGGTGACCTCCACGTTGGCAAACTGTTTGAGAAAATCCAGATGCCACAGCGTGCGGCGAAATTCACCGTCCGTCGCGGCGCGCAGGCCGAGGCTCTCCTGGTGACGCACCACCTCGAGAATGGCCGCATCCTCCAGGGATTTGAGTTGTCCTGCGGTGAGCGTGCCGGTGCGATACTGCTCGCGCGCGGCGAGCAGTTCGGGCGGCCGCAACAAACTGCCGACGTGATCGGCGCGAAACGGAGGTCGGGACAGAATTGGCATCATTGGGGCCTGCTTCATAGAAGCATGTAGTAACGCATGAAAAGACATTCCTTCTGCCGTTCACCGATACCGACGAAGCAATGCTCGGCAAGCCAGCCGTAGGGGCCGGGCGGCGCCTCGAACAGCGGCGTTGTGCGGATGTAGTACTCGCCGGGGTCCACGAACTCATCCAGCGCGTTGAGGCGCCGCATCACCTCGGGAGATGCACGTCGATAGCCGCGATTGCGGATATTGATGTGCACGCCGTCATGCGAGCGAAAGGTGTAGCACGCATCCACCATGCCGACGCCGTCGGGCCGGTAGGTGGGCCATTCGATGCCGCCGGGCAATATGGCGCCGCGCAGCCGCGGCCCGTCGATGTCCCCGCCGCGGATCTGTACCATGAGCCGCTCACCGGCCCCGTAGGCCATGCGCAGCACATCCCCGGTGACCACACGGGTCTGGAACACGTACTCGAACTGCGGCAGCATCGTCTGCAACCGCCGCGGCTGCAGGCTGGGATCCAAATCGACCATCGGTATGTCCACGTTTACGTCGCTGATTAGGGCGGCATACGAATCTATATACACCCGCGCGGGGCTTACAAGCGACCGCTCGGCGCGTTAGTGTATGTGATGGATCGGATCCACGAGCCGGCCTCCACAGCGGTGCGACCCACGGTCGACATCGGCCCCCTCATCGACAAGGCGCGCTTCGGGCCCCTGCAAATCACGGTCTTTGTCCTGAGCCTGCTGTGCATGACGTTCGAGGGCTATGACACCTACGCGGTCTCATACATCGGTCCGACGCTGTTGACGCTCTGGCACCTGTCCGCCTCGACATTAGGCGTGATTTTTACGGCCGGCACGGTCGGCAGCGCGGTAGGGTACCTGGCCATCGGGCCGCTGGCGGATCGCATCGGACGACGCGTCCCGGTGATCGTAGGCACGATGATCTTTGGCGCCCTTTCGATCCTCAGCACCACTGCCGCGGGCGCCACGACGTTCATCGTCTGGCGGGTCCTGGTCGGCCTGGCACTGGGCGCGGCGCTGCCGAACATCGTGGCCATCGCTGCCGAAGTCACCCCGGCGCGGCGCCGCTCCCTGGTGATCGTGGTGCTCTACAGCGGTTTTGCGATCGGCTCGGCGCTGGCGGGGCTCATCGCCGGACGCCTGATGCCCGCCTTCGGCTGGGGCTCCGTACTGTGGGTCGGCGGCGCGGTACCCCTCGCGCTGTCGCTGGCCATGTGGCGCTGGTTGCCCGAATCACCGCGCTTCATCACCGTGCGTGATCCGGGCGATCCGCGCCTGCCGGTGCTGCTCGGGCGCCTGGTCGCGGATTCGGCGCCGCCGGCGCGGGCCCAGTTCACCCTCTCAGGCGAGCACCTGCGCCGGCAGCCGATACGGGACCTGTTCGGTGGGGGTCGCATCCTCAGCACCCTGATGATCTGGCTCGTGCTCTCGATGGATGTGACCACGATCGGCGCGCTGGTGTTCTGGATCCCGACGCTCTTGAACACCGCCGGCCAGTCGGCGGCGCAGGGCATCAACTTCTCGGTCGTACTGTTGATGGGCGGCATCATTGGCGCTTTCATCATCGGCTGGTGCATGGACCGTTTCGGGACCTACCGGATACTGATCCCGGCGCATCTGTGTGCGACCTTGTTCATAGTGATCTTCGCGCTGCGGGTGAAGAGTTCCCCGGTTGGGGTGGCGTTCCTGATCGGTCTAACCCTCAACGGGGGCACCTCGGGCAGCCAGGGCCTGTTGGCGCGGCTGTATCCGACGGCGCTGCGCACCACCGGGGTGGGCTGGGCCTCGGCGGTCTCGCGTCTCATCGGTGTCGCGCAGCCGCTGCTGCTGGGGCTGATGCTCGCGGCCCATTGGACCCCTACGACGACACTACTGATCTGCAGTATGCCGACCGTGATCTCGATGCTCGCGCTGAGCCTGTTGTCGAAGGATAGATTTGGCAGCAGTGCCCGTCAGGCTCAGCCATGAAATTGCAATCCGACGAGCCCGTGCCCGCATTGCGCCTGCCCCAGGCGCGCGATCTCTACTACGGCGGCGACTGGCATCACAGCGCTGGGGGCCTGCGCGTGAGCATCGAGAACCCAGGCACCGGCGATATGCTCGCCCACGTTACCCATGCGAGCAGGGGGGATCTGGACGCGGCCGTGGCGGCGGCGCAGCGCGGCTTCGCGCACTGGCGTGAAGTACCTGCGGGCGAGCGTGCCCGCGTTCTGCGTCAGGCGGCCGACGTCATCCGCCGTCATGGAGCCGAACTGGCCATGCTGGATGCGGCTGACAGTGGCAATCCTTATCGGGAGATGCGCAAGGACGCCGATGCCGCTGCTGCCCAGGTGGAGTTTTTCGCCGGGCTGGTCACGGAGATGAAGGGCGCCTCGATTCCGCTGGGCCCGGACCAGGTGAACTTCTCGGTGCGCGAACCTGTGGGCGTCGTGGCGCGACTGCTGCCCTTCAATCACCCGCTGATGTTCTGTGCCGGCAAATCCGCGGCCATCCTGGCCGCCGGGAATGCCGTGATCATCAAGCCTGCCGAGCAGACGCCGCTATCGGCGCTGCGGCTGGCCGAACTGATCGGGCCACTGTTTCCCGCGGGGGTTTTCAACGTGGTGCCCGCCGACCGCCTCGCCGCAGCGCATCTGGCCGCTCACCCCGGTATTGCCAAGGTCGCCTTGGTGGGCAGCGTCCCGGCGGGCCGTGCGGTACTGCATGCGGCCGCCGACACCATCAAGCCGGTATTGCTCGAACTGGGTGGAAAGAATGCGCTGATCGCCTTCGCCGATGCCGACCCCGACGAGGTCGCGCAGGCCGTGGTGGAGGGCATGAACTTCGGATGGTGCGGTCAGTCCTGCGGCTCGACGAGCCGCGCCTTTGTCCACGCGTCCCTGCATGACGCGGTGCTCGAGCGCATCTGCAATCGGCTGCCTGATTTTGTGCCGGGCCTGCCGACGGACCCTGCGACCCGCATGGGAGCACTCGTCAGTCGCATCCAGTACGAGCGCGTACTCCAGTACATTGCCGCAGCGCAAACCGATGGCGCCCGGCTGGCATACGGCGGCAAGCGACCGGCGCAGTGCGCGCCCGAACGCGGCTACTTCATCGAACCGACGGTCTTTGCCGAGGTGACGGCGCAGATGCGCATCGCGCGTGAGGAGATCTTCGGGCCCGTACTGAGCGTGCTGCGCTGGCGGGACCCCGACGTCATGTTCGAGCAGGTCAACGCGCTTGAATATGGGCTCACCTGTTCCATCTGGACACGCGACCTCGATACCGCGCACCGTGCCGCCCAACGCGTGGCGGCGGGGTTCGTCTGGGTCAACGAGGTTGCCAAGCACTTTCTCGGCAGCCCCTTCGGCGGCTACAAGCAATCCGGGCTCGGGCGCGAGGAGTGCCTGGATGAACTGCTGGCATTCACGCAGGAGAAGAACATTCATATCCGCCTGGCGCCCGCGATACGGGATCGACGCTGAATCGCGATATGAATGCCACGCGATGCCCTATACTGTTCGAATGCGCATCTATCTGCCTGCATTGGCCGCATACGTCGTTCTCGGTGGTGTCAGTGGGATGGGGAGGTCGCAGCCGGTCGATGCGGCGCCGGCGATCTCGGCCGACTGCAATCGCCACTGCCTGCTGAGCATTCTGACGACCTACACCGAGGCGCTGGTCGACAATGACACCTCGCGCCTGGCGGTAGCGCCGCAGCTGCGGGTCACCAGCAACGGTGCGGTGACGACACTGGGACATGGACAGGTATGGGGTGCCGTGAAGCGCATTCCCTACCGACATGCCTTCGTGGACCCGGTCTCGGGCGCCGCCGTGTTCTACGGCACGGTCACGAACTCGCCGACCAAGGACACGGAGAAGTGGTGGTTCTACGTCGTGCGCCTGAAGGTGGTCGGCAAGCAGGTCACCGAAATCGAAGAGGTCTCCTACGACGGCACCTTGGGCGGCACCACCGCCTCCTCCCTGGCGTTGCCGCATACCCTCTACGATACGTATCTGCCGGCCGCCGAGCGCTCGACGCGGGCGCAGCTGTTCGCCATTGCGGACAAATACTTCGATGCGGTGACGGGCACGCTCAATTACCACGAGGTCCCGTGGCACCCGGAGTGCCAGCGCATCGAACTGGGAACCTTTACCGTGAACTCGCGGCTCGGTCCGGGCAGCTGCGGCGGGGAATTCAAGGATCCGCGGGTGCGCTGGACGGTGCGCAACCGGCGCTTCTACATCGCCGATGAGGAGCGCGGGGTGGTACTCGCCATCGCCAACTTCATGACTCCACCGGAGCTGCCCAAGAACAATGGCTCGGTGGTCTTCGAGGTGTTCAAGATCCAGGACGGCCTCATCCGGCACATCGAGGCGTTCTTCCGCGGCAACGGCCAGCTGCATTCCGGCTGGGGCGAAGGGCCGGGGTCTTAGAGTGGCGGGAATCGACCGGGCTTTGGATTTTAAGTCGACCTATCCCTAAGCGCATCGGAGCATCGCATGTATATCGCAGCGCCATGGATAGCAGGTTTTGGTTGTCCGCAAAAAACCTGATCTTGAAATCCGTAGGCACCATCGAAGGTGCCCACTACACCACCGAGTATGACTTCGCCCACGCCACGCAGCCGGCCAACGCCATACCGCTGGGCGGCAAGTAACTCGCTGCCCGCCGGCGCTCACGTCCAACCGATGTCCTACGAAGTCGGCCGGAAGCAGTATGTGGTCATCGCGGCGTCGCCTTAAGGCACGCGCGTGAAGCCGTCCTGACTCCACTCCTCGCTGCCAACGCCATGATGTGCGAAGAACAGGCCGTCGGGATCGTACTTCTGCTTGATGGCCCGCAGCCGGGCGTAGTTGTCGCCCCAGAAGGCCCGCTGCCAATCGGCCTCGAAATAGTTGGTCTCGTTCACGTATGAGCCGTTGTGCCCCGCAAGCGCGCGGAGTTGCTCCAGGCATTGATCGATTGCTTTCACCGCAGCACGCCCCTTGATGACGTTGGGCTCATGCCCCGCAATTCCCGGGTAGGCGGGCCCCTGTCCGGTGGCCACGATGGCGAGCGCGAACGCGCTCAGAACTGCCGGATTCATCGCCGTGTCCTTTGCGGCTGCGATCGCGGCAGGCGGAGCTCCGGCAAGGCCCTTGTTGAAATGCAATTCAATATCTGCGTGTCGCGATCCGGCAAACAACGCATCGACGAGACGCGCCTGGGAATCACGCGCAAGCGCCGAGGCGGGCATCCACAGTGATTGGTAGGCCCACAGATACTGTCCGACCTGCCCGGCATCGCCGCCCCACCAGGCGGCCGATGGTGCCGAACCAGGCCGTTCGTCCCGCTGGAATACCGGCTCGTGCATCACGTGCACGAGAACATCGTCCATGATCGCGTTGAGCGGATTGCCGTTGCGGGGAAACAGCTCTTCCGGCCAATGCGCGATGCGCCAATCCACGTCCCAATTGCGTCGCGCCGGAAGGTCGGAAATGATCGGCCCCGGCCGCGGTATGGAATATCCGTATGGGGACTTCTTGATCCAATCCAGAAATGGCTGCCAGATTCGGTGCGCCTGCTCCCGGTCCAGGCCCTGCGAGACCATGCGGATCTCAAGCACGTTCTCGCGGCGCACCTTTACCTGTTCGCCCCAATGTTCGTTGAAGAGCTGCTCGGCGTAGAAGCTGACGAACCCATGAAGCAGACTGCGGTAGGCCTCGTCCGTCGGTGCCCTGATGTCGAGGTTGGCTTCGCCGAAGTTTTGCGGGAGATCGTGGGTACGGACGGTGAGCTTACTGACCACTCCGAACGTGCCGCCGCCGCCGCCTTTGAGCGCCCAGAACAGATCCGGATTGATACAGCCGTTCGCGATCTGGATCCTGCCGTCGGCGGTGACGATCTCGGCTTCCAGTAGACTCGCCGCGGCCGTGCCGAAGCGCTTGGAGAAGCTGCCGAAACCTCCGCCGAGCGTCAGCCCGGCGACACCGACCGTCGTGCATCCACCGCCCTGGACGTACCGGCCGCCCTGGGTCGTGACCGCCTGGTACGCCTGCATCCAGTGCGTGCCGGCACCGAGCGTGACGGCGGGTTGTGGGTCGAGCTTCCCCTGGCAGCCCTGCGGCACGAACGCGGGGTGCATTTCGATGCCGGTCATGTGACGCGTCCAGATCATGAGCGAGTCGGGCGCATTCGAATTGCCCAGATAGCTGTGGCCACGTCCCTTGACGACCAGCCGCAGATCATGGTCGCGCGCGAAGTTCACGGCGGCCGCGATGTCATTGGCATTGCGCGCGGCGACGGCATAGACACTCGGCCGGGTGATCCACGCGTCAACCCATCCGAGCGTCTGCGTGAGTCCGGGCTGATCCGCTACCCAGTAGGGGTTTCTGATCTCTTTCCCGAGGCGCTGGGCGGCGGGGCCGTCGGGAGCGCCCTTGATGTCATTCAACGGAAAGCGGACTGGGAACAGGTTGCCGCCGACTGCATCGTTGAGTTGTTTCCACGCTGATTGCGATGGCCAACCCGCATCCGACGGCCGCACCCGGTTACGGTTACCGGTCACCGCGGCGTTTGCCAGCAGGTGATGCTGCAGTGCGGGCAGCACCAGCAGCGAACCGGCGGCCTTGAGAAGACCGCGTCGATTGTGCGACATGAGACTCGCTCCTGCGTAGGTGCCGCCGCCATCCGTGGCTTACCGGGCCATTATAGGTTCTCATCTGTGTGCCGCAGCATCCTTCTTCCGAGCCGAATGGGGCGGCCGGCAGCGGCGCTTCCGCGCAGCGGCAGCGTGAAGGTGGCCGCCACATCACTAGGCTGGCGCGAGTTCTACGGGTCTTTGTAGGAAAATTCTCACGGTTTGAAGAAGAGCGGCGGAGCGGTACCAGGTTGCGCTCGCCGCCATACTCTCGTCATGGATCATCGCTGGGGACATAGGATCGCCGCTGACCTTCCGATTCGGGTCATGCACCGCGGAAAGTTGTCCTGTGGAGACGGACGACTCACGAACTTCAGTCTCGGCGGGGCCCTGATTATTACTGAGCTGGATTCAAACGTCGGGTCGTGTCTTCAGGTGTCGCTCGCGATTCCGTCCGGGGGTACGTCGTACGATTCCGTATTGGATGCGTATCTGGTGCGAAGAGCAGGTCCGGCCATTGCCATCGAGTGGGCGGAATTCGCGCCGCCTGACGTCATTGACCTGATCAGGACGGTATCCTCTCATGCCTCGCCGTACGTCGCAGTCCACGCTTCCGCGGCTTAGCTTTCCGGATCCGAATCCGGCGGACCCGCGCACGGTCGCGGCGTTGGCTAGAGACGGGATGTTCTCTGCGTAGACCTCCAGCCGATGTCCCGTTCTCAGTAACACTGCGTTTAACGGCTCCCTTGCGCCGCCAGTGCACGATGCTGCAGTGCGCGCAGCAGCAGCAGCGGTCCGGCGGCCTTTGAGAAGTGCTCGTCGATTACGCGACATGAACCCTGCCTCCGCTCGTATGCGCCGCCGCCATCCGTGGCTCGCCACCGGCGCGTGCGGATAGAGTGCGAACTCCTCGGGAGCCGAGCAACAGATGTGGGGCCGGCGGGACTAATCCGGCGGTGAGCGGCGGTGATCGAGATACGGTACGTGCTGCCGCCGTTGGGCCTCAGTCATCCGCACCCAGATCGGGCTGGCCGGTAGCGGCCGGCGCACCGATGTGGTCCGCAAGCTGCGCGCCGGTAAAGCTGTCCGTCGCGCTTTCGGCGACTTCCGGCAACATGCCGGAATTCCACCGATGCCAGGCCGCGACCAGTTGCGCATAAATCTGTGGTTCGCGGTCCTTCAGGTTAGCTCGCTCCATGGGATCGACGGTCACGTTGAACAGGAAGGTGTTATCGAGGATCTTGAGGTACTTGTAGTCGCCCGCGCGCGCTGCCCGCTGGGCATTGGCCTTGTACCGCCAGAACAGCGTGCGCGGCAGCGGCGTCGTGTTCGCCGTCAGTACCGGTAGCAGATTCACGCCGTCAGGGGGTGAGGCTGGATCGGGCGTTGTGCCCGCTGCGGCCAGCAGCGTGGGCAGCCAGTCCATGCTGATGGCGATCTGATCGGTCACGCTGCGCGCGGGGATGCGACCGGGCCAGCGGATCAGTGCCGGGATGCGCAGTCCTCCTTCGAGTAATTCCGTCTTACGGCCCGTGAACGGCCAGGTATCGGAGAAGCGCTCGCCGCCGTTGTCACTGGTGAAGACGACGAGGGTGTTGTGCGCCAAGCCGTTCGTTTCCAATGCGCGCAGCACGCGACCGACCTCCTCATCCATGGCCTCGATGATTTGCCGATAGGTGTCCTGGCTGCCGCCATCAAAATCAAATATGGCGTTGCGGTCGGTGACAAGGCGGCCGGCCACACGCTGCGCTTCGGCCTGGTCTCCCGGAGCTTCCCACGGCCAATGGGGTGCATTGAAGTGCAGACTCAGCAGGAAGGGTTGGCGGGATTTTGCGTAGCCCTCGACCGTCGCCACGGCCCGTGCCCCCAGCAGCTGGGTCAGATAGCCCGTTTGACGAACTTGTACGTCATCGTCCCACAGATCGTCGGTGGCGCTACGGTGCGTGAAGTAATCGAGCGCTCCGCCGCGAAAGCCGTAGAAGTGATCGTACCCGCTCTGCAGCGGCCCAAACCTCGGAAGCGTTCCCATGTGCCACTTGCCGATCAGGGTTGTACCGTAGCCGGCTTTGCGCAATAGGGACGGGAGCGTGGGCTGCTCGGGCGGCAGGCCTACAGCGGGATTGCCCAGCAGCGGCTCCTCCAATCCCACGCGCAGGCGGTATTGGTAGCGACCGGTGATCAGTGCGGTGCGCGTTGCCGAGCACACCGCGGAATTCGCGTAAGCCTGCGTGAAGCGCATGCCGTCAGTGCCGATTCGATCGATATTGGGCGTCTTGATGTCCGGTCGGCCGTAGCTGGACAGGTCGGCATAGCCCAGATCGTCGGCGAGGATGAACAGGATATTGGGCGGCGCCGCCGTCTTGGCATCGCTTTCGCCGGCCCTACCCGCTGCGATGGCCGCCATGCCGGCCGCCGCTCCCAGCAGCAATCCACGTCGGGTGAGGTCAGTTCCGCTCGACACGCGCAGCACTCCCTATTGCGCAGCCAAGTCCCGGGCGGTGCCTGCCGCGGTGCTGGAGTGACTTGCGCAACGAAGAGTCTACTACGGTGTACAGCGTCCACGCGAACCTGCAAGGCAGCGACAGTCATCGGCCCCGCGCTACAGCAGCTTTTCAGCGCGGATCGGCAGCGTTCGAATGCGTTTTCCCGTCGCATGGAATACGGCGTTCGCAACTGCGGCGTTCATGCCCACTATTCCGATCTCGCCGATACCTTTGATTCCGAGCGGATTAACCCGCTCGTCTTGCTCGGGCACCATGATGATGTCGATGGATGGCACGTCGGCGTTTACCGGAACGAGGTAATCCGCCAAATTGGTATTCACGTAACGCGCGGTGCCCTGGTCCATTTCCGTTTCTTCCAACAATGCGGATGACAGGCCCCAGATCGCTCCGCCCATAAACTGGCTACGTGCCGTGACCGGGTTGACGATCGTTCCGGCCGCGAACGCCGAGACGACTCTCGGCACGCGGATCTCGCGCGTCCATTCGTGCACGCGCACTTCGACGAAGTGGGCGCCAAAGGCGAATGCGGCCACGTCCTTGCGTCCGGTGCCTCGGGACATCACCGTCTTGCCCTTCATCAGCTCATCCATCGCGCTGCGTGGCAATCCAGACGGGATGTTCTCTGCGTAGACCTCCAGCCGACGTCCCGTTCTCAGTAACGCTGCGTTTAATGGCTCCCTTGCGCCGCCAGTGCCCACGACTTGTCGGTTTTCCAGATGCAAGTCGAAGGGATTCTTACCGTGGAAGGGACTGTCGGCTGCATTCACAGCCGCGGCGCTGACGCGCATGCGGATTTCCTCGCATGCCTTTGCGACGACGTGCGCCGCCGAGGCTGCATTATTCGATCCGCCGGCAATCATAAGCGGTGGAAGAGCGCTGTCTCCCATCTGGACGGTCACGTCGCTCAATTGCAGACCGAGCGCCCGCGCGGCCACGATCGCTACAGTGGTATACGCTCCCGTGCCAATTTCATGACCTGCAATGCCGATATTGGCCTTGCCGTCCGGAGTCAGCGACACACGCGCCGCCGCGGGCCCGATATTGGTCGGATAGCACGCAGTGGCGCAGCCGAAGCCCACCAGCCACTCGCCATCGCGCATTGATGCTGGCGTGGGCTTACGCCTGGACCACCCGAACCGCTGCGCGGCCTGGTCGAAGCATTGCATCAGCGATCGCGAGGAAAAGGGAATGCCCGCGACCGGATCATGCTGTGTGTCATTGACTCTGCGCAGTTCGATCGGATCCATGCGCAGGGCGTAGGCAAGTTCGTCCATGGCACTTTCGAGCGCGAACATATACGGCGTCTCAGGCGGGGCGCGCATATATCCCGGCGTGTTGCGGTCGGCATGCACGACGTGCACGGCCGTCGCGATATTCTCGCAGGCATACATGCGGGCGGTACTCTCCACACCGGCCACGTTGTAACCGGAGGGTCGGGACGTGACTTCCCACCCTTCGTGCGAAAGCGCCAGCAGCTTGCCCGATGTGCTCGCGCCCAGCCTGACGCGGTGGCGCGTCTCAGCCCGGTACGTGGCAATCGTGAAGCCCTGATCGCGGGTGGGCACAAGCTTGACGGGCCGGCCGACGCGCTTCGCGGCAATGGCGACCCACGCGGTCCGCGGATTCGGACCCTTGGATCCAAATGCGCCGCCGACGTAGCGGGCGATGGCCCGGACGTTCTCCGGTTCGATGTTCAAGCGTGTCGCAGCGGAAGCCTTGGTGCCCCACATGAACTGGGTCGGCTCGTAGATGGTGAGTTGCGGCCCATCCCATACGCAGGTCGTGGAAAACAGCTCGATGGGGTTGTGATGCTGCGTGGGCGTTGCGTAGTTGCCCTCAAACCGCACCGGCGCACCGGCAAAGGCTGTCTCGGCATCGCCCTTCTTGGGATCGGCGCCTTCCTCAGCGGCATGAGGCTCGGTTTTGACTCCCGGGGAACCAAACGTGGCGCTCGGCCCCTCCGCCACATAGTTGACTTGAACTTTGTGCGCTGCTTCGCGTGCCGTCTCGTAGGTATCGGCGACGACAATCGCAATGATCTGGCCATCGTGCCAGATGCGAGAACTTTCAAGCGACGTGGTAGACGGTTTGCCGTCTGGTCCCGGTGCGGGCTTGGCCTGATTGCCGACGTTCGCGTAGGTCAGAATGTCGAGTACGCCCGGGACGGCCTTGGCCCGACGCAGATCAAAACTACCGATGCTGCCCTTGGCGATTGCACTGGTTACCAGGTATGCATAGGCAGGATCGGCCACCGCCTCATCCGAGGCGAATTTGGCGTTCCCGGTGACTTTGGCGATACCATCGATCCGTGTGGTCGGCCGCCCCAACAGATCCGCGAGATGAGAAATCGCCATGAATCAGAGCTCCGCGTCTGCAACACGCATCGAGCGCGCCTGCAGCAAGGCGCGTACGAGCGTGCGGCGAGCAAGCTCGGGCTTGAAGTCGTTATGACCGTGCGTTATCGCATCTTTGAGGGCCGTCGTCGCGGCCGCCTGCGCATTCGCTTCCGTGAGGGGCTGTCCCGTCAGAAGTTCTTCGGCCTGCGTTGCACGCCATGGGCGAGAGGCCATTCCTCCGAGCCCGATCCGTACAGTGCGGACGCGCTCGGCGTCCATGTCGAGAGCGATTGCCGCCGAAGCGATCGCAAATTCGTACGAGGTCCGGTCGCGTACCTTCAGATAGAGAGAGCGGCGCGTCCAGGCACCCGGCGGTACGATGAACGAGGTAATCAGCTCGCCGGAACGCAGCGTATTCTCGATGTGCGGCTGTCCGGCAACGGCTCGATGCAGGGTAGCAAACGGAATCCGACGGGATCCGGAAGCGCTGCTCAATTCGACCTGCGCGTCGAGCGCCATCAGCGCAATGGCGAAATCTCCGGGATACTGCGCAATGCAGCTTTCATCGACCCCGAGTATCGCGTGATTGCGATTGAATCCCTTCAGCGCCGCACAGCCGGACCCCGGATTGCGCTTGTTGCACTCACGCCAAGTCGGATCCCGATAGTACGTGCAGCGCGTCTTCTGCAGCACGTTACCTCCCAGCGTTGCCATATTGCGCAACTGCGCACTCGCGGCGAGCTGCAGGCTCTGGGCAATTGCCGGATAGTGCGCCAGGACGCCCGGATGCTCCGCGGCCGCAGCCATTTTTGCGAAGGCGCCGAGCTGCAGACCGTTCGCGTCGAGATGGATCGCGTCGTGCCCGGCGTGCACCGGGCCCAGATCAACTATCCGGTCCGGTCTCAGGACGCCGAGTTTCATCAGATCCAGCAGCGTCGTTCCGCCAGCGAGGAACTGGACTTTTGCATCGGTCTCGCCCTGGCCGCTCCGTAAGCCCAGGTACGATGCCTGACGCAAATTCGTGGCGCTCTCAAACACAAATGGTCGCATCAGGTCGACTCCATCTGGTCGCGGCCCTGCCTGATCGCTGCGACGATGTTGGGATAGGCCGCGCAGCGGCACAGATTCCCACTCATGTATTCCTGGATGTCCGCGTCCGTCTTGGCATGACCTTCCTGAACGCAAGCCACGGCGGACATGATCTGGCCGGGAGTGCAGTACCCGCACTGAAACCCATCGTGATCGATGAACGCCTGCTGCATGGGGTGCAGCGTGCCATCCGCGGCAGCCAGGCCCTCTATGGTGCGGACCGGTCTGGGTCCTACCGCAGCAGCGAGCGTCAGACATGCCAGCACCCGCCTGCCGTCAAGGTGTACGGTGCACGCACCGCATTGACCGTGGTCGCAGCCCTTCTTCGAGCCCGTCAGATGCAAATGCTCGCGCAGTGCGTCGAGCAAGGTGACCCTTGGATCGAGCGTCAACGACTGCACTTTGCCGTTCACCACGAGGTTGACACGGACGCCGCCTGCTGCATTTCGTTGCGCAACCGTCTTGGCCTCTAACGGGGCAACGGTAATGGCAGCCAGCGCAGCGCTTCCCGTCAATACCGAACGTCGTGTGATTGCGCTCATATGTGCCGCCATCTGGTTTGCAGCGCTTATGGTGCGCGATACGGCTGGTCGCATATCAGCAGCGCATGGACGTGTGCTATCGCAGGGCAATTCTGACAACTGCGGAAGCGTCTTAGATCTGAGTCATCGAGCCTGCTTCGCCTGCGGTCGGGATATTCAAGTCAATACAACGAGCGCACGAGTCGTCAGGTCTTCATTGCCGCTACGGATGTACTGCTGGGCGCGGCAGGCACTCATAATGAAGCCATCGGCCTGAATCTGGGGAAGGGGGTATGGTGTTCGGTGCTGCCGAGGACCGCACGCGCGCGAGTCGCCGGCGATCTGTCCTCTTACTGGAGGGGACTTCGCGAGCCGCCGGAATGTCGCTGAATACCTGCGCCGAACTGACTATGACGTCTTTGAAGCCCTCAATGCGGGTCAGGCGAAGGCAATCTTTGGCGCCGGCACGCCGATTGATGTGGTTGTCTGCGACGTGAATCTCACACCGAACCTTGATGGGCACGAATTCCTGCAGTGGGTCGGGCGCAGGTATCCTAAGCTTCCCGTCCTGTTCACCTCCATGGATCGAGGCGCAGCGAACCTGATCAACGAGGCATCAACCCGCAGGTTCCTCGCCAAGCCCTACGTTTTGGGCAATATCGCCCAGCATCTGAGCCAACTCATCGAAAGGAAAAGGGCAAATCCTTGACTTGCCAAGCTGCAGCTTTACATCGAAGTCCGCCGGATTACGGCTTCGATGCGCTGGCAGTCGAGCTGCGCTCCTGACGCTGCAGTTCCGCCGCGAAGGCGGCCTCGCGCTCCGCCACCGCGGCCCGATAGCCCTGCGGATCTATCCATACGTTCTCTTTTGCGCCCGCGTGCAGCCTTTGGATTTTTGCCAGCATGTTGAAGTACTGCCCGTGCGCGCCCAAAAATACGTCACAGGGGAGGCGCTTCAACACCGCAAAGGCGTGCTGGTAATCCTGCGCAATTCCGGGATATGACGCCGGTTTCCCCGGCCGGTCCACCAGCCTGAAGCCGGGGTTTACATTCCAGCTGCCGACGATCACCACATTGAGGATGCGTCCGTGGTCATTCTCGCGCAGCGTCCACGTGGTGCATCCTCGGGTATGGCCGGCGGTCTTGTGCGCAACGAGCGCCATGTTGCCGAGATGCACCTCGTCGAGATCGTGAAGTATCCGATCGACTTTGGTCGGCGGATACAGGCTTGCAGGGGCGCGAGCCGTCGCCGTCGCGATCCCATAGGCGAAGTCCTTGGCGCCGCCGCTCTCGACCACCGTAACGTCACCGTCCATGACCATGTACTTGGCGCCGGTCAGTCGCTTGATCTCGGCGCTGCCGGCATCGTGGTCGAAGTGCGCGTGGCTTATCAGCAGGATGCGGGTATCCGCAAGGCGGAAGCCGAGCTTCGCGATACTGTTGCGGATCAGCGGCACCGACGCTTCGGTGCTGGAGTTGATCAGGATGTTGCCCTGAGGCGTCACGATCAGGTAGGACGCAAGGTCCTTGCTGCCTACGTAGTACAGATTGCCGGCAATCCGAAACGGATCAATGGGAATGGTCCAGTCGGCCTGTGACTGGGCATGTAATGGCCCGGCCACCAACAGCATTGCAAGGCCGAACCAGCTGCGGTATCTGGGTGTGACCATGCGGCGCCTCCCACACTTTGTAGGTATGATCCTACGCGTGTCCACCCTACGCCCCGCTGTCTGTCCCACAAAATCTTTCTGTTAGCCTCCGTGGATCCACATGGGCGATGAAGCGGATCATGGCTGGCACTCCGCCGGAAAAAAAACGGATATATCGGCAGGAGGCGGAACGCATTCGCGCCAAGGCGCTCGAGGCTGTTGACGCAGAAGTTCGAGTGCAGCTGCTTTGGATCGCAACTCTTTACGATAGATTGGCCAATCACATCGCTGATGTGCAGCAATCGAACCCCTCCTACAGCTCCCGCCCGGAGGGCCCGACAGAATGAACCGACGCAGCGTAGGCGATGGCGTGAATGAATCAGGGTCGCGGGCTATGGAGGCAGCCTGCGCTCCGCGCAACAATTTGCCTTGGATTCTCAAATGGAAACCTCTGAGAATGACCAAGACACGAGACAACCACCGCGCGCTGGGCGAAATCTCGGCCTCAATCAAGGAACTCAGTCTATACCTCGACAATCACGAATCGGCGGGTAAAGGTCTGACCGCATCGGAAATCCATACCCTTGCAACCAAATTGCAGGCTTATGTCGAGGAGCTGCTCGCAGCATCGAAAAGCCTGCGAGATGACAAATCTGCCGGCTGACCGAATTCAAGCGGGCTCAGCGAGGCCCGGATGGCTCGATTTCACGAACGCATGGCTGCGCCGGATGGCCGCACGGCAAAATCGTTTATGATTCCGGGCTGATGCCCGACCAAGCTACCGCCGACAGTCCGCACGAACCGCTGACGACAGCGGCACCGGCTGTGACGATGAAAATCGTCGCCGTCACGAACATCAAGGGCGGCGTGGGCAAGACGACCACGGCCGTCAATCTGTCGTATCTGTGTGCCGCGAGTGGCCGCGCGACGTTGCTGTGGGATCTGGATCCTCAGGGCGCTGCAACCTACACCCTCAAGGGCGAGGCCCGCGAACACGTCTCGGCCAAGAAGCTGGTGGCGGGCAAACGTGAGCTGCCGGAACTGATCGTGACGACGGACTATCCGGGCCTGGATCTGCTGCCGGCGGACTTCTCGTACCGCCACTTCGATGTTCATTTGAGTGAGCGCAAGCGGCCGACCGAGCGGCTGCTCAAGATGAGCAGGCCGCTGCGCGAGGTGTACTCCACCTTGTTCCTGGACTGCGCGCCCGGGATATCACTGTTGTCGGAGAATGTGCTGCGGGCGGCCGATGCGATCATCGTACCTCTGGTCCCCAGCCCGCTGTCGATGCGCATGCTCACGCAGCTGCGGGATTTCATCGCTGGTGAGGGCTGGACGGACCTGCGGGTGTTGCCGTTCTTTTCGATGGTCGACCGCCGCAGGGCCTTGCACAATGAAATCATCGCCATTACGCGCGCCGAGTTCCCGGACATTCTCACGACCGAAGTGCCGTACTGGAGCGCCATCGAACGTATGACCCAGCGTCGCGCGCCGATTCCGGCCTTCGCCCCGGCCAGCGCGGCAGCGACGATCTACAGGTCACTGTGGGCTGAGGTGCTGGGGCGAATGTCTTGAGCCCTGCGGACGAATATGCGGCGCGCCTGTCCGTTTGCGAAGCGCAGGTCACCGGACTCTCGCGCCGTGAGGAGCGTATCGCCGGCGCCCGGCTGCTGGTGGGCCTGCTGCTCGTGGCGCTGGTCGCCGCAAGCCTGTTCGTGCATGTCGCTGCGCTGTGGTGGGCATTGCCGGTGCTGGCGGTGTTCGCCTGCCTCGTCACCTGGCACTCATCGGTTCGCCGGGTACGCGCGCGCGCGGCGCGCGCCGCAGCCTTCTACCGTCGGGGACTCGACCGCATCAATGATCGCTGGGCGGGTGGGGGAGAGGCGGGTGAGCGGTTCCTTGAGACGCATCATGTCTATGCTGCCGATCTGGATCTCTTTGGCCGCGGCGGTCTTTTCGAATTGCTGTGCGCGGTGCGAACGCGGATGGGACAGGAAACCTTGGCCCAGTGGTTGCTCGCGCCGGCATCCATCGAAGAGATCCGTGAACGTCAGGTCTGCCTGGGTGACCTGCGCGACCGCCTTGACCTGCGCGAGGAACTGGACGTGGCGGGCGATGCGGGGATCGGCGTACATCCGGATGCATTTGTGGCCTGGGCACAATCGCCCAATCAGCTGCTTGGATCGTGGATCCGTTGGGTCGCGTACGGGTTGCCGTCTTTGTTCATCGCAACGGCGTTCGGGTGGGGATTCGCGGGAGTCAATTGGCCCTTTCTCCTCGTGGTTCTCGCAGAAATCGCGGTCCTCAATGTCCTGAGCAAGCGCCTCGATGCAGTCATCAGCGCGGCCGAGCGCGGTTTCGAAAACTTAAGTCTGCTGGCGGCGCTGCTGACCCGCATGGAGCGCGAGACGTTCGGCACACCCGCCCTTCAGGCGTTGCAACATGAACTTACCTCGCGTGCGCAGCCTGCCTCGCAGGTCATCGCGCGGCTGCGAACCATCACGGACTTCGCCGGCCATCGCGACAATCTGGCGGTGAAGTTCTTCTTGGCGGTACCGCTGCTTCACTCGGTCCACGTGGCGCTCGCCGCGGAATCGTGGCGGTCGCGGCACGGCGCGGCGGTGCAGCCGTGGCTCGCGGCCGCCGGCCGACTGGAAGCGCTGTCAGCGCTGGCGATGTACGCGTATGAACATCCGCAGGACCCCTTTCCTGAACTGGTGGCGGGCGCGGCGGTCTTCGCCGCGCGCGAGCTTGGTCATCCGCTGCTGCCCGCGGCCGTATGCGTCCGCAATGATGTGACCATCGGGCTTCCCCTGCACGCGCTGCTGGTGAGTGGCTCGAACATGTCCGGCAAGAGCACGCTGCTGCGTGCCGTGGGCGTGAACACCGTGCTTGCGATGGCCGGCGCTCCGGTGCGCGCGCGGGCGCTGCGCCTGAGTGTGCTGCAGGTCGGTGCCAGCATCCGCATCAACGACTCACTCGGCGAGGGCCACTCGCGCTTCTACGCCGAGATCACGCGCCTGCGGGAGCTCTACGATCTGGCATCCGGTGACAAGCCGCTGCTGTTCCTGCTCGATGAAGTGCTGCAGGGGACGAACTCGAAGGACCGGCGCATCGGGGCGGAGGGCGTGCTGCGGGCCTATATCGAGCGCGGTGCCATCGGCCTTGTGAGCACGCATGATCTGGCATTGACGGACATAACGGGTCTGGCGGCAGGCGCCTTGCGCAATGTGCATTTCGAGGACACGCTTGAAGACGGCCGAATGAGCTTCGATTTCACGTTGCGCGATGGCGTCGTGACCAAGAGCAACGGCATTGAGCTGATGCGCGCCATCGGGCTGAAGGTGTAAGCGAACCGAAACCTGGGAGTCGTTCTCCCGTCATGTTGCGCTGCGATACTCCAGTTCATCCCACTTGGAGGCAGTTCCCATGTTACTGATATTCAGCTCGGCAATTCTCACGGTGCTATTGCTGGTAGGTGCGTTCGTGGATTTCCTCGCGACTCCATCGCTGCGCCGGCAAGTGGCCCACGACGATCACTTTGCGGACGCACCGCAGCGGAAGCGGACGGCCGCCGCCGAGCCGGAGCCGGCGGCGCAGTACGATCGCGCGGCGTGAGCACTCAGTCGCTGTAGCCGCTCTCACCGTGCTGCGTGAGATCCAGGCCCTCGCGCTCACTGTCTTCAGCGACACGCAGGCGCAGGGTCGCATCGATGACCTTGAGGATCACGTACGTTGCGACGGCACACCAGGCGGCTGCCGCCGCCACACCGAGAATCTGCACCCCGACCTGACTGCCGAGGGTCATGCCGGGGTGAAAGCCGACACCCCCGAGGCGCGCGTCGACGAACACACCGGTCAGGATGGTGCCGACGATGCCGCCGATGCCGTGCACGGGCGAGACATCCAAGGAGTCGTCGATGTGCAGCGTCCGCTTGAGGAACTGGGTGGCGAAGAAGCAGGCAACGCCCGCCGCCAGCCCGATCACCACGGCGCCGCCAGGGCCGACGAAGCCGGAAGCGGGCGTGATGGTGCCCAGTCCGGCGACCATGCCGGTGACGACCCCGAGCACGCTCGGCTTGCCGAAGCGCATCCACTCGAGGGTCATCCAGGCCAGCGCACCGGTCGAGGCGCCGATGTGCGTGACCAGGATGGCCATGGACGCGGATCCATTGGCCGCCAGGGCGCTGCCGCCATTGAAGCCGAACCAGCCGACCCACAGCATGCCGGCGCCGAGCACCGTGAGCGGCATGTTGTGCGGGGGCATCGCGGTGTGCGGGAAGCCGCGCCGCCGTTTCATGACCAGCGCGGCGACCAGCGCGGCGGTGCCGGCGCTGACGTGGACGACGATGCCGCCGGCAAAGTCGAGGACGCCGAGCTGGGCCAGCCAGCCGCCGCCCCAGACCCAGTGACACAGGGGTGCGTAAACGAGCAGCAGCCAGGCGCCGGAGAACCACAGCACTGCGCTGAAACGAATGCGTTCGGCGAACCCGCCGATCACGAGCGCGGGTGTGATGGTCGCAAAGGTGAGCTGGAACATCACGAATGCCGCTTCGGGCACGGTGCCGTGCAGCGACGTCGCACTCATGCCCGCCAGGCCAAAATCTGCCAACGGGCCGATCAGCGCCTGCCAGCGGCCGCCCTGGCCGAATGACAGGTTATAACCGCACAGCATCCACAGCAGGCTCACCAGACAGGCAATGGCGAAGCACTGTATCGATATGGACAGCACGTTCTTGCGGCGCACGAGGCCTGAATAGAACGCCGCGAGACCCGGCAGGGTCATGAACAGCACGAGCGCCGTCGCGGTCAGCAGCCATGCCGTGTCGCCGGCATTCGGGCCCGCGTTTGCCACCATTTGAGATCCCCCGGAGTGCGGCGCGCATTTTCAGTGCAGAGCCTCATCAAAATCAAGTGCTAACGAACCGAAATGGTGCAATCGTGGGGGCTTCTGCCCGTTGTCAGATCAGAAACGTTGCAAGTCGTTGTAATCTCAGTAGCCTCCATGGACAGCGCCTACCGGGCGATGGGCTCGCGCCTTTGGATCAAGTGACCTACAGCTGCGGTGAGTTCCTCATCGAGGCGACGAATCGGCGCTTCAGTCGTCATGGCGTGGAGGGGGTTCTCGAACCGAAAGTGTTCGCCGTCGTGCTGCAGTTGCTGTCACGCCCCGGCGAGTTGGTCACCCGCGATGAATTGCTCGATGCGGTCTGGGGGCACCGGTTCGTCACCCCCTCGACCCTCAACCGCATCATTGCGCTCGCGCGCCGCGCCTTCGCGGAAGACGTGGAGAACCCGAAATACATCCAGACCGTGCACGGTGCCGGCTACCGCTTCATCGGTCCGGTGGTGCGGCAAAGTGGGGCGGCGGCGCAGTCCCTGCAGCCGCGCTTCGGGCCACCCGTGGCCGCGCGCTTGCCGGCGCCGCTGGAGGCGCTGATCGGCCGCCGTGAGGAAATCGAGCAGCTCGCCGAATTGCTGCGCGGCGCCAGGGCGGTCACGGTCGTGGGCACGGGCGGCATGGGCAAGACCCAGTGCGCGCTGGCCTTCGCGCATCAGCACGCCGCTGACTACCCCGACGGGGTATGGTTCTTCGACCTCGTACCCCTGCAGCAGGCAGATCAGTGGCTGGAGCTTCTGGCGCGGGCGCTGTCGATTCCGCCGAGCGGCGAGCGGGAGTTGCTGGAAGGTATAACACGCGCCTTCGCGGGCCGACGGGTACTGCTGGTGCTGGACAATTGCGACCGGCTCTCGAAGGAACTCGGCACCACGGTGGTGAAGATCCTGCGCGCCACCGACCAGGTGCAAGTGCTGGCGACCTCGCAGCAGCAGTTGAGCTTCGTGGGGGAGCAGCTGCTGCGCATGCCGCCATTGGCACTGCCGGTGATTCGTCAGCCGGTCACGGCTGCCGATCTGCCGCACATCGCGGCCGCGCCGGCCATCGCACTGCTGCTGGCCCGCATCCGGGCAGTCCAGCCCGAATTCGGGCTGCAACAGGCCAATGCGGCCGCCCTCATCGAGATCTGCGTGCGTCTGGACGGCATGCCTCTGGCGCTGGAGCTGGCGGCGGCGCGCTTTGCGCTGCTGTCACCCGAGCAGGTGCTGGAGCGGCTGGGAATGCGCTTTCGGTTCCTGAGCAGCGCCGCCGCCGGGCGCGATGCGCGTCACCGCAATCTGGCGGCACTGCTGGACTGGAGCTATCAACTGTTGTCGCCCGACGAACAGCAGCTGCTCAACTGGCTCGGCGTATTTGTCCAGGGCTGGACGGTGGATGCGGTGATTTCATTGGCCGAAGCGTTGGGCCACGATCCGGAGTCGATCGTGGAGCTGCTGACGGGGCTCGCCAACAAATCGCTCGTGGCGGTGAACCAGGCTTCCTCGCCGCCGCGGTACCGGCTGCTCGAAAGCGTGCGCGAGTTTGCGCTGGTGCAGCTGGAGAAAGCCGGCGAAGAGGCCCGAGCGCGCCTGGCGCATCTGAACTATGTGTGCCGCATGGCCACGAGCGTGCATCAGGACATGGTCAGCGGCCGAATGCGCGAACGCGTGGCGTTGCTGGTACACGAGCACGGCAACATTGAAAGCGCTTCCGAATACGCGCTGGGTGCCGGCAACGATCCGCAGGCCGCGCTGCAGATTGCCGGGTCGCTCATGCTGTATTTCAAGGCGCATGGCAGTTATGCGCTGGGATTGCGGCTGTGCGACCGCGCCTTGTCGGTGGCGCCGGTGGAACGAACGCGGGTGCGATGCGTGGCGCTGATGAGTCGCGGTGTGATCGGCCCGATCCTGGGCGACGACTTCGCGACTGAAGCGGTCCTGCAGGAAGTTGCGAGCATTGCGCGCGAAGTCGGCGACCTGTGGGCGGAGGCCTATGCCAGCGGCAATTTGGCGCAGTGGAAGTCGGATAACGGCCAGTGGCAGGACGCGGGGCCTGACATCGCCGTGGTCGAGCGGGCCGCGGAACAGCTGGATGATGCGAATCTGCGCGGTCTGACCGGGTTGGCGCGCGGCTGGATGTATCTGGCTGCCAACGAGATCGAGAAAACCATTGCAGTACTGCAGTCGGTGCGCCGGCTGGGCGATGATCTGCATCAGCATCACTTCATCGACGTATACATCGGGCTTGCGCTGTTTCGTCACGGCGATAATGCCGCGGCTGCCGCACTATGGCTTGAAGCGATGCGCAATGCGCTCGCCGTGGGCCACATCCGCGGTGCGGCGGGCTCGATGGAAGGGTGCGGCTACATCGCGCAACGCCTCAATCACGCGGATCTGGCGTGCCGCTGCCTTGGCGCGGCGGAGGAGATTCGTAAGCGCACCGGCAGACCCCTGTACAGCTTCTGGCTTCCGCATTATGCGAGCGCTCATGCCGCGCTGCGCGCCGCCCTGGGGCCTGCGGCCTACGCGGCCGCGATTGCGGTGGGTGCCGCACTGCACGAGGAGGACGCGGCAAGCGAAACGGCGCAGTGGCTGCAGACCTTTGCCTCCGGCGCCGTCCCTGCCTAGGTATCCGCGAGCAGCCCCCGGGCGTCATAGCGGCGGCGCAGCGTCGCGAGGCGGCCAGCGATTTCGCCACCGAACTGCCGCTCGGCCTGGGCGTCATCCTGATCACTGAAGTTGGGCTGGATGGTGGCCATGGCCTCGGGCGTGATCCGCGCGTACAGCTCCCGGACGCGCTCGCGCATTCCCGGCATCGCCTCAGCATGATCGGTGATGCCGATCAGGTTGACGAAAAAGTTTGCGGCACGCTGCGCGAAGGCGGTATCGCCCGGCGCCACGCGCCCCACGGCGCCGCCCATATGCTGAAGGTGAATTTCGGAGCGGGGGGTCGGCAACTGCTGCGCGGCCGCGGCGAGCACCTGCAACGTCGAATCGCCGACGCTGCGGTAATTCGCCGTCTTCCAATAATAGCGCAGTCCCGCCGGCGCGCTGGGATCCTGCAGCTGCTGCCAGTGCACGTACGGCATCCAGCCCAGGTGCTCGGCGAGGGGTCGGCCGAACCCCCGCAGCGGCGCGAGCACGCGCTCGGCGGTCGACTGGTCGCCGGCCCAGCACACGGCATGAATCACCACGGGCCGGCCATGCCATTGGGAATCGAGGAAGGGCAGCGGCGGCGCGTTCGCGACGACGGCGAGCCCGCAGAATTCGTCCGGGGCGTCGGTCGCGAAGTCGCGAAACACCTGCAGCGCCTCGAGCGCGTGCTCGCCCGAATGGATGATGAGGCCCGCGAACACGTTGCGCAGCGGATAGGTGCGAAAGTCGAAACTTGTGACCACCCCGAGTCCGCCAGCGCCGCCGCGGAGAGCCCAGTACAGATCGGCATGTTCGGCAGCTGAGGCACGCACCACGCGGCCGTCACTGAGAATGACGCTGGCAGCGATTACGTTGTCGCAGGCCAGTCCGTGCTTGCGCATCAGCCAGCCGGCCCCGCCGCCGAGCGTGAAGCCGCCGACGCCCGTGCTCGAAACCAGGCCGCCGGTCGTGGCCAGGCCCGCGCGCGCGGTCGCCGCATCGACATCGCGCCACAGCGCACCGCCCTGCACGGTCGCGATGCGCGATTCGGTATTGACCGCGACACCATTGAGCCGCGACAGGTCCAACAGCAGCGCACCATCACGAATGCAGCGGCCGGCGACATTATGGCCACCACCCCGAACCGTGACCGCGAGTCCTCGCGCAGTGGCGATACGCAGTGCGGCGGCGACATCTTCGGCGTCGCTGCAGGTGATGACGGCGGCCGGGTAACGGTCGATGGCGCCGTTCCAGACGCACCGCGCCGCGGCATAGTCCGCATCGGTGGCCACCGTCACCGTGCCACGCAGATTGCCGCGCAGTTCACGTAGCACGCCGTCGTTCAGGGCGGATGAGTCAGTCGGCATGGAGGGAGCCTCTTGGGGTGACGCCCCAACGATACTCGCTGGGGCGTCTGAGGTCGAAGACCGCAGCTTACGGCTCCTGGGTCGTGGTGCTGATCGTGACTCGAGTCGCTACGATTGTGCCGGTAATCACGCCGGGCAGAGCCAGCGTCTTGCCGTCCGGTCCGAGCTGGGTGATGGTGAAGGTACCCGTGTAGCTGTTGCCATCGCGCGCCAGCGTCACGAACTGTTTGATGAAGGCGGGACCGCCGGGACCGACCGGGGCACCGGCCGCGTTGCCGGGCGGATTCCAGGACAGGCCGATGTGATTGAGCACGTAGGTTTGCTCACCGGTCTGCTTCCACACGCCCAGGCAGGTCGCACCGGTCATCGGATCGCGGATCCCTGAGTAGGTGATCTCGTTGCCATCGGCAAACCAGGTGGTGTTGCCGCCATCCACGATGACGCCATCCGGAATGTTGATGGGTGGCTTCTTGCCCGCATTGCCGAGGGAGAGGTACTTGAAGTGCCACAGCCCGACGATTTCGGCGCCGAAGTGATCCGGCCGTGAGCTGTCGTCATAGCCGTCGCGGAAGTCGACCTTGATCAGTCGCGCAGCGCCGGGTGAGGGCTGTTCCCACAGCGTGGGTTTGAGGGGTCCCTCGTACTGCAGGCAGCCGGCGCTGGCCTGCGCCACGAACCCGGTTCCGAGCAGCATCAGTGCCAGGTAGCTCACCGCGCGCAGTCGCGCAAGAGGTGATTGGCGGATAGAAGTTTTCATGGTCAAAGGCTCCCTTGATGGCGTGTTAAAGATTGTCGGCGTCGATGTGATCGACGCCTGACAATGTAAGGGCGCGGCGCGCGCGTGGGCTGTGGGGGATGTGAGGGATTGATGAGGCTTCGGATACAATGAGGCGATTGCCGCTTCGGGACCGACGGAGGTACGCGCGAATGCTGATCAGGACGGTACGCAATGCGACGGCCGGGGGGGTGCTGCTGGCACTGCTGTGCAGCGGTGCGGCTGCGGCCCACGGCTGCGTCGACTATTCAAATGATCCGGCCGGCTGCCAGCCTGCGACATTCGCAACGCCAACCGGGCAGATGCCCTCGCGCCGCGTGGGTCGGGACGGAAAGATCAATGCGAGGTCTTCCGAAGCCGATGCCCGGGCGGGCGCCGCCCTGGATGAAAGGAAGCTGCACCTGTTCCGCAACATCACGCCGCTTCACTGGACCGTGACCGTCCCCTCGGTGAAGGATCCGGCGACGCAGGGCTGGACCGGTGGCGACCTGGATGCCATGGGCGATGCGCGCGGTCTGGGCATTGCCGGGCACTGCATCTTCGTCGGCCACGAAAATGGCCTGGGCCACAAGCATCCGATCAATATCTTCAGGATCCAGGCGGACGCGGCCCGCGACCCGCCGCTACAGGTCGGGGAAATCCCGGCCCTGGCGCAGGGGGATCAGGGCTTCGATGACCGCGAACTGCGCTCGCTCGCCTACACCACCTCGAGCGGCCAGGAACGCCAGATCATGGTGCGCAACGGCGGGACGCAATCGATCGGCCGGGAGCTGGTCTACGACATTGATCGCAAGACCTGCCGGGTGAAATCCGAAAGCGGCACTTACAACTTCGGCGGCCAGTCGCACGAGTTCTATCTATGGCACGATCCGGCCAATCCGAACCGGATACTTGTCTATATGACGATCTGGACCCCGGCCGTACCGGACCCGAACAATCCGGGCCTGGCGGTGGCCGATCTCTACGTCATGGCGATCACCGACGAGAACACCGGCGACATCCTGCCGAGTCCGCGGATCGATGCGACCTTCACCCTGCAGGACGCCGGCGGACCGCGCATCAATGAAAAGCCGGATGCGACCGGACTGTACTCGGATGGGCGCTTCATCGACTATTCCGTCAACAAGGACCTGTGGGGGCAGCCGGGCGCTCTCAACAAGACCGAGCAGAACAAGCTGCACTCGATTTCAATTTCGAATGACGGCGAGCGCGGCTACGTGGCGGGCACCACCGCGGGATTCTACGTCCTGAATACCGAAAGCATCGCGCATCACACGGATGCCGAGCTCGCGGCCGGCAACGCCGGGTGCAACCTGCACACCTCGATGGTCGCGACCGCGACGGGAATCGATGCGGCAAAGCTGCCCGCGCTGGCCCACGACTGCGTGCATATGGTGATCGACGATGATCCGGGGCTGGCGCTGTACCTGAAATCCGCTGCGCCGCCGGAAGCGAAGCTCGAGCGTTATCTGGCGCTCGAGAACCGCTCGCGCTTTGATGTCTATCCGCCGTTCAACGCCATCCCGACCGGCACGCACAGTGCGGTCCCGGTTCCCGATCGGCCGGCCGAGGTGCGCGGCAATACCAAGGGACGGCCGGCTTATGTCTGGCTTAGCGATGAAAACTTCGGCGGGTGTCCTTTGAACTACGCGCGGGTCGTTTCGGTGGAGCAGGAGTCCTTTCCGGCCATGGTCGGGGCCTTCGCAATCCCCGACAATCTGCTCGACAATTGTCTGACGCAACCGACGACCGAGCCCGATGGGGCCACGCGCCGGCGACCCATCCCGCAGCAGAATCACAACCCGACGGTTTTTCGCGACCTGGTCTTCACGACCTGGTACGGCCACGGCCTGCGCGTCATCGATATCGCAAATCCGATGACGCCGCGGGAAGTCGGCTACGCGCTTCCGATTCCGCAGGGCATCGCGAGGACCTATCCGATATTCAAGGATGGCCTGATGTACTGGGCCGACAATCGCACCGGCTTGCACGTGGCCAAATATACCGGGCCCTATGCCAATGAGATCCCGGCGCAGGGTGTGTATGAAGGCAATGCCACGAGCCCGCATCAGTAGGGCAGGACAGCCAGGTGTGCCGCGCCCATGAGAGTTGATCGCCGTGATTTGCTGCGCGGCCTGACCGCTACCGCACTTGCCGGTGGCGCCTGGTTCACGCGGCGCGCGCCTGCGCACGAACTGAGCCCGCTGGATGATCCGCCGGATGAGGATGTGGCATGGGTGTGTCCGATGCATCCGTCCTTCACCTCGACCGCGCCGGGCGCCTGCCCGATCTGCGGCATGGTGCTCATCCAAACACGCCCCTACGATACGCGTGACTACCGGCTGCTGCTGCGCACGCAACCGTCGCAGGTGCGCGCCGGCGAGCCGGTGACCCTGTTCTTCACGTTCCTGCATCCGGACACCGGGGAGGTGGTCAAGGACTTCGAAGTCGTACACACCAAGCGCTTCCACCTCTTCGTCATCAGCCAGGATCTGGAATTCTTCGAACACATCCATCCGACCATGGCCGCGGATGGCACCTGGAGCATCGCGACGACGGTCCCGAAGCCAGGCTATTACGAGGTGTTCTGTGACTTCATGCCCAAGGGCGGCTCGGGGCAATTCCTCAATGCGCCCTTCGTGACGACGGACTATGCCGGCGACCTGGCCACCGACAGTGCGCATCTGCAGTCGGACACGACCTGGCGCAAAAGCGCGGGCGACATCACCGCCGCCCTCTCCTTCGAGCCGGCGCAGCCGACCTCGGGCCAGTACACGCATCTCAACCTCTACCTGACGGACACGGCGACGGGTCATCCGATCACCGATCTGCAGACCTATCTCGGCCAGTTCAGCCACATGCTGCTGCTGAGCGAGGATCTGCAGTGTTACGTGCATTCGCATCCGATCAACATCGTGGTCGAGCAGGAAGATGGCATCGGCGTGCCGGAATACATCATTGCCCCGGACGCGGACCTGGACACGATACGCGGTGGCCCGCAGGTCACGTTCGATTGCCTGATGCCAAAGGCGGGCGTGTTCCGGGTCTGGGCGCAGTTCCAGCGCCATGATCGGGTACGCACCATCCCCTTCACCTTCGCCGTTGCGCAAGGGCCGGCGGAGCCGGTGCTGGCATGAGGGCCTCGCTCGCATCCATGCTGCTGGCCGCCACCGTGATGCTGGGCTGGCTAGCGTGGTCGCAACCGGTCCGCGCCCACGCGCAAGCTACGACGACGGTGCAGTTTGATCGCGAAATCGTGCACATCCTCGATGATCATTGCGTCATGTGCCACGTGGAGCCAGGTCTGGCCTTTCCGCTCATCACCTACGAGCAGGCCTATGCGGCTCGCTGGCAGATTCGCATGGATGCCCTGGATCATCACATGGCGCCATGGCCGGCCACCCTGGGACTGGGCGACTTCGCGAACGACAACAGCCTCACGCAGCCGGAAATCGACTTCCTCGCCTCCTGGGCCGAGAGCTATGGGCCGCGCAACAATGGTGCGGTCGACCCGGGAGTCGCCGCGACGGCGTCGGCACCGAGGCTCATCCAGGCGCATGTCGATTTTGACCCTTGGGTGCTGGGCAAACCGGATCTGCTGCTGAGCCTCACCGCCAATACGGTAGGGCCACGGGACGCACCGATCACGCGGCGGATCGTCATTGATCCGAAGCTGACGCATGAGCGCTGGCTGCGTGGCCTCGAATACAAGCCGGGTGACCGTCGGGTGGTGCACGCGGTTTACTTTACGATTCAGGAATCCGGCCAATGGTTGGGCAGCTGGACGCCGTGGCGCGGCTTCGTGAGCTTGCCGGCGACGCTTGCATACCACCTGCCGGCCGGCACGCATATCGCTGCGGACATCCAGTACGAGGCAGCGCCGGATACCGTGGTCGATGCAGGTTCGCTCGGGTTGTACTTCGCCCAGGGCCCATCGACCCGCGCGATCGTTGATGTCGTCGTCGGGCCTGGGGCCACGCGAAAACTCGAGGCCGACATGAACCTCATCGCCTTCCAGCCGCAGCTGGCGCCGGGGCTGCAGTCCATCGAGGTCGCAGCCACGCTGCCGGAGGGTCCGAAGCGGGTGCTGCTGTTCGCGAGGGACATTCCGCTGAAGTGGCCGACACCCTACATCTTCAGTGTGCCGGTGGCATTGCCGAAGGACAGCGAGCTGTCCGTCGTTGAGCATTTCAGCCGTGACGCGTTGGTCCCGGCGCACGCAACCTCCGTCACCTTCAGCGCGTATGCCGGTGCCGCATTGGCCGCCGAGTCGCGGCCCGCGCGCACAGCGCAACCGCTGAGCGTGCGGCACTTCAAACTGGCGGGCACGGTGAAATCCGTCGATGCCGCGGACCAGCGGGTGCTCGTGCAGCACGGCGACATTCCCGGCTTCATGAGCGCGATGACCATGTCCTACGATGTGGGGAAACGCGAGGACCTGAAGCAGGTCGCCGCGGGCGATGAAATCCAGTCCGATGTCGTGGTCGGTGACAGCGGCAGTTACCTGGAAAATATCAAGGTGACCCGGCACGCGAAGTAAGGCACGGAGGTGCCGACTGCCGCTAAGGTTGTCCGGCGCCGCCCGCGGCGCCGTAGATCTGACCGGTCGCGAAACTGCCCTGGCCGTCGGCCAGCTGCACGTAGATCCCGGCCAGTTCAGCGGGCATCCCGGCCCTGCCAAGGGGTGTATGGCCGCCGAAGTGCTTCAACTTCTCCGCTGAGGAGCCGCCGGACACCTGCAGCGGCGTCCATACGGGACCCGGCGCGACGCCGTTGACGCGAATGCCCTTTTCCGCGAGCTGCTTTGCCAGCGACTTCACGAAATTCATCGTCGCCGCCTTGGTCTGCGCATAGTCATACAGATCAGGCGTCGGATCGTAAGCCTGCTCGGAAGTGGTTGCGATGATGCAGGAGCCCGGCTGCAGATTGGGCAACGCCGCCTTGATGATCCAGAACGGCGCATAGATATTGGTCTTCATCGTCCAGTCGAAGTCTTCCGTCGAAATATCAAGAATCGAATCGTGCGCCTTTTGCCGGCCGGCATTGCTGACGAGGATATCGAGTCCACCCAGGCCATCGACCGCGCGGGCCACGAGGTCCGCGCAGAATGCTTCGCTGCGGATATCACCCGGGATCGCGAGGCCGTTGCGGCCGGCGCCGCGAATCAGCTGCATCACCTCTTTGGCGTCGGGTTCCTCGGTGGGAAAATAGTTGATGGCCACGTCCGCGCCTTCGCGCGCGAAGGCGATGGCGGCCGCACGCCCCATGCCGGAATCGCCGCCGGTAATCAGGGCGCGCTTGCCGGCGAGGCGGCCGGAGCCGCGGTAGCTCGTTTCGCCATGATCGGGCTTCGGATCCATTTCGCACGCCAGCCCCGGCCATGCCTGCTTCTGGTCGGCGTACGGCGGTCCGGGAAACCGGGTACGGGGATTGGCGTTATCCGTTGCGAGCGGCGCGAGACGCACGACTTTCGGACTCTTCATGGGAGTGGCTCCGGCATTGGCGTATGAGCCTAGCGCGGCGCTCGCGGGCCGCGCTCAGGTGCGCAGCGCGATGCGGTGTAGTCCGCTTCTCACTGCGCCGGTTCGTTGCGCTTCGCACCTCTTATATTCATCGCAGCAAGGCATACCTGCAGGGCGATGAGCGCATAAGCGTGGCTGTAAACCCCCCATACAACCCACAGCACATTGCTGCCGAGGAACAGCCAGAAGCCCAGGAGCCGGCGTCCTTTGTGGGACGAGGCCACATACCAGGCCGCGGCCACGGTCACGACCATCGCCGGCCACTGAATGAAATTCAAGGTCAGCATGATGCGAGCAGTAAGGATTCGCCCTTCGCGGGCCGCAGGTCATCGGTTCGACCGCTGAAATAGCGCTCGGTAAGGTCCGCCGTTGATACGTGATCGGCGCGCCTGAACCCCGCCTCGTGGGCCAGGGCCAGCATGTCGGCGGGTCGGTAGAAGCTGATGAAGGGCGTCCCGGAGGCACGTGCGCGTTGATGCAGCACCTCGTGCTGTGGGCGCTCGCCCGGGTCGATGAGATCGAGCGGCAGCAGGAAGGTCATGGCCAATGTTGTGCCACCTGCGAGCGTCGCGATCTGGCGCAGCGTAGCCAGGTTCGCCTCGTGGCTGAGATACATGGACACGCCGGTGGAGGCCACCACCGCCGGTTGGCCGGCATCGAAGCCGGCGGCGGTGATCTGCCTCCACCAGGACTGACCCGCCTCGAAATCGACCGGCACGAGCCGCAGCCACGGCGGCATTCCGAAATGCAGATCGATCAGGCGCTGGCGCTTCCAGGCCGAAGCGCCGGGCTGGTCGATCTCGAAAATCGTCAGGCGAGAAGCGAGCTGCGGCCGGCGCTGGGCGAAGGTGTCCAGACCCGCGCCCAGCAGGACGTATTGCGCGATGCCCCGGTCGGCCTGCTCGCTGAGGAGATCCTCGATGAGGCGCGCACGGGCGACGACGCCTGCGCGGTAGCCGCGGGTACCCGCGCGGTCCATGTCGGGACGCTGCCGCCAGCCCGCATCCGGTGCGGCCAGCCGCAGACCGATTTCATCTTCGAGCACATGCGGTGGCGCATCGACCTGCACGTGCAGGGCCCGCCACAGTGCCACGCGTACCGCGGTACTGTCCGCAGCCGCCGCTCGCTGATCCTGCATGGTGACTTTTCCGATTCGATTACGAAATCAAGGATAGCGTGCGAAGCAGGTTTCGGGTCAAATTGGACAAAACAGGGGGCGGGGATGAGCACACTTCCACTAACAATGGACGATCGGCTGGTCTGGGACACCTGGCTGGCGATGTATCGCCTGCCGGTGCTGACGGTAGCCGATGAGGTTGGCACTTTCGTCGCGCTGTCGTCGCACTCCCTGACGACCGATGAACTGGCGGCGCGGATAGCGGTGGGCGCGCGTGCACTGGCGATGCATCTCGGGCTGCTCGCCGCCTTGGGCTTCCTCGAGCGTCACGACGGACGCTGGCGGGCGACCGCCGCGACCCGCACGTGGCTGCATCCGGAGGCCGAAGGCTATGCCGGACCCCTGCTGCATCGCTTCCGTCAGACGCAGCCACTGCACGCGCAATTGCTCGCGAGCCTGCGACCCGAGGTGCAAGCCGAAGCCTACGGATCGGCGGTCGCGGAGTGGGAGCGCGGCGAGATGCCTCCGGGCCTGGCACAGATGATCACTGCGTTCATGAACGCGCACAGCCGTGCGGCCGCGAAGGCGGTCAGCGTCCAACCGCTCTTCGGACAGGTTCGCAGCCTGCTCGATGTGGGCGGCGGTTCGGCAGTCTTCTCGATCGCGATCGCGAACGCATATCCGTCATTGCGCGCGACGGTGATGGAAATCATTGCCGTCTGCGCCGAGGCTGATAAGTACATCGCAGCATCCGGCTTAGGTCCGCGCGTGAGCACGCAGGCCGTCAACATGTTCACGCAGGCCTGGCCGAGCGGCCATGACGCCCATTTCCTCTCGAACATCCTGCATGACTGGTCGGATGAAACCTGCCGGTTGCTGGTGAAGAAATCCTTTGACGCCCTGCCGTCCGGCGGCCGGATCGTCCTGCATGAAATGCTGATAGACGATGACGGCTGCGGCCCGCTGCCGGCGGCGGCGTTCTCGCTGCTGATGCTGATCGGCACCCGTGGCCGTCAGTACAGCCTGGCGGAACTGCGCGGCTTCCTGGAGCCGGTCGGTTTCACGGGTGTCGAGGCCTACAGCACCGGCGGGGGCTACTTCTCGCTGATTGTCGCCCGCAAGCCTTAGACCGTACTGCGTCGCTCCATCGCGAGGCGCACCGCCAGCGCGGCGAGCACGCAGGCCAGCAGATAGCGCTGGAGTCTTGCGATGGCGTGGTGCTTGGAGATCACCGAAGCCAGGGTGGCCACTGCAACGATCACAAGCGAATGGGCGCACGCGGCCGCGGCGATTTGCACCAGCCCAAGCATCACCGTCTGGCTCAGGACGTTGGCGCCAGCGGGATCGACGAATTGCGGCAGCAGTGCACCATAGGTCACGACGATCTTGGGGTTCAACAGGCAGGTCAGCAGGCCTCGGCGGTACAGCCGTGCATTGCTCTCCGACGGCAGCGGTCCCGGGGCCAGCGATTCCGATCGCGTGATGATGAGTCTGCAGGCAAGCCAAAGCAGGTAGAGCACACCCGCCCAGCGCACTGCATCGTAGGCAAGAGGAACGGCTTTGAAGAGTGCGGTCAGCCCGGCGGCCGCCACCAGCATGTAGCAGAACATGCCAGTGCACACTCCCCCGAGCGAGGTAAATCCTGCCCGACGACCCTGACAGATGGACCGGGAGGCGAGGTACAGAAGATTCGGCCCAGGCGAGAGTGCCATGAGAAAAGCGACGGCGGCGAATGACAGGGCTGCTGCGGGTGTCGGCATCAAGGTGAACTGGACAGTACCAGCGGATAGCCGGCCGCCCGCCAGGCCTTCATCCCGCCATCCAGGGCGACCGCGCCCTGAAATCCCATGGTGCGCAGAGTCGCCGCGGCAAGCGTGGAAATGCGTCCGAATTCGCAGCAGACGAGGATCCGTTGCGTCGGGTCCTTCAACTCATCATTGACCCGCAATTCGAGTTGGCCGCGCGGCAGGTGCGCCGCGCCGGGTATGTGCCCGGCCTCGTAGGCATCCCGTTCACGAACATCCAGCACCATCAGCTTTGCGCTCACCGCGTCCAGGCTCGCGTGCAGTTCGGCCAGCGACATGAAGGGCACGATCGCTGCCGCATCGGCCAGCAGCTGCGCCACGGTCTTCCCACCGCTCATGTTGGTGCGCAGCGCCTCGGTGACATGCGTCGGCATGGTGAGGTTGAGGTTCTGCATCATCTCGATGAACGCGCCGCGATCACGCCTCTGCAGTCGTGGGTTGCTGGCGATCTCCTCGCCCAGGCTGGTGTGCGAGCGCCCCTTGTACTCGTGCGCGGGAAACACCAGCAGCGCCGGATCGAGCTTGAGCAGGGTGCCGAACAGACTGTCGTAGAGGCTGCCCGCATCGCCACTGGGCAGGTCGGTGCGTCCCGTCGCGCCGATCAGGAGCGTATCGCCCGTAAAGACGCGATCCGCCACGGACAGGCACATGGAGTCGGCGGTATGCCCGGGAGTATGCAGTGCCTGCAGCCGCAGGCGCCCGATCGCGAGCATTTCCCCGCCCTCCAGCCGCAGATCGACAAACGGCGCCGGACTGGTCCGATGCATCACTACCGGCACATTGAATTCGCGTGCCAGCTGGCGCGTTGCGGAGAAATGATCGGCATGAGTATGCGTGTCGATGAGGTAGTGGATGCGCAGGCCATGCCTCGCAGCGAGCGCCTTGTAGCGGTCGAGCTGACTCAGCTCCGGATCGATGAGTGCCGCGGCGCAGGTCTCCTCGCAGCCGAGCAGATAGGAGCGGCAGCCGCCGGAAGCAACGGTTTCGAAAATCATGGCTGTGATGTTAGCCATTTTCGATTCAAACATCATGCGCAGGACGGAACGGGCCTGCGCTCAATGCAGCGCCAGCGTATCCCGTCGCCACCCCGCATCGGCCCAATGACCGAAGTCACGCAGCAGCCCGGGGCGGCCGGCCTGCCTGACCGTCACCAGATCATCGAGCCGCAGTTCCTCGAAGCTGCGCACGAAGTGACCGCGGTCTTTCAGCTCGCGCGCGATCAGCAGTCGCCGCGTGCCCGGCACGTAGCCTGCGTACTCGATGTAACCCTCATCGGGGTCGTTGTATCCGGGCGGCAGGACATCGACGATCCAGGTTCCATGGCGCTGGTGGAAGATCCACAGTTCGCGCCAGCTTCGCAGCGGCTGCACCGCCAGTACCACGGCTTGGCCCTGTGCGATCACCTGCGCCGAGGCGATCCAGGGGATGCCGTAGGTGCAACGTTGTACGAGCGCGGCACCGGAGCGCGGATTTTTCAATGTCACGCAGGTCTGGCCGGGATCATCGGCGGTGGCGCTCAGCGTGAGTGGGTTGGCTGGGGGCGGGCTGAGGGCAGCAGCCCAGCGGCTGGCGCCGACCCGCACGATGGTGTCGACATACTCGGACCTGCGGTCTTCACCGAGATCGTTGACCCGCACACCCAGCAGTGCGGTGAGTGCGCGTTGTCCGGCGATGGCGGCGGACTCGCCGTGCCGTGCCTCCTCGAAGGCAATGGTGGCCCAGACGGCGGCGCGCCGCGAGCGCAGCCGGCTGAGCGTCAGCGCGGTCAGATCGCGCTCGGCAATTGCATCGAGCATGGCGCCGCGCTCGTTATCAAGGGCGACCCGGGCCGTGGGACCCAGGTTTGGATCAATGCAATCGGGTCGCGTGAGACTCAAGGCCGCGAGGGCGCGCTCCTCGGCGCTGGCTTTCGGCAGCGCGAGCAACCGGTGGAACAGCTCCCCGTCATAGCAGGTCTGCACGCGTCCGTTGAGTTCGAAGCTGCGCATCCGAATTCCGAATTGCCCGACCACATCCAGATGCGCGCCGACATCGACTCCGGTGGGGCCGCTACCCGAGGCGGCGTCGGCGAGGCGCTCGGCCATGCGCGCAATCGCTGCGAGTGGCTCAGCCGTCAGCGCCTGCGGTGGCACGGCCTTCAGATACGCGGCGCCATAGCTGATACCGAGCGCTTCGGAGCCACGGCTCTCGCGCAGAAAGCGCAGCACCGCGAGCAGTTCCGGCGCATCGTTCGCGGTCAACCCCACGGAGCGGACGGCTTCGCTGCGCAGGTACCCGCCGCGCTCGCGCCGATAGTTGTACACCTGCAGATAACCGGCATGTTCGCCGCGCACCTCGAGCACATCACCCTGCGACAATGTGGTCAGTTCGGTCGCACCCGACTGCGCGGCGGCGCGCAGCGGCGTGTGATCCTGCACCACGATCGCGAGGGCGGCCGCGAGTGCGAGCATCACGGCTTGTTCTCCCCGATCAGATTCGAGCCGATGAAGTGACCGGCATCGGGAGTCGGCGCGATGATGACCTGCACCTTGTCGGACAGCTTGTCCGCCAGGGTCTTCTGGATCAGCAGGGGGTACTGGGTGACGAGCGCGCCCTCGCGCGCCATCTGGCCGGCGCTCGCCTTGCCGACGAGATCAACCCGATAGGCCTCGGCATTGGCCAGCTTCTGCCGCGAATCCGCCTCGCCCTGCGCTTCGATGCGGCGCGCCTCGGCAACGCCTTCGGCGGTGCGGATGCGCGACACTTTGTCGGCCTCGGCTTCGAGCTGGCGCTGCTCGATCTGCTTCTGTTTGAACGGCAGGATGTGCTTCATGGTCTCCTCCTGCGCGCGCGCGGCGATGACCTGTTCCTGGCCGGCCGCTTCGGCGGCGGACTCGCGTCGCACCTTATCCGCCTCGGCCTCGAGCGCGGTCTGCTTCACCTGTGCTGCCTTCAGCTGCAGCGTGTAGCGCACTTTCTCCGTCTCGAGTTCCTCGGCCAGCAGCTTCTCCATGCCCGCGCGATAATCCGCCGGCAGATCGACCTGGCCCATGCTCACGCCGCGCAATACGAGCCCCATGGCGGCAAGCTTCGGGGCGAGTTCGGCGGTGAGTTCACGCTGAATGGCCGAACGCTGCCCCGAGAAGATCTCGCGCACCGTATGCCGCGCAAATAAGGGATACGCGATGCCCTGGACTGCGGGTCGCACCAGGTCCTGGTTCAGATCATCCGGGTAATCCTTCGACAGGCGCGCGACACGGCTGCGATCAATCGCCCAGCGCACCGTCAGATCGACGCCGATCGACAGTCCTTCGGTGGACTGGAAGGGAGCGGGCCCGGTGGCACTCGCACCCTCGGTCAGTCGGTAGACCTGGTCGCGGGTGGAAAAGCGCCGCACCTGGTGCACACCGGGTATTACCAGAACCGTTCCGGCCGAATACGCGCTCGCGGCGCCGTTGAGTTCGTTGGTCCGTACCAGCAGCTCGCCGCCGGCGGCGGTGGCGAAGGGGGGATGCTTGTAGGCCGTGTAGAGCATCACTGCGAGCAGCGCGAGGAGGGTGAGTCGCCAGCGCCGTCGCGCCATGCCCGCGTACAGCGCGCTGCCCGCAATGACCAGGAGTGAGCCCAATCGGCGCAAGACCTCGAGGACCGCATCCACCCGCGCAGACATTTTGGTGACTCCCGCGGCGTTCATTTACCGCGCTGAGTGACAGTCTTGCCGGCAGTTGTGGCAGCCCCATGGGGCAATAATGGCGCTCTATGGCGCCGGCCACCGCGGCTCAGGGGGTTAGTTCAGCCGCGCGAGCAGGGTTTCCAATGGCACTTCTTTTTCGGTCTGCACCCGCACCGACAGGCGCTCCTTCGGATCGGTCTCGCGCGCGAGCGTGTACGGTGCTCCCGCATACAGGCGGTCGAGGAAGACCTTGAGCGTCGGTTCGAGCTCGGCGTACGCGGCCTGCGTATTGGGCGCGATCAGCCGGTCATTGGCGATGAACTGCAGGTGATTGCCGGGCACCGCAAGCTCACCGTTGAGCTCGGCGTCTGCGATCATCAGCTGCGCGGCTTTCAGTAACTTGCGCGCGACCTGCACCAAGCGCCCGGGCAGATCCCCGGGCAGGGTGTGCTTGCTGTAGTACAGCACGCCGCGTTCGTGGCCCGTGTCATCCAGTGCGTAGTTGCCCTCGTGCGCAATGAGCATGATGCCGGGGCCGGCCGGCACGTGGCTGTAGTCGGCCACGTCGATGAGCAGGTCTTCGAGCGCCTTTTGCTGGATCCAGCGGTGGTACATCGGAATGAGCTTGAGGGTGTCGAAGCCCTTCGCGCTCACCGCGAAGAGCTTGATGCCGAACTTATGCAGATCCACGGTTTCTATACCGTCGCTTCGGCGGGTGCGGGCATATTGAAGGCCGCCATGGCGCGGGCGCGCTGCTCGGTCAGGCGGTGGTGGCAGCTGTAGGCCGCCTCGATGAACAGCTGCGCTTCCTCGATCAAGTGCCGCACGCGGTCGAGGTTGAGCGCGGGGTCCTTGTCGGCATGACGGTTCAGCAGGTACAGGGCGAACTTGCCGCCGGCGTACTGGCCGGCATCCGGCGCCTGGAACAGCTGCGTGTCGTAGAAGCGCTTCTTGAACTCGCTGACGACCTGTTCGGGATCATCGGTGATGTCGCGCATCTGGGTGCGCACCAGGCCCTGCGCGGCGATCAGCATGGACTGGTAGGCCGCCTCGTCCGCCTTCTTCAGATCATTCTGCTCCAGGTGCACCTGGGCCTCGAAATTGCGCTGCTCGGCCGCCTGCAGGTCGAACTCGATCTGCAGCACGACTTCACCGGCGCACTCACCGGTGGTGATGTCCGAAATCGTGAACTCGCGCGGGTCGCGCCAATCCGAATAGAAACTGCGGTCCACCGCATACGGCGGCACCGCCGAGAAGGCATCGACCATTTCCTTGAGCGCCTTCTTGCCGATGCGCGCCGCATAGTCCTTGAAGCGCTCGCCGTCCTTGCGGTCGGCCTGGTAGCGCTGCGTCACGTGGTCGATGAACTCGGGAATGCGCTTCGAGGGTACCGCGCCGATGGTCAGGCCATAGGTGCCGCCATTGTTCTCCCACTCCCCGCCCATGAGCACGCGGAAGTGCGGCACGGCGACGCCGCCGACCTTGCGCGACACACCGTAGAAACCGATGTCCCCGAGATGGTGCTGACCGCAGGAGTTGAAGCAGCCGGACATTTTGATATGCAGGTCGCGCACGGCCGGGTCGATGGCGCCGGCCTTCTGCCGCTGCACCAGGCTCTCGTGCAGGACCGCTCCCAGACCGCGGGAGGCCGCGATGCCCAGCTTGCAGGTGTCAGTGCCGGGGCAGGTGACCACATCCTCGATCTTGCCCGCGCCGGGCAGCGCCAGATCCAGCTGCTTGAGGTCTGCGTAGAGCGCCGGCAGGTCGCCTTCGGCTACCCAGCGCAGGATCATGTTCTGCTCGACCGTCGCGCGCACATTCTCGCCCACGTACTTGCGGGCGACATTCGCCAGCTGGCGCATCTGCCATGAGGTCAGGTCACCGAGGGGGAGGGTGATGGTCGCGACCGCGTAGCCCGGCTGCCGCTGCGCGTAGACATTGGTCTCACGCCAGGCCTTGAAGGCCGGATCCATCGATGTCGTATCCAGGCTCGACGGCGGCCGGGTGGAGGTCTCGTGGTAGCGCTCGACGTCCTTCAGGTACTCGGTCCAACGCGGATCGGGACGCAGGATCTTGCGCTCCTCGAGCACCAGGCGGCGGAACTCATCGAAGCCGATCTTCTCGATCAGGAACTTCATGCGCGCACGACCGCGGTTGCGTTTTTCGCCCAGGCGGGCGAAGACGCGGCAGGTCGCCTGCGCGAGGGGGAGGATCTCCTCCTCGGGCACGGTCGCGTCGAACAGCTTCGCATCGTAGGGCACGGCGCCCAGGCCGCCGCCGACCACCACTTCGAAGCCGCGGTGCGTGGCCCCGTTCGACTGCCAGGTCTTGGCGATGAAGCCGAGGTCATGAATATTGGTGAGACCGCAGCTGCTGGTCTTGCACCCCGAAAAGGCAATCTTGAACTTGCGGCCCATCTCCTGGGTATCCGGGTGTCCCAGCAGGTGGTAGGCCATGGCCTTGGCGTAGGGGGTGGTATCGAATGCCTCGCAGCGGCATACACCGGAGAGCGGGCAGGCGGTCACGTTGCGCACCGAGTTGCCGCAGGCCTCGCGGCTGGTGATGCCGACGGAAGCCAGTCGGCGCATCAGGTCCGGCGCATCGTCGATGTGGACGTAATGCAGCTGCACGTCCTGGCGGGTCGTGATGTGGATGATGGCATCCGAGTACTCCTCGGCGATATCCGCGAGCACGTCCATCTGCTCGGGATTCATGCCCCCGAACGGTATCTTGATGCGCTGCATGCCCGGCGCATCCCATACCGTGTCGACGCCCTTGGTCGCGGTGCCCGCAAACGGCAGGGTCTGATGGGCCACGCCATCGTGACGCTGACCGTTGTCGTAACGTTGGCCGTATGACCCGCGGCGTAGCCGCGTCTCTGCGAACACCTTGTCGTCGATCCGGCCCTGTTTCTTGAGCTCGATCTGGCCTTCGTAGGTGTCGATTTCGCGCGCAAGCTCAGTCGGCATGCGGTTGGCGAGGCGTTCTTTCCAGTTAGCCAAGGTGGTACCGATGGTTGGGGGGGCGTGGATGATAGGCTTGCGACCCCGGCGGCTCAATATCTTAGATAGACTTCTTGCGTCTATGCATATTTCGTTTCGACCGCTGTGAAATCAAGGGCTTGCATGCTCTAGCGGGCGTTGCCACGGGCGGTCACGTAGGCGGCCAGAGCGGCCAGCTCCGCATCGGTGATTTCGGTCTTGCGGAAGGGGGCCATCAGCAGTATGCCCTGGCGTACGAAAATGCTAACGGTCTGGGGTGTGAGGTCGGTGCGCTCGAGCAGTACCGCGGGCAGTTTGCCCTGGTATTTCACCTGCAGGGACTGGGTACCGGGATGGCCTGGACCGGGAGCGTGGCAGGGGGCGCACCAGTGCTCATAGACCGCCTTGCCGCCGGGGCTCGCGGCCTGCGCCGCGCCGCACAGTGCGGCCAGGACGAGGCTGGAGTACTTCATGTCAGACCTTCCTCAGGTGCTTGGGCCACACCCCATAGCGCCCCGCCGAGAGAATGCCCTTGGGATCAACGGCGTCCTTGATGGTCTCGCGCAGCCGGTTCAGCGAGTGGTCGTTATAGGAATAGGTGTCGGCCACGAGGTCCTGGAATGCCGCCGGTGCCCGGTATTCGGCCCAGCCGCGTTCGGCGGCAAGGTGCACCCAACCCTCGAACGCGGCCCGCATCTTCGCATTACGCACCTTGTCGCGGCCGATCGGGAACATGATCAGACACACCAGGGTGCGGTCCCAGCAGGTCATGTACACCGGCCCGAGGACCCCGAGGTTTTCGCCCCCGCTCACCTTCGAGAGGTTTTCATTGTAGAAGCGCTTGAATTCGAGCACCGACTCGCCGGTGCGCGGCACGATGGGTGAAAAGTCGATATGGCCGCCGGCGGGGTCCGGATTGGCGGGGCTGCGGCCGAGCATCGCGAAGGTGGACAGGTTCGGAATGCCGAAATTCACCAGTCGCACGCGTGCCAGCGCCTCAGCCGACAGGGGCGTGCGGAACAGCTCGCCCGCGACGAAATTCACCCCCGGGATGGCGGTGAATTTAGCCTGGGCGTAGCGCATCTGCGCACGCACGACATCCTCGGGTCCGTATATGGGTACGGTCACTGTCCAGGCCGGCGCTCCGGGGCGATCGGACCCCCCGAAGAGCGCGGTCGAGCCGTTCACGACATGCTGGTTCTCGAGCAGGTTGAGCACATCGAGCATCGGCACGATGTCCGCATCGCGCGCCGAAGTGACGGTCGCGGACATCAGCGCCTCGGGCCGCGGCATGAGATAAAAACCCATTTTGGTGACTACGCCGAAGTTCGACTGGCGGAACAGGCCGTCGACCCACGGTCCGAAACCCCAGCGGTTGTGTTGCCACGATTTCGAATTCGGCAGTGCCCCCATGCCGGTACGGACCACTTCGCCGTTGGCGAGCACCACCTCCATGCCGCAATGCGAGCCGAAATGATCGCGGAACGGCGATGCGGTCCAGCCGGCGCCGCCGTCCAGGGCATTGCCGATCACGCTGCCCCAGCCGGGGTCGGGAGGATCGATCCACACATCAAGCTTCGCCTTCGTGATGTGGTCATACAGATCGAAATAGCTCACTCCGGGCTCGACAAGCGCGTAGGCATTGCGTTCGTTCACCTCGAGCACGCGGTTCATGCGCTTCAGGTCGAGCACGACACTGCCCGAATACACCGGCGCGGAGCCCCCGTAGGCGAGATTGCGCCCGGTGGAGATCGGATACAGCGGGATGCCATGCTGGTTCGCCGCGCGCACGACGGCCTGCACCTGCTCGAGGGTCGCGGGCGCCACGGCGGCCGACGCCACGCGTTCCTCGGGCTCGCCCCAGAAGGGCGAGTACGCATCGCGATACAGCGCAATGTCCGCATCCGAGGTAAACACCCATTCGGCACCGACGCTCTGGCGCCAGGCGGTGAGGGCGGCATTGAAGTCGGTCGGACTGACGTTCGGCGGTAGCGCCATGGGCAACTCCGTAGCGAGCGGTGGCTTCAGGTGGCAGCGATGATCCAGGACGTCAGCAGCTGCGCGTCGGGTGGCAGGAAGGGATCCAGCGCGGCCTCCGAGCGGCCGTAGCGATCGCGCGCTGCGTGGCTCGAATAACCGGCAACGACCTGCGCGATATGCGCCGGCCACAGCAGGCCCGCGAGCGACAGATCGCGCGTGGCGATACCCGCGGCTGCCGCGCCGCGCAGCACACGATGCTCGGTGCGGGCCGCCGCGTGCACGACGTGTTCGGCGTGAAACACGACGCGTAAGCCGCAGCCCAGCGCCAGCTGCTCCATACAGAACAGGGCGGGCCGCGCCGTGAGCCCGGCGATGGTGACCGGATGCTCGCGCCAGGCAGGCCCGATACGCTCGCGCCAGACCTGCGTGACATCTCCGTCGCCGAGGGTATGAACCGCGACGTTCGCGGCACGCAACCGCTCAGCGGCTGTGCGACTGGGCGCAAAGCGCGCATCACTGAGGAAGGTGTGCACCGCGGGGCGCGCCGGGACTTCGGATCGCCACGAGTGAGGGGCCGGTTGCGCGCCGGCGATGGCCGGCAACGCCGAAGCCGCCGCGGCCTCGAGGAATATCCGCCTGTTGATCATGATGCCCCCATTTGCCCCTGTTCTCAGTCTAGCACCGGGCCGAGCGGCGGGCTCTCCAGGGACTTCAGGAACATGAGCCGGCGCAGCACGAATTGGCGATCGTTGCGCAGGCGGCGCAGGGAGACCAGCGCCTCCTCGAGCTGCGCGCCGCCACCGTTCGCATGATAGATCAGCTGCTTGTTGGCAACGGCCTGCGGGGAAACGAGAGTCAGAAAGATGTCGCGGCGCGATGCGGCATAGCGGTCCAGCAGCGACACCCCTGCGCCATCCCGAACGACGGCCGCCATGGCCGGGTACAGTGCGAAGCTGTCGAAGAGTCCGGAGGTGAGCCCGAGCCCGCCAGTGGGATTGGTGACGTGGGCGGCATCACCGACCAGCGCGACGCGCCCGACCCGGTAACGCGGCGCCGAACGTTGATGCATGCGATACGGCGTGGCGCGCTCGATGCTGTAGTCGGCGCCGGGCACGATGGCGGCGTACACCGTTTTGAGTCGCTCCATGAGGAGCTCCTCGGACAGGGCCGCATCCTCCATGTAGGTACAGCGCCACAGTCCTTCGTTGTCGATCTTGGCGATGACCGCGCCATGGACGGCGTCGATGAGAAAGGTCGCGCGTGCGTAATGGTAACGCTCGAAATCAAAATACAGATTGGTGGCGACGAACCGTTCGGGCCAGGTCATGCCCTCGAAATCCAGCCCGAGCTGTCGACGCACGGTGCTGCCGGCGCCGTCGGCGCCGATGACCCACTGCGCGCGCAGTTCCTCAGTGCCGCCGGGGGTCTCGAGGCGCACCGTCACGCCATCGGCATCCTGGCTCAACTGCGTCAGGCGGGTATTGAAGCGCACGGTTGTCTTCGCATAACCGGCGAGGCGGCGCAACGCGATGTCCGCGAGCCGATGCTGGCCGAGGTGCAGGTTATACGGATACGGGGTATGTCCGTTCAGAACTTCGAGGCTGAAATCGATGCGCTCGCCGCTGTGGTGCACGAGGTAGGTATAGTCCTGTTTCGCAAAGCCGGTCGTCTCGACCTCCTCGCGAATGCCGAGTTTCTCGAGGCCTTCGACGACGCTCCAGTGGTACACCGCCGCGCGCGGTGAATCGACGATTTTGGGCTCCGCCTCGATGACCGTCACGCCCACCCCCGCCCGTGCGAGCCCGAGTGCCGTGATGAACCCGGTCGGGCCGCCGCCCACGATGATCACATCCTCCACGCATCGGCTCCTGCGGTCAGTGGTGGCGCCAGCTTGCCACCCTTGGCGCCCGGTCGCATAGTTGGTCTGTGATGGGCGATCCAGACGAACCGCGCGAATACAGTTCCCCCGTGTGCTTCGCGTCCGAAATCGAGGCGGAGCCTGCGACCTGGAGCGAAATCAGGGCCTGGCGCAAGGCCAAGCGCACCGCCATCATCGCGCGGCGCATGGCGCGCGATCCGGCCGATCGCAAGCGCATGAGCGAGCCGGTCATCAACTATCTGCGCTCAGTCATCGATGTGGTCAGCTATCCGGTGCTGGGCGTGTACTGGCCAATCCGCGGGGAGATCGATCTGCGCGAGTTCGCCCGCGAGCACGTGGATGCCGGCGGCACCGTGGGATTGCCGGTGGTCGTGCAGGATGCCGCGCCGGTGGAGTTCTGGCGCTGGCGACCGGGGGTGGCGCTCAAACGCGGTCACTGGAACATTCCGGTCCCGCCGCAGCGCGACGTGGTCACGGCGGACATCCTGGTCGTGCCCCTGGTCGGATTCGATTCGCGCAGCTACCGACTGGGCTACGGCGGTGGCTTCTATGACCGGACCTTGGCCGCAGCGACACCGCGGCCCCGGACCATCGGCATCGCCTTCGCGGATGCGGAACTGCCGACGATCTATCCGCAGCCCCACGATATCCCGATGGATGTCATCGTGACGGAGCTGTTCACGCGCTGAGCGAGGTAAGCCGGCTCTGACGCCACTTGCAGCGCCGGGCGCTTGAGTGCGCAGCCATGGCGTCGCAGATTGAGCCCGTGAATATCCACGCAACTGGGCGCAGCCTGATCTGCGCAATGGCATTGGGCCTGCCGCTGGCGGGAGGGGCGCGGGCAGATGATGCGACGATCCCGCCCGCAAGCCATGCGCCCCCGGGCTGCGCGCAGATGATGGATCAGGCGATGACGATGCTGCTGAAAATGCCCGCCGGTGTGGAAAAGATGGCAGCGCAGAAGGAGCTGGTGAGCGCGAAGGTCGACAATGACAAGGGTGATGCCGCCGGCTGCAGGACCCACGTCAACAACGCGATCGGTGCAATGACGGCACATAATCCGGACTAGCACCATGCCATCCAACGCACGCTCGATTGCCTCGCTCACCATTTCGTTCGGGCTCGTGGCCATCCCGGTGAAGCTGTATTCGGCAGCCGTGTCCGGCGAGCGCATCTCGTTCAACCTGCTGCGCGCCAAGGATGGATCGCGGGTCAAGCAGCAGTACGTCGCGGTCAACGATGGCAAGCCGGTCGAACGCGCGGAAATGACCAAGGGGTATGAGTTCGCGAAAGACCAGTACGTGATGTTCTCGGCACAGGAGCTGAAGGCCCTGGAAGAGGAGACGACCCATAGCATCGACATCACGGAGTTCGTGCCGATCGAGTCCATCGATCCGCTGTACTTCGCGGGCACCTATTTCCTGGCGCCGGACAAGGGGGGCGACAAACCCTATTCGCTGTTGGCCACGGCCCTGGCGGCGGCCAGGCAGTGCGCAGTGGGTCGTTGGACGTCACGCGGCAAGGAACACATCGTGATCGTGCGTCCGATGGATGGCGGCCTGGCGATGCACCAGCTCTATTTCAAGGCGGAAGTGCGCACGATCAAGGAACTGGGCATCGAGCTGACGCCGGTGGCGGCACCGGAACTGAAGCTTGCCAACCAGCTGATCGAGCAGCTCGCGGCCAAGAGCTTCGACCCGAATGAATTCGTCGATGAACACCGCGCGCGGGTCGAGGCGGCCATCCAGCGCAAGGTGCAGGGCAAGGAAGTCACGCTTGCCGCTGCGCCCGAATCCACAGGTCGGGCAAACGTGGTCGATCTGATGGAGGCGCTGAAGGCCAGTATCGCCAGCGGCGGCAGCGCCCAGCGGCGCACGAAGGATGTCAGGGACAAGCAGCGCAAGCCGCCGAGGCAGGCATCCGCACCGGGTGCGGCGGCCAAGAGATCGTCGCATCGCTAGATGCATGAGTATTCGCAAGCGGATCTGACGCGGCTCTTCCATCTGACCCGGCCGCTGCTGCGCTCGCTCGCCCGCGAGGGGTTCATCACGCCACCGGTGCCGCGCGGCCGGACAACCTACAGCTTTCAGGACCTGCTGATCCTGCGCACCGCCAAAGCGCTGCGGGACGCGGCCATTCCGGCGACCAAGATCCTGCGCGCCCTGGACAACATCCGCACCACCCGCGCCTGGGCACTGGGTGCATCGGGCAAGGATCTGGAAATCCGCGACGGTGCGCAGGCCTGGGAGGCAACCTCCGGTCAGTACGCGCTGCCGCTGGCGCGAGTTGCGGCAACGCGCGTGACGAGTCTGCCGGTTGCGGCTCCTGATGCTGATCAGACAGCGCCGGCGACGAAACTTGCCGATGAACATTACGCTCGCGGCTTTGCGCTGGAGGAGCGCGACGCTGCCGCAGCGCGCGCGGCATACCTCGAGGCATTGCGCGCGCACCCGGACCACCTCGAAGCGCGAATCAACCTCGGGCGACTGCTGCATCTGTCCGGAGAACTTGCCGCGGCCGAGCAGGTTTACCGGCAGGCGCAGACGGTCAGCGCCCTGCTGTCCTTCAATCTGGCGACCCTGCTGGAGGATCTCAATCGCGAGACGGAGGCGGCCGCCGCGTACCGGAAAGTGCTCGCGCAGGATCCGTACTTTCACGATGCGCATTTCAATCTGTCGCGGCTGTATGAGCGGGCGAACCTGCCGCGCGAGGCGCTGCAGCACCTGCTCGCCTACCGGCGGCATATCCTGCAATTCGGCGAATGACACGCACGTGGCCACCCAAACGCCGCGCGGCGTCTCCTTCATAGAGACCATGGATTGTCTGGGCGTGAAGATGCTTCCGGAAGGACCGCTGTGGAGCTATGAAATCAAGCTCGACGGCTATCGGGTGGAAGTGTTGCGATCGGCGCAGGCCACCACCTTGTATTCCCGGCGTCGCAACATGTTGAACGAGAAATTTCCGTACATTGCTGCGGCACTGGCGCATCTGCCGGCGGGGACGATCATCGACGGCGAGCTGGTCGCGATCGGCCCCGACCACCGATCCGACTTCAACCTTCTGCAGAATTTCCGCTCGGCGCAGGCACAGATCCACTACTACGCCTTCGACCTGCTGGCGCTGAAGGGAAAGCCCCTGCTGGAGCAGCCGCTGCAGAGTCGCCGCAGAATGTTGGCGGACGTGCTGCGCCCCAATGATCACATCGACCGGTCAGTGGTGGACATGCGCTCCGGGCACATCCTCAAATTCGTGAAGGACCACGGTCTTGAGGGCGTCGTCGCGAAGCGCACGGACAGCATCTACGAGCCTGGCCTGCGCAGCGGCCTGTGGCAGAAGCACCGTCTGAAGCAGGGTCAGGAGTTCGTGCTTGGCGGCTACACGCCGGGCACGCACGGCTTCGATGCGCTGATCGTCGGCGTCTACGCCGGCAACGATCTGCTGTTCGCGGCGCGCGTACGGGCCGGGTTCGTGCCGGCCACGCGGCGGGAAATCTTTGCCCAGCTCAAGCATCTGAAGACGGCTAAATGCCCGTTTGCGAACCTACCCGAAAAGGCCGAAGGCCGCTGGGGACAGGGCCTGACCGCCGCGAAAATGAAAAGCTGCGTGTGGCTGAAGCCGCAGCTGGTGATACGAATCGAATTTGCGGAATGGACCGGCGCCAATAAGCTGCGCCATACGCGCTACGTCGCGATGCGCTTCGACAAGGATCCGCGCAAGGTCGTGCGCGAAGAAAATTAGGAGTCGCCATGGCGAGAGCACCCCGGAAACTCGGTCAGTATCGCGCCAAGCGCGACTTTACGAAGACCGCCGAGCCCAGTGGCCGCGGCAGCGTGCGGCCGGCGCAGCACCTGCGCTTCGTGATCCAGAAGCACGCGGCGAGCCATCTGCATTATGACCTGCGCCTGGAACTGAATGGCGTATTCAAATCCTGGGCGGTCACCAAGGGGCCATCGGTGGACCCGGCCGACAAACGCCTCGCGGTCGAAGTCGAGGATCATCCGCTCGACTACGGCGATTTCGAAGGCACGATTCCGCAAGGCGAATACGGCGGCGGCACCGTGCAGCTGTGGGACCGGGGCTTCTGGGCGCCGGAAGGCGCGAAGTCACCGCAGACGGCGTTGCGGGACGGGGAGCTGAAGTTCATTCTCGCCGGCACGCGGTTGCAGGGCAGTTGGGTGCTGGTGCGGATGAAGCACAATCGCGGACGTGATACGCGCATCAACTGGTTGCTGATCAAACACAAAGACGAATTTGCCAAACCGGGCGGTACGGAGAAACTGATGGCGCAGGACAAGTCGGTGGCCTCCGGGCGCAGCATGGCGCAGATCGCGCGTGGTGTCGGCAAGTCGCCCGCCCCTTTCATGCTGGCACGCGGCAAGGCTCAAAAGGCGGATGCAGTGTGGCATGCCAACCGCAATGATGCGGATTCGAAGGGCAGCGCGGTGGTCATGGGCGTGACGCTGTCGAAACCGCAAAAGGTATTCTGGCCGGACGCGGGCGATGGCAAGCCCGTCACCAAACTTGAGCTGGCGAACTACTACGAGGCGGTCGGGGCTTGGATCCTCCCGCATCTGAAAGGCCGCCCGTGCTCGCTGGTGCGCGCGCCGGATGGCATCAAGGGACAGCAGTTCTTTCAACGCCATGCGATGGCGGGAATCTCGGAGCTGCTGACGCTGGTCAAAGTGCGCGGTGACAAGGAGCGTTATGTACAGATCGATCGCGTGGAAGCGTTCGCCGCGATCGCCCAGATGGGCGCGCTGGAAATGCATCCGTGGAATTGCGCGGTGAACGAGCCGGAGTTGGCGGGTCGACTGGTCTTTGATCTGGATCCTGCACCCGATGTCGCCTTCGAGGCGGTGACCGAGGCTGCGAAGGAAATTCGTGAACGGCTCACGGCGGTGGGTCTGGAATCCTTTTGCAAGACGACCGGCGGCAAGGGCCTGCACGTGGTTACGCCGTTGACCTCGGGTAAGCGGGCGGTGCGCTGGGAGGATGCCAAGAACTTCGCGCATCTAATCTGTGCGCAGATGGCGGGCGATTCACCGGCAAAATATCTGGATACCATGTCGAAGGCACAGCGCAAGGGCCGCATCTTCCTCGACTACCTGCGCAACGACAGGACCGCGACCGCGGTAGCGGTGCTGTCAGCGCGCGCGCGCGATGGCGCGCCGGTGTCGATGCCCATCCATTGGCAGCAGGTGGGCAAGGCCCTGGAGCCGAAGAAGTTCACGGTCCGTAGCGCAGCGGCGCTCCTCAAGGCCTCCCGGCCCTGGGCCGATTACGACAAGGCGGCGCGCCCGCTGCAACAGGCCATATCACGGGCCGTCGTGCGGAAGTCAAAAAAATCGCGCTAGTCCCGCTTGGACCGCCCGCCATGGGAACGACGTTGGGCATCGTGGTCCTGGCGCTGGCGGGCGTCCTCATTCGCCCCTGGAAATTGCCCGAAGCACTCTGGGCGGTTCTGGGCGCCGGGGCGCTGCTCATCCTGGGGCTGATTCCCGTCGCGGACGCGGCCCGCGCGGTGGGCAGGGGAGCGGACGTCTATCTCTTCTTGATTGGCATGATGGTGCTCGCCGAGCTGGCGCGTCATGAGGGACTCTTCGACTGGCTTGCGGCATTTGCGGTCAGGCATTCGCGCGGCTCCCCGTTGCGCCTCTTTGGATTGATCTACGTCGTCGGCACCCTGGTGACGATATTCCTGTCGAATGATGCCACCGCGGTGGTGCTCACCCCGGCGGTATTTGCGGCAGCCAAACAGGCAAACGCCAAACCTCTTCCCGTGCTGTTCATCTGTGCCTTCGTTGCAAATGCGGCCAGCTTCGTGCTGCCCATTTCGAACCCTGCGAACCTGGTGGTGTACGGCGCGCACATGCCAGCGCTGGCCAGCTGGGTGGCCCAGTTCGGTTTAGCCTCGATCGCAGCGGTGGGGGTCACGTATCTCATGCTGCGCTGGTCGCAGCGCGCGGATCTCGCGGGCCCGATCGTCAGTGACATCAAAATCCCAATACTTTCCCGAGGGGGCAGGGTGGCGGCTGCAGGCATCGCGCTGACGGCCATGGTCCTGCTCGTGGCATCCGGCCTGGATTGGCGGTTGGGACTGCCGACATTTCTGGCGGGCTGCGCAACGGCGGCCGCGATCATGGTGACTGGTACCCTCGCGCCGCGCACGATCGCGAAGGGCGTCTCGTGGAGCATCGTGCCGTTGGTGGCGGGCCTGTTCGTGCTGGTCGAGGCGGTCGAGGGCACGGGTGTACTGAAACGACTGACCGCAGCACTGCCTGCATATTCCCAGATGACGCCGCATACCATGGGTGTGGCGGCGGGCTGGGTCGTGGCATTCGCGAGCAATGTGCTCAACAACCTGCCGATGGGCCTGCTCGCGGGTTCGGTGGCAACCCGCGCGCATCTGTCGCCTTCCATCACCGGGGCGATGCTGATCGGCGTGGACCTCGGACCGAACCTGTCGGTGACGGGGTCGCTGGCCACCCTGCTGTGGCTGGTCGCACTGCGGCGTGACGGTCAGGAAGTCAGCGGCTGGCACTTTCTGCGCCAGGGATGTTTCGTCATGCCGCCGGCGCTGCTGGCAGCCCTCCTTACCTTTCTTTGGACTCATCGGGTCTAGCGGGGCCGCCCGGCGAAGTTGCCAAAAGACTTCGGGCTGTGACGGCACCGCGGCGGTGACGCGCGTCAAAATCAGTTGGAACTGAATTCCCGTTCAGCCGCCGGCAGCCGCGCTCAAGGACGCCACCCTCAATGGCGCATCGAGACGGGGTTATAGGGCGTTCCAGGTAGGCAAGAACCGAAACGTACGCCTCATCGCCGATGCGACAGGGCTCCGTATTCGATTTTTCGAATAGACGTTGTACGAATTATTGAATTGCCCAACGCGCAAAGCGGTGAATATTCTGCTGTGAGTTCTGCTAGGGCGTGCTACTGCCCTGCTCAAGCGCATGCGGACCACGAAGCCACGAAGTCAAAGGGTGGTGTCCGTTACTGGATGACGGCAGCGAATTAGGCAGTAGCACCAGATGGGGCGCCCGATTCGGGGTTGAAAATAATCTGATTCGTAGAGGGGATGCTAATGAGGATGGTGTACGACAGCGCTCGTGGCGCTCGCCTGGTAGGGGGGCTGATGCTTTCTGCCCTAGTGTCGGTCGCGCAAGCACAAACCGCAGCGCCGGCCCAGAACGACTCCGCCGCCGCGGTGGATTCGGGCGCTCTGCAAGAGGTGACGGTCACAGCCACGCACATCAGTGTCGGCGTCAACCACATCCCGCTCACTATTACCGCCGTCACGCAGGATGATCTCGACCAGAGAGGCATCACGGATGCATCGACACTGGCTGCGGCCGTTCCGGGATTGCTTACCGGCAACGGGATCGCCGGTAAGCAGACCTTCACCCTGCGCGGCATCGGTTCGAGCGTGGGTGCCGCGACCACCGGCGTCTACCTCGACGACACGTCGCTCACCCAGTACCAAGGCGGCGGCGTGGACCAGAGTAATGGTGCTCCGGTACCCGAATTCTTCGACCTGCAGCGGGTGGAAGTGCTCGAGGGCCCTCAAGGCACCCTGTACGGCGGCTCCTCGGAGGGTGGCACGGTGCGCTTCATCACGCCCACGCCAAGTCTGACCGAGTTCTCAGGCTTCGCGCGCGCGCAGATCGAAGACACGCAGTACGGCGATTCAGGCCACCTGTATGGCGCAGCTGGCGGCGGGCCCCTGATCGAAAATACTCTCGGGGTCCGTGCGAGCGTCGTGGAACACAGGACCGGCGGTTGGCTCGACGTCTACAACCCCTACTCGACCGGCGTGGCCGCCGATTCGGATATCGCCGCGAATGCCAACTGGGATGACGAGTTCGCCGCGCGCCTCGCGGTGCTGTGGAAGATCTCGGAGAATTCGACGCTGCAGATCAACTACTACCACCACCAGAACTATCTGAACGAGACTTTGGGGGGGCCGACCGAGCCCTTGGGGGGCCAAATGTTCACGTCGCCCCAGACCTGTTTCAACACCACAGCGGCAAAGGTCGGCGGGGGTGCCCCGCCGAAGGTCACCTGTCCGGCCGCCGGCGCTGCACTGCCAGCCGGCGTGTACGAACAGCCGGCGCAGACGACGGGCCCCTTCCCCTTCCTGAACGGGACGGATGCGGTGGTCGTAGGCAACGCCTATCTCAACTATCCGCCGTCGAGCCAGTTGACGAGGATGCAGGTGCCGTCCATGACGTTCACCCAGGAATTCGGTCAGCTCAGTTTCAAATCGATCAGCTCGTACGTACGCACTGACACTGAGGCTGACTACATCGATCGCAATGTGGGCGGACGGGCGCTCGGCGTCATCCAGTACCCGGGGACCGCGGACTATCCATTGGATCCGGGCGATCCGGACTACACCGGCATTGCCGCCGCCAGCAACACCGGCAATACGGTGTCGCAGGAGTTCCGGGTATCCAACCCTGGCTCAGACGACAGCCGCTGGAGCTGGATCGGCGGGCTGTACTATTCACGCTCCCGATTGAGCACGGCCTACAATCTCTTCACGCCGACGAACCAGACGACTGAATTCCTGTACGGCATCAGCTCGTATGAATATTTCGGCATCCCGGATCAACCCGACGATCGAACCGGCACCTACCGGTTGCACGTGACCAACACCGAGGAGGCGGTTTATGGCAACGTGAATTTCAAGGTTACCGATAAGCTCAAGGTGACCGGTGGCGTGCGCCTGTCCAGCATCGAACAGAATTTCTATCAGCTCAATTTCGGCCAGGAAAACCAGGACGTGGCCTCGAGCCCGCTGGCACAGGCGGCCGGCTCGGTGCACAACAAGCCCGTGGCGCCGCTCGCCAACGTCCAGTACAACTTCACCCCCGATGACATGGTGTTTGCGTCGGGATCCAAGGGCTTCCGGTCCGGCGGCGTCAACATTCCGCTCAATGCGTTCGCCTGCGCCGCACCGTTGCAGCTCTACGGTCTCACGGTCTCCGACATCCCGAAGACCTACGGTCCGGATGAGGTGTGGAGCTACGAGCTGGGAACCAAGCTGCGCATGCTCGACAAACGCATGCAGTTCAACCTCTCGGCCTTCTGGATCAACTGGTCAGGCATTCAGTCGGCGATTCCGACGCCTCCGGGATGCAATACCGGCTGGACCGAGAACGGGGGCAAGGCGGTCAGCCGTGGCCTGGATCTGCAGGTACAGTACCAGCCCATCGATGCGTTCGACATCGATCTGAAGACCGAATATGACGACGCCTACTACGCGCAGGCCGTCGAGGGACCGGCTCCGCTGAGCGGCGCCGCGCCGACGGTCCTCATCGAGGACGGACAGAAGTTCAACATCCCGACCTTCACCGGCGTGCTCGGAACGCAGTACAACTTCCAGCTCTTCGGGCTCACCAACTTCATTCGCTCCGACTGGCAGTACCAGGGCGGCTACAAGGCCGGTACTCCCTACCCGCTGGGCGGCTTTACGCCGTACAACAACTATCCTGCGTGGTTCCTGCTCAATCTGCGCGCCGGAATGAGCTTCCGCTGGGGCGACATCCAGCTTTACGCCAACAATGCGCTGAACAGACAGGCGTGGAACAATCCGCAGAATGCGTACGGGCAGAGCAACTTCGGCGGCACCGGCTGCTCGGTGAGTGGTGGCCCGAACTGCTCGACCTTCACCGTCTTCTCGCCGTTCGTCACGGCGAATGTCCCCATGCCGCGCGTCGTTGGTATTCAGTTCAACTATAACTTCAACAAGCCTTGAGCTTCCTGACGGTGGGGAACGGCTTGACAGCCGCTCCCCACCGGAGCATTTCGCTTCGTCCGAAACTGTCGGGGGAGGCTCAGACGCTTCGTGGCGGTGGGGATGCACTTGATAAGTCCCAGATGTCGCTCTGCGACACCGAGTTGACCTGCGGCGGTGCGCGGAGAATCCTGCCACTCTCACAACGAGGACGAATGGTGGAATTACGCGCACGCGATGATGATTTATCCAGCGGATGGTCGGCACCTACCGACGTTTCGGTCTCCGGCAGGCGCTCCACGAATTTGCGTCGCCGCTCCCGGTCCCCCGTACTACAGGATTCGCGACCGGTTCAGGCGCCGCAGGTCCTCAGAGGAGAGCCCTGGTCCGCCGAACCGCTCCCGGCGCGGCCTGCAGTTCAGCATCGGAATCGCCCGGACCTCGGTCTGCTTGCCGTCCTGGTAGCGCTGGCCGACTGCCGCAGCGTCAGCGCTGCCGCTCGTCAGCTGGGACTGAGCCAGCCGCAGGTGAGCGTCGCCCTCGGCAAGCTGCGGAAACTGTTCAACAACGCTATGTTCGTGCGCACGACGCGCGGCATGCAGGCGACGCCCCGTGCCTCCGTGGCGGTGAAAGCCGCGCGCAGCGTGCTTACGCAGATCGACCATGAGCTGCTTGCCGATGATCACTTCGATCCAGCAGTCATGCAGCGGCCCATCGTCTTCGCGCTCTCGGACGCAGGAGAGATGGCCATCATGCCGCGCGTGCTGCGGCAGTTGCGCCCGGCGGCGCCGAACGCGCCGACGCGCTCAGTGAGTTTGCCTGCAGTGGAAGTCGCGGTGGGCCTGGAGTCCGGCCAGATTGATCTGGCGATCGGTTATCTGCCCGATTTGAGCCGCAAGAATTTCTGCCGGCAGACGCTGTTTACCGACACCTACGTCAGCCTGGTGCGACCGGATCATCCGATCACCTCCGGGCAGCTGAGCATCGAGCAATTCCAGCGCTTCGACCATGCCGTCGTGCGCGCACCGATTCGCCGCCAAGAGTTGCTGGATCGCCATCTTGCGCGTAAGCGCATCCAATACCGAGTGGGGTTCGCATGCCCGCACGTCGGCAGCCTGCCGAGCGTCGTGGCCCAGTCCGACATGATCATGACGATCCCGCGGCGGCTGGCGGACTCCTTCCTGGTACTCGGAGCCGCATTGCGTAAGGTCGAGTTGCCCTTCCCGCTGCCTGCTGTCGAGGTTCGCCAGTATTGGCACTGCAGATTCCAGCACGACGCGCGCAGCATGTGGCTGCGCTCACTGATCGCACGTGCCTTCGATGATCAGGAATGTTGACCATGGGTGTGCCAGCGCCTTTCGCGGCCCGGCAAGATGGGGCTGCAGGTCACTGCGTCGGGGGCGAGACTCATGACGGCCTGGACGCACTTCGTATCACTGCGCGGATTCGGCGGTGACCCTTGCGCTGCACACCAGTGACAGCCATGCGATATCTCACCCTGCTTTGCTCCGTACTCGTCATCGGATCTTCCGCAGCGGTGGCGGCCGGCGGCGGAACGATCGAATCGGATTACGTTCATCAGGGCAGCCATAGCTGGGGGATGCTCCAGCAGTATTGTGCCAAGTGCCACAATACGACGGATTGGGCGGGCGGCGTCGCCTTTGACACCCTGAATCCGGCGACGGTGCCCGCCAACGCCGAGGTTTGGGAAAGCGCGGTCTTGAAGTTGAGCGGCCGCCTGATGCCGCCACCCGGCAATCCGCAGCCCACGCAGAAGCAGGTCGACAAATTTGTCGACTGGCTGCAGAACTACCTCGATGCGGCGGGCGCCGTGGGAGAGGAGCCCCGTGCCGGCCATGTCTCGATCCAGCGCCTGAACCGTACGCAATACGGGGCGGTCGTGCAGGATCTGCTCGGGGTCGACGTCAATGTCGATGACCTGTTGCCGCCGGAAACGCAAATGGGCGGCTTCGACAACATCGCGGCGGCTCTCGCCGAGTCGCCGCTGTTCCTGGACCAGTACGTCCGAGCTGCGCGGATCGTTGCGAAGCTCGCGGTGGGCAACCCGGACCCACACCTATCGCAGGCGTTCTTTCCCGCGCAGGAGCTTGTTCAGAGCGATGAGGCCGAGCTGCCGCTCGGCAGCCAGGGTGGCATGGAGTTCACGTATGACTTTCCGGCGGACGGGCGATACGAGTTCACCATCAAGAACATCGGCGTCGGCTTCGACACTACGGCGCCGCAGAGTGGACGCACCGTGATCCTGCTCGTGGGTGGGAAGGAGGTCTTCCGCGGCAAACTGGGCGACTTGAAGGACCTCCAGGTCTACGACCGAGACGGCGCCGCGGGCAGCGCCCGGACGAGGGCACGCTTCGCGGACATATCCGCGCACATCGCGGCCGGCCAGCACAAAGTCGTGGTGACTTTTGGCAAGGTGTCTGACTCCGTGGACGATTATGTCGTCGCCGACTCCGGCGGCGCCGTCGGCCGTTCTGGCAGCCCACGCTTCAGCGGTGTCCAGGTATCGGGTCCCTTCGGACCAACGCACCTCTCGGAGACGGCGAGCCGCAAAAAGATTTTCATCTGCCAACCGCAGGCACCCGAACAGGAACGGACCTGCGCCATGAAGATCACCGAGCATCTGGCGCGCCTCGCCTTTCGCCGGCCGGTCACGCCAGCTGATTTTGACAGCCTGATGCCCTTCTACGATGAGGGTTACAAGCTTGGTGGGTTCAACCAGGGGATCGAGCACGTGGTGGCTGCGATCCTCGTGCGCCCGCCCTTCCTGTTCCGGGCGATACGGCCGACTCGCGACGCCGATAACGGCACGATGCATCGCCTGAGCGATTTTGAGCTTGCCTCGCGTCTTTCATTCTTTCTCTGGGATCGGGGCCCCGATGATGAACTGCTGCGACTCGCGGCCAGCGGTCAGCTCGCGCAGCCGCAGGTTCTCGACGCGCAGGCGCGGCGAATGCTGGCCGATCCGCGTGCCGCATCGCTCGTCGATGACTTTGCCTTCCATTGGCTCGACTTCGACAAGCTGAACGCGGTCGTGCCGGATCGGGCGTTGTTCCCGGACTACACTCCGCAGCTGGGCCAGGACTTCGTGACGGAAGCGAAGCTGTTCCTCTCGAGCATCCTCCTCGAGAATCAGAGCGTGCTCGGCCTGCTCAATGCCAACTACACCTTCCTCGATCAGCAGCTCGCCCGGCACTACGGCATCGATTCGGTTCACGGCAGCCAGTTCCGGCGCGTTGTGCTCGACGACCCAGTGCGTTGGGGCTTGCTTGGCAAGGGGGCGATGCTGATGGAGACCTCCTATGCGAACCGCACCTCGCCGGTGCGTCGCGGCGCCTGGATTCTCGACAAGCTGATGGGGACGCCTCCCGCTCAGCCTCCCGCCGGAGTCAACATGAACCTGGACGTGAAGCTGGGACAGAAGCCGACGACCGTGCGCGCGCGCCTGGAGGCTCATCGCGCAAGCCCGTCCTGCAACCAGTGCCACGGGGTGATCGATCCGTACGGCCTCTCACTCGAGAATTTCGACGCGACGGGTGAATGGCGGGCCTACGACGGTACTGCGCACGAGGCGATCGATGCGGCCTCAGTTCTGCCGGGTGGCGTTGCGAGGATGAACGGTGTGAACGATCTGCGACGACAGCTCATGAGCAGGCCGGATCGGTTCGCCACCGCGATGACCGGCAAGCTGCTCATGTACGCGCTCGGCCGCAAGACGGAGTACTTCGACATGCCGCAAGTTCGCGGGATCGTGCGTGCCGCGAAGAAAGACGATTACCGGTTCTTCTCGATTGTTCTCGGAATAATAAACAGTGACAGCTTCCGCATGCAGTCGGAGCCGAAATCGCCTCTACCGGCAGCGAAGGTTGCCCTCAATGCCGGCCCGAAGGGTGCCCGCTGAGACCATGATGAGAAGGAGATTTCCATGTTCCTGACCAAGAGGCACATTTCTCGCCGTGCGGCACTGAAGGGGCTGGGCGTTTCGCTGGGACTGCCGTTGCTCGATGCGATGATTCCAGCGGGTACCGCGCTTGCCAAGACTGCCGCTGCGCCCAAGATGCACGCGGGATTTTTCTACTTTCCTCACGGCGCCATCATGAACAATACCCCCTATGGGCAGAAGATGGACCACTGGACGCCGAGTGGTAAGGGTCCTACCTTCAAGCTGAGTCCGGTTCTGGCGTCGCTCGAGAAGTACAAGCGCTACGTCACCTCCTTCGGCGGCCTCGAGGATCTGGCGAGCCTCGATTCGGTGCATACGCTGGTTCCGGCCGCGTGGCTCAGCGGCGTACATCCCAACACCGCATCGGCTTTCCCGGACATGGCCGTTACGCTCGACCAGGCAGTCGCGCAACACATCGGCCAGGAAACGCCGCTTCCCTCCTTGCAGGTCGCCTCGGAGCCCACCATTCAGACCGCCGCCTGTCAGGGCAGCTCCGGGTGCTACTACAGCTCGACGCTCTCCTTTCGCGACGCACATACACCTTTGCCGTTCGAGTACAACCCGCGCAAGGTATACACCCAGCTCTTCGGTGAGGGCGACACCGCGCACCAGCGTGCGGCCATCTTGAATCAAACATCGAGCCTGCTCGATCTGGTCTCTGACGATACCAAGGCCTTTCAGCGCGACCTGGGGCCCGCCGACCGTGTGGTTCTCGATAACTATCTCGACACGGTCCGGGAGATCGAGCGGCGCATCCAGAAGCAGGAAGCCCACAAGCTCACGAATCTCGCGCTGCCCAATGCCCCGGTCGGGGTGGACGACCAGTTCGAAAAGCAAGTGGAACTGATGTTCGATCTGATTGCACTCGCTTATCAGGCTGATGTAACCCGGGTGGTCGCGCATTTCATGGTGTCGGAAGGGACCAGCAGGACCTACAATTTCATCGGCGTACCCGACGCGTTTCATCCACTGTCGCATCATGCCAACGACCTCGGCAGGCTTGAGCGCCTGGTCAAGATCGAGACCTGGCACACTGAGCGTTTCGCAAAGTTCGTCGACAAGCTCGCATCGATCCAGGACGGGGATGGCACGCTGCTCGATCACTCGATATTCCTGTACGGCTCTAACATGAGCAACAGCGACAAACACGACAGCTATCCGCTTCCGAACATCATCGTCGGGGGCGCTTGCGGCAAGATCAAGGAAGGCGGGCAGCACATCGATCTGCCGCCGCACACGACGCTCTCCAATCTGCTATTGACCATTCTCAACACCGTCGGCGTCGACCAGGGGAAGTTCGGCAGCAGTACCGGCACTATCTCGATCTAGGCGCGCCCCAGGAGAACTCGACATGGTAAATCGCCGGACGGTGCTACGAGGGGTGGCCGGGGGGCTGCTCGGCGCATCGCTCTCCCGTTTTTCGGGCGCGGCTTCCGGTGCGTCGCCGGGCATCGTGCGCCTCAATGACAGGATGGCCGTCGTGAGCGGTGTCGAGGACAACGTCCTTGCATTATCGACGAGTGATGGTTTGCTGATCGTCGACAGCGGCAGCCCGGCGTACACGGAAGCCTTGCTCGATGCGCTTCGTGGTCTGTCTGGTGCCGGGCACGTTCACACCCTGATCAACACGCACTGGCATGCCGATCAAACTGGCGCCAACGAGGCATTGGGCAAGGCGGGAACCCGGATCATCTCGCAGGCCAAGACGCAGGCGTGGATCTGCACCGATCACTACAATCCGGTGAAGGACCGCTACGAGAAGGCACTTCCCCGGGCGGCGTGGCCGACTGAGACCTTCTACTCGACCGGGGCCATGACTGCCGGCGAGGAGCACATCGAGTACGGCTACCTCGTCGAAGCTCATACGGACGGCGACTGCTACGTGTACTTCCGGGACTCCAACGTGCTCGCCGTGGGCCATGTCCTGTCGCCGGTACAGGATCCGCAGCTCGACTGGTACGGCGGTGGCTGGCTCGGCAGCCGGTTGGATGCGCTCACCCTGCTGTACAACCTCGCCAATGACCAGACTAGGATCGTGCCCGCTTACGGGCCGCCCGTCGCGCGCAGCTCGATCAAGGCCGAACACGCCATGTTGCAGGCCATCTACTCGCGCATGGTTGATCTCATGCTGAAGGGCCGCTCGGCCGAGGACATATTCAATGCCGGTGTGATGAATGGCTCGAGTCGCACGTGGAACGACCCCAGAACCTTCGTGTATTCAGCCTTCCACGGGCTGTGGGGTCACCATTATGCGCTGTCCCCGACAATCCTTTAGACAGGGAAGATTCGTCATGACACGATGGCTTATCGCGGCCGTGGGACTGCTGGCTTTCATCGGCTCTGCGCATGCGGCCGCGACACTCGCCGATCTGGCGCAGGCGGGTCAGGATGCTGCGGCGCTGAAGATGATCGATGCCGGCGTGGATGTGAATGCGCCGCAGAGCGACGCGACGACCGCGCTCGACTGGGCCGTTTACCGGCTCGATATCCCACTGGCCGGCGCGCTGCTGAAGCATGGCGCGAATCCCAATCTGGCGAACAACCTCGGGTCCTCCCCGCTCGAGGAGGCAGTAGAGGCGGGCAACTTCGAGCTCGTGAAGATGCTGTTGCAAGCCGGAGCCAAGGTGGACAACCCGGGCCCGGACGGGCAGACCGCGCTAATGGCGGCGACGCATACCGGTGTACTGCAGACGGTGAAGCTGCTCGTTCGTCACGGGGCGAGCGTCAACGCACGCGAGCAGATGCACGGCCAGACGGCGCTCATGTGGGCGGTGGCCCTGAAGGACCCGGAGGTGGCAAAATATCTGATCGACCACGGCGCCAATGTCGACACGCGTGCGTATTTCAACGACTGGCTGGACAAAGAAGGGGAACTGACCTCGGAGCCGCGCGCACAGAACCGGCCCGAAGGGGGCCTGACGCCCCTGCTCTACGCCGTGCGCTCCGGCTGCCTCGATTGTGTGCAAGCGCTTCTCAAAAAGGGCGCGGACATGAACCGTCCTACACCGGAAGGGATCACGCCACTCATTGCGGCGATCGACAACAGGCATTACGACGTCGCCAAGTACCTCTTGCAGCATGGCGCAAATCTGAAGACCTGGGATTGGTACGGCAGAACGCCGCTTTACGTGGCCGTCGATGTGCATACTTACAACGATTTCGGCCGGGCAGGGCCGGCGTCGGGCCCGTCGGCGACTGTGGCGACCAAGGATACCCAGCCGCAGACGAACGCCGTAGACATCATCCGGATGCTCCTCGGTGCAGGCGCCGACCCAAATGCACAGCTCGATCTGTGGCGGCCTGGCCGTGGCGCGAACAGCGGGCGATTCGAGGACAACCTGCTGCACACCGGCGCCACGCCTCTGCTGCGAGCCGCCATGTCCCACGACAATGTCGTGATTCAGCTGCTGCTCGCGCATGGCGCGAGCGTGGATTTGCCCAACGATGAAGGAGTGACTCCCCTCATAGCCGCAGCGGGCATGGGCTTCAGAGGACCCCACGGCAGTCTGGTGCCGGATCACCGCGGAGATTACGCTCCTGGAGCGGAGTCGAGAGCCGTCGCGACACTTGCCATTCTCCTCGAGGCGGGTGCCAACGTGAATGCCCGAGTGACGGATGATGATACCGTCAGTTATCTGACTCGCATCGGCCGGAACGATAGTCTGCAGCACCGTCAGGGACAGACCGCCCTCTATGGCGCCATCTATTGGAACTGGGCGTCGGTCGTCCAGTTCTTGCTGCAGCACGACGCCAAAGCCAACGTTGTGGACAGCTTTGGACAGACACCGCTGATGGTGGCCACTCATGGCAACGAAGAGGTCGGCACCCCGGGATATGCGCCGGACAAGGCCATCATCGCGATGCTCGCCCATGCGGTCGACGGTCAGGTCGCGCTGTTGCAAAGTTCTCCGTGAGTGATGCGCTATTGCCCGCCGCCTGCCAAGGGCGCTGCAAAAGTTCCGCGGCTCTCCATCTACTCCTCTTGGATTCGTCGTGGGTGTTCGCTGACACCCGCTCGCGGATTTGTGGCTGAGAACTCAAGCCCAGCCGTCATGGCCATCGCGTCGGTCAAGCCCTAGGGTGGTGCTCAGTCTTTCGAGGAGTCCGGTCATGAAAAAGGCGATATCGCTGACATGTCTGTTATTGGCGTGCGCCACCGGCGGGACGGCCCTCGCGCAAGGGGCCCGGTCGGAGCTGAAGCCGATCGCGTTCGGTAGCGTGGACAAGAACAAGGACGGCAGGATCTCCTTGGTTGAGGCTCGTGCCGACCCCGGTTTGTATGAGGCCTTCTCGATGCTCGACGTGAACCATGATGGCTTCCTGACCCCCGCGGAGTTCGCTGCATGGCCGCGAGCGCTGAAGACAGGCGTCAAGCGTGACCCGGAAACGGCTCCGGGCGGGAGCGCCGGCGCGCAGCACATGCCGCCGCCGCGCGAGTGACTCACGTTGGCGCGGTGCGGCGGCGGGTACCGATGGCGACCTCGCAGCCCACCCAGAACGCGATCGCCGCCGGAATCTGCATGTGGAAATCCGGCGGCCGGAATATCGCCGCGACCACGCCACACCCGAGCACGGTAAACAGGTGATGCCACGTGAACCAGCGCCGCAACCCTTGGTTGCGTACCACCGGTTCGATTCTCTCATCGCGCAGGGTGTTGACGGGCTGATCGAAGACGGCGGCAATGGCGCCGGCTGACTCGTATGAGGCCGAACCGGTCGCTTCGATGCGCTGAATGGTGCGCAGCGTCAGCCCCGTCACATCTGCAAGGTGTTCCTGGCTCCAGGCCCGCTTCTCGCGCTCCTGGCGAATGACGCCCGAATTAAGTTTCATATCCATTCCCAGGCACTCCGTTCACGTGGAATACGCCACGCTAGCGGGAGCAACGATCGATGGCTGCGATAAAGGTGCGCCACCCTTACGCAATATACCCGCCACTGGCGCGTCGGCGGTAGCCGACCGCTGCGCCGGGCCGCTACATTTTCCTGAACTGTGAGAGAAAAGCGCGGCCGACCGCGATGGTCGTCGGGTGATTCTTCAAGTGCACCAGTGCGTGACCCAGGACAGTTCGCTCCAGCTTTTCGACGGCGCGAAGGTTCACGATGGTGCCGCGGTGAACCTGGGCGAAGTGCTCGGGATTCAGGTGCGCCCGCAGCTCCTTGAGCGAAGTGCGGATCAGATGCCGTTCGGAGGCAGTGAGCACCTCCGTGTACTTATCACCGGCCTGAAAGTAGAGGACTTCATCCACTGCCAGTACGCGCGTGGTATTGCCGAGCCCGGTATGCAGCCACGACAGGTAGGAGGCGGTGGGTTGCTCGAGTTTGCGCAGCAGTGCGATCAGGTCGGGTCGGGGCGCGGTGGCCTGCTGCAGCTTCAGCACGCATTGGGCGAGCCGCGCGTCGGAGACCGGTTTGAGCAGATAGTCCGCGGCGGAGGCGTCAAAGGCGGCAACGGCATACTCCTCGTACGCCGTCACGAACACGATTCGGGTCGTCGCGGCGGCTGCCGCCACTTCGAACCCGCACGGACCCGGCATGCGGATATCGAGGAAGGCGTAACGCGGGCTATGACGCCTGAGTTCGGTCACGGCCCGCACCCCATTGTCCACGACGGCGACGATTTCAACGCCATCCCAGCAGCGCTGCAATCGATGCGCCAGATCGTGGGCCAGTTGCGGCTCGTCGTCGGCAATCAGTACGGTGTTCATGGCACGATCAGGGGGCTGGCGACCGGGACGATCAATTTCGCGATCACGCCGGTTGGCGCATTGGTATAGAACTCCAGCCTGCCGCGCTCCCCGAAGAGGCTCGTCAGCCGCGACCTGACGTTCGAGAGGCCCACGCCTTGGGGCGCATCTGCCTTCAGGCCGATGCCGCTGTCCCTGACGGTACACTCGAGGACCGAATCCGAATCCTGCCACCGGACATCGACGCTGATCGTGCCGCCGCCGATGGCTGGCTCGATCCCGTGCCGGATCGCATTTTCGACGAGCGGCTGCAGCAACAGCGGCGGGAAGAACATGGCCCGAACTTCCGCAGGCGCGCAGATGGTGTAGTCGAGCCTTGCGCGCAGCCGTGCCGCCGCGATGCCCAGCAGCGCCTCGATCAGTTCCAGTTCATCGCCGACCGAACCGGTCATCGCGTGGCTGCGCCGCAGGCTGGTTCGCAGATAGGCGTTGAGCTCCTCCAGCAGCAGGCTTGCCGTATCCGGGTCCTCCTTGATCAGGCTGTGGATGTTGGCGAGGGTATTGAACAGGAAATGGGGCTCGATCTGGGCCTGTAGCAACGCGAGCCTTGCGGCCGTTTCGGCCTGCGCGGCTTCGGCCGCGCGGCGCCGTTCGCGTTCCAGATCCCGCCGGACGCCGGTCGAATAGGAGAAGTAGAGGAAGAAGGCGGTGATCGTGATGCCGATCATGATGTTGCACAGGATCACGCGGCCCATCGTTCCGCGATGTTGCACGAGCTGCATGACATAGTCCGGAGCACCCGCGAGGCTGGCGAGCCGGGAACCGATGAAGGTGCTGGCCGGAATCACCAGTACCAGAACCCAGGCAGGCAGGCGGCCGCGCAGGGTGAGACGCACCAGCGTTACCAGTAACCAGATCGCCAGGGCGGTCGCATTGGCGGTCAGAAGACTGTGCGCAACGGAACCGCCGTACTGCAGTGCGCTGTACAGACCGGCCCACGAGGCCGCCACGACGGCCAGCGGCAGCGCACGAAGCTCGCCCTTGCGCCAGGAGTCGGGCAGTACCGCGGTGGAAGTGGCCCAGGAAATCATCGGCACAATGTCTCCGATCTTTCGCGGAAAATCGAGTCTGCGCGACGAACCGCCGTTTCGGGGGCCTGAACGGCGCCTGGTAATCTCGGGCCGTTCGTCGCAATGCGCGGCGCATTCGTTCGGTCCAGCGCACCATGACCTCACGAAAGCAATACCCGCGAGGAGTCTGTTGCAATGCTGAATTATGAGGTGTTCCTGAGTTCCCAGGCGAAAACCGCGTTCGTGGCCCTGTTCGCGCTCTACTGGATTTCGGAGACGGCGATCGCCATGCGCATGCGCGCGGGACGTCGCGACCGCGCGGACGACCGCGGCTCCTTGCGCCTGCTCGCGATCGTCTTTCCCCTGTCCTGGTGGGTCGGCGTCGCCTGCCTGTGGCTTCCGCACCTGGCCATCGGCAGTATCGCGCTGTTCCGCGTCGGCTTGAGCGTCATGATCGTCGGCGTGCTGCTGCGCTGGTGGTCGATTGCGACGTTGGGGCGCCTCTTCACGGTGAACGTCGCGATCCGCGAAGGCCACGAACTCATCGATTGGGGTCCTTACCGGTACGTGCGCCACCCGTCCTATACGGCGATCCTGCTGGTGCATCTGGGCGCTGCATTGTGCTTCGGCAATGCCCTGACGCTGGTCATGCTCACGGTCCCGACGACACTGGCGCTGCTGAATCGCGTGCGCGTGGAAGAAACTGTGCTGCAGTCCGGCCTGGGCGATCGTTATCGCAAGTACATGGCCCGAACGAAGCGCCTGATACCGGGCCTATATTGAGCGACGGTACGAGCGCGCGGTGGCCCATGCTGCACCGGAAAACGCGATGGCAATGAATAGCATCGTCCACTCCGTGCGATCGTGCGGTGCGGCAAAGACGCGCGGCACGTGAATGAGCAAGACGAAGGAAGTCATCATGGTGGCTTCGAGGATCGCAGCAAGGCGCGGGAACACGTGCACGACGATGGCCACCCCTGCGGCAATGTGGCCGATTCCGGTCGCATCGAGCCAGACCATGCGATACGGCAACCACGCCGGCACGTACGCGATGGCGGACGGGTAGACCAGATGCGACAGACCGATGGGGATGAGCGCAAGGCCAAATACAACACGGACCACGCGCAGTGACCGATCGTCGGTGAAACGCGCGAATGGCGGCTGTTGCGCGCGGGCGAGGCTGATGGCGAGGATCCAAACACCGGTGATGAGCTCAGTTCGCTCGCCCACCGCCAGCCACGCGCGCTCCTCGCGCAGGTTGGACAGCAGCGCTGGGACATCCAGCAGCAGCACCCACAGCAGCATGTAGGGGGTCAGAACGTACGCCGCCGAGCGGAGGTGCGTCTGATGAGCAGCGCCGTGGCGGTGGCGACCTCGAAGGCGCCGGCCACGAAGGCCAGCCAGCCGCGCCCGACAACCCACTCCGGCACGCGCTGCCAGGTCAGCCCGAAGTCATCATAGATGAGCGTCAGCACACCGAATCCGAACAGGCCCACCGCCAGCAGCAATCGACCCAAATTCGGTTCCCGGCGAGCATCCATCTGAAATTCCTTATAATGACGGCCGATCCAGCAATGGTCCGGTCCGCGGAGTCTGCCTTGAATGTTTGAGTTCGACAATTTGCAGAAACTGGCGGAAGGCAAGACGAAGATCATCTTCGCCCATCCAACCGACGAGGCGGCTGCCATCATGTATCTGAAGGATGACATCACGGCCGGGGATGGTCTCAAGCATGACGTGATCGAGGGCAAGGACAGTCTCGATTGGCGGGTGAACCGCGATGCCCTCGAGCTGTTCCGCAGCGTCGGGCTGCCGACGCACTACATTGGCAGCCCGCAGGAGCGCTTCGTCGTCGTCAGGAAGCTCCAGCGCAAGATCAATCTGGAAGTAGTCACGCGCCGGGTCGCTGCGGGGTCGATCGTCCAATGGGGCGCGGTGCCGCAGGGAACGCGCTTCAAGCCGGTCGTGACTGAATTCTATTACAAGGATGATTCCCTGCATGATCCGAAGCTGGATGATCGTTACGTTGATCTGCTGATACAGAAGAAAGGTTCGAAGGAATTCGCCACCATGCGGCTGCTCAATGCCAAAGCCTTCGAAACCCTCGAAGCCGCGTTCGCGAAGCAGGGCTTCCAGCTCATCGACTTCAAGCTGGAGTACGGCTTGATCGACGGCGAGGTCTGCATCATCGACGAGGTCTCCGCCGGCTCACTGCGCCTTTGGCCTTATCGCATCGAGTGCCCGGATCTCGAGCGGGAAAACATCCTGGACGTGCTGTCGCCCGAAGGGTGCCTGGACAAGGATATCTACCGCCGGGGCGGTTCGTTGGCGCAGGTCGTCGTAGGCTTTACCAAGGTCGCGCAACTCACGGGGCGTTTTCGCGCCGCAGCGCCATAAGCAACGAGACCTCAATCCTTCTTGGCACGACGACCACGGCCCTTGCGATGTTCCGTCCCTGCGAACCAGCGACCGGTTTCCTCGCCGAGGGCACGGCGGTCGGCGTCGCGGCGGTCCGAGGCCTTTTTGAATTTGCACGTGCAGGTCGCGGGCATCGTGCAGTGGGGCAATGGCAGGCGTGGGCCTTCGCGAGCCAGAAAGCGTTTGCCCCCCAGTTCCTTCGCGGCCGAACAGCAGCTCATGCCCGGTGCCACCGAGACGGAACGGTAATCCTTGGCGGCGGTTGCGGGTTTGGCCGGCGCCTTGGGCGCAGGCTTCTTCGGCGAATCTTCACGAGGCGGTTTTCCGATCAGCGCTTGCAGTGCTTTCAACATGGCGGTGTGCCGATGATCCCGTTGGCGAGTCGGCTTCGAATATCTACGGCTAGCGGGGACGAGACTGTGATCGCCATCACGCCAATTGCGCGCGCCCGTCCGTCACCATATGTCGCAGAGCCGTTCCTTAAGTCGTAACCGCACTTCCAGAAGGTCCACGTCGGTGATGGAATAGATGACGCTGTCGCGTACATGCCCCGTCCAGGTGACCCGGTCGCGGCGTAAAACGCCTTCACGCACGGCTCCGAGCTTGGCGATCGCTGCCTGGCTCCGTACATTCCGCAGGTCGGTCATGAATTCGACCCGTCGGACCCCGCACTGGAAGGCATGATCGAGCATCAGCAGCTTCGATTCGGGATTCACATAACCGGATCGCGCCTGCGGACACAGGAAGGTGCTGCCGATTTCCGCCGTCTGCCGCTCCGGCCTGATATTCAGGAAGCTGGTCGTTCCCACGACACTCTCATCCGTCTTGCGGCGGATCGCGTAAGGAATGCAGGTGCCGCGCTGCATCGCGCCGGTGAGTCGCGTCCACCATGAAGCGAAGTGAGCACCTTGGCCGCTGTGGCCAAACAGCTGCCATGCCTCTGCATCACAATTTAGCGCGTGTTGAACCTCCGCCTGCAACGCTGCGGAATATGGCACCAGGTCGACGAACCGCCCGTAGAGCGCTTCGATCCGGATCAACCCGTCCCCTCGATGACGCTCCCATCCGGCGTACGGAATTCATTGGGGTGCTCGTCTGTGATCGGATGCTTGGCGGCGAGCACCTCATCGACCTCGATGCCCCAGCCGGGCTTTTCGTTGATCCAGGCGTAGCCATCCTTGATCTGCACGCGACCCTGGAAGATATCCTGGACGATGGGCGGGTAGTCGAAGTGCTCGTGGATGCCGAAGTTCTCATGCGTGAGATCGAGGGTGAGATTGCACGCATGACCGACGGGTGAGTTCGGCGCGCCGTGCCAGGCGAAGCGCACTTCGAAGTTCTCGCAGAAGGCCGCGATCTTGCGCGCGGCGGTGAAGCCGCCGATATGCGAGACATGATGGCGCACATAGTCGATCTGCCGCGCCTGCACGAGGGGCTGCCACTCATGCGGATTGTTCCATAACTCACCGATAGCCATCGGGGTGGCGCATTGCTGCCGCACGACCGCGTAGTGGCCGGCCTCCTCGGGTGAGAACAGATCCTCGCAGTAGAACAGCCGGAACTGCTCCAGGTCCTTCGCGAACTGCACGCCGCGGATCGGATCGACGATGGAATGCGCATCGAGCGCGAGCCCGATGTTCGCTGGCATCTCCTTACGGAACACCGTGAAGGCATCGAGGATCTTGCGGATGTCCTTGTCGCGGTCGAAAGCGATGGAACCGTCATCGAATTTCGGTTGCCCGTAAAGATTGTTGACCGCGCCGTCGCGGCCGAACATGGCGACGAGAATGTAGCGACACCCCGCCTGCGTCAGCTTCATCGCCGATTCGACCAGCTGCTTGCCGGGATCCTGGGTGCCCAGATTCGCATGCAGGTAGATGTCGGCGGCCTCTCGGCACTTGCCCCCGACGAGCTGGTAGACGGGCATGCCGGCCTGCCGGCCCTTGATATCCCACAGCGCATCGCACACGCCGGCGATGGCACAGTTCAGCACGGTGTCGTTCTTGTAGTAGGAGCTCATGTAGCAGATCTGCCAGATCTGCTCGATGCGGTCGGTGGTACGCCCGACGAGCATCGGTTTCAGGTATTGCTCGACCGCGGCGGCCACCAGTTTCGCGCGCCCCCCCGGAAAGGTATTGGTGGCGCAGCCCCAACCGTACAGGCCGGCCTGATCGGTCTGGACCTTCACCACCATGGAGTCGTTGACGCCGCCGCCGCCGATCCCGTAGACGCGGATGTCGCGGATCTTCGGTGCGGGCATGCCGCGCGTGGCGCGATCCACGGCGGCCTGCGCGCGCTGATCCTTCGCGGAGGGTTCGGCACCCTGCGTCGCCTGCATGAGCCCGGCCAGTGCTGCGCCGCCGCCCAGCACCGCCATTTTGAGCAGGGCGCGACGGTTTTCGGGATTATTGGACATGGCCACTCCTTGAGCAGGACCTGATTGCGAACTAATGGGCTGCGGGCTGTTTCTTCACGTCGTGGTCCATGAACTCCAGCCACAACCCCTGCGGATCGGGCACGAACATGGAGCGCACGGTGGGACTGATGAAGGTCGCGTCGTTGTGCTTGCTCAAGGTATGGGCCTTGATGGCATGTACGCGCGCGAGGATCGCATCGGTGTCCTTGACCATGAACAGAAAGTGCGCGGTGCCGGGGTCCTGGATGAAGCCACGCTTGAACGCACGGTTGTGATCCTGGTACTCGATCAGTTCGAGCGCGACCGGGGAGCCGGGCACCATGGCCTGCGCGATGCGGAACCGGCCGGTAGTGTTCGTCAGCTGCGCATCGGCCTTGTCGCCCATGAGTTCCGGGCTCACCCAGAACTTCAGTTCAGGTCCCGCGAGGTCCTGGTAGAACTTGCAGGAAGTCTCGAGATTGTCGACCACGATGGCGACCCGTGCCCCGAGCACCTTGGAGTCCGCCGGTGCCGTGGAGGCGGGCGTGGGCGTGATCTGCAGCAGCTGCACGGGATACCCATCGGTGTCGCGCAGCATGACCGCGCGCACTTTGCCGGTGATGCCCGGCCAGCCGCTCAGTTCCACGGGCGCATCGCCCTGGGTGATGACGGTGTAGCGCTCGGACTTCAGCAGCCCGAGCGTCTTGTCGAGGTCGCGGACGATGATTTTCAGATAGGACGCGCCAGGATCGCGCAGCGCCGGATGATAGGGCCGCGACTTGACCCCCTTGATCTCGATGGCTTCGATGGTCATTTCGGGATCGCCGGGTTTGGCGGCCGTTCCGGGGATCGGCAGCAGGGCGACGCGGCTGGTCGATTTGTAGACATCGTCGTCCTCGCCCAGCTCGGCAAACTCCTGCAGTCCACGGGCAACGAAGAACGGCCGCGGTGCGGTGCGGGCGCCTATGAGTTCCAGGCCGATCAGGTCCGAATAAAAATGGATGAGCGGTTCGGTATCGCCGATCTCACGCCCGAGATGTCCGGCCCGCAGTACTTCCCCGGTACTCGGCACGATCGCCGTGGGTGGTGCATCGAGGCTTGCGCAGGAGGCCGCGGCGGTCGTGCCGGAAAGGCCGAGCGCCAGTGTCATTGCCATGAGGCCGCCAGCGGCACTTCTTGTATGTCTCGGCATCTTTCCCCCTTGAGTACTTCTCGAGTCTATTGCACACCGAAGGCGAGCAGCGCGTTGCCCGGCGTTCCGGCGATCACGCCGTACCCCGATCCCACGAGCAGCAGACCTCCCGCGACGGTGACACCGGCCGAGGCAATGGAACCGCCATGCGCGGGCACCGCATTGACCGTCGTGTACTCATGCGCGGACTGATAGCTCCACAGCGGACGGCCATCGGCGCTGGACAGCGCCCATACGCCACCATCGGATGCGCCGACGAACAGCACTCCGGGGATGGCGGTGACCGCGGCGGTGTATTCGACCTTCGCGTCGGCCGCGCTGCCGGGGATGCTCGCCCATTTGCGTTGCCCATCGGCGATGTCGAAGGCTGTAACGCCGCGCCGCCCGCCGGGAACATAGACCGTGTTCTCATCCATCGCCCCGCCCCACAAGGCGCCGCCGCCACCGCTCGCCGGTCGATCGACGTGCCACACCGTGGTGCCGCGCTGGGCGACATCGAGGGCCATGATGTCGCCGGGCTTGGTCGCAAACACGATCAGCGTGCGACCGTCGGCGATGCGTTTGAGCATCGGTGACATCGGAATATCCCAGTCGGGGCCGACCACCGTGGGGCAATTCTCGGTTTTTCCGCTGCCGCCGCACCCCACGATGAAGGAGTCACCGGGATAGACCTGGTGCGTCCACAGCCGTTTCCCGGTCGCAAGGTCCAGGGCGAGGATGGCATCGGTGGTGGGTGGGGCGGGGTAGGTCGATGCATCACCGGTGCCAACGTACACGGCATGATGGGCCGGATCGATGGTCGGTGTATTCCATATCGGCACACCGGCCGGCGCCCACTGCTGTACGCCGCGCGAGTTCTTGTGCGTGGGCCGCGGGCGCTGCGCGATGCTGTAAGTCTTCCAGATGATCCGCCCCGTGTTCGCATCCAGCTCGCTCACGCTGCCGGTGGCCGTGCAGCACGGGAAATCGAGGACGCGGGCCTGGAAGCCTTCCCAGGCCGAGATCGGTACGAAGAGTTTTCCCTTGTACAACGCGGGCGCCGCGGTGACGCGGGTGGCGTAATTCTTCTCGACGTGAGTCTTCCAGATCGCAGCACCGGTGCGCGCATCGATGGCATAGACATTGGCCTTCAGGTCGCCGAAGAACACCGCGTAGCGATGCTTGCCGTGGATCGTGATCGGACCGACGGTCATGGCGTTGCGCACGCCGGCATCGGGACGGAAGGACCAGTAGATGCAGCCCGTGGCGGCGTCCAGCGAATAGACGTAGCCGATGTCCGAGCCGACGAACACGCGGCCGCCGACCACCGCAGGCTGTCCGAAGGCCGAGGTGCCACCGGGAAAGCCGAACGCCCATTTCAATTTCAGGTTGGGAACGGTGGCAGCGGTCAGACCGGCCGCCGCGGTGGACTGGAAGCGGGTGTTCGCGATGTCGTTCCCCCAGCCGTTCCAGTCGCTGCCGGACGCGAGGTGCAGGGGTGGGTTCGCGGTGCAATGGTTCGGCATCGAGGCGGAATCGCCGGCTTGTTTCGAACCCAGGAACTGCCCGGACAGTGACTCGGCCACGCGCCGGCGGTCCGCCTCGGTGAGGGTATCCCCTACCGATTTCATGAGGCCGGTGGTCAAGGCGGTGTAGATGCGCTCCGGGGACATGGACCGCAGCGCGATCGGCGAGGGCGCCCGCTCGTAGGCTTTGTTGCCATGACAGGACACGCAGTGCTGCTGGAACACCGCAAAGCCGAGTTCGGTGCCGCGCCGCTCCGGCGCGCTGCTGTCGGTCGCACCCGCGACATGGACGCCCAACACCCCGGCAATTCCCCAGCTCAATGCGCTGCGCAGCCTGTTCGCATCCCGTTGCAACACGCGTTCCCCCTCCTGACCGCCGAGGCCGGCGTCCCGCGATTCTACGGCAGTTGACGGGTCAAGGGACCGTTGCCTTGGCGTATGGATAGGTGCTTGAATGGCCGCCGCAAAAAGGGGGATGTCATGAAGGTGCGGCACTGGCGGTTCCTGCGAGCTTCATTCGGTCTTGGCCTGCTTTCCGTATTACTGATCCAGGCGCCCGCCGACGCACAGCGCGCCAGGGGTCCGACCGGCCCCTTCGCGACCTTCACCGCCGACCAGGCCGCCGCCGGCAAGACGCTGTACGGGCAGCAGTGTGGCAGCTGTCACGGCCAGAACTTGAGTGGCAGCGAGTTTGCGACGGCGCTGAACGGCAATGCCTTCAGTCTCAACTGGGGCGGCAAGACCGCTGGCGAGCTGTTCGCCTTCATTCGCACCCGCATGCCGCCGACCGCCGTCGGCTCGCTGACCCCGGAGGCGACCGCCGGCCTGGTCGCATACCTGCTGCAGGTCAATGGCGCGAAGGCGGGCGAGGCGCCGCTCGCGGCCGATGCGACGGTGCTCGCGGCGCTGCGCGTGCCGCGCAACCCGGTCTCGCCCGCGCCGCCGATGATGCCGCTGTCGCCACTGTCCCCGCCGATCCCCAAAGTATTCGTGCCGAATCCATTGGATGGGATCACGCCGGTGAGCGAGGCCATGCTGCGCAATCCGCCGCCAGGTGATTGGCTGCTGTGGCGGCGCACTTACAGCGATACCGGCTTCAGCCCGCTGCGGCAGATTTCACGGGTGAACGTCGCGGAGCTGCGCGTCGCCTGGGCGTGGACCTTGCCGAATGGTCGCAACGAGACTACGCCGCTGGTGCATGACGGCGTGCTGTTCGTGGCCAGCTGGGGTGACAACATCCAGGCCCTCGATGCGACGAGCGGGGATCTGCTGTGGCAGTACTCGCGCGTGCTGCCCACCGATGCGCGGCTGTCGGTGCACCGCAATTTTTCGATCTACGGCGACAAGCTGTTCGTTCCGACCTCGGATGATCATCTGGTCGCGCTGGATGTGAAAACGGGCACGGTCGCGTGGGATGCGCCAGTGGCGGACTATCACCAGGGATGGCAGACCACCGGCGGCCCGCTGGTGGCGAAGGGCAAGGTTCTGGTGGGCGTGGTCGGACAATCCCCCGGCGGTGGCGCCGTCGTGGCGCTGGATGTGCAGACCGGCAAGGAGGCCTGGCGCTTCCATACCATCGCGCGACCCGGCGAATACGGTGGCGAGAGCTGGAACGGGTTGCCGCTGGAGAAGCGCAGTGGCGCATCGGTATGGACTGCGGGCAGCTATGACCCGCAGCTGAACCTCGCGTACTTCGGCACCGGCCAGACTTACGATACCGGCCCGCTGCTGCACTCGGTCAACAAGCCGGGCATCACCAACGACAGCCTCTACACCGACACCACGCTGGCCCTGAATCCGGACACCGGCAAGCTGATGTGGCACTTCCAGCATGTGCGCAACGATCAATGGGACTTGGACTGGGCATTCGAACAGGAAGTGATTGAACTGCCCGTTGCGGGCGCGCTGCGCAAGCTCATCGTCACCTCCGGAAAGATGGGCATCATCGAGGCTATGGATGCGGCCACTGGCCAGTACATTTTCTCGAACGACCTCGGCATCCAGAACGTCATCAGCGCCATCGATCCGAAAACCGGCGAGAAGAGCATCAATCCGGCGGTCGTGGTCGGGGACGCCAAGCCGGTGACGATTTGTCCGCACCCGGGTGGCGGCCGCAACTGGAATGCGACTTCCTACAACCCGGACACGAAGGTGCTGTACGTGCCGATGGTCGAATCGTGCATGGACCTGATTCCGGCAGGCCCGGGCGAGCGCGGCAACCTGTCATCGGGCTACAACTGGACCATCCGCCCGCGTCCGGACACGGACGGCAAGTACGGGCGCACCGAAGCCATCAATCTGCGCACGCATCAGGTGCTGTGGACGGACCGCCAGCGCGCGCCGGGCACGACCTGTCTGCTCGCGACTGCGGGCGGCGTCGTGTTCTCCGGATCGCTGGATCGCTTTCTGCGCGCCTACGATGACACCACCGGCAAAGAGCTGTGGCAGGTACGCATGAACGATGTGCCGAGTTCCTGCCCGATCTCGTACAGCGTCAAGGGTCGGCAATACATCGCCGTCGTCGTTGGCAATGGCGGCATCGAGACCCAGACGTTCCCGACCATCGTGCCGGAGATCCAGAATCCCCAGCAGCATGCCTCATCGATCTGGGTGTTTGAACTGCCGAAGCGCTTGCACTAGACCGTGACGACGACCTTGCCGATCTGCTGATTGGACTCGAGATAGGCATGTGCCTGCACGATCTGATCGAGCGTGAAGGTCTTCGCGATCACCGGCTTCAGATGCCCGGAGGCGAGACCGTGGAGAATCGTTTCGCGCACGCGGGCGAAGCGCTCCGGCTTGCTGGCAATCGCGGAGAACACCCAGCCGCGGATGCTCAAGCCCTTCAATGCGACGGGCCAGTGCGGGTACGGCGTCGGCTGTTCACTGAGGCCGCCGTAGATGAAGAGGATGCCCTCCTCGGCGAGTGCGTTGCATAACTTCTCGACGTAGGGTCCGCCGACCGGATCGAATGCGGTGCGCGCACCCTTGGCGTGGGTGATGCGCATGACCTCAGCGACCATATCGGTCTCTTCGGTAGCGATCACATGTTGGGCGCCGTGCTCGCGCAGGGCGGCGGCCTTGGTGCTGTGGCGGGTGAGGGCGATGGGTACGGCGCCGGCCCAGTTCGAAAGCTGAATGGCCGCAAGACCCACGCTGCTGGAGGCGGCCGGAATCAGTACGAAGTCACCGATGCCGACCTTCGCCACCTCGATGATGGCGTAAGCGGTTAGGTAGGCCATCCAGATGGCGCTGGCCTGCACGGGGTTGAGCCCCGCGGGCACGGCGAACACGCTGCGGGCCGGTACGATGGCACTTTCGGCATACACGCCGTACTCGCCAAGACGGTAAGTGGGGATCACACACACGCGATCGCCGGGCGCGCGCCCGTGCACCCCCGGCCCGACCGCCTCGACGATGCCGCAGGCCTCGTAGCCCATGAGTGAGGGCAGCTTGGGCGAGCCGAGATACCGGCCGGCGCGATACATCGCCTCGGAGCGGTTCAGGCCGATGCTCTCGACCCGGATGCGGATTTCGTGCGCTCCGGGATCACCGACCGGCAGGTCCTCGATGCGCAGTACGTCGGGGTCACCGGTGCGATGGATGCGTACGGTCTTGGTCATGGCGGTCTCCTTATGGGAAGCATAACCCGCCGCAACGTTTTACGATGCACGCTGCGATTGGCTCAGGAGGCGGAAATGGCACACGGTGGATTTTTGAAATCGCGCCTGGCGCGCATGCACCAGGTGATGGCTGCGCATGTCGAGCAGGGGGCTGTCGCGGGGATGGTCACCTTGCTCAGCCGCGGGGGCGAGACGGTGGTCGATACCATCGGCTGCCAGGACCTGGTGCGCAAGGATCCGATGCGTCGCGACTCGATTTTCCGCATCGCCTCCATGACGAAGCCGATCACGGCCGTCGCGGCCATGATCCTGGTCGAGGAATGCCGGCTCACCCTCGATGAGCCCCTCGATAACTTCCTGCCGGAGCTCGCAAATCGCCAGGTGCTGAAGCGCATCGACGGACCCATCGATCAGACCGAGCCGGCGAATCGCCCGCTCACCTTGCGCGATCTGCTCAGCTTCCGCATGGGCATGGGCATGCTGCTGGGGCCGGAGGCGGAATACCCGGTCCAGAAGGCCATCAATGCCGCGCTGCCCCCGGGCATCGATCCAACCATGCCGCTGGGTCCGGATGAATGGCTGCGGCGCTTAAGTTCGCTGCCGCTGCTGTGCCAGCCGGGAACGCGCTGGATGTATCACACCGGTTCCGACGTGCTCGGCGTCCTGATTGCGCGCGTGTCGGGCCGGTCCTTTGAAACCTTTCTCAAGGAACGCATATTCGACCCGTTGGGGATGCGCGATACGGCCTTCTACGTGCCTCAGGGCAAGCTCGGCCGTTTCACGAGCTGCTATGCCGCCAACGCGACCAGCGGCGCGCTCGAGCTCATGGACGATGGTCTGAGCAGCAGGTGGAGCCGGCCGCCGGCATTTGCGGCCGGTGGCGGCGGGCTGGTGTCGACCATCGATGACTACCTGGCCTTCGGTCGCATGATGCTGAACATGGGCAATGCCGGCGGCGAGCGTATTCTTTCGCGCGCGACGGTCGAGGTGATGCTGACCGATCAGATCACGCCTGCGCAGAAGACCATATCGCCGTTCTCGCCGGGTTTCTGGGACTACCGCGGCTGGGGTCTGGGATTGGCGCTGATCACGGGTCGTGCCAGCACCGCCATGGCGCCGGGTCAGTTTGGCTGGTCCGGCGTCTTCGGTACCGACTGGGTGTCGGACAGTGTGGAAGAGCTCATTACCATCCTGATGATCCAGCGCCACAACATGGGTCCGACGCGGGTCAACCAGGACTTCCGCACGCTCGCATGTCAGAGCATCGACGACTAAGATCGGCTCGGGGCGAAGGAGTCATGGATGACTCAGATTCGCGCAGGTCAGGTCCTGGGAATAAGGCTGGCCGTCGGCCTGCTGCAGGGACTGCTGCTCTATCGGTTGGCGCAGTCGGCCATCGATCATGTCTGGGCCGCCACCCACCCGGTACTGCACGATGCGATGGTGGCGACATTCACGTTCGCTCCCGTGATTCTCATCCAGGGCCTTGGCCTGATCCGTACGCCGCGGTTGCTGCTGTGGACGCTCGTGGCTGCCGCGCTCGCGGCCGGACTGGGCAGCTACGATGCGTGGCGCGTCATCGGCGCTCCGGTGGGCGTCCTCCTGATCAGGTCGTTGGCACTGTATTTCTTCCTCGGCGCCGGCTTCTTTATCGCGCATGCGCTTATCCTGGGGGGTGATGCCGACCGGCGCTTCAGGGCGAGCTATCCGACCCATTTCGATGTGGCGTGGAAGCTGGCCATGCAGCTGCTGCTCGCGAGCGTCTTCTCGCTGGCGTTCTGGGCGCTGCTGTGGCTGGGTGCGGGCCTGTTTCAACTTATCGGCCTGGAATTCCTGAGGAAGCTCATCGACCATCGCTGGTTCGCGATGCCCGCCACCGCGCTGGTCGTGGCCGGCGGAATACATCTGACCGATATTCAGGCGGGCCTGGTGCGCGGCACGCGCACCCTAGTGCTGGTGCTGTTCTCGTGGCTGCTGCCGCTGATGACCCTGCTCGCGGTGGGCTTCCTAGCTGCCCTGCCGATCAAGGGCCTGCAACCACTGTGGCACCTGGGGCACGCGAGCGCGGCGCTGCTGGGGGCGGCGGCCTGCCTGATCATACTCATCAATGCGATGTACCGGGACGGCCAGGGCGCGCACACGCCCATCCTCAAATACGCGGGTTTCGCCGCGGCGCTGGCGCTGGTGCCGTTGGTGGTGCTGGCCGCCTATGCCATGGGCTTGCGCGTGAGCGAGTATGGCTGGAGCACCGATCGGGTGGTGACAGTTGCCGCCGTCGTGGTGGCCGCCTTCTATGCGAGCGGCTATGCCGCATCCCTGTTCGTTGCAGGCGGTGCCCTGCGCCTCATCGAGCGCTGGAATTTTGGCGCGGCGTTGCTGATCCTGGTCGTGCTGCTGGCACTGTTTTCGCCGCTTGCCGACCCGGCACGGATCGCGGTCAACGATCAGATGGCGCGCCTGCGATCCGGCGCGATCACCACGGCACGCTTCGATTTCAATTTCCTGCGCAATGGTGGCGCGCGCTTCGGCCATGATGCGCTCGTGCGCCTGGCGCAATCGCCTGACCAGGCGCTACGCACGCGTGCCCAGGATACCTTGCTGGGCAGCGGCCTCTCGCCACGCCCGCAGCCGCCGCTGGCGGGCCACACGCAAGCGGACATGGCGGCCCGAGTCACGGTCTACCCCAAGGGCGCACAGCTGCCGCCGTCCTTCCTTAATCAGGACTGGAGCGTGCAGCAGCCGGGCAACTACACCCCGCGATGCGAACTTCGCGTGGGCGCGGTGAACGAAACCTGCGAAGCGGTGGTCGCGGATCTGGACGGGGATGGCAAGAATGAAGTCCTGCTGCTGCAGGAGATCAACGGCGAGGAGAACTTCTCCGGCTACCTTTTTCAACAATCAACGGACGGGGTCTGGCGCCACACCGCGACTTTGATCGGGCCGCATTGCCCCGGAGATCTCGAGGCATTGCGCTCGGGACAGATCAGGCTGGTGCCTTCGTTGAATGCGGACCTGCTGCTCGCGGGACGGCGTCAGATGCTCAATTGGCTGCACCTCAATCCCGCTGTCTGTAGCGGATGAAGTTGAACTTGTTGCCGTCGAGATCGCGCCAATAGCCGACGTAGAGCTGTTCGCCGCGAGGCCCCGGGTCACCCTCGCTGGAACCGCCGAGCGCGAGCGCCTTGGCGTGCAGTGCATCGACCCGTTCGGCTGATTCGACATCGAAGGCGACCATCGAACCGTTACCGACGCCGGCTCGCTGCTGATCATAGGGACGGGTTACGATGAACATCGGCGTGCCGATTCCCCACCCCCAGGCGACACTCTTCTCGGTTGCGTAGACACGCGTGGCGCCCATATCGGTCATCAGCGCCTCGTAGAATGTCACCGCCGCATCGAACCGATTCGTTCCGACCATCACGTAGTTGATCATGTCGACTCCCTGCAGTGGATTGCGCGTACCGGCTATTTGTTATAGATTATAAAACATATGAAGAAGGGTCAAGAGCCATTGGGCTCACTGGAGCACATCGTGCTGCTCGCCGTCATGCGTCTCGGGTCGAATGCGTACGGCGTAACGGTCCGCCGGGAAATCGAGAGCGCGACCGGACGCGACATTTCGATCGGCGCGGTGTACGCGACACTCGTGCGGCTGGAAGCGAAGCGCCTCATCAGATCGTACACGGGAGAACCGACGGCTGAACGCGGTGGCCGGGCGAAGCGCTACTTCAGCATGACTGCGCAAGGCGAGGGCGCCTTGCGGAACACCCATGCGATCATTCTGAAGATGAGCGCGGGGCTCAAGGGCCTGCAGGCAACCTGATGCGTACGCGCGCACTGCGGATGGCGACCTGGGCATTTTCGTGGCTGGCACCCCGCAGCCAGCGCGAGGCGCTGCTGGGTGATCTCGCGGAGGAGTTCGCACTGCGCGCGGGCGCGGCTTCCGCGGCGGCAGCCTGCAGGTGGTACCTGCGGCAGATGTGCGCATCCGCTACACCCCTGCTGTGGTCGAGACTCACACGGACCGCGTGGATTGCGACGGCCGGTACCGCATTGCTCGCCTATATCGCCGTCGGCCTCGTCGAATTCATGGTGCATTGGGCGATGGCAGGTTCATCCCTAACCGGCGGTGACGCATTCGACCCTGTGGGCATGATCATCACTTTTCCGATGGTCGTGCTCATCGCCTGTTGCGCAGCACGGCTGCGACGCGCGGCCCCGTTCGTGCTGGGCACAATCATGCTGCTGAACGTCACCGCGATGACGCTGTGGGCAAACGAGCACGTGCCCACCGGGTACGCCATTGCATATTTCATCGTGGGGCCTGTCGCCGCGCTCCTCGGTGGCGCCTTGAATTCGCAGCGCGGGGCGCGTTCGTCGCGCTAGTAGACGGCGCCGATGAGTCCCACGAAATCGTTCAGGGCATGGGCGATCATGACCGGCCAGAGTCGGTGGGTCCTGGAATACCACACCGCCATGATCAGGCCGAACGGCACGATGGCGACGACCCCGACACCGCCCTGGTACAGATGATAGGCGAGGCGTATTGCGATGCTCGCGTTCACCCCGATCGTGAGGTGGCCGCGCTCCTTTGCCAGCGTTATCACGTAGCCGCAAACGAATACCTCCTCAAACAGAGGGTTGATGATGCACACCGCGATGACGGTGATCAGGGCCATATGACCGCTGACCATGGTGGTGGCACCGTGCAGATAGGTCGGCTGCAATCGCGCGGCGGTCGCGAGCGTCCAAAGGATGATATACGCGGTGTAGGCACCGATGCCGAGGCCGAGGCCGACCAGGGCATCGATGGACCGGGGCGGCCGACTCAGACGCTTTGGGGTCCACCCGCGCAGGTATAGGAAGCCGCCCACCACCAGCAGGATGACGGGCTCCTGGACCAGCAAGGAGCGCAGGTGCGATTCGGTAATGGCCGCACTCGGTACCTTGCCGGACAGGTAGCGCGCACTGCCCAGAATGATCAATCCGAAAACGCCGAGTGCGACGATCAGCACCTCGACCCACGCGGGCCACCTCGATACGACGCCGCGCAGTCTACCCGGTGACATTATCCGGTCGGATCCCTCTTGGTGGCGGCATTCCGGTCCTTCTCCGTATTGGCCTCCGCCTCGATCTGAGTCTCGAGCGGTGGCGGTGGCATCCGGCCCGAGGCCAGGAACAGCAGGGCCCAACCAAAGTTGCGACCCCCTGCGGAGCCGCGTCGCCTGGCTCTGCGTGCACTGCCCATGAGATAGATCGCCAGGCACATCACCGCCAGAAACAGCACTCCCAATATGACGGGGACCTCATTCACGGTGTGTGGCTGCCGATATGCGCGTACAGTGATTCAATGGCAATTCTGCAAAGTAGGTACTTCGTCCGGCTGAGGTCGGACCTGTCACCACAAGAGGCCAGCGAGTTCCGTGCGTTCGCAAAAAAGCCTCCCTCTGGGAGACCACCCAGTGACGTTCGGCTGATTCTCGCCTGCGGCCGGATGGACTTGACCCATCACGTCTTCGCCAAACTGACCATCAACCTGGACGATGAGGCTCCGCCGATCGATCTGTGGGTGCCCCATCAGATGATACTGATGATCGGGGATTTCAGCGAGATGGAACGCGCGCCGGTGGTGTTCACGCCCATAGAGTAAAGGTCAGTAGCGCCGCGGCGCCTGAACGCGCACGGCCAACGACTCCAGCAGCAGCTCGATGGTTCTTGGATCAATTGGCTTGGTCAGGTGGTGGCTGAAGCCCGCCTCCAACGAGCGCCCCGCACGACCTTCATCCGCCCAACCGGTGATGGCAACCATCACGGCGGCGTGGCCCCAATCCGTCGAACGGATCCTGTGCGCGACTTCGTAGCCATCGATATCGGGAAGACCGATGTCCGTCAGAATCACCTGCGGACGAAACGTCTCGGCCAACTCGAGAGCGCGGCGACCGGTATAGGCGATTTGCGACTCGTGGCCGGAGAGCTCGACCAGCATGGAACAGGTGTCGGCCACTTCCTTGCTGTCATCGACGACCAACACTTTCAGTCCCGCGTAGTCCATGACTCGCGCGCCATTCCTCGCTACGGGCACTGCCTGCGGCGAGATGCCCATGGGAATGCGGACCAGGAATTCGCTGCCGCAGCCGACTCCATCGCTACGTGCCTCTACCGTGCCGCCATGGAGGCGTACGATGCCGTCCACGAGCGCCAGGCCGATGCCCAGCCCTTCCTGCGAATGCCCGCGCGCACGTCCCCCCTGTGCGAACAGGGTGAAAAGTCGCGGCAGCATCTCCTTCGCAATGCCGATACCCGAATCGCGCACGGACACCACGATGCTCTGGGATTCGTACGTCGCTCGCAGTTCGATGTGGCCCCCGGAATTCGTATATTTCGCTGCATTGATCAGCACATTGGAGAACACCTGGATCAGACGGGTCGGATCGGCCCAGACACTTACCGGTTCACTCGGCAATTCGACGCATAGACAGTGCTGCTTGGCATCGATAAGCGGTCGCGCCGCTTCAATGGCAGTTTCAAGCAATAGCTTCAGTTCGGCGTTGCTTTTCCGCAGCTGCACCTGGCCGCGCTCAAAGCGGGACAGGTCGAGCAGGTCTTCCAGCAGATCGCTCATCTGGGTCGATTGGCGCCGCATGACACCCAGTGCATAACTTTCCTGCACGGAAGTCTTGTCCGGTTTCTCCAACGACGCGATGGCATAGCGGATAGGCGCCAGCAGATTGCGCAGCTCGTGGGCCAGAAGTGCAAGGTACACGTGCGGACCATTACCCACTGACACGAGAACACCTGATCCTCTTGATTTGCCTGGTTAAATCCTGGCAAGAAAGCGAAGCCATCTCCGCAGACCTCCAGTGGGGGTCATATATGCGTCGCCCAGAAAAGCTCAAGGGGCCAGCGAAATTTTTTTTAGGGCGGCGCTCCAGAAGACCGCGAATGCATGGCAACCGTATGACAGATGGGAATGAGGGCTACGGTTATGCCGCCGGTCGGCGATCCAGTCCTAGATCAACGGCGGATCCTGATCGCGCGCCGGATGGCGGTGATGGGCGAGCGCGGCAATGAACGCCTGGGGATCGGCGTCATTCGAAGTGGCGATGAGAAGGCCAGGATCGACTGCTCCGGAAGGTAGCTTCGCGGCGATTCCCAGTTTCGCCAACAGGGTCGAGGAGGCGCCGAGCGCCAGGATCGTCTTGCAGTGACGGTATTGATCCTTGAGGAACTCAAGGGTGTGTCCGTCCTTTGCGAGTGCGGCAACCGCCGCCGATCCATCGGGCAACACCATGGCGTCGAACAGCACCGAGGGAGAGTTCTCGAGGGTGGCATCGGCCTCGAAGCGTTCGCCGCCTGCGGCTGTGACGGTGCCGAGGCGCGAACCCAGCAGCCGCGTCACCGCGCCGGCTTTCTGCAAGGCGTCCATGAGCGGCATGATCGAATCCGCGATGACGCCGTTGGCGATGAGGATCGCGACCTTGCGTGTCGCGATACCGCCGTCACCGGGCAGCGCCATGAGTGAGAGCGGCGCCGACACCGTGACCTCGGGCTTAGGCACCTGCTTGATGGCGCGGGGCATCGGCGCGGGCATTTCGATGCCGAGACCCTCCGCGACGGCCGTCGCCAAAGTCTCCGACACGTTGCGCAGCGCCGAAATCATGCGCTGGCGGATCGCCGGGACCGTGACCCGGCTCAGCTCGAAGCGGAATCCCCCGATGATATGGGCCTGCTCGTGGGGGGTCTGGCTCTCGAAGAATAGCGCGGCCTGCGCGAAGTGCTCGGCGAACTTCTCCGGGCGGCCACGCACCTTATCGACTGGGGCATTGTCCGGCTCGATGCCTTTCGCGAAGGATACGAAGCCTGCGGCACCGGCCTGATACGGACAACCGCCGCCCAGCGAGTTGGGCTCGTACGCAACTCGGCCGCGGGCGATGGCCTGGCGATGCAGTCCATCGCGCTGGTTGTTGTGTACCGGCGCGATGGACGCATTGATGGGGATTTCATGGAAATTGGGCCCGCCGAGCCGGGTCAGCTGGGTATCGACATAGGAGTGGATGCGACCCTGCAGCAGCGGGTCATTGCTGAAGTCGATGCCCGGAATCACGTGGGCGGTGCAGAAGGCGACCTGCTCGGTCTCGGCAAAGAAGTTATCGGGATTGCGATTCAGGACCATGCGACCCACGGGCGTCAGCGGCACCAGCTCCTCGGGGATCAGCTTGGTCGCATCCAGGATGTCGAAACTGAATTCGGCGGCCTGCTCCTCGGAGAACAGCTGCAGTCCGAGCTCCCACTCCGGATAGGCGCCAGACTCAATCGCTTCCCACAGATCGCGCCGATGGAAGTCGGCATCCGCACCGGCAATCTTCACCGCTTCGTCCCATACCAGGGAGTGTGTTCCCAGCAGCGGCTTCCAGTGGAACTTGCAGAACGTGGACTTGCCGTGACTGTTGATGAGGCGGAACGTATGCACGCCGAAGCCCTGCATCATGCGATAACTGCGGGGAATGGCCCGGTCCGACATCACCCACATCAGCATATGTGTGGATTCGGGCATCAGCGACACGAAATCCCAGAACGTGTCGTGGGCGGAAGCCGCCTGCGGCATCTGATTATGCGGCTCGGGCTTTACGGCGTGAACGAGGTCCGGGAACTTCATCGCGTCCTGGATGAAGAACACCGGAATGTTGTTGCCGACCAGATCCCAGTTGCCTTCATCGGTATAAAACTTGACGGCGAAGCCGCGCACGTCCCGCGCCGTGTCCACCGATCCGCGCTCGCCGGCAACCGTGGAAAAGCGCACGAAGACCGGCGTCCTCTTGCCCGCCTCGGCGAATACCGTCGCGTGTGTGAGTTCGGGCCGGGCATCGTAGGCTTCGAAAAAGCCATGAGCCGCAGAGCCGCGGGCATGCACGACCCGCTCGGGAATGCGCTCGTGATCGAAGTGCGTGAGCTTTTCACGCAAGATGAAGTCTTCGAGCAACGAGGGTCCGCGCAGGCCCGCCTTCAAGGAGTCCTGGTTGCTGCCAACGGGTGTGCCTTGGTTCGTGGTGAGGACCTGGTCGGCCGAATTTACGCGCTTCGATTCCAGTCCCCCGCCCACCGACTGGGGCGCCAGCGTCGGTGCGCCGGTCTTGTCGGATTCATTCGCCTCGCTCACCGTGCTGGCCCCGGCGCGTGGCGTGGGCAATTCGCTGTGGGCGCCGGCTGTCGGTCGCGGGGCCTCGCCGGTACTGTATTCGCTCGCCTTCGTCGCATTGAAGGGCATCGCGCGGGCAAGGGCATTCTGCTCCTCGGCGCGCGCCGCCATGGCGGACGCTGCGGGGCCGGGGTGGGACGGGCCACTGACCGTGCTTCCGGTCGCGCTGTCGCTTGCGGCACTTGAACCGCTATGGGACTTCGAACGTGTTGGCGCACGAGCGTCGCTCTTTCGGCTAGCCATTGCGGACTCCAGGAGTTGAGGAGCAGCCGGGCTCCCGAGCGGCTGAAATGGGAGCGATTGCCTTTCCGGCCTGCTGTCGAAAATTGAAAATCGAGGCGCCGACAAACCTACTCTGCTGCGAAGTACGAAGAGACCTCCGGATTCTGAAGGTCGCGTAGTGTTTCGCCTACTGGCGCGAGCTGGGCAAATTTCCGCGTCCTCCTGCAAAGCCGGATGCCGGCGGCTTGACGGCCGATTCCTACCGCCGCAAGCGCGCCGCGCCGGTGACGTGGCTCCCGGCGTCGCAGATGATGAGCGCGGTCTGCTGCTGGCGCCGGCAGCCCGCAGGTCCTTTATTCAATCGCCATCCACGAACGAGAGACATGTGGCAACGAACAAATCCAAATCGGAAGGCACGCAAAGAACTGAAGGAGGACGGCAGCTCGGAGGATAAGAGTGCGATTGTGGAACAGATCTGTAACACCGTGGTTATCCACGCCCAACTGGAGGAGGAACTCTTCTATCCGGCGGTACGTAAGGCAATTGACGATGCGGATCTGATGGACGAAGCACTCGTAGAGCACGCGGGTGCAAAGGACCTCATTGAGCAGCTGCAGGGAATGGATGCCGACGATGATCTGTACGATGCCAAGGTAACGGTGCTTGGTGAACAGATCGACCACCACGTCGAGAAAGAAGAAGGCGACATGTTTCCGCAGGCTAAGAAAGCCAAAGTCGATACCGTTGAGCTCGGCGCGACGATGCGGAAGCGCAAAGCGGCCCTGCTGCAGAAGATGGGCATCAGCGATGACGAATCGGACACTCGCGGCGCGCAGGATACGGATGAGGATGATGAGGAGGATGCGAAGCCGAAGAAGAAGGTGGCGAATAGAAGGTAACTGTTCACCGGCGCGCACTTGGCGCTTGAAGTTGCGCCGGGCGAGGCCGCGGCAGGAGGACGTGCGCGCGGCCCCCGGGATGGGCTGAGGCGCACAAAAATTCGTGTCGAGGCTTGAAAACCACAATCCCAACCTTAGTTTCGCGAACAATCGTTCGGTGCAGAAGGCCGGACGGGACCATTCAACGAACACATTAAGGAGTGGTGCCATGAGCGCTGTGAGGCGAGAAGATCCATGGGGTGTGATGCCGCGCCTACAGGGCGAAATTAACCGCCTGTTCGGCAATGCCCGTGAGAACGATCGCAGTTCGGCGACGGCCATGTGGATTCCGCTGGTGGATATTCACGAGTACGCGGATCGGTTTGAACTGTACGTGGATCTGCCGGGTGTCGATCCGGCGACCGTAGATCTGACCCTTGACGGCGGAATACTGACTTTATCGGGCAGCCGGCCGCAGCCGGCGCGCAAGGCGGGAGAGGATGCTCAAGGGCGACGCGTGGAGCGCGGCCACGGGCAATTTCATCGTCGCTTCGTGCTTCCCGACACCGTCGATAGCGAAAAGGTGAACGCGGCCGGCAGTCATGGGGTGCTGACGATCACCATTCCGAAGCAGCCGAAGGCCGTGGCGCGGCGGATTCAAATCGGCACGTGATGCGCCAGTTACCGCCCCGTGCCGGATACCACGGGGCGGTAACGAGGTGGCACACCCTTGGGGTTTGCGCCGCGCTGAGCACCGTGACGGCGTACGATGCATTGTTTCAGCGGCGGCATCCTGGATCATGCGCGATGTACTGGTCATTGGCGGCGGAGTGGCAGGGCTGACCGCGGCAACCTACCTCGGACGCTTCCGGCGGCGCGCGCTCGTTGTCGATGGGGATTCTTCCCGGGCTCGATGGATTCCGGAGAGTCACAACATCCCGGGGTTTCCCCAAGGCATCGGGGGAGAACAGCTTCTCGCCCGGCTCAGGAGTCAGGCAGCCAGGTATGGCGCCGAAATCGTCCCGGGGTGGGTCGGCTCCCTCGTGCGGGAAGACTCGGGATTTGCGCTGGAAGTTGACGGTCAGACTCTCCGCAGCCGTTATGTTGTCATGGCCACCGGCACCGAAGACCACCTGCCTCCGTTGCCGGGCGCGGCCGAGGCACTGCTGCGCAGTGTGCTGCGGGTCTGTCCGATCTGCGACGCATTCGAGGCGATCGGCCAGCGAATCGCAGTGATTGGCGATGGTCAGCGCGGCGAGGAAGAAGCCGGGTTTCTGCGTACGTACTCGGAGCAGGTCTGCTACCTGCACGTGGGGCCGGATGTGGATCGGAAGCGTCGGCAGCGACTTAAGGACCAGGGCATCGACCTCATTGAAACCGAATTGGCGCAGCTGCGGGTCAAGGGGAACGCGCTTGAACTGACCATGCCGGAAGGAATGAGCCGGGTATTCGATGTTTTCTATGGAGCACTGGGTTGCTCAGCCCGAATCGAATTGGCCACTGCGCTGGGCGCACAGTGCGACGAAAGCCGGGTGCTGCAAGTAGATGCCCACCAGCAAACCACTGTCGACGGGCTCTACGCGGCCGGCGACATCGTCAAAGGCCTTAACCAAGTCGTGATCGCGGCAGCCGAGGCTGCCCTGGCGGCCACCGACATTCATAACCGATTGCGGCGGTCGGGGCACTGACTTGGCGCATCGCAAGCTGCTGCTCGTCTTCGGATGCCTGGCGTTCCTCGCAGCTTGCGCCAGCCAGCCACCGCCGGCCGTCGAAGGGCCGGCCCTGGATCCGGGGCAGGCCCGTGCTCTGATCGAAGAACTGCTGCCGCGAGGCGTAGCGGATCGCAGCGGATGGGCCACCGACATCTACGCGGGCTTTTCAACGCAAGGGCTGGTACTGAACAGGAAGACGGTGTGCGCCGTCATTGCGGTCACCGCGCAGGAGTCGGATTTTCATACCGACCCGGTGGTGCCGGGGCTGGGGGCCATCGCCAGGAAGGAGATCGACAGTCGCGCGCAACGCGCGGACATCCCGCTGTTGATCGTGCACGCGGCGCTGAATCTGCGGTCCCCGGACGGTCGAACCTACAGCGAACGGGTGGATGCTGCCCGCACTGAGCGGGATCTTTCGAACATCTACGAGGATTTCATCGGATCGATACCGCTCGCACGCACGCTGTTCGCGGACCGCAATCCGATCCGCACGCGCGGGCCGATGCAGGTGAACGTCGAATTTGCAAATCAATACGCTGCGGTTCGCTCCTACCCGTACCGTGTGAAAGGCAGCCTCGCGGAGGAGGTCTTCACGCGTCGTGGCAGCCTGTACTTCGGCATTGCGCATCTGTTCGCATATGAGCCGCACTATGAGGCATACATTTTCCGGTTCGCGGACTTCAATGCGGGACAGTACGCGAGCCGCAATGCCGCATTCCAGGCTGCCGCCGGCCGCGCCTCCGGTTTGCCGCTCACGCCGGATGGCGCGCTCCTGTCGGACGAAGGCGGCACGAACAGCCCCGGGGAGACGGAGCTGGCATTGCGCAGCCTGTCCGGCCGGCTGACCCTGAATCAAAAGGAAATCCATCACGCACTTGAGCAGGGCAAGAGTCAGGCATTCGCCCAAACCGATCTCTACCAGCGGGTCTTTGCCCTTGCGCAGCGCACGGCCCGGCGCCCGCTGCCCCGCGCACTCATTCCGACCATCTCATTGCATGGGCCGAAAATCAGCCGTGCTTTGACCACGAGCTGGTACGCGCATCGGGTGAACGGCCGATTTGAACAGTGTGAACGCCGTTAGATCTCAGCGCGCCTTGCGGAAGGTGAGGTTGTAGCGCAGGGCCCCCGTCAGCGGATGCTCACCGTCGGCCAACCTACTCACGCCGTGGAAGGTGAGCCGGTCGACGCCGCCCCACACGACCACATCGCCGTGCCATAGCGGAATTCGGATCGGCCGCACTGCGCGCTTCTGGCCACCCCACAGAAAATTGGCAGGTAGGCCGAGCGATACGGAGACCACCGGCGCCGTCAGGTCCTGCTCATCGCGATCCTGATGCAGCGACAGGTGCGCGCCGGGTTGGTATCGATTGATGAGGCAGGCATCGGGTGAGAAGCCCGGGAATCCACTCGCGCTCGCTGCCCTCGCGGCCAGTGCCGAGAACAACGCGGGCATGGGCGGCCAGGATTGCTCGGTGGTCGGATCGACCGCGTCATATCGATATCCCGACGGGTTCGTGACCCAGCCGAATGCACCGCAACTGGTCATGGCGACGGACATGGCCCATCCGCCCGGGGTAATCATGTGCCGAAACGGCGAACGGCGAGCGATGGCATCGATTGCCTCGAGCAGGTCGCTTGCGTGGGCCGCCGCGAAACTCGCGAGCAGGGTTGTTTCGGTCCCGAGTTTGACGTCGCGACGGGCCGGCTCGGGGGAATCCAGTGCGAGCAGAATCGTGTGAGGTTTCACTTCGAGACGCCGCAAATCAATTGGCAATGTCCGAATTGACGACGATGATCGGCGTGCTGGCCTCGTTCGAAATCTGCGGGTAGGTCACGTACCAGGAACCGCCCGAGTTGCCGGTAATGGTGGAATCGGTGATGGCGATGCTCCCGGTGAGATCGTCGGATACGAAAAAAACCGCGGATCCGTATGAATTGACCTGGTTGTAGCTCAGCTGCGAACCGCTGAGCGTCAGCACCATCGTATCGCCATCGTTGTAGATTGCGCCGCCACTCCCGCCACCGGGCGTGCCGCTGGTCGCGGGATTGCCCCCGTTGCCCACGGCAATGTTATAGGTGAACAGGCTGTTGATGGTCGTCCACGACACCCCGATGCTGCCGAGCGCGCCGCCGTTGGAGCAGCTATTGCCCAGGTTCGACGCGCCACCGAACGTGGAGTGCACCACGTACACGGGCAATCCCTGGTATTGACTGGTTGAATATATCGCGCCACCGGCGGTATCGGGTCCAGTGCTGGCGCAGACGTTGCTGAAGAACCTTGAATTAACGATCTTCATCCGCCCGCCACGTTCATAGATGGCGCCGCCCTCCGGGACCGTTTCATTGCTGGCATTGCCATCGCTGAAAGTCAGGTTCTGCACGGTCAGTTGCGGATACTCCTGGTTCTGGCAGGTGGAGCTGGTCCACACCAGACTCTGGTCACAGGTGTTCATGTAGAGGATGCGCCGCTGGCCCATGCCGCTGAGCGTGATCAGACCGCCGCCGTCGATGACGGTAGTCTGCGCCGCGTTATTGAAGATCTGCGCGGTCGCCGTCATCGAAATGGTGACAGGTGTGGTGCCGCAGTTGAAAGTGATGACGCCACCGGTGGCGACGGCCGCGACCACCGCATCACTGGTGCAGCTTGCCGGGGTGCCGGTACCGATCACGTGATCGGGTTTGGAGGTGTCTTCGAGGCCCGCGCCTGCCGGGATCGCATCCGTTGCGCCGGATCCGGCTGCGGGCAGGTTGTCCGCGAAGCTCACGAAGCCATTCGCAGTCGTGGTGACCGAGCTGGTAGTCGTGCCGGTTGTGCCGCTGGGGCTTGTTGTGCTGCTGGTGCTGGTTGTGCTGCTACTGGTGGAAGTCGTGCCGCCGCTGGTACCGCTGGTACCGCTGGCATTGCTGGAACCTGCGCTCCCACCGTTACCGCCGCAGGCCGACAGCGCGACCGACGCCATCAGCGAAAGCACCACCGCCTTTCTCATACCCGTCCTCCGGACAGCGCCGGCCGTCACTCAAATATTGCGGTATCTATAGTGGAATCCTTCGCATTAGAGAATGTCTCCTGAGGCAGACGGTGCGTCTCGAACACCACAGCTGAGTAGCGGGACGTCGCCATCTGCAGACTCCGATCGCGATGCGCCCGTGTACCATCAGGTCATGCAGCAGACGGCTCCGGATTTGATCGTTCACGGCACACCGGCGTTCCGGCGCATGAGCGCCGCGCTGCTCATGGCGGGCTTCTCGACGTTCGCGCTGATGTATGACGTGCAGCCGATCCTGCCACTGTTCACGGCGCAGTTCGGCATCAATGCGGCCACCTCGAGCCTGGCAGTGTCCCTCACGACCGGCACCATGGCGCTGGCCTTCATTCCGGCTGCCGTGCTCTCGGACCGGGTCGGACGACGGTCCATCATGATCTTTTCGCTCCTCGCATCGGCGGCGCTGACCCTGCTGTCGGCCGTCCTGCCGGGCTGGACCGGATTACTCGCCATGCGGGCGGCCATCGGCCTGGCGCTGGCAGGCCTACCCAGCGTGGCAATGGCCTACGTCTCCGAGGAGGTTCATCCGAACTCGATCGGTGCCGTGATGGGGCTGTACATCGCCGCCTCTGCGTTCGGCGGCATGGTCGGGCGCCTGGGCATGGCGCTCATCTCGCAATATACGGGATGGCGGGAGGCGATCGGACTGATGGGCGGGATCGGCCTGGTTGCCGGGCTTGCCTTTGCAGTCATTGCGCCGCAGTCACGCGCCTTCACTCCCACGCACCATGATCTGCGTTCCCTCACGGTTGCGCTTCGAGGCCTGTTTGCCGACAGGGTGCTTCCGCTCCTCTATGTCGAAGGCTTCCTGCTGATGGGGGTGTTCGTCACCATCTACAATTACGTCAGCTTCCGCCTGGAAGCCGCGCCCTATAGCCTGAGTCAGGCAGCGGTAGGATTTGTATTTCTCGTCTACCTGCTCGGCTCTTTCAGCTCGGCCTGGATCGGCGGCCTCGCCAGCCGTCTTGGCCCGGAGCGCGTGCTGTGGATGCCGATCGCGGTGCTTGCTGCGGGGATCGCGGTGACTGCGGCGCGGCCGCTCGTCCTGGTACTGTGCGGTATCGCAATCATCACCGGCGCGTTCTTTGCGGCGCACTCAACCGCATCGGGCTGGGTAGGACGGCGCGCCACACGCAATCGGGCCCAGGCCTCGGCGCTCTACCTTCTCTTCTATTACCTGGGTTCAAGCCTGCTCGGTTCGGCCGGTGGACTTGCCTGGAACCGTGCGGCATGGTTGGGCGTCGCGGGTTTCGCGCTGCTCCTGACACTGATCGCGCTCATGATCGCCGTGCGGTTCAGGCTCTCGCATCAGACTGGCCGATGTTGAGTGCCTAAGCCAGCGGTGATCGCCAGCAGGCGGCCGGGCTGATTTATCCTGGCCGTGTGCCACACGCCTTGCGGAACAATCAGCAGGCGCCCCGCGGTGAAGGCGATCTCCTTCACGCCGTCGGCAAGGCTAAGCAGAAACGTTGCTTCTCCTTCCAGCATGTACAGGATTTCATCACCCGCCGGATGCATCTCCCAGTGCTTCCAATCGGCGGCAACGGGCAGCACCGACAGCAACCGCCCCTTCTCGCTGCCCATCAACCGACGAATGCCCGGATCGCTCGCATTGCCGGACATCAGCTGCGTCCAGAAATCTGCGCCACCCGGAAGGCGGGCGGCCGTTCCATCGGCATCCAACAGCAGATAGTTCATCGAAAGGTCGATCGTATCGTCAGCCATTGTCCCTCCAATAGGTATCAACCTAACGTCCTGATTTGCGGCGTATCGCAGGACGCATACTGGCACTTTGCTCACGGCCCGTCAGCCCCGACAATCATTGGGCGACTTTGCAAGACTTCTTCGCGACGTTTCAACAGCACTGTTAGCATTCGGACCTTGCGTGCGCGGTCGAAAAGCGCGAAGAGGTGGAATTAGTGAGGATTGACGGCAGCTGGTGGCAGCGCTCGAAGAGGCGCCCTGATACAGCCCTCATGCCTTCGGCGCCGCAGGGCCCGGCGGATGACCCAGCGATAGCTTCAGCGAAGGTTCCGCCCGAAGGGGTGTAGGAGCGGCTGCGCCAGCGGACGCGCGGACCAGTCGGCGCTCAGTCCAGACGGCTTTTCTTACAGGTGGGCCTGCCGTGGGGCGCGGCGCTGCTGGTGGGGCTCGTGTCGGTGCTGTACGCCAAATGGAGCACGGACGCGTCCAACGCCTTCATCGGTTGGATTGCGGGCCGTACCTGGCTCGCTTTCGTGATCACACCGGCACTGACCGTGCTGGCGTTGTATCTCACCAGGCGCTGGTTTGCGGGCAGCGAAGGCAGCGGCATTCCGCAGGTGATTGCGGCGCTTCATGCGCCTCGTGCAGAAGAAGATACGCTGATGCGACGCTTGTTCGGTCTGCGTGTAATTGTTGGCAAAATCTGCATTTCGCTGATCGGCCTGCTGGGCGGCCTCACGATCGGACGCGAGGGACCGACGGTACACATTGGTGCGGCAATCATGGCCGAGATACGCTACTTCTACCCGCACCACACCGCGCAACTCGAGCGCCGGCTGCTGCTAGCCGGCGCGGCGGCGGGCCTGTCGGTGGCGTTCAACACGCCGCTTGCCGGCATCATCTTCGCGATTGAGGAGCTGGCACGCGATTTTGAGAGTCGCACGAACGGCATCATGATTACGGCCGTCGTGTTCTCCGGCCTGACCTCGCTCGCACTCGCGGGCAACTATCTGTACTTCGGCCAGATCAACGTCTCGGGAAAGCTGGGTGCAGCGTTCATCCTGCCGGGTCGTATTCTCGGCGACGCTCTGTGGGCTCTGCGGTGCGGCGTTCAATCTCGCATTGCTGCGGTGGCGAACATGGATGCCGGCATGGCTGGTCGCGCTGCGTGCGCGCAGGCCGTTGCCGTATGCCCTGGCCATCGGGATGGCGGCGGCTGCGCTCGGCGTCGGCACGCGCGGCGAGACCTGGGGCAACGGCTACGATCAGGCACGCCATCTGCTGACTGGCGCCGCGCCGCTCTCTGTAGGCTATGCGATTACCCAATGGGGCGCCACGGTAGTGACGTACATGGCCGGCATACCGGGCGGACTTTTCTCACCGTCACTGTCGATCGGCGCAGGCCTTGCGCAGTGGGTACACGCAGTATTCACCTGGGCGCCCATGGCGGCCGTGATCGCGCTTTGTATGACGGGATATCTCGCTGCGGTGACGCAATCACCTATCACATCGTTCGTCATCGTGATGGAGATGACAAACGGCACCGGCATGGTGATTCCGATGATGGCGACCGCGCTCGTGGCCTCGCGCATTTCGGCATTTTTCACACCGCCCCTCTACGAGGCCCTCGCGCAGAGAAACTACTTCCACGTGGCCCGCGCTGCCGTTGCGGGAGGGGCCGGAGGATGATGCGGGATTCGCGCTGGCTCACCGGAAAGATTCTGCATTGAGGCGTCTGCGGCGACCATTCGGATCTGATTTCGGCGCGAGATCTGTCAGCTCAGATATGTATAGTTGCCGGTCGTAACCGTTAAGGCGGCCCGCGCGATGCAGTCACGAACCGGACGGCCCCTGGGACGCCTCGATCTCGACGTTGTGCTCGGCATCGTCATGAACATCGACGCGCTCTTCCTGATTGGAGCGCTGGTCCATGCCGGCGCCGACGGCCGCAATCGCGCGCATCGCGGCCTCGTCGACTCTCACTTCCCAGCGTCCGGCAGCGGCCTGCGTGATGCGGTAAACGGACGTATTCGGTGTCGGAAAGCCAAGCTGAAATCTGCGGAAGAGGCTCATGCCGACGTGATCGGCCTGCTCGAATCCCCAGATCTGCCAGAACAGCAATGCCATCCACATCCCGTGGCCGAAGACCATTGTGCCATCGGGCAGCGAGGGCAGGAAATCCGTACGCACTCGGACGACGCGGTCGTGGAACTCGCGGAAGGTCTCGGCGGCGGGCCCGGTGCGCTGTTGCGGGTCGGACTTGATCCAGTAGCGCGCCACGACGGCCTCGCGCTCAGCGCAGGAGCTGCCGCTCATTTGCGCGGTATCGACGGTTTCGAACTCACGCAGGTCATCGTGGGTCGCGGCGTTGCGGCCCATTCGCGCGCAATACGGCGCGGCCGTGTCGAGCGCGCGCTTGAACGGCGATGCCCAGATCCCAACCGAAGAGGGCGGCAGCAACGGCGCCAGCGTCCGGGCCTGCAGCTGGCCCAGTTCGGTCAGGGGCACGACGGGGTTGGGGAGGGTGATTCCGCCCACGTTGGCCTGACTCTGGCCGTGACGGATCAGATAGACAGTGGCGGGTTCGTGGATCATGCAGACATCTTAATCGGTGCGCCGCGCTTTTGCGGCATTGACCTGCTCGATCAGCTTCGCGTTGCGTTCATACACCGACAATGCCTCCACCGCTGCGGCGGCGAGCTGCGACGTGCCGCTTGCGATGATCTCCAGCAGCCACTCGAACGCAGGTTCGGAACGATGCAGTGCAGCCGCGCGGATGAGGACGCCGCGCCCTCCGGGCGTCACGATGTCGCTCCAGGCATCGCGCAGCAGTGTCAGGGCCGCCGGCTGTCGCGACTCGCCCAGGGCCAGCGCCGCGAATTCCTGCAGCGTCTCATCCTTGTCGCGCAGGTACGCGGCGACGAAGGGCAGCGAGTACTCGGCGACGATGGCGAGCAGGGCACTGAAACATTCGCCGATGACCTGCGGTTCGCGGTCGCCGACATGAACCTTCAGGCGCAGCACGGCCTCGGCTTCGTACGGGTTACCACAGGAAATGGCGCGTGCCGCGCCACTGCGGACCTCGGCTTCGGGGTCATTCAGCAAGCCGGCCAGCTCGGCGACGGCGCGCAGATGGCCGGATGCCGCCAGCCCCATGGCACAGCTGCAGCGGATATCCGTGGCCGAGTCGGCACGGCCACCCCAGACCGGTTCGAGCTGCCGGTAGCGAATGCCGGCCTGATAAAACGCGATGTCCTGGGCCTCGAGCGTGACGAGTGCGCGGGCGATGGCGCTTTTGGCCTTGCAGCGTGGATCGCGCTTGATGGCATCGGTCAAAAAGCGCGAATAGGCGCCGATGAGGTCGGCAATGAGTTCGTGCAGCAGTCGCTCGCCGGCGAGCACCGCCGCGCGCGTCACGACCAGAAAGTGGCGATCGGCGAGCGCGGTTCGCAGGGCGGCCAGTAGTTCGGCACGCGGCGCTACGGGGCCCAAGGCATTGAGCGTATCCAAAGCGGCCTGTGCCTTGGCGTCGGCACTCTGGCGCGGAGCCTTTGTCATGCGGGTATTGAGCTAGAGGCGCACGAGGCCACGCTTGTGCGCGACCGCCACCGCTTCGGTGCGGCTGATGGCATCGAGTTTGGTGAGTATGGCTTTGACGTGCGTCTTGGCCGTGCCTTCGGTAATGCTCAGGCGCCGCGCGATGTCCTTGTTGCTGCGGCCTTCGGCGAGCAGCTGCAGCACCCCCAGTTCGCGTTGCGTGAGACTGGGCTTGGCCATGCGCTGCAGCGCCTTGCTGGCCACGGAGGAGGAGGCATAGGGGCGGTCTTCGCTGACCGCGCGGATGGCCGCAAGGATCTCGGTGCGCGGGGCGTCCTTGAGCATGTAGCCCTTCGCGCCCTGGCTGAGGCAGCGGAAAATGTCCTCGTCGCCATCGTACGTGGTCATGATGAGCAGGCGCGCATGCGGATGTGCGGCGAGCACCATTTCGACCACCGCAACGCCGTCGCGCTTCGGCATGCGCAGGTCCAGCACCATGACGTCGGGCTGGAGGCGGTCATACAGTTCGGTGGCCTCCTCGCCGTCGGCGGCCTCGGCCACGACTTCCATGTCGGGCTGGCGGTTGAGGATGGCGGCGAGTCCATCGCGGACCACCGGATGATCATCGGCCAGGATGACGCGAATCTTGTGAACGGGCACTGCCACCGGCGGCACTGCGGCCGGTGCGGGGCTCACGGGATATTCCGGCGCGGCAAGCGCACGCTCACGCGCGTGCCCTCACCCTTGTGGGTTTCGATCTGCCAGCTGCCGCCGATGGCCGTGGCACGCTCCTGCATGTTGCTCAGGCCAAAGCCGTGCTGCGCGCAGTCCTCCGGCGAGCCCTCCATGCCCTGGCCATCATCCGCGACGGTGAGCACCCAGTGCGCGGCTTCACCGATCAGGCTGATCCGCACGTGCTGGGGATGACCGTGGCGCACGGCATTGCTGACCGCCTCCTGGGCGATACGCAGCAACGCATGTTCATGTTCCGGCGCGAGACCGGTCGCGGGCGCGCGGCCTTCGAAGCTGCACTGCGTGCGCCCCGGCACCGAAGAACGCTCGGCGAGCTGGCGCAGTGCCAGTTCGAGGCCGCCGCTGCGGGTCTGATCCGGGCGCAGGGCCATGACCGAACGACGCGCTTCGGCAAGACCTTCGCGCGCCAGATCGCGGATGCGATCGGCGATCAGTCCCTGGGTGGCGCACTGCTCGGCGCCTTCGAAATCCTCGGCCGCGGCCAACTGCATGAGAATGCCGGTGAAGGCCTGCGCGAGCCCGTCGTGGATTTCACGGCCGATGCGGTTGCGCTCCACGAGCACGGCGGCTTCCTTGGCCGAATGCGCCAGCCGCATGATCTCGATGGCCAGCGTCGCCTGCTGCGCGAGCGCCACGAGCAGTTCGCTGTTGACCAGCCTGGCCGCCTCGCCGTCCTTGAAGTAGAGGGTGATGAAGCCGACGTTGCGGCCGCCGAACAGCAGCGGGAAGGCGACCATGCCGGTATGACCGGCGCGGCGCTGATAATCCTGCAGGCCGGGCCAGGCGGTGGCCACATCATCGCTGATGAGATTGCAGAACATCGGCAGTTCGGTGCGCGAAAGTTTCTCGCCCAGGGCATTGCCGTCGGCCGGGATGCTCGCCGTGAAGGCAGGGGGCCCGAGCACACCATTGTCGACGTGCGCGACGATCTCCCAGATCGCCGGGTCATCGTGGCGGACGATCACGTTGCCGGCCGCCGCATCGAACTGCCGGGTCGCCTCCAGCAGCACGTGACCGAGGAAGTTGCGCGCATCCGGCTCGGTCGCGAGGCGCTCGAGATTACCGCGGATGACGGCATTGGCCTTTGCCAGCTCGTTCATGCGCAGGTCCGCGGCCTGCTCGCGCTCGCGGCGCACGACTTCGATGAGCCGTTCGCGATGCAGCCCCGCGCCGATGACGCCGGCCGCGGTCTCGAGCGCGGCGACTTCGGCCGGATCGATGGCACGGCGCTGGCGGGTGTTGTCAAAACTCAGCGCGCCGAAAAAACCATTGTCGACGAAGATGGGGACGACGGCCTTGGTGAGGGTGCTGCGTTCGGCGGCACTGGCATCGGCAGCGCCATGCTGCGCCGGATTCATGAGTACGCTGCGGCCCGCGCGCAGCTCCTTGCAGGTCGCGAAAATGGTGTTCTCGGGACAGCCGCCCTTGTTGGGGTTGCCGAGGTAGGCGCTGATCCCGGCGGCGGTCCATTCGCCCGCGACCACCATCCACGGCTTGCCGTCAGGACCGGTCTCGGCGCGGATCAGATTGACGCGGTCGGCGCCGGCGGCGGCACCCAGTTCGCGCAGCACCGCGGGTATTGCATTCATGACGTCGGTGGCTTCCAGCAGCATGCGGCTGGCGCGCGCGGAGGCCGCGAGCAATCCCTCGCGGTGCTGCAGGGACACGCTGATCTGCGCGAATTCCTCCGCGCAGGGGCTCGCAGCATCGCTGCGCGCAGCCTCTTCGGCGATGTCCGCACAGTCCGGGCCGCAATCCGCGGCGCGGGCCGTCAACCCGACATTCATTCGTCCCCCTCTCATTTCGACCCTCATGCCAGTCTACCGCTGTGGCGCTACGGCTGTCGTGATGCGCGCCACGGGCAGGGGGGCCCCCTCCCAGCCGCCGCCGAGGGCCTTATAAACGGCGATCAGGCTGGTGGCCGCGTCCGTGCGGCTCTGCGCCAGCTGATCCTGGGCCTGAAGCTGCGCCCGTTCGGCATCCAGTACGTCGAGAAAGCCGACCAGCCCGCCCTCGTAGCGGGCGCGGGCGATCTGCGCGGCGGTGTCACTTTCGGCCGCGGCGGCCGTGAGCTGCACCAGCCGGTCGCGCTGGCGGGCATGGGCCACCAGGGCGTTTTCGGTCTCCTCCAGTGCCGTGAGCACGGTTTTCTGGTAGGTCGCCAGATCCGCATCGGCCCCGGCTCGGGCACCCGCGATCCGTGCCTTCACCCGACCTAAGTCAAATGCCGCCCAGGAGATGGAAGGGCCGATAAGGAAGGTCTTGGTGCCGGCCGACCCGAGGGCATTGAGGTCCCCGGCGGCGAACCCGAAATTACCCGTGAAGGTGACCTTCGGAAACAGGTCGCCCACGGCGACGCCGATCTGGGCGGTGGCGGCGGCGAGCTGCCGTTCGGCGATGCGGATATCGGGGCGACGGCGCAGCAGTCCCGCCGGATCACCGACTGCCGCCATTTTCGGCAGCTCGGGCAGTTTGCCGGGTGCCGCGAGAATGCTCGCCAGCGCATCCGGCTCGCGTCCGGTGAGCACACTGAGGCGATGGATGGACTTCTCGACATTCGCGCGCAGCGGCGGAATGGTTGCCAGCGTCGTGTCCAGCTGCGCCTTGGCGCGCGCCGTGTCGAGCTCGGTGCCGCGGCCCGCATCGAGCAGCGAATTCGTGAGATCCACGGTCTGCTGCTGATTGGCAGCATTGCGTTGCAGGACGGCAAGCTCGGCCTGCTCGCCGCGCAGTTCGAAATACGTACGCGCGACTTCGGCCGTGACACTCACCTGCACATCACGCAGCGTCGCTTCCTGGCCCTCGACCACCGCACGGCTGGCTTCGACCCCGCGGCGCACGCGCCCGAAGAGGTCGAGCTCCCAGGTCGCATCGAAGCCGGCGCTGTAGTAGCGCTCATCGAGACTGGTCCCGGTGCCGAAGGTTTCAGCGGCCGGATAGCGCTGGTCGGTGTATCCGCCATCGGCCGTGACGGTGGGCAACAGATCGAGCTTCGCCTGCGTGCGCAGCGCGCGGGCCTGCTGCAGATGCGCGAGCGCAATGCGCAGATCGTGATTCGCGGCGAGCGCCTCGATCACAAGGCCGTCGAGCAGGTCATCGTTGAACTGGCCCCAGAACGGTCCGATGCTGTCATCGGTCGAATACACCGCAGGTTCGGCCTCGACGAAGGTTGCGGCGGTCTGCACCACCGGCCGGTGATACTCCGGTCCGACCGCGCAGGCGCTCAAAATTGCCGCGACACTCGCGGCGATGGTGACTGCAATGAGCTTACGCACCGCGCACCTCCGGGTTGAAGCCGATGGCCACTGCTGCAGCTGTATCCGTCTCAGGCTGCGCACCCACGAGCTTGCGGTCAGTGAGCTTGCGCAGCAGCACGAAGAACACCGGCGTCAGCAGCAGGCCGAAGCAGGTCACGCCGATCATGCCCGCGAACACCGTCACGCCCATGGCATGGCGCACTTCGGCACCCGCGCCCTGGGCGAGCACCAGGGGTATGACGCCCATGATGAAGGCGAAGGAGGTCATGAGGATGGGCCGCAGGCGCAGGCGCGCGGCTTCGAGCACCGCCGATGTCGCATCCATGCCGCGATCCTCCTGCAGGTGCTTCGCGAACTCGATGATGAGGATGGCGTTCTTGCAGGCCAGGCCCACCAGCACCAGCAGGCCGATCTGCGTGAACACATTGTTGTCGCCGTGATCGAGCAGCACCCCCGTGATGCCGGCGAGCAGACACATCGGCACGATCAGGATGATGGCCAGCGGCAGCGTGAGGCTCTCGTACTGGGCGGCGAGCACCAGGAACACGAACAGCACGCACAGCGGGAAGATGATCGTCGCCGTGTTGCCCGAGATCAGCTGCTGGTAGGCCAGATCCGTCCACTCAAAGGTCATGCCGCGCGGTAGGTTCGCTTTCAGAATCCCGGCGAGCGCTTCCTGGGCCTGATCGGTGCTGTAACCGGGGGCCGGTCCGGCGTTGATATCCGCGGAACGATAGGCGTTGTAACGCTGGGCGGTATCCGGGCCGAAGGTCGGTGTGACGTTCAGCAGTGAGCCGAGCGGCACCATCTCACCTGCGGCGTTGCGGGTTTTGAGCGTGCGGATGTCCTCGGCCTGGGCGCGGAACGGCCCGTCCGCCTGGGCCATGACCTGGAAGGTGCGACCGAAGCGGTTGAAGTCGTTCACATAGGTCGAGCCCATGTAGGTCTGCAGCGTATCGAACACATCCGAGAGCTTCACGCCCTGCTGCTTGACCTTGTCGCGATCGACGTTGACGTCCAGCTGCGGCACGTTGATCTGGTAGGTGCTCAGCAGGCCGGCCAGCTGCGGGCTTTTCGCGGCTTTGCCCAGGGCATCCTGAACCGCCGCGTAGAGCGCTTCGGGTCCCGCGTCACCGCGGTCCTCGACCTGCGCCTTGAAGCCGCCGAGCGAGCCCAATCCCAGTACCGGCGGGGGCGTGAACACGACCACGTAGGCATCCTGGATGGAAGCGAGCTGCGCGTTCAGGCGCGCGGCAATGGCCTTGCCCGTGAGGCCCTTGCGCTGCGCGGGCGGATCGAGCGCGAAGAAGGCAATCCCGGAACTGGAGCTTTGGGTCCAGCCGTTCACCGACATGCCCGCGAATTCCACCGCGTGCTGCACGCCGGGCGTCTTCAGCCCGATCTCGGACATGCGCCGCACCACCGCTTCGGTGCGGTCTATCGAAGAGGCAGGCGGCAGCTGCGCGACGGCGATCAGATACTGCTTGTCCTGGTCGGGAATGAAGCCGCCGGGCACGGTGTTGAAGCCGGCCCAGGCGAGGACGATCAGGCCGGCGTAGATGACCATGGCGATGCCGCTGCGGCGGATGGTGAAGGTCAGGGCCTTTGAGTAACCGTTGCCCGCGGAGCTGAAGGCGCGGTTGAAGCGCCTAAAGAATCGCCCGAGGATCTGCTCCATCCAGCGGGCGAAAAGGTCGGGGCTGGCACCGTGGGGTTTGAGCAGCACGGCCGCCAGTGCGGGGGACAACGTCAAAGAGTTGAAGGCGGAAATCACGGTCGAGATCGCGATGGTGAGCGCGAACTGGCGATAGAACTCGCCCGTCAGGCCGCTGATGAACGCCACCGGCCCGAACACCGCGACCAGGACCAGCGTGATGGCGATGATCGGACGGCTGACCTCGCGCATGGCCGAGCGCGCGGCTTGCTTGGGTGACTCGCCGGCGGCGATGTGCCGCTCGACGTTTTCGACCACCACGATCGCATCGTCGACCACGATGCCTATCGCCAGCACCAGGCCGAACAGCGACAGCGTGTTGATGGAGAAGCCGAAGGCGAGCAGCACCGCGAAGGTGCCGATGATGGACACCGGCACCGCGATCAGCGGGATCAGGGAGGCGCGCCAGGTCTGCAGGAACACGATGACGACGATCACGACCAGCAGGATGGCCTCGAGCAGCGTGTGCAGCACGGCCTCGATGGACTGGCGCACGAACATGGTCGGGTCGTAGGCGATGCGGTAGTCGACCCCGTCGGGGAAGTCCTTCTTGAGCTCGTTCATGGTCTTGCGGACATTGGCCGAAAGCTGCAGAGCGTTGGCACCCGGAGCCTGCATGATCGGCAGCGCGATGGCGTTCTGGTTGTCCAGCATGCTGCGCATGCCGTAGTCCTGCGCGCCCATCTCCACGCGTGCGAGGTCGCCTAAGCGCACCAATTCGCCGTTGGCGCCGGTCTTCACGATGATGGCGCGGAACTGGTCCTCGGTGGTGAGCCGGCCGGCCGCGTTGAGCGCGATCTGGAACGTGGTGCCCTTGGAGGGCGGCGCGCCGAGCTGTCCGGCCGCGACATCCACGTTCTGCTCGCGGATGGCGCTGATCACATCGCTTGTCGTGAGATTGCGCACGGCCAGCTTTTCCGGATCGAGCCACACGCGCATCGCGTAGTCACCGCCGCCGAACACCTGCACCTGGCCCATGCCGGGCAGCCGCGCCAGCACGTCGCGGACGTTCAGTGCCGCGTAGTTGCGCAGGTACAGCGAATCGTAGCGGCCGTTGGGCGAGATGAGGTTCACGAGCATGGTGAGGTCGGAGGAGCTCTTCACCGTCGTGACGCCGAGGTCGCGCACTTCCTCGGGCAGGCGCGGCAGGGCCTGCGAGACGCGGTTCTGCACCTGCACCTGCGCGCGATCCGGATCGGCGCCGAGCTTGAAGGTGACGGTCACGTCCAGCGAACCGTTCATGGTGGAGGTCGAGGACATATAGAGCATGTCATCGACGCCGACGATGGCCTGCTCCAGCGGCGCGGCCACAGTATCGGCGATGACCTTCGGGTTCGCGCCCGGATAGTTGGCGTGCACCACGATCGAGGGCGGCACGACTTCGGGGTACTCGCCGACGGGCAGCTTGATGAGGGCCAGCGCACCGGCGATGGTGATGAAGGTCGAGACGACGGCCGCGAAGATCGGCCGTTCGATGAAGAATTCAGACAGTTTCATGTGGGCTCCGGCTCGGCTCGCCCATGGCGACATGCTGCGGTGTGACGGTCATGCCGGGACGCACGTGCTGCAGCCCGTTGACAACGATCGTGTCGCCGACGTTCAGCCCTTCACGCACCACCTGCAGGCCATCGACCACGGGCCCGAGCTTCACCTGTCGATATTCGACGGTGTTGTCGCGGCCCACGCGCAGCACGTACCTCAGACCCTGGTCGGTGCCGATCGAGGATTCGTTGACGAGCAGCGCCGGGAAGGACTTCGTGGCCGTGACCTTGATGCGCGCGAACATGCCGGGCGTGAACTCGTGATTGGGGTTTGCAAGCCGGCCGCGGACGCGCACGGTGCCGGTGGCCGCGTCGATCTCGTTGTCGACGAAGGCAATCGCGCCCTGGTGCGGGTAGCCTTCTTCATTGGCCAGTCCGACGAATACCGGGTGGGTGGCATCCGCCTCGCCGGCCTTGCGAGAGTAGTTCATGAAGTTCAGGAAGCCCTGCTCCTCAGCCTGGAAGCTCACATAGATTGGATCCACGGACACCACGGTGGTGAGCAGTGTCTGGCCGCTGGTCACCAGGTTGCCGGCCGTGATTTCGGCGCGGCTGACCACGCCGGTGATCGGCGCGGTGACGCGCGTGAAGCTGACGTTCAATGCCGCCGTGTCCACGGCGGCCTGTGCGCCGGATACGTTCGCGTGCGCCTGGGCGAGGGCGGATTCGCGACTCTCGAGTTCCTCTCGGGAAATCGCGCGGGCGACCAGCAGCTTGTCGGCGCGGGCCTGCTCGGAGGTCGCGAGGGTCAGCTGCGAGCGGGCCAGTTCGAGCTGCGCCTGGGCCTGCTTCAGCGCATCCTCGTAGGGACGCGGATCGATGACGAACAGCACCTCGCCCTTGGTGACCTCACGACCCTGCACGAAGTTCACCGAAGCGATATAGCCGGACACACGCGGCCGGATTTCGACCCGGTCGACGGCCTCGAAGCGACCCGTGAACTCATCGGAGTCCGAAATCTGCCGCGACACGACCGTGGCGACGGTGACCGACGGTGCCGGCGCAGCTGCCGCCGGCGTTGCGCTCTCACCCCGCGTGCAGCCGGCGAGCTGGACCAGGACCACCGCGGTGAACACAGCGGCTGCGAACCAAATGGAAACTGACTGACGACTCATACCCGACTCCCCGTACCCAATGACGTCACCGGAGGCTTTCCCGATCCAGTGCTGATGGGGGACATCATCGGCTGTGGGAGGCACGGCGAACATTCACCGCAAGCCCTACAGATATGTCCTAAGGGTAGGGGGGTGGATCTACTCCTTTTGAGAGAGGCGGGAACCGCGGCCACCCCACAGGTATGATGATCCCGTCCTCAGCGCAGAGCCCCGGAGGATCCGATGAGCGAGCTGCCGCACGCCTGTAGGGTTCTTCCTGATGAGGGTCCGCCGGTCATTGCCATCACCGGCGACCTGCGCGTCTACCCCATCGTCATTGCCGACTGGCAACCCGGCGTTCTCTGCGAACCATTCGAACTCGCCGGCAACGGGACCTACCGGCTCAAAGTGACGCCGATACCGGATCCCATGCCGGAATGGACCACGTGTCCGAACTGTGGCTGTCCGGGCTCACTCCACCACATCGTCCTGACGGACGTGGACGGCAAGCCCCTCGCGGGCATCAATCTGGCGATCTTCGCGCACTCCAGGGCGGTCGCGATTTTCGGTCGCTACGGCGTGATGCTGCAGACCGCGCGCCGCTCCGACATCAGGCTGCACGGGCCGCTGCCATCGAAATTCAGCAGCAGAAATTTCGCAGCGGCCGTAGTCGAGTGGACGTGACGGTCGCAATCAGACTGTGGCCTCACCGGCCATATGCCCGTAGGTATCGGCGAGATCGCCCAAGGCCTCACTGCAGCGCCTGCGCGTGGATGATCCGTGCATCAGGGCCAGCAACTGCGGCTGCAGTTCCGCCAGGCGCCGGATCGTCGGGGCGGTAGCGACGGTCAGCGCCGTCGCACGGAACAGCTTCTCGGCGTCCACGGCGGGACCGACGATGTCATTGTCGGTGAGAGCCGGCCCGTCGCCGGTATGTGTGAAGAGATCGCCGCAGAACAGGGTTGCAGTCGTTTCCTCGAACAGCACGCGCGCTTCCCAGTTGTGGGGGACATGCGGCGTATCGATGTGGCGTATGCGCTTGCCACCCAGGTCGATCACTTCCCCGTCCGCGAGCCTGCGCGGCGGCCGGTCACACAGGTCATCGAGCGAAACCATGCAGCCGAGTGCCCCGTGCGCGACCTCGGCGCGCGGTGCGGCAGCCAGGAATGCATTCATCGCCCCGCACTCGTCGGCTTCCACGTGTCCGAAGGTTATCCAGCGGATGCGCTCGAGCGGAAGGATGCGGGCGATCGCCTGGGACACGAGCGGGAACATGGCGCGGTGCCCGGTATGGAACAGCAGCGCATCATCGCCCTTGATCAGGAACTGGTTGAATGTGAAACCGCCGGGAGCGGCGTCGGGTACGCAGGTTGACAGGCGATAAATGCCGGCAGCGATCTCGTCGATCTGAGTTTGCATGGTTCCTCCGTGTCTCTAATACGCCCGCGACCGTTGCTTCATCGCGGCATTTTCCAGGATCGTGATGCCCTCTCGCCCGCGAAGAAATTCGCCGACGAAGGCGCGACCGATATCCCGCTGATCAATGGTCCCGAAAGGCCCGGGAACGAGGCGCCCCAGCAAAGCCAGAAAGCCTGGGGTGTGCGCATTACCGGCAATGACACCGGGCCGAAAAATCGCCAGGTGTTTGAATCCGAGGTTGCGGACTGCAGCTTCCTTTTCACCCATGATGCGGGCATAACGGATCCGGCTCTGGGCACTGCTCCCGGCCGCGGAAAGCAGTCCGAATCGTTCGATCCCGGCCGCCAGGCAACCGCGCGCGAACGCGCCGACCAGACCGATTTCGAGTTTCCTGATGTCCGCATCGCTCCACTGACGGCTGCCCTTGCCGATGCCGATACAGGATGCGGCATACAACGGCTCACCGTGCCCGCGGCAGCTGACGGCAAGTTCGCAGATCGCACCGGCGAAAGCGGCTGCACTGGTGTCCATGATCACCTGGCGCACCCGCGCATCGGCCGCAGGCGGGAGGGTTCGCCGATTGACCATCACCACTGCGGTGCACGCGCTGACTGCGAGCAAGGCGCGCACCAATTCGGAGCCTACCTGTCCGCTGCCACCGACGACCAGAACGCGAAACCCCATTGCTTGCTCCGCCGCACTGCGGCATAGAGCGGCCATAACGACTCAACGTGGGTCAAGCTTATACTTCAGTATCGACCTGCCCGGTCACCTCTCTCTCGCCGAGGACTTCGGGACATGAAAATCCTTGCTTTGGTCTTGGCCATCATCCTGTCTGCGCTGCCGCTGGTGGTTACCGCGGCGGAGGTCGAATCCAGGTCCGCTGCCAGCGAGCCGCCCCATGATTCGCACGACGTGGATACCCGCGAGCTTATTCGCGAAGTCGGCGCAAGATTACACAAGCATTTTGTGTGGGACCCGCGGGTTCCGCAGACAGTCAATCTTGGAACACTGGAACGTCAGGAAATCACCTACGGGCAACTTCTTGCGCTGCTGCGGATGTACGGGTTCGCGGTCATTGCGGATGACAACCTCATGGAGGTGATTCCGGACGCCTTGGTCAGGCAGGTCGGACTTGCGGTCGTCGCGCCCGAGAACATCAAGGCCTTGGATGACGAGTGGGTGACGGTGATTGTTCCTGTGAAGGGGATGAACGCCATGCAGCTTGCAACGATCCTGCGTCCACTCGTCCCTACTACCGGGCAGATCAACGTGCTGGCTGAGCGCAATGCCATGGTCATTTTTGACCGCAGCGCAAACGTCAGGCGGTTGATCGAATTGACCAAGGCGCTGGAGAATCTGCCCCCTGTAACGCCGGAATCTCGCCGCGAACAATGAAGCGCAAAGCGCCCGGCTTGAAATCGCGCCGGGCGCCCCCAGAATCGGCCTATGTCCGATACGCCGCACATCGTGTGTCCGCGCTGCGACACGATCAATCGCATTCCGGCCTCGCGCCTGGGCGAGGCGCCGAAATGTGGACAGTGCCACCAGCCGCTGTTCACCGGTCATCCGCTCGAACTCACCGGCACCAATTTCCACCGTCACGTCGACCGCAATGACATTCCGGTGGTGGTGGATTTCTGGGCGTCATGGTGCGGGCCGTGCCGCGCCATGGCGCCGCAGTACGCCCTGGCGGCCGCGCAGTTGGAGCCCACCGTTCGCCTGGCAAAGCTCGACACGGATGCTGCGCAGAATATCGCCAGCGAATTTGGCATCCGCAGCATTCCCACCTTGATTGCTTTCAAAGCGGGCCGCGAAGTGGCGCGGCAGGCCGGTGCGATGGGCAAGGCGGATATCATCCGTTGGGTGCAGGCCCACCTTCAGTCACAAACTACATCTGCTTGAACCGGTACTGCTGAGACTCACTCACCGCCAGCCGCTCCGGCCGGCTCTTGAGCGTGACCGATAGCTGGCCGCGAAAATCGCGCGATACGCCCGCAATGGCATTGGCGTTCACGACCGTCGAACGATGGATGGGCCAGAAGATCGCCGGATCGAGCTGTCCCTGCAGTTCGTGCAGCGACTTGCGAATGAGCGCCTCGAAAGCGCCCGTCACCACGCGCGTGTACTTGGTATCGGCCTGAAAATAGAGCACCTCATCGACGGTGATGAGATGCAGCGTGGGCCCGACCGATGCATTGATCCAGCGAAGGTAGGTGCGTGGCGCCGCCGTGCGTGCGAAGTCGCGCAATAAGGATTCCAGGTTGGGGGGCGTGGAGCCGAGGCGCTGCTTGAGGCGCTCGATCGCGCGACTGAGCCGGTCCGGTTCGAGCGGCTTCAGCACGTAGTCGACCGCGCCGGCCTCGAATGCCGCGACGGCGTGCGCATCGTAGGCCGTGACGAAGACGATGTGACAGCGGCCTTGCGCCTGCTGCGCGACATCCAGGCCGGACATCAGCGGCATCTCGATGTCGAGAAACAGCACATCCGCCGCGACGCGCTCCAGCAGATCGACGGCCTCGATCCCCGTGGCCGCTTCACCCACGATGTGAAGCTCGGGCCACAGCTTGCCCAGGTGCTGCTTGAGCTCCGCCCGCAACACGGTTTCATCCTCGGCCAGAATCGCGCTTGGAGTTTTCACGACTCAGCTCTTCGCGCCCTTCACTTCGATGAGCAGTCCGCGCATGTGGGCGCCGCTCACGTTCTCGACGGTATGCGTCACCGCGGGCTCCCAGAACACGGTGCCGAGCGGCATGTTGCGTTGCTCCTCGATCTTGCCGTCGGCAGTCTTGATGCGTACGGACCCTTCAGTCAGCAGCACGGTCAGATGTGGCGGATGCGAATGCATGCCGTTGCCGCACACGCCCATGCCCGGACGACTGTTGAAATCGAGCACGCGTACGTACTCGTTCTCCAGCGCGACGCGATAGCTTTGCGGCTGCATCACGGCGGCATCCTGTGCCTGCACTTCGAATGCCACGGCGATGCCGGGCAGGACGGCGAGCAATGCCCGGCGCACTTCGTCGATTTTCAATTCACGCATAAGAATCTCCTAGGCCAAAGTTCGGTTCAACTTGATCAGGATCTGGGTCGGCGGCTCTGGTAAACAATGCAGCTCGAAGCCATCGCCGTGCAGCGCGCCGAGACTGGCGTTGATGTGCTGACGCAGCTCGGGTGGGATATCGCAGGTGAGGCCATGCAGCGAAAGCACGGTGTGGGTGGGTTCGGTACGCACGCGCAGCAGCGGTCGTCCTCCTTCCCCGCCGAGGGCGAGAAGCCGCAGCATCAACAGGCTCGGGAAGCGGATGCCGGCGTTATCGATCGAAACATCCTCGTCCAGCCGCCACGCGCTTGCTATGCCGCGCTCGCGCTGCAGATTCGAGAAAGTACGGGCGAGGCGGATTTCCGCGTCCAGTGTCGAGATCGGCACGCGCAGGCCATGCATGGCGGAACGCAGGAACTCGACCAGCGCCTCGAGCAGCTTCTCGGCGTGCTGCGGGTCGCGGCGATAGCGCTGCTCGATCTCGCGCATGGCTTCGAGCAGCAGCGCCGGATCAACCTGTGCCTGCAGCACGCGCAGACGTTCGGCGTCGAGCAGGCCCTGGGTACGGCTTCGCGCCTGAGCGCTGGCCAGGAGCATGGAGCGGATTCGCTCGGAGCGCATGGTGAGCAGGGCGACCGCAATCAGCAGACCGCCGTAGAATAAATAGATCCAGGTGTTGTACAGGCCGATGCTGAGCCAGTTTTGCGGATTCGGAATCGTGGCGAGTTCCCTGGAGAAGTGCCGCAATCCCGGGAGCGATCGCGCCCCTCCATTCATCGCTGCCGACACAAGTGGCTGGATGAAGGCCGGCAGCGGCCAAACCAGAAGAACCCCGACCCCAAGCCCGAGCAGCCCTCCGGTGCGCTCGCTGCGGTTTGCGAACCACAGCAGCAGTGCCCCAATCAGGCACCACAACGGCAGCGTCCAATAGGTCAGCCACCACAGCAGCAGCTCGGGCGATGCCCAACGCTCGGGTGACATGGCAAGCGATTCGAGGACTGCCACCAGGCACGCCCAGGTGATGGCCCAGGCAATGATCCGGCCGCCGTCGAACGTGGCAGCGAACAGCCTCATGTGGCACCGAGCCGCAACGGCAGGATCATGCGGGCGCGGACTCCGCGAGGCTCGTTCGCTTCGACGCTCAGCGAGGCGCGCGCTCCGTGCAGGGTCGCGAGCCGCGTGCGGATGTTGTACAGACCGAGCCCCGTGCCGCCGCGGGCATCGGATTTGAGGCCGACGCCGTTGTCCTGCACCGTAAGCTGCAAACTGCCGTCAATCGCGCGTTCGGCAAATACCTCGATACGCCCGCCGGCGGGGAGCGGTGCGAGGCCATGCTTGATGGCATTCTCGACCAGGGTCGCGAGCGCGAGGGGCGGCACTTTCGCCTCGCGCAGCGCGTCGGGAACCCTGATCTGCACGTGCAAGCGCTGCGACATCCGCACTTGGATGACGGACAGATAGGCCTGGACGAGATCCGTCTCTTCGCCGAGCAGCACCTCGCTGCGCTCGAGCATCGGCAGCAGCCGACACAGATAGTCGATGAAGTTGGCGAGCATGTCAGCGCCCGCCTGCGGCTCCGTGCGGTGCAACCGACGCACCGTGGCGAGGGTATTGAAAAGAAAATGCGGCTCGATCTGCTTGCGCAGCGCCGTCAGGCGCGTATTCGTCAGCTGCTGCTCGATGGAGGCGCGCCGCAGGCCTTCGCGCCGCAGGGAGTCGCGCGATTCGCCCGACGTGCGCCACAGGTAGTAGCTCGCTGCCACCGCCAGCGCGACGGTGTTCCAGCGCAATACATGGGTTATCAATGACGCAAAAGAGCCATAGCCGCCATACAACCACTGCACCAGCCACTCACCGCAGGCGGCACCGACGAACACGCTGACGGCCAGCAGCGCCGTGCGCCGGCCCGTCGAGCCGGCCTGTCCCACTCTGAAGATCAGAATCGCGAGCGCGATCCACCAGGCGACGATGAGGCGGTCACGCAGCACATACAGCCAGCCCAGCAGCACCTCGTTCAGCGGCCAGTTGCGCCAGACAAAAAGCTGCGCGAGGTATTGGGTCGACATACCGAATGCAATCAGCGTGGCCAGTCCGAAAGTCGTCCGCCAACCTCTGGTCCATTTGACTCTCCAACGCGTTCCGAACCGCGGCGCTTCGCGAATGGAGTCGGTCGCTGGGAGAGACGAAATGGTCATGGCAGTGGGCCCGATTATTCGCACAAATGCGGCAAATGGATAGCCAGGTCATCAGTGTTGGTGGCTGAAAAGCCCGGGAAAGTCTCACCGGTACGGTCGCGCCGGCTCACCCATGGCGGATTTTCCGCCTTCGGTCGGCTATTTCCGGCGCTCGTCGCAAAGTCATGCAGTGGCGCGCCCACACGTTAGTTTCACCGCTCAGTGCAATAACAAGGGGAGACTCCAATGAAACCGTTCACTTCCTGGCCGGCCGCGCTCGCATTGGGCGGTGTCATCGCTACGTGCGCGGCGCAATCGGTCTGTGCGCAGGTTCCCAGCGAATTCCAAGTCGTTGCGTCCGGTCTCAATGCACCGCGAGGCCTCAAGTTCGGACCGGATGGCGATCTGTATGTGGCCGAAAGCGGCACCGGCGGTACCAACAAGACGAACGCCAGCCAATGCCCGCAGGTCGCACCGCCGGTCGGCCCGTACCTGGGCGGTAATACCGGTGCAATCGTTAAGATCAGCCGCACCGGCAAGGTCACCCCGGTGGCCTCGGGCTTTCCCTCCAGCGTGGCGTCGACCGGCGATCTGTCGGGGGTTGCAGACGTCGCCTTCCTCGATGGTCAGCTGTATGCGCTGATCGCGGGAGGTGGCTGTTCGCATGGCAATCCCCTGGCGCCCAACGGGATCGCCCGCGTCAATGCGAACACCGGCAAATGGAGCATGATTGCGGATCTGAGCGCTTTCGGCATGACGCATCCGGGTCAGTTCGATGATGCCGCTGATTTCGAGCCCGACGGCGTCTGGTTCAGCATGATCGACACCGGGGGCCACCTGATCGTGACGGAGCCGAACCGTGGCATCGTGGTGGCGGTCGAGAGCGACGGGCGCGCGCATGAACTGGTCGACATCTCAGCCTCCCAGGGGCATATCGTGCCGACGGGCCTGGCCGAGCGCGATGGCGATCTGTATGTGGGCAATCTGCTGTATTTCCCCATCCTTCCGGATTGGTCGCGGATCCTGCACCTCGCCAAAGTGGGCAGCGAAGGCCGGGAAATCCCCGGTATGCAGCCACAGGGCAGCTACTACGTAGCGGATTCAAAGGCTGGACTGACGACCGTCATGGCCGTGACATTTGGCCCGGACGGTCTGCTCTATGCCCTGGAGCTTTCGGATAACGCCGGGTTCCCGGCACCCGGCAACGGCAAGGTGGTGCGCCTGCAGCGCTCCGGCGAATTCGAGGATGTCATTACCGGATTGAACGTTCCGGGTGGCATGGCCTGGGGTCCTGATGGTCGCCTGTACATTGCCGACTTCAGCGCTGTGCCGGCGCCGATGACAGGTGCCGGAAGGATCCTGCGCTTCGATGTTGCATACGGCTACTGACGAGGCCGACGGCCGCTTGCCGATCGTGGTCGGCGTCACCGGGCATCGTGACCTGCGTGACGCCGATCTGCCGGCTTATCGCACCCTGATCGTCGCATTCTTCGAGTACCTTCAGGGGCGTTATCCGGCGACGCCCTTGCTCGTCATCTCGGCTCTGGCCGAGGGCGCAGATCGGCTGGTCGCCGCGATTGCCCTGGAACGCGGCTACCGGTTCGTCGTGCCCTTGCCGCTGGAACCGCAGGACTATGAACGCGACTTTCCGGACAGCGTCACCGAATTCCGGGCGCTGCTGCAGCGGGTGTCACCGCAGCGCGTCTTCGTCTGGCCGCGTCCCGCGGCCACCAATGATTCGCCGTGGTGCGACTCACCGGCGGGGCGCGATCATCAGTATCGTGCGGTCGGCGCATTCGTGGCGCAGCAGAGCCATATCCTGCTCGCCATCTGGGATGGTGTGCCCAACGAGAGCGGCGCCGGCACGGCCGCGGTGGTCAGCCTGAAGCTGGGTCAGTCCAATGCGAGTCGCGCGGGGAGTCACACCGCCCTCGATCCGGATGACAGTGGACCGGTCTTCCACGTACATGCGGTTCGATCCGGGAGCGAAGCGGCCGCGTCGCCGCAGGCCGAATGGCTCTTTCCGCACGACAATGATCCGCAGCTGTTTCACACCGTCTGCAGTCGCATCGACCGCTTCAATACCGAGGCGGCGCGGCCGCGGATCCGTGCGCAGGTGCCCGCAGCGGCAGCTTCCCTGTTGCCGGGAACGGCTGCGGCATCTGCGGACCGCGCGCTGGCGACGGCGTTCGGCTGCGCGGACCGTCTCGCGGCCCATTACCAGCGCATCACGCACCGGGTGCTGCGACTGACCTTGGGACTGGCCGCACTGCTGGCGCTGATCTTCGAGGTCTACGCAGAAGTGCTGCCGCTGCGCAGCGTGCCGCTCGCGTACCTGCTGTGCTTCGCGCTGCTGACGTTGGTGCTGATATGGCATCGCCGTATGGATGCGCAGGGCAGATACCTGGACTATCGGGCATTGGCCGAAGGCCTGCGGGTGCAGTTCTACTGGCGTCTGGGTGGTTTGAGCGACAATGCCTCCTCCTCGTACCTGCGCAAGCAACTCGATGAGCTGCGCTGGATCCGTGAAGCCCTGCGGGCAACCGGTGCGGCGCCGCCACCCGTTGCGGCCCATCCGGACCTGGCGTTGAAGTGGTGGATCCAGGATCAGGCGAGCTACTACGCGACGCGCGCGCGCCTGCATGAGCAGCGTCTGCTGCGCCTGGAGCGCAGTTCGCGAGTGTTCCTGGCGCTGGGTCTGCTGGCAGCCTTCAGCCTGGTGATTTTCTGGCAGCAGCTCGAGCGTCTCGTGACGCTGCATCACTGGACGGTACTGATCATGGGCATTGCACCGATCGGCGCGGCGCTGTTGGAAGCCTACGGTGAGCGCAGCGGCGCGCGCACCCAAGGCAATCAGTACGCGCGCTTTGCGACGATCTTTCGCCGCGCCGAACGCTTTGTCAGCCACTTCGAGCTCGAGCCCGCCACGCCGGCGCGACACCACGGTGAACTCGCGCTGCTGCGCGAGCTGGGTCGCGAAGCCTTGATCGAAAACGCGGATTGGGTGCGGCTGCTGCGTGACCGGCCGATCGCGCTGCCGAAGGGCTGATCAAATCTGCGGATGGCCCATCCAATGCCGTTTTTCCGGCGTTCAGGGCCCGATTCACGCCGCTAGTCGCAAACCCGCCGCTCGTGCGGATGCCGCGGGTAAGGTCCGCCTGAGAAGTCGCGATAGTGCGACCTTAAGAAGGGGACTAACATGAAGTTGCTTATCGTGGCATCGCTCGGAGCCCTGGCGCTTGGCGTCCTTGGAGCTGCCAATGCGCAGGAGACGACCGAGGTTGTCGTCACCGGACACAAGGCCGCTGCGGCCCCCGGGACCGAGGTACGAACGGCGACGGTCAACTACGCCGATCTGGATCTTGCGAAGTCTGCGGGTCTGTCGGCGTTGCTGGTACGCATTCGCGCGGCCGCGACCACCGTATGCTCGCCGCAGCCGCAGGCCAATGACCTCCCCGGCTCCACGGACTACCGGCGATGCATGTCGGATGCCGTCAATACGGCAGTCACGAACGTGAATAATCCTGGCCTCAAGGCAATGGTCGCGAAGCGTTGAGGGCGCGCAGGTCCGATCGCGCGTCGGCGCGATCGGACCGCCTCGCGCAATTGCCAGCCGGGGCGATGCATTCATGAACGTAGGATCCGCAGCGATACTGCCGACCGCCACCCTCGATGAGGATGCGTGGGAGGATCTGCTGAGCTTCATCGAGGAGCGGCGCGTGATTCCGATCGTCGGACCGGAGCTGCTGCGGGTGCAGACGGAGCGCGGTCCGCGGCTGCTGCTGGAGTGGGTGGCGGAGAAGCTGGCGGTGCGGCTGAACGTGGACACCTCGCAGCTGCCCCCGCGCTACACCTTGAACGATGTGGTGTGCTGGTTCCTCGCGGCCCGCGGCCGACGCGAAGAGGCGTACGTGCGCCTGCGCGGCCTGCTGAAGGAGGCCAACTTCGAGCCGCCGCTGGCGCTGCGGCAGTTGGCGGCCATCACCGACTTTGATCTTTTCATCAGCACGACCTTCGACTCACTGCTGGAAAGTGCCATCAACCTGGAGCGCTTCAGCGGCACGGCCACCACCGAGGTATTCGCCTATGCCCCCAACCGGGTGACCGACCTGCCGGCCGAGCGCGGGCGCCTGCCGCGTCCGGTGGTGTATCACCTGTTCGGCAAGCTGTCGGCCTCGCCGACCTACGTGATCTCGGATGAGGACCTGATCGAGTACATCTGTGCACTGCAGAACGAGAGCCTGGTGCCGGAGCGGCTGTTCCACGAGCTCGAGCATAATCACCTGCTGGTGATCGGCAGCAACTTCAGCAACTGGCTGGTGCGGCTGTTCCTGCGCATGGCCAAGCGCCAGCGGCTCTCCGACCCGCGCGATGTGGGCGAGGTGCTCGCCGATGGGCATGCGGGGCAGGACAATCCACTGATCGCGTTTCTGCAGCAGGTGAGCGTCCGCACGCGCATCTACACCGGCGCAGAACGCTTCGTGGCAGAGCTGCACGAGCGCTGGCAGCAACGCAATAAGAGCAATCCGATGCCGGCGGTGCCCGCGCCGACGCGCTTCCTGCCACCCGCGCGCGAGATGCCGGACAACGCGGTGTTCATCAGTTATGCGCGCGAGGACCTGCCGGCGGTGCAGCAAATCAAGGCGGGGCTGGAGGCGGCCGGCATCACGACCTGGTTCGACATGGACCGGCTCGAGGCCGGAGATGACTACGACCGCAAGATTCAAAACAACATTGCGCGCTGCTCCTACTTCATCGCGGTGGTCTCGGGCACGACGCAGCGGCGGGTGGAGGGGTATTTCCGCCGGGAATGGAGCTATGCGCTGGACCGGGCGCGCAACATGGCAGAAGGGGCGCTGTTCATCCTGCCGGTGAGCGTGGATGCCGCCATCAGTACGGATGCACGGGTCCCGGAGCGCTTCAAGGCGCTGCACTTCACCGAACTGCCGCAAGGCGCAGTGACGCCCAAATTCGCGCAGCGCATCGCTGAGGCGATGCGCAACCCTTCTTCATGAGTGTCGCCGCACCGAGTGTGGATGAGCAAAACCCGTGGCTGGGCTTAGCCTCCTTTACGGAGGCCACCCGGGTGTTCTTCTTTGGACGCGAGCAGGAGGTTGCGGAGCTTGAACGGCGGGTGCACCGCAAGCTCCTCACCGTTCTCTTTGGTAAATCAGGCCTGGGAAAGACCTCGATCCTGCAGGCAGGGCTGGTACCGCAGCTGCGTGGCGCCGGCTATTTTCCGGTGTACCTGCGCATCGACTACGGCAAGGATGCCCCGGAACCTTCCGCGCAGATCAAGCAGGCGATTGAACGTGCGGCATCTGCCGGTCACTGGACACACACTGCAGCGGTGGCCCCGGAGGAATCGATCTGGGAGTTCCTGCACCACCGCGATGCGGTGCTGAAAGACAGCGCTGGCTCGACATTGATCCCGCTCCTGATCTTCGACCAGTTCGAGGAGCTGTTTACACTTGCGCAAAGCGATGAGTTCGGCCGCGCCCGGGCGGCGCGCTTCATCGAGGAACTGGCCGATCTAGTGGAGAATCGCCCGCCCCGGGCCCTGGAGGCGAAGTTAGAGTCCGATGAGAGCGCCGCGGAGCGCTTTGACTTTTCCCGCAGTGACTATCGGGTGGTGATCTCGCTGCGCGAGGATTACTTAGCGCCCCTGGAGGGCTTGAAGAAGACCATGCCCAGCCTCTCACAGAACAGGCTGAGGCTGGCGCCGATGACGGGCAGCCAGGGACTGGAGGCGGTCCGAAGACCGGGCAAGGACTTGGTCTCCGAGGAAGTCGCCGCGGCGATCGTACGCTTCGTGGCCGGCGGCTCCGAGCTTGCCAATGCGGAAGTGGAGCCCTCGCTCTTGAGTCTGATCTGCCGCGAGCTCAACGAGCAGCGCATCGCGCAGCACCGATCCGAGGTCTCATTGGACCTTCTGGCAGGCTCCCACGAGAGCATCCTCAGCAGCTTCTACGAGCGCTCCCTGGCCGATCAGCCAGCTGCCGTGCGCCGGGTCATCGAGGATGAGCTGCTGACCGACTCAGGTTATCGAGAGAACCTTGCCGAGGAGCGGGTGTTGCGCCGCCTGCAGATCGCCGGTGCCGCCCCGGATGCGCTCGGGGTGCTGGTGAATCGAAGGCTGCTGCGCATCGAGGAACGCCTGGATGTGCGTCGGGTGGAGCTGACGCACGATGTCCTCACGGGGGTGGTGAAGGCCAGCCGCGACCAGCGCCAGGAGCGCGAGGCGCGTGAGGCGACCGAGCGCCTGCTGGCCGAGCAAAGTGCGCGTGAGCACGCCGCCCAGCGCGCCCTGCGGCGGGCACGGGCGATCGCGGCCGGCTGCACCGCGCTAGCCGCGCTCGCGGTGGTGGCCGCGGTGCTGGCGATCGTGAACGTGCAGCGGGCCCGGCGTGCCGAGGCGGATGCGCAGCAGACCCGAGTGCTCGCGGAGCAGGGGCGCAACCAGGCCCAGCGTCTGCTGGGGTTCCTGACCGATGACTTCGTGCAGGAACTGGCGAGCTTCGGGCGCTACCAGACCATCATCGGGCTGTCGCAGCGGGAGATCGACTACTTCAACGCGCTGCCGCCCAAACTCAAGGATGCGCAGACGGTGCGTGATGGCGCGCTGGCCTATGCGAATTACGCCGGGGCGTCCATGTACCTGGGCAATACGACCAAGGGTATTCAAAGCGCGACCACGGGGATCGCGCTGCTCGATGCCCTGCGTCGCGCGGGCGATCGGTCCGAGGCCACCGCCATAGCGCTGGCCCGCGTCTATACCAATCTGGGTAAGCTGCGGGCCAATCAGGTCAGCGCCGAGGAGTTCACCGACATCAAGCGCGCGGCCGATCTGGTGCGCCCGATTGCAAGTCAGCCCGGGGCATCGCACGAGGTGCGTCGTGCCTATGTGGAGGTACTGATCTCCAGCGGCGCCGCAGGCGTTGGCAATAATCAAAACGAAGATGGCGTGCGCAGCGCGCGCGAGGCCCAGCGCTTGGCGCTCCAGCTCGGTGCCCGCAACCCGGGTGATCTGGTCCTGGATGCCGACTATGCGATCGCCGGATCGTGGCTCGTCCAGGGCCTGGTCAACCTCAGGCGCAGTGATGAGGCGCACCGAGCCGGCGAAGATACTCTCCAGGTCATCGATCGGGTACTGGCGCAGCGCCCGCAGTATGGCGAGATCGTGTTGGCGAAGCAGATAACCGAGAGCGCACTTTCGAGTGCCGCCAGTGAGAATCTAGACGCAGTGGAAGCCGCGCGCTTTGCCCTCCAGGCCGGCAAGACCGCGTTCGAGCTGGTCGCACTCGAGCCGGCGAATAAGTTCTACCTTACCGAACTCGCCACGTCTTACGCGCAGATCGGCGCTGCGCAATGGTCGGCCGCGCGCTTGCGCGAGGCGATCGTGAACTACCGCAAGGCGGTGGACATCTACGGTCAGCTCAGCACCAGCGCAACATTCTTTGTCGTAAACCTGAACGATCAAACGCACTATACGGTCGTGAGCCAGGCGCAGCTCGGAGACGCAGCGGGCGCCGCTGAGACTCTCGCCATCGCCGACTCCTTCACGAAAAAGCTGCACCTGGGGGATAGTTTTCCGGCAGGTTGGGTCAATGCGATCAGGGCTTATCTGACGGCGACGCTGGCCTATGAGCGCGATGACTTTGCAGGCGCGCGCCGCATCGCGGATGATGCCCGGGTGCGCTGGCTACCCGCCCGCACCGACGGTGGCCCGTTTCAGACCGCCATGAAGAATTACGCGCTCTACCATCTTTCCGATGTCGAAGCACACGCCGAATACCGCCTCGGGCGCTTCGCGGTTGCGGCGCAACTGGAGCGCACGGCGGTGCAGGCGTGCAGCGCCGATGTAGGTTTGGCCACCAGGCCGCGTGAGGTGAGCCAGGCGAGCACTTGGCTGGCAATGGCACTAGCGGGAACTGGCCAGCAGGCGCAGGCGGCGCAGATGATCGGTCCTGTCGTCACACAGTATCGGGCGCTGGAAAAGCGCAATCATGGCGATGAGTGGCTGCCCTTGGAGCTGGCACAGGCGCTGTATGCACAGTCACGCACCGACGAGCGCCAAGCCCCGTTACTGCTGCGCGAAGCCGCGCAACTCGTCGATCATCTGCCCCCCACGATCGCCGTGCTGCACGACACGCAGCAATGGCGCGCGCGTATTCAGCTGGCTCGCAACCGCACCGCGCAGCACTGAGCCGCAGGCGCTTACCGCTCGCTGTCGAGATGCGCCATGGCCGCGGCGGGATAGCGTTCACCGAGCGCGGCATTGGGCGGGATCGCGCGCGTCAGCGCCGCGAGTTGCTCGGCGCTGAGCTTCAAGGACAGGGCGCCGAGCGCCTCCGCGAGTCGGTCGCGGCGCTTGGTGCCGATGAGCGGGATGATGTCCACGCCCTGCGCGGCCACCCAGGCGATCGCGACCTGCGCGACCGTGGCACCGATGGTGGCCGCGACCGCGCGCAGCTTGTCGACGAGTGCCAGGTTGGCCGCGAGGTTCGCGCCCTGGAAGCGCGGGTTGAAGGGGCGGATGTCCTGGCCGCCGGCCGGGACCGCGGTCTCGAAGTGGCCACTGATGAGGCCGCGCGAGAGGATGCCGTAGGCCGTGATGGCGATGCCCAGCTCGCGGCAGGTCGGCAGGATCTGCGCCTCGATGCCGCGTGAGATCAGTGAGTACTCGATCTGCAGGTCGACGATGGGATGCACGGCGGCGGCGCGGCGCAGCGTGGCAGCGCCAACTTCGGACAGACCCACGTGCCGCACGTAGCCGCCCTTGATGAGATCGGCAATGGCGCCCACCGTCTCCTCGACGGGCACGCCGGGGTCGAGCCGCGCGGGGCGGTAGATGTCGATGTAGTCGGTGCCCAACCGCTGCAGCGAGTAGGTGAGAAAATTGCGCACGGCAGCGGGGCGGCTGTCGTAGCCGAGCCATGCCCCGTCAGGCCCGCGCAGGGCGCCGAACTTCACGCTGATCTGCACCGAATCGCGCGGCACGCCGCTCAGCGCTTCGCGGATCAGCAGCTCGTTGTGCCCCATGCCGTAGAAGTCACCGGTATCGAGCAGCGTGATGCCGGCCGCGAGCGCCGCGTGGATGGTCGCGATGCTCTCGGCGCGGTTACTCGGACCGTACGCACCCGACATGCCCATGCAGCCGAGGCCCACAACCGACACGTTGGGGCCTGTGCTGCCGAGCGGGCGAGCCATCACGGGAATGATTACACCAGCGACTTGTTGAACCAGAACAGCAACCGTGACCAGGCTTTTTCGGCGGCGTCATGGTCGTAGACGCCCGAGTCGGTGGGACACCAGCCGTGCTTCGTGCCCTCATAGACCTGCACCTCGTGCGGCAGTCCGGCGGCAGTGAAGGCAGTTTCGAGCAGGTCCTTGGCCTTCGGATCGCTCATGTCATCGCTGGCAGCAATACAGATCAGCGCGCTGGCCTTCATCTTCGGCACCAGCAGGTGCGGGCTGTCCGGCGATGCGTTCGCGAGCGCGGCACCATGGAAGGTCGCGATGGCGCCGACGCGTTCCGGGAACTGCGCCGCCAGGCGGAAGGTGTACGGGCCGCCCATGCAATAGCCTGTCGTCCCCATCTTCTTTTTCCTATCGACGGAGGCCTGCTTGTCCAGCCAGGGAACGAGTGCCGCGCCGTCGACCTGCGCGGTCTTCGGTGACAGCGATCCCATCATCTTGGTGAGCGCGGCGCGCGTGGTGGCATCGAAGGTCGTGGTGGTGGAGGTCGGCGCCTTCTGGATGCGGTAGAAGGGATTGATCACGAGCACTGAGTATCCGGACTCGGCCAGGCGCGTGGCCATCTGTTTGAAGGCGGGACGCAGGCCAAAGATATCGGGCCAGATCAGCACCGCAGGATGCTTGCCCTTGGTGGGGTGCACGAAGTAGGCATCGCAGGTGCCATCGGGCGTGGTGATGTCCACATCGGCCCCGCTGGTCGCCGCGGCATACGCGCCGGCCGGCACCAGAGACAAGAGCCCCGCGCCCACCGAGAGAGCCCCGAACTCGCGCCGCGACAGGGCCGGGCCGCGCCGCTGGTACTGGACAATTGCATCAAAGTCGTCGTTCTCGCACATGGTCCTCTCCTGTAAACGGCGCTGGGCAGGGGCTAGAGTCTGGCGTTGCGTTGGCAAGGGCGCAAGCCCGGTGCACACTGCGCCACGCGCATGCATTGGGCACCGCGTCGAGGAGAGGGTATGACTGTGCGATCAAAACGGCTGGGGACTGCGTTCCGGGCTTCATTAGCGGTCTCGTTACTCGGCGCGCTGCTGCAATGCGCTGCGGCACTTGCGGCGGGTCCGGCGGCTGTGGATGCCACACGGCTGGGCAAAGCGGCTTCCGAGCCCGGTCAATGGTTGACCGTTGGCCGCACTACGGACGAGCAGCGCTTCAGCCCCCTGAAGCAGATCAATACGGACAACGTGAAGCAGCTGTCGCTGGCCTGGTACGTAGACTTCGACAGCAATCGCGGCCAGGAGGCGACGCCGCTGGCCATCGATGGGGTGCTGTACTTCTCAACGGCCTGGAGCAAGGTCAAGGCGGTCGATGCGCGCACCGGCAAACTGCTGTGGGCCTATGACCCGAAGGTGCCGGGCGAATTCGCCGGCCGCGGCTGCTGCGACCTGGTCAATCGCGGCGTGGCGGCCTGGAAGGGCCGCATCTATGTCAGCACCTACGACGGTCGGCTGGTGGCGCTGGACGCCACAACCGGCGCCGAGGTATGGACGACTTTGACCATCGACCACGACAAGCCGCTGACCAGCACCGGCGCACCGCGTATCGCGAATGGCAAGGTGATCATCGGTAGCGCCGGTTCGGAGTTCGGGGTGCGCGGCTATGTCTCGGCCTACGATGCGCAAACGGGCAAGCAGCTGTGGCGCTTCTACACGGTGCCCGGCAATCCCGCCGCCGGACCGGAACCGGCCTATCTGCAAAGTGCGGCGAGCACCTGGAACGGCGACTTCTGGAAGTGGGGCGGCGGCGGCACGGTGTGGGATGGCATCGTCTATGACTCGCGACTGAACCTGCTGTTCATCGGCACCGGCAACGGCTCCCCCTGGAATCGCCAGTACCGGGGCAGCGGTGGTGGCGACAACCTGTATATCGCCTCGATCATCGCGGTCAATCCGGATACCGGCCAATACGTGTGGCACTACCAGGAAACACCCGGTGATGAGTGGGACTACGATGCCACCTCACCGCTCATGCTGGCGGACCTGAAGATCGACGGGCGCTCGCGACGCGTGCTGATGCAGGCCTCCAAGAACGGCATGTACTACGTGCTGGACGCGAAGAACGGCAAGGTGATCAGGGCGAAGAACTTCGTCCCGACCAGCTGGACCAGCGGCATCGACCCGGTCACGGGCAAACCGCGGATGACCCAGTCCGACCGTTACGATCTAACGCGCAAGATTGCGATTGTGCAGCCCGGCGGCCAGGGCGCGCATGCCTGGCACCCGTTCTCCTACGACCCGCAGACCGGCTTGGCTTATTTCTCGGTCATTGAGACCAGCGGGCTGATGAAGGCCGCGGACACCTTCAACGGCAAACCCATGTCTTCGATTACGGGACTGGCCACCGGTTTGCCACCATCGACCTACGATGAGCAGCACTCCACGGCGCCGCGCAGCGCGACGTCGCAGCTGATTGCGTGGGACCCAGTCAAGGAGCGCGAGGTGTGGCGCACGCCACCGCACGGCACTATCGGCGATGGGACGCTGTCGACGGCCGGCGGCCTGGTGTTCCAGGGCACGAACAAGGGACAGTTCATTGCCTACCGGGCCGACAATGGTCAGCCGCTGTGGACCTTCGAAGCCCAGACCGGTGTGGTGGCCGCCGCTTCGGCGTTCGAAGTGGATGGTCAGGAGTACATCGCCGTGGAGGCCGGCTACGGCCTGGTGCCCTTCGGCATGAGCAATCAGTCGCGGCTGCTGGTGTTCAAGTTGAACGGCGGCGCGAGCCTGCCGCCGGCGCCACCGCCGCCGCCGCCGCGGGTGCTGAACCCACCCCCGTCGACGGCTTCGAAGGAAGTCATCGCGGCCGGCCAGCAGGCCTTCGCGGATCATTGCGCGGTGTGCCACGAGACTGCGTACGCCAATCGCGGCGCGTTCCCGGACCTGCGCTACTCGCCGGCCATCGACACCGCGGACGTGATGCGCACCATCGTGCTCGACGGTGCGATGCAGTCGGGCGGCATGGCCTCCTTCAAGGGCAAGGTGAGCCCCGCGGAGCTGGAGGCGATTAGGGCCTACCTGATCGAGCGGGCGAATCAGGCCAAGGCTGCCGTGGCGGCGGGTTCGACCCGCCCCTAACGCTGCATCTTCATCAGCTGATCCATGGTCGGCATGATGCTGCTGAGGTTGCTCATGATGACGAGGGAGCCGAACACGACGAGGAACACGATGAAGATGCCGAAGCCCAAGGCGAGAGCGGTGTTCTCGCCTTCCTCGGTGGCATTCACGTGCATGAAGAACACGAGATGAACACCCATCTGCGCGATGGCGAGCACCGCCAGCAACACGGGCATGCCGGGTCCCCACACCAGGTGCGTGCGCGCCAGGCCGAATGATGCCAGCGTCAGGATGATCGCGAGCCCGAGACCGGCCAGATAGCTTTTGACATTGGTACTGCCGTCTTCTTCGATTTCGAAGTTGGTATCAGACATGGAGGCTTCCCAGGTAAACGATGGTGAACACGCCGATCCACACCAGATCGAGCGCGTGCCAGAACAAACTAAAGCAGAACAGACGCCGCACCACGGTGGTCCGCAGGCCGAGCGTGGCGACCTGCGCCATCATGACGAGCAGCCACAGCAGCCCCGATGTCACGTGGCAACCGTGCGTGCCGACCAGCGTGAAGAATGCGGACAGGAATGCGCTGTGCGTCGGCCCGTCGCCGCGGGCGACGAGGCTGGAGAACTCGGTGACCTCGAGCCCGATGAATGCGGCGCCCAATACCCAGGTCACGATCGCCCACAGGTAGAGGCGCCGCACCTGGCGGCGCCCGGCGGCGATCAGCATCAGCCCGCAGGTGAAGCTCGAGGCCAGCAGGCAGCAGGTCTCGATGAAGACACCTTTCACCTCGAAGATGTCGCGGCCGGCGGGTCCGCCGGCGGTGGCCTTTGACAGCACCGCGTAGGTGGCGAACAGCGAAGCGAAAATCACGATATCGCTGAGCAGGAACAGCCAGAAGCCGAAGCTGATCATCGACCAGGTCGATGCGGGTCCGCGCTCGGACAGCGGGACCGGCTTGCCGTCGGCACCCAGCACGGCCGTATTCGCGCCGCCGCTCATCGCTGCGCCCCGAGGCCCGGGTGGCGCCGGTCGAAGTCCTCGAGTTCGGTGCCGCTGATGAGCTGCTCGCGATCCATGTCCCAGGCCTGGCGCAGCAGCACGGTGAGGCACCCGATGATCGCGACGATGGCCAGCCACCAGATGTGCCAGATCAGCCCGAAGCCCAAGAACACCGCGAAGAACGCGGTGACGAAACCGGTCGCACTGCGCTTGGGCATGTGGATCGTCTCGTAGTGCGGCTGATGCTCGGCCTCATAGCGGGTCTCGGCGACCTTGTGCAGTTCCTTGTTCTGGGTCTTCACGGCCCAGAAGGCGTCAATGCCATGCACGTGCGGCTCGACGGCGTAGTTCCACGACGGCGGTGGCGAGGCGGTTCCCCATTCGAGCGTGCGGCCGTTCCAGGGATCACCGGTCAGGTCGCGGCGTTGCTCGCGGGTGCGGATGCTCCACCACAACTGGATCACCATCAGGCAGATGCCGAAGAAGATCAGGACGGCCCCGCAGAACGCCGCGATCATGTACGGCTGCCAGGTCGGGTCCGCGTAATGCTGCATGCGCCGTGTGGCACCCATGATGCCGAGAACGTACAGTGGCATGAACGCCAGGTAGAAGCCGAAGAACCAGCACCAGAAGACGGCCTTGCCGAGCCGCTCATCGAGCGTGAAGCCGAAGGCCTTCGGAAACCAGTAGTTGTAGCCGGCGACGACCCCGAACACCACGCCGCCGATGATGACGTTGTGGAAGTGCGCAATCAGGAAGAGGCTGTTGTGCAGCACGAAATCGGCCGGCGGAACCGCCAGCAGCACTCCGGTGAGTCCACCGAGCACGAAGGTCACCATGAAACCCAAAGACCAATAGATCGGCACCGTGAAGCGGATCGAACCGCCGTACATGGTGAACAGCCAGTTGAACACCTTCACTCCGGTCGGCACGGCGATGATCATGGTCATGATGCCGAAGAAGGCATTGACGTCTGCGCTGGCGCCCATGGTGAAGAAATGGTGCAGCCACACGAGAAACGACAGCACGCAGATGGCCATGGTCGCGACCACCATGGAGTGATAGCCGAACACGGGCTTGCTGGAGAAGGTCGCGATGACCTCGGAGTACACGCCGAAGCAGGGCAGGATGAGAATGTAGACTTCGGGGTGTCCCCAGCACCAGATGAGGTTGATATACATCATCGGGTTGCCGCCGAGTTCGGGCGTGAAGAAGTGGAAGCCGCAATAGCGGTCCAGCAGCAGCATCGCGAAGGTGGCGGTGAGGATGGGGAAGGCGGCGACGATGAGCAGGTTCGAAGCGAGCGCGGTCCAGCAGAATATCGGCATGCGCAGGTAGCTCATGCCCGGCGCACGCATCTTCAGGATGGTCGTCGTGAAATTGATGCCGGCGAGCAGCGTCCCGAGCCCGGCGATCTGCAGGCTCCACAGGTAGTAGTCCACGCCGACGCCCGGTGAGTAGGCAATCTCGGACAGCGGCGGGTAGGCCAGCCACCCGGTCTTCGCGAACTCACCGATCACCAGCGACAGGTTGACCAGCAGCACGCCGGAGGCGGTGAGCCAGAAACTCACGGAATTGAGCACCGGAAAGGCCACGTCGCGCACCCCCAGCTGCAGCGGCACGGCGAAGTTCATCAGGCCGATGACGAACGGCATCGCCACGAAGAAGATCATGATCGTGCCGTGTGCCGAGAAGATCTGGTCGTAATGCTCCGGTGGCAGAAAGCCCGGCGAATTGCCCTGCGCGAGCGCGAGCTGTCCGCGCATCATGATGGCATCGGCGAAGCCGCGTATCAGCATCACGAGGCCCAGCAACATGTACATCACACCGATGCGCTTGTGGTCGGTGCTCGTGATCCATTCATGCCACAGGTACGGCCACCAGCCCTTGAGGGTGACGAGCGCCAGCAGCGCGATGATCCCGATGACGAGAACGATGGCGGTGACCAGCGGAATCGGCTGATCGAAGGGAATGGCGGCCCAGGTCAGTTTGCCCAGCATTTTGAAGAACTCAGTCTGCGGAACCAGTGTGATCGATCTGCGCGGCAGTGGGCGCGGTGCCGGGATGCCCGAGGATGGCGTCGAACAACCCGGCGGTGACGGTGGCGTAGGTGTGCTGCGGGTCCTTCGCGCTCGGGCGCATGAGCGCCGCATAGGCTGCGGCATCGAGCGTCCCGCCCTGCGCGCGTGTCGCATTGATCCACTGCTCGAAGTCCTGTCGCGACCGTGCGCTGACTTCGAACGTCATGTCCGAGAAGCCGTCGCCGCTGAACTGCGCCGACAGCCCGCGATAGGTGCCGGGATCATCCACCAGCAGGTTCAATCGCGTGTTCATTCCGGCCATGGTGTAGAGCTGGCTGCCGAGCTGCGGGATGAAGAAGCTGTTCATGACGCCGGAGGAGGTCATGTGGAAGCGCACCGGGGTGCCGACGGGCAGCACCAGCTTGTTCACGCTGGCGATGCGCGCGTCCGGATAGATGAAGAGCCATTTCCAGTCGAGCGAGACTACATCGATATCGAGCGCCGCGGTGCTGGCGGCAATGGGCTTGGGTGGATCGAGGTCATGCGAGCTGATCCAGGCGATTCCGCCGAGGAACAGGATCACCAGCGCCGGAATCGCCCAGACGACGAATTCAATCCGGCCCGAATAGTCCCAGTCCAGCAGCCGCTGCGCCTTGGGGTTGCCGGCGCGAAACCACCAGGCGAACACCAGCGTCGCGATGATCACGGGAATGACGATCGCGAGCATGATCGCGGTCGAATCGATGAGGATGAGCTTTTCCTGCCGGCCGATCGGACCATGCGGGTCCATCAGGGCGGAGCTGCAGCCAGCCAGGCTCACTCCCAGCAGGGCGGTACTTAAGTTGCGCAATTTCATCTGACGCTTCTAACGAAGACGCGCGGGGGGACGCGCGCCACGGGAGTCGCCCTAGCATACCGTAATACCGTGATCCAGCGCACGCTTCTGGCTGCAGGGGGCCGCGATTTATGCGGGTCTCCGGCGGCGCGTTAGGAAGCATCAGTGATCTCGGTCTCGGCGTGCTTTTGCCCCCGACCCTAGACTTTGCGGCAATGTTCGCGGGAAGTCCGGTCACTCAGCCACAGCGCCCGATGCCAACGCGGGACGGCGGGCCGCGTGCTGCCCGCGGCTTGCGCATAGCCTGTGCCGCGCTCGTGCTGTTCGCCCTCGTGATCGTGACCCCGGCGTTCGCCCAGGAGTTCAGTTTCAGCCGTTACACGCAGCTTTCGGGACTGCGCAATCTGGGCATCGAGGCGCTGCTGTTTGATCGCAGCGGCGACCTGTGGCTGGCGACCGACGGTGGCATCTACCGTTACGACGGCATTTCATTCGTCTCCTACGACAAGGCCCGCGGCATTCCCGCGGATGCTGCCATGGCCATCGCCGCGAGCCCGACGGGCCGGATCTTCACGCGCATTGATGCGGGCCTGTATTCGGGAACTGCGGAGCGGTTCGAGCCCTTGCGCAGCGCCGAGGGTGCGCTGATCGCAGATCAGTACACGACGCTGGTCGCGATCGCCGATGACCGGCTGGTGTACCTGAAGGATCGCCGGCTGATGCAGGCGCAGCGCAGCGGCGGACCCGGATCGCTGTGGAGCACGCGAGCGCTGTTCAGTGCTGTGCGCATCGCTGCGCAACCTGACCTGGCGCAGGTTCAGGGCGTCATCGCCGTGGAGGGTGGCGCGCTGTGGTTCGGCTGCGGGACGCGACTGTGCACCCTGCAGGGCACGAATCTCAAAGTGTACGGCGCCGCCGAAGGCGTGCCGGAAGCGAATTACGGCAGTATCCTGCAGGACCGGGGCGGCGGCATCTGGGCACGCAGTCCGCGGGGCCTGGTGAGCCTCAAACGCGGTGCGGCGCATTTCCAGCTCATGGACCCGCCGCACGCGGCCCTCGCGAACCGCCTGCACCACCTGACATTGACCCTGGACCCGATGGGTCACATCGTCACGCGCACCGCCCGCGGACTGGCCTGCTGGGATGGCACCTCGTGGCAGGAGTTCGATGCGCAAAACGGCCTGCCGGACAGTCCGATCACGGCGGCACTGGCGGACAACGACGGCAATTTCTGGCTGGCGGTGAGTGGAGTGGGCCTGTCGCGCTGGCATGGCTACGACAACGTCGAGTCCTGGACGAAGAACCAGGGGCTCGCACCGGAGTCGGTGTGGAACATAGCCCGTGACCGGCAGCACCGCCTGATACTCGGCACGGATCTGGGCTGTCGGATGCTCGATGAGAAGACGCACCTGGTCGCGCCCTGTCCCTACACGGGTTTTCCGGAAGCGGAGACGAATGCCAGCGCGGTCGATCCTTCCGGCGCGTTCTGGTTGTCCTATCAGACATCGCAGCTGTGGCGGGTGCCGGCCGGGGCCACGCAGGCGCAGCGCGTGACCACGGTGCCCGATCATTTCGATGCTCAGGTGATTCTGTTTGACCGCTCCGGCACGGGCTGGATCGCGGCCTGGGACTACGGCGTGGCGAAGATCGACAGCACCACGCTCGCCGTGACCCGCCTGATTCCACCCGGCAATCCGCGCGTGGATGATCTGACGCAGACGCCCGACGGCACGATCTGGGTGGGCACGACGAATGGTCTGTACCGCATCAGTAACGATCGCTTCATCAGGATTCCGACGATCGAGGACGGGCAGTCGATCGGCATCCAGACCGTCGCGGCAAATACCGACGGGTCGGTATGGGGCACGCGCATCGGCGAAAAGCTGCTGCATGTGACGGGGCGGAACTTCGCGACCGACTGGCAGGACCCGCAGACCCTGAAGGGTGCCACCGTGTATTCGCTGCGTGCGGATTCACGCGGCTGGATCTGGGCCAATACCGGTGAGGGACTGGGCGTGTACGACGGCCACGTCTGGCGTCGCCTTGAAATCCAGGATGGTCTGGTGTGGGCCGACACCGAGCAATTCGCGTTGTACGCGGATGATGACGGATCGATCTGGGTTGGCACGGCGCGCGGCATCACGCACATCAAGGATCCGGTGCGCTGGGTGCAGATGATCTCGCGGCCGTTGCGGCTCGACATTGCAAAGGCGCAGCTGGGCACGCAGAGCCTGCTGGCCGGATCGCGGCCGGCGGTCAAATGGCGCGACAACGCGGCCCTGGATGTCGCCTTCGGTTCGCGCAGCTTCGATCGTTCGGCCACGACCGAACTGCGCTACCGGCTGCTCGGTCTGTCAACCGAGTGGTATTCCTCGCGCACCTTCAACATTCACATTCCGGCACTGGCACCCGGTCAGTACCGGCTCGAGGCGATGGCGGTCGATACCCCGCATCAGCGCCGTTCGCCCGCGGTGACCCTCGCCTTCGACGTGCGGCCGCCGTGGTGGGATACCGTGCTGTTCAGGATGTGCGCCGTGCTGCTCGCGACCTTCGCCGTGGTCGCCGCGTGGCGCTGGCAGAATCGGCGCACGCGGCGGCACCAGCATGTCCTGGAACAGCAGCATCGCGAGCGCGAGGCGCTGCTGGAGCGCGCGACGCGCGATGCCCTGACGGGACTGTGGAACCGCGCGACCATACTGGAATTCCTCACCGGCGAGATGCAGAAGGCGCGCAACCACGGCGCCGCGCTGGCGATGGCCGTCATCGACGTGGACTTCTTCAAGAGCATCAATGACACCTTTGGCCACGCCGGCGGCGATGAGGTTCTCAAGGAGCTGGCGCGCCGGCTGCGCGCCACGCTGCGGCACAACGATTTCCTGGGCCGCTATGGCGGCGAAGAATTGCTGGTCGTGATGCCGGGCCTCGCCCTCGAGGATCGCGGCAGCCTCATGGACGCATTGCGCGCGAACATCTGTGCCACGCCATTCATGGTCGGCGCAGGCGAACTGCGGGTCACGGTCAGCATCGGCGGGGCCTGGCTGGATGCCGCCGGGGAGGGGCCGGATGAGCTGATCCGGCGTGCCGATGCCGCGTTGTACGAGGCCAAGGCGGCGGGGCGCAATCGGGTGGTCTGCAGCACCGGCAGCAGCGGTGGTGCGATGCTGGAGGTCACCCCCTCACGACGCTACCTGCAGGAGTTCATCGATCGCGTCAAACGCGAATCCGGCAAGCGCGGCGTCGAGACCGAGCCGAAGTAGCAACCCGCCTCCGCAGCGCTTTCAGTTCGCTATGTAATAATAGAAGACGACTTCGCGTTGATCGGCCGATTCCTTCGCGGTCACGACGAACGTGGTGTTGTTCATCCACTCGTACTCACCCTTCAGGCCAGTCTCGATATACGCGATCGCGCGATAGTAGCCGTCGCTGCGCCGGTAGCCGACATGCTCCATGTACAGCCACTCGCCATTGTCGGCCTTGACCATGAAGTGCGCATCGACATCGCGCACGTGGTCGGCGCGCACCGTGTCGTACTGCCCGCCGCTGTCCGCGTAGACGCTGGCGGTGATGCGCGCGCCGGACACTTCCCCGCTGACGATATCCTGGTAGCGGAAGGTGCCGCGCGGTGTGCGCGACTCCTGCGGCGGATCGTAGTGCGCGGTGAGCTTGAAGGCGTACTCGAGTTCGATCGTGCCGAGCACCTTGGTATCGGTCTTGGGAACCACGAAATCACGCATGATCCGCTCCTTACAGCACTTCGTAGTAGGTGAAGACCGTGTGGTCGGGATTGCTCTGCCGCTGCGAGCTGGCGACGAATACGGTGCGGTTCATCCAGTCGTGCGGCCCGAGGGGAGCGGTGAATACCGGCGTGGCGCGAAACCGCGTCCACACCGCATCCTGCTTCGCGGGCGGCGGCGGGGCTGGCGCCAGAGGCTTGCCAGGCTCGTAGCGCGCGGCAAAGCGGCGCATGGTGCCGCGGTTGTGGATGAAGATCAGGGCGCCATCGGACGCCTGGAACATGTAGTAGGTGCTGAAAGTCGTCTTGTAGTAATCCGCGCCACTGTGCGGCAGGACGCGCCCCTGCAGTCGCGGGCCCCAGATCTCCCCGCCACCCACCGAGGTGTAGCCGCGGCCGGCGGGGGAGTCCATGGTGTTGATCATGACGCGGTCGGCGAAAAACACGGTGGCCGAAAACGCCCAGCGCAGGCCGGCCTTGGGAATGCTCGGGTCGGGACCTGCGAACCAGGTGGGCGGCAATGCCTCGTTGCCGGCACCCGGGGCCGTCGGCGCGGCGTTCGCCTGGCCGGTCAGCGTCAAGCCACTCAATGCCACCGCCCCGGCGGTGGTCGCGCCACTTAAGAAGCGGCGGCGGCTGATGGACTCCTCGTCTGAGCCTGTTCCGGGATTGACTGAAGACATGCGGTTCCCCCTCAAAGCGACGGGTAGTCGGTGTAACCCCTGGCCCCGCCGGTATAGAAACCGGACGCGTCAGGCTCATTGAATGTGGCGCCAAGCTGCATGCGCCGCGGCAGGTCCGGGTTGGCGATGAACAGCTTACCGAACGCTACCGCGTCTGCCTCGCCGGCCGCAACTGCCTGTGCGGCGGACGCGAAGGTAAAGCGCTCGTTGGCGATGTAGGCACCGCCGAAGGCGGCCTTGAGCGCCGGCCCGAGACGGCCCGCGCCGGTGTGCTCGCGCACGCACAGGGCGGCGAGCCGCCGCCGGCCGAGCTCGCGCACCACGTATCCGAACAGCGCGGCCGCATCCGAGTCGCCCATGGAATTCGCGTCCCCGCGCGGGGCCAGATGCATGCCGACCCGGTCGGCGCCCCACACGCTGATCACGGCGTCGGCGACCTCGAGCATCAGGCGCGCACGGTTGACAATGCTGCCCCCGTAGGTGTCGGTACGGTGGTTGGCGCGATCCTGCAGGAACTGATCGAGCAGGTAGCCATTGGCGCCGTGGATTTCGACGCCGTCGAAGCCTGCGGCCTCCGCGTTGCGGGCGCCCTGGCGGTAGGCCGCGATGACTCCCGGGATCTCCTCGAGGGCCAGGGCGCGCGGTACTGGGAACGGCCGTTCTGGGCGCAACAGGCTCACGTTCCCCTGGGCCGCAATCGCGCTGGGGGCGACGGGCGCCTGGCCGTTGAGGAACGAGGGGTCGGAAATCCGTCCCACGTGCCACAACTGCAGGAATATTCGCCCGCCGGCCGCGTGCACCGCCTGGGTGGTGAGCTTCCACCCCGCCACCTGCTCCTCGGACCACACCCCGGGCGTACCCGCGTAGCCGATACCCATCGGTGTCACTGAGGTCGCCTCGGACAGGATCAGACCGGCCGCGGCGCGCTGCTGGTAGTACTGAGCCATCAGCTCATTCGGCACGCGCTGCGTGCCCGCACGACTGCGGGTGAGCGGGGCCATGACGATGCGGTTGGGGAGCGTGAGGGCACCGACCTGCAGTGGATCAAACAACGAAGGCATGCAGGTCTTCAGTAGCCGCGCGTCTGATCCACGACATTGAGCATGTTCATGCCGCGGGCGTACCGGCGCATGTTTTCGCGCGCCACGATCCAGCGTCCTTCGCCGGGCAGGTCGGAGCGCGAGGAAATATGCGGGGTGACGAGCACGTGCGGCGCACGCCACAGCGGATCGCTGGCAGGCAGTGGCTCGGGGTCGGCGACATCCAGGCCCGCCCCCGCGAGGCGCCTATCGTTCAGTGCCTGGGTCAGATCGGCCATCACCATGGTGCCGCCCCGGGAAATATTCACGAAAATCGCGGTGGGCTTCAGCAGCGCAAAGAACTTCGCATCGAACATACCCTTGGTGACCGGCGTCAGAGGCACGCAGCTGACGATGACGTCGGCATTTTTTGCCAGAGCGGCAAGTTCCGCAGGGCCGCCGACGTGACTGACGAAGGACGGACCCTTGCGCTCCCCGTCGCGCGTGGCCACCACGTTCATGCCCAGTCCGTACGCGCGGCGCGCGACCTCGATACCGATGCCACCGAGGCCGACGACCAGCAGCGTCTTGCCTTCGAGGGACTGCATCGGCGTCGTCGCACCGTGGGCGAAGCTCCAGCGCGCATGGGCCGTATCCACCGCGAACACGTCAAGGCCATGCGCGATGGCGAGGGTGAGGGCAATGGCGTGTTCGGCAATCACGGCGGCATCGACGGCCCGCATGTTGGTCAGCAGCAGTCCGCGCTGGCGCAGCCCGGGAACCGCCAGGCAATTCTCGACACCGGCGGCGAGTGATTCGATCCAACGCAGCTGCGTTGCCGCCGCCAGCAGTTGCGGCGCGCAGATCTCGGGATTGAAGCCGACCAGCACGTCCGTGCCCGGCGCCTGCGCGAGTGCCTCCGTCATGTTGTGGACGACGATGACGCGGGTTTCGGGCGCGGCCGTGCTGAACTCGGACTGGCGCGGCGCCCACTCCTGCTTGCCGAATTCGAGCAGCATCACCTTGCGCGGCACGCGCCAGTCGGGCCGCTGCTTCACCGGGGTCGGGGCGGCAACCAGTTGCAGCGATCTGATCAGGTCGCTGGTGACATCGGCAAAGGCGCCCGGACTGCAGCACCACGCGCTCAGGGCGAAAAGTGCAGCCGCCAGGTGCAGCGGGGGTGTCCTCATGGTTGGTATCCCGGTTCGGGTTGCAGTGTGGTCTGGGCGTCGCCCCTGGTCGCCTTCAGGTGCAGACCCTTGTCCAGGGCGCTCAGGAAGGCGGCTTCATCACCGATGTGAAACACGCCGTTGATATGCCGCGCGCCGAGCGCCGGATTGCCGAGCACGATGGGCTTGCGGCTGTAGCGGTTGTACTCCGCCAGCGCCGTATCGAGCGGAATATCGTTGAATATCATGCGCTGGGTACGCCAGCCCTGAATGCGACCGACTTCGGCGGGATGCAGCTGCGACAACGCGCCTTCCTGGGTGTAGCCGACACCGCTGCCGGCGCTGACGGCCACGTGTGGCAGCGATGCGGCGCGCCCGCTGCCGCCGACCGTGACGGTGCCTTCGAGCACGGAGATCGCAGCGCCACCGCCGGTGAGCTCGACATCGAACTGCGTGCCGACCGCGGTGGTGACGCCGCGCAGCGCGTGCACTTCGAAAGGCCGGTTCGGATCATGGCTGACGCTGAACAGCGCCTCGCCGCGCGCCAGTTCGATGCGCCGCACGCGCCGCGAGAGCCGCACGCGCACGTCACTGTCGGTATTGAGCAGGACGGTGGATCCATCGGCCAGCGTCACCGTACGCTGCGCGCCGATCGCCGTGCGGTATTCGGTGGTCGGCGGTACGGTGAGGAACAGCCACGCGAATGCGCCGACGGCCAGCAGCGATGCGGCGAGCCCCAGCTGCCACACGGGTGGCCGCCATTTGGCGCGCGGCGCCGCGGCGGCACCTCGCGGCGCACCCGGCGCATCGAGCCCGGCCAGCAGCGCCGCGATGGCGGGACTGCCGCGCAGTTCGCCGGCCAGTTCCCAGGCGAGCTCACACTCCTCGTAGGCTTTCTGATGGCCCTCGTCAGCGATCCACTGCAGCCACGAGGGTTCAGCGGCGGCCGCGACGTCCGCGCTGCGCGCCTGCGCGAACCATTCGGCGGCCGTGAGTCCTGCGGACGGCGTGTTCATGTGGGCTCCGTCATGACGGCGCTGAGCCGTTCGAGCGCTTCGGCCATCTTGCGCGCGACCGTGCGGGCACTGAGATTCATGGTCTGCGCGATCTGCGGATAGGTGAGGTCGCGGAACCGATGCAGCATGAACACGGTACGCGTGTCCTGGGGCAGATCGGCGATGGCACGCTCGAGCAGCACGCGGGTCTGCTCGCCGGTGAGGTGCGCGTCGGGACCGAGATGCTCCTCGATGATTTCCTCATCTTCGATGGGCACGTGCGCGGAGGCGCGATGCGAGGCGCGCCGGCGATAGTGATCGCGCGCGAGATTGGTCGCCGTCTGAAACAGGAATGACCGCGCCATCGCGTCGATCTTCACCATCTCACCGTGCCGCAGCAGCCGGTAATAGCTTTCCTGCACGAGTTCAGCCGCATCATCGGGCGGAACGAGCCGCATCAGGTAACGCTGCAGGGACACGCGATGCCGGTCGAACAGCATCGTGACGTAGGCCCGGTGCGACGGGTCGGCGGGGATCGGCTCCCCGGCGGCGGCGGCGTCCAGGTCCAGCGGATAGGCAGTCTCGGCCGGACGGGCAAGTACTTGGGTCGGCTCTTGCTTCATGAAACCCGCAATCGCGCCGCGGCGAAGATGCCGCGGATTGCACGATTTTACGAGAAAGCGATTCAAAAGGGTTCAAAACCGATAAACAAATCCGAGCGCGAACTGCACCGGATCGATGCGGATATCGCGGCCCTGCAAGCCGTCCGCGGCGGGCCGCACCTGCGCCCAACCGACCGCCGCATTGAGCAGCCAGCGCGGGTTCAGTCGCACATCGAATCCGGCCTCGAGGGTGGGTCCGGCAGTCACGTGATCCAATCCGCTCACCCCGCTTGCAGCGTAGATCGCCGTGACATTGACACCGGCAGCCAGGTATGGGTCCCAGGCGCCTTCCGGCAGGAAATAATATTTGAGACGCACCGCGGTTGACTGCAGTCGGGCGCTCGCATCATCAAACGAGTGGGTGCGCGGCAGGGTCACATCGAGCGCGCCGGCGACGTGGTCAGTGATGAAATATTCGGCGGCCAGCGCGAGGGTGGCGCCGGTTCGGGCATGACCCGCGTCGCTGGCATAGACGGCGGACAGTCCGAGCAGCCACGGGCCGTCGCTGTCGCGCGCGCTCAGCGGTGCGCGCAGCGGCGGGGCAGGTGCGGGCGGGGGCGCGGGTTCGGTGCGCGGAGTGGGTGCGGGAGCGGCGGCAACGAGCGGGCGCGGTTTGACCACGAACACCCCGTTCGCACCGCGGGAGACCACGAGATTGCTGCGCGCGAGCAACGCCCGCAGCGCCTGCCGGGGCGTCAGTGACCCCTTGACGGCGGGCGCTCGCAGCCGCGCGACGGGGCCGGGATCCACGAACACCTGGGTGTTGGCCTGCAGCGCCCAGGCATTGAGGGCCGCCGCCATGGGCTGCGCAGGAATGTCGAACGGGATGGGGGCATCCCGCGCGGGCGCAGGCGCAGCCCAGCACGCCGACCCGAAAAGGGCCACGGCCGCAGCCCAGGCGCACCGGATTAACCGGTGCCGAACGTGTCGCATTGGCTTATGTCGCCCGAGTCGATGCCGCGCTTGAACCACGACACCCGCTGGGCACTGGTGCCGTGAGTGAAGGATTCGGGCACGATGGTGCCGCGGGACTTTTTCTGCAGGGTGTCATCGCCGATCTGGCTTGCGGCATTGAGTGCCGTCTCGATGTCCCCGGGCTCGAGGCGCCAGCCCTGCTCGTGTTGCGCGCGCCGCGCCCATACACCGGCGAAACAATCCGCCTGCAATTCGATCTTGACGCTGAGTGCATTGGACTCGGCAGCGCTGCTGCGTGCGCGCTGCGCATCGACCCTGCCGAGTATGCCGAGCAGATTCTGCACGTGGTGACCGACTTCATGGCCGATGACGTACGCATGGGCGAACTGCCCGGGTGCATTCAACTGCCGGGTCATCAGATCGAAGAACCCGAGATCGAGGTACACGATGCGATCATTCGGGCAGTAGAACGGTCCGGCCGCCGCCTGACCCTGACCGCACGCCGTCGGATAGCTGTCGCGGAACAGCCGCAGCTTCGGATTCTCGTAAGTGCGGCCCATCTGCTTGAAGGTGTCGGTCCACACCACTTCAGTACTGCGCAGGACCTGCGAAACGAATTTGACCTGCGGGTCCTCGACGACCTGGTCCGCCACCTGGTTTGCGGCCTGGTCCGAGGTCGGTGGCGCGGCCTGCTGTACGGGGGTGTCGGGCGCGCCGCTGGTGCCACCGCCGCCGAGCAGTCCGATCATCTGCAGCGGGTTGATGCCGAGGGCCCAGCCGCCGATGAGCGCGATGACGAGCGTACCGAGGCCGATGCCGTGCACTGGCCGGAACTGGAATCCACCGCTGGAACCGCGCACGTCTTCGACGTTGCTGCTCTCGTCCTGATCGCGCATGTCCATGGGGGTGAGTATACCCCGGGCCCACCAGCGTATACTTCGGCCTCGCTGGCAACCCGCCGCAATCGTACGGAAGCACTGATGATTCGCAAATCACATATAGGGATTGCAGCATTGCTGGTGTTGAACGCCGCGACGCTGGGTGTCGCCCAGGCGCAAAGCGCCGCCGTCAAGGCGCAGGGCCAGGCGGTGTTCAAGCGCCTCTGCAGCGTGTGTCACCTGAGCCTGGTGCCCACGGCCGGCAAGGCTCCGGCAACCGCGGATGCGCGCGCGGTGCCGGTCGAACTGCTGCATCGCTATCCTCCGGAGGCCATTCTCACGGCCCTGACGACCGGCAAGATGCAGGCTCAGGGTGCGACCCTGACAGACGCGGAACGCAAGGCCGTCTCACAGTTCGTCGCCGGCCGCCCTTTCGGGCCGGTGCAGACGGCCGCGGTGACGGCAGGAAAAATGTGCGAGAAGCAGACGCTGATGCGTGATCCGGCATCGCTGCCGCGCTGGAGCGGCTGGGGCAATGGGTTGGAAAACGCGCGCTTCCAGAACAAGGCCGCGGGCGGCCTGACGGCGGCGGACCTGCCGCATCTGAAGCTCAAGTGGGCGTTCGGCTACGCGAACGTGCCGGCGGCGCGCACGCAGCCGGCGGTCGCGGGCGGGCGCCTGTTCGTCGCCAGTGACAATGGCGGCGTGTATGCGCTGGATCCGGCGACGGGCTGCACCTACTGGATGTTCAAGGCGCCGGCCGGCGTGCCGACGGCCCTGTCGGTCGCGCCCTACCACAGTGCGGATGGGAAGGCCGGCAATGTCGTGCTGTTTGGTGATCGCCGGGCGAATGCGTACGCCATCGATGCGCAGACCGGCAAGCAGGTGTGGACCACAAAGATCGATACGCACCCGTCCGCGGCCATCACCGGCGCGCCGGCGGCCTATGCGGGGCGCGTGTATATCCCGATTCAGGGCGTCGGTGAGGAAGGCCAGGGAATCCATGCCGCCAAAGGCTGCTGCACCCTGCGTGGCAGTGTGTCGGCGCTGGATATCGACACCGGCAAAGTGCTGTGGAAGACCTACACCGTGCCCGAGCCGCAACCGCGCGGTAAATCCGCGGCGGGCATGCCGATGTTCGGCCCATCGGGCGTGGGGATCTGGTCCTCGCCCACCATCGATCCGAAACGCAAGCTCCTCTACGTGGCCACCGGCAATGCCTACTCGGATCCTCCGCAGCACACCAGCGATGCGGTGCTCGCGTTGGATATGGCGACGGGTGCAATCAAGTGGGTGAGCCAGGTATTGCCCAACGATGTGTGGGCCATGGGCTGCGCCGCCACGAACAATCCGAACACGGGTTGTCCCGGGACGCTGGGCCCGGATTACGATTTCTCGGCCTCCCCGGCGCTGGCGCATCTGAAGGGACGTGACCTGCTGGTATTGCCGCAGAAATCGGGCATGGCCTATGCGATGGACCCGGACCAGGAAGGCAAGGTCGTATGGCAGTACCGCGTGGGCAAGGGCAGCGGCCTGGGCGGAATGTGGGGCGGTGCGATTGCGGGCGGTCGGGTCTTCATCGGCACGGCCGATCTGCTCACCGAAACCCCGGGCGGCATCCACGCGCTGAACCTGGCGGATGGCACCCTTGCGTGGGCTGCGCCGCGGCCGAAGGCGCTGTGCGCCGGACAGGTGGGTTGCAGCACGGGGCAGGGCGCTGCAGTGACCGCGATTCCCGGCGCGATCCTCAGCAGCGGCATGGATGGCGGACTGCGCGCCTATTCGATCAAGACCGGCAAAGTGATCTGGCTGTTCAATACGAGCCGTTCGTTCGAGACGGTGAATGGTGTGAAAGCCAGCGGTGGCAGCATGGATGGCCCCGGCCCGATCGTCGTCGGCGGCATGCTGTTCGTGAATTCGGGCAATGGCAGCCTCGTCGGCCTGCCTGGGAATGTCTTGCTCGCCTTCGGCCTGGAGTAGACACAAAAGGGGGCGGCAGGTGCGCTTGGTCGTCGTTTGGACAATCGTGTTGGGCCTCGCGCCGCACGGCGGCAACCGTGCGTGATCGGACGCCGTGATTATTTCGCGTGGTGCCGGGAGCCGCCGATTTTCGGTTTCAAGGAGTCACCATGCGCCCCAGGTTTGATCTGGCTGCGCCTCTGGACGATTGCGCCATCACGCGGCGGGCATTGGAGTGCCGCGCGCCCTTTGAGCGCTCCAGTCAGTCGACCTCCCGGGCGCATCCACGGCGCGAAGGGGCGTATGCTTGAGCGCGATGGCAGCGAGCGCTCAAGCATACGCCGAGTTGGATCTCGATCCATTCTCCCCTGAATTCCTGAGCAGTCCGTATGGCTTCCACGAGCAGCTGCGGAACGCGGGTCCCGTCGTCTGGCTCTCACGCTACGGCATCTGGGCGATGGCCAGATATGAGCAGGTAAGTGCCGCCCTGAATGACTGGCAGACATTCTGCTCACGCTACGGAGCGGGCCTCACAAACTTCAAGACGGAGGACCGTGGCGGCGGCCGAGCATCATCCTCGAGGCCGATCCGCCCGCGCACACACGCACGCGCAGCGTGCTGTCGCGGATCCTGTCGCGGCCGGCATTGGAGAAGCTGGGCGCGCGCTTCGAGCAGGAGGCGCAGCGCCTGATCGAGGGGCTCCTCCAGCGCGGTCGGTTTGATGGGGTCAAACAGCTCGCCGAGGCTTTTCCACTCAGCGTATTTCCGGATGCCGTGGGACTGGTCCGCGAAGGACGCGAGCACCTGCTTCCGTATGGCAACATGGTGTTCAACGCCTTCGGTCCGCACAACCGGCTCCTGGAGGAATCGATGGCCAGCGTTGCGCCGGTCATCCCATGGATCACCGCTCAGTGCCAGCGCGAGGCGCTTTCAACCGACGGCATTGGTGCGCAGATCTACGCCGCGGCGGACGCGGGTCATGTAACCCACGAGGAGGCCGCACTGCTGGTGCGGTCGTTGCTGAGCGCGGGATTGGATACGACGATCTTCGGGATCAGCAATGCCCTGCATTGTTTCGCCAGCAATCCTGAGCAGTGGCGATGCCTGCGCGAAAATCCCACGTTGGCGCGCGCGGCTTTCGAGGAAGTGATCCGCCATGCCGCGCCGGTCCAGACCTTCTTCCGGACGACGACGAAAGCCGTCGAGGTGGCGGGTGTGCATCTCGATGAGGGCCAGAAAGTCCTGCTGTTCCTCGCCGCAGCAAACCGCGACCCGCGCAAATGGCAGGATCCCGACAGATTCGATGTTGGTCGCAAGACATTAGGTCACGTGGGTTTCGGATACGGCATTCACACGTGCGTGGGGCAGATGGTCGCGCGCCTGGAAGCGCAGAGCGTGCTGGCAGTGCTTGCACGCACGGTCGAATTCATCGAACTTGCCGGCGAACCCACGTGGCGGCTCAATAACACGATACGCGGCCTGGATACACTGCCGCTGGCCGTGCGGGCTTCCTGACGCATCAGTGCGCGTTGAGCAATCGCGCGGCGCGCTCCACGGCCGCGCCGCGCGCATCGGCCATCGCCGCCAGCCGCTCCTGCACTGCGGCCACGATTTCGGGCCGCGCACGCTCCGGTCGTCCACAATCGAACGGCGGTTCGGGCGCGTATTCAAGCGACAGTTGCACGGCCTGGGCATAGTCGATGCCGGCGACTTCGGCCATGACCGTCAGGGCCATATCGATACCGGCCGTGACACCGCCACCGGTAATGACGTTGCCGTCGCGCACGACTCGTGCGGCATCTGGGGCCACACCAAACGCGGGCAGCAGGTCGCGCCAGGCCCAATGGCACGCCGCGCGCTTGCCGTGCAGCAAACCCGCCGCGGCCAGCAGCAACGAGCCGGTGCACACCGATGTCACGTACCGCGCGCCTGCGCCGAGGCGCGCAAGTTCACTGATAAACGCGCGGTCTTCCATGGCCGCGACCGTTCCGAAGCCCCCGGGTACGCACAGCAACGCACAGCCGGGAAGGTCGGCCAGCTTCACGACACCGCTGAAAGTGATGCCGCCGTCGGCGCAGATCGAACCACCGTCGACCGAGGCCAGGATGCAGCGTGCACCGGGGAGGCGCGAGAACACCTCGAACGGCCCCGTGAAATCCAGCTGCGTGATGCGCGGGAAAAGTGCGAACACGATGGGAAAGTCGCTTGCCATGACCCGCTCCTGATTTGACGCCCACAGAATAACCGCCTAGCCTTTGGCAGAAATGACATAGTTCCAACGTTTTAGGCCATGCCGCGTCAAGTCGCTTTTTTGATCTATCCGAATTTTCAGCTGCTCGATGTGGCCGGCCCGATCGCGGCGTTTGAGATAGCTGAGCGCTACCGGCCGGGCAGCTACGCGTTACGCGTGGTGGCCGCGGAACCGGGGTCCGTACCAAGCTCGGCGGGCGTTTCGCTGCAGGCCAGTGCGTTCGGCCGCACGACCCAAGTGGATACGCTGCTCGTGGCTGGCGGCGACGGCTCGCGTATCGCGCTCGCCTGTCCTCGAACCCGCCGGTTCCTCCAGGGGTGTGCCGGCGCGGCGCGCCGCACGAGCAGCGTGTGCTCAGGGGCCTATCTGCTGGCCGCGGCAGGACTGCTGGACGGGAAGCGCGCGACCACGCATTGGAGCTGCAGCATCGATTTTGGCCGCCGGTTTCCCCGTGTCCGCCTGGAACCCGACCGCATTTTCATCAAGGATGGGCGCATCTGGACCTCCGCGGGAATCACTGCCGGCATCGACCTGTCGCTGGCTTTGATCGAAGAGGATCTGGGCGAGGTCGTCGCGCGGCGCACGGCGCAGCAGTTGGTGGTCTATTTCCGACGGCCGGGCGGCCAGTCGCAATTCTCGGCGTTGCTGGATCTGGAGCGCGCCAATGGCAGGTTCGCAGCGCTGCTGGACCACGTGCGCAGAAATCTTGGCAAACCCTTCAGCGTGGCTACGCTTGCCGAGCGGGCCTGCATGAGTTCGCGGCATTTCTCGCGCGCATTTCACGCGGAGACGGGCATGTCCCCGGCGAAGGCCATCGAGCAACTGCGCGCTGAAGCGGCGCGCGGCGCGCTGCTGGGCAGTGGCAGATCCGTCCAGGATGTCGCTCGTGCCCATGGATTTGGCAACGCGGAAAGGATGCGTCGGACATTCCTGCGGCTGTTTGGCGTGACGCCCGCGACGGTGCGGCGCGCCGCCGCCTGAGTCAAAAAAAGCCCCGGTCCTGCGACCGGGGCGATTTCGAGGTAGTTATCAATCGACAGTTGGCATCAGCCCAGCTGCACCGGCACGAAGATCCGGGCATCGCCGCGCTGGATCAGCAGTGCCACCGTGTTCTGGTGGTTGCCGACCATGCTGCGCAGCTGGTTGACGTTGGTGACAGCGGTGCCATCGACAGCGAGGACGACATCCCCGGGTTCGATACCGGCAGCGGCCGCAGCGCCCCCGACGCGGTCGACCACCAGTCCCGAGGAGATACCGGTCTGGTTGGCCTCATCGGAGGTCATCGGATGCACGCGCAGTCCGAGCGTCTCGCCAGTGGTCGCAGCGGCCTTGACCAGTTCGGCCTTGGCCGGCACGCCACCCAGTTTCGCGGTCAGATCGACGGTCTTGCCGTCGCGCCAGACCTTCATGCTCACGGAGTCGCCGGGCGCGGCCATCGCGACTGCCGCAGACAACTGACCGGCATCGAGCAGGGCTGCATTGTTGTAGTCCAGGATCACATCGCCCGCACGCAGTCCGGCCCGGGCCGCGGCGCTGTCCGGTTCGACCTTCGACACCAGCGCTCCTTCGGGTGCTTCGAGGTGGAACGACTTGGCGAGTGACTGATTCACGCCCTGGATGGACACGCCGAGGCGCGCATGTTCGACCTTGCCGGTCTTGAGGATCGACTGCTCGTCATGCGTTGCGACCTCGATCGGAATGGCGAACGAGACGCCCTCGAAGCCGCCGGTGTTGCTGTAGATCTGCGAATTGATACCGACGACGTTGCCGTAGGCATCGAACAGCGGCCCGCCGGAGTTGCCGGGATTCACCGCGACATCGGTCTGAATGAACTGTACCGACTGGTCATTTTGGTCGTTCAGCGAACGGCCCTTGGCGCTCACGATACCGGCCGTCGCGGTCTCCTCGAGCCCATAGGGTGCGCCAATGGCCAGTACGTAGTCACCGACCTCCAGGCTGGTGGACGCCGTCATGTGCACGGTGGGCAGATCCTTGGCGTCGATTTTGATGACCGCCACGTCGGTTGCCTTGTCCTCGCCGAGCACCTTGGCCTTGAATTCCCGATGATCCGACAGCGTCACGGTGACGCGGTTGGCGCCGTGGACCACGTGTGCGTTGGTCAGAATCAGACCGCTCGGACTGACGATGAAACCCGATCCGAGCGCGCGGACCGGGACCTGTTCCTGGTTGCGCGGCATGCCGAAATACCGGAAGAACGGATTATCGCCGAAGGGGCTCTGGCCACCGGATTGCGGGCCATCGCCCTGGCCCTGGCCTGAACCATCGTCGTTGTCATTGCCGTTTTCATCCACGTCGCCGGACTTCGACTCGGTGGTGATACCGACGACGGCGGCGCGGTTGGCGGCGACTATGGCGCGGTAATTCGGCGCCCCGATGAAGGGGATCGGGGTGGCTTTGCTCGGCGCCGCCAGGGCGACGGGCGCTGCCACGGAATTGCCGACGCCAGCGGCCGACAGGCCGGCAATGGCGCCGAAGACGGCGACCGCACCTACCGATGCGATCAATGCAGGGTTCTTGACGTTCACGTTACTCTCCTCATGCTTCAGCAGCGCTGATGAGGACAGAGGATGCGCGGGCCGCCTTAAGCCATCCTTAAGGCCCGCGGTTACGCGGCGGTGGGGAAGGTCACCACGACCCGCAGGCCGTTCGGATCGACGGCCGCAAGCGCGACCTGGGCGCCATGGCGCTCGGCAATGGCCTTGACTATGGCCAAGCCCAAGCCACTACCGCCCTCGCTGGCATCCGGAGCGCGGTAGAAGCGCGCAAACGCGCGGGCGTGATCGCTGGGCGCGATCCCGGGTCCCTGGTCGGCCACTTCGAGCATCGCCGCGCCGCCGGGATGGCGCGCAGCACGCACTCGCACCGTCGAGTCCTCGGGTGAGTAGCGGATGGCATTGTCGAGCAGATTGCGCACCAGGATCCGCAGCGCCTCGGCGTCGGCGCGCACGGTGACCTCGCCGGACTCTTCGAGCTCGATGCGGATCCGACGCTGCTGCGCCAGCGGCTGCACGTCGCCCAGCGCATCGCGCACGATCCCGCCCAGGGCGGCCGGGGCTGCGTTCACAGGGACGCCCTGGGGCTCGTTGCGCGCCAGGGTCAGCAGCTGGCTGACCAGGTGCGTCGCCCGGTCGATGGCGGCGCGCAGGCGCGTCGTCGCGAGTGCGCGTTCGGTGTCATCGCGTGCGCGATCGACCAACTGTAGGTGCAGCGACAGGGCGGTCAGCGGCGAGCGCAGCTCGTGCGCGGCATCTGCGACGAAGTCGCGCTGGCTGGCGAAGGCGGCCGCAAGGCGGCCGAGCAGGCGATTGAGTTCATCGACCAGCGGCGAGACTTCCGCGGGCAGATCGGCGGCGGCGACCGGGGAGAGGCTGTGGATGTCGCGGTGCTCGATCTGGGTCGTGATGCTCTTCAGAGGACGCATCGCACGGGCGATGATCCAGGCAGCCGCCAGCGCCATCAACGGCAGCAGCAGCAGCAGCGGCACGATCACGCGCAGCGCCGCCTCGCGCGCGAGCCGCTCGCGCACGGCCCAGGGCTGGGCCACCTGAATGACGCTGCTCTCGGTCTCCAGCGCATACACCCGCCAGCGCTCGTTCTGCACGGTCAGATCCGAGTAGCCCAGCGTGGCCGTATCCAGGAACGGCAATCCGGGAGAGGAGATGATGCGCTTGCCGAAGATGTCCCAGATCTGGATGGCGAAGTCCGAGTTCGGATTGGAGGGCAGCGCATAGGGCGACGACAGATACGAGGCCTGCTCGCCCAGCGACAGCGCCATCTGGCGCAACTGGTAGTCGAACAGCGTGGAGGCCTCGCCGAGCACCCGCCGATAAGTGATCGATCCGACGATGAGCGACACCACGGTAACCAGCAGCAACAGCCCGACCAACAGTCTTGCGCGGATCGAGCGCATCAGCGGGGCACGAAGTAGCCAGCGCCGCGCTGGGTCCGAATGGCGCCGCTGCCGAGTTTGCGACGCAGCGCGTGCACGTACACCTCGACCGCATTGCTCTCGATGGCATCACCGAAGCCATAGAGACGATCCTCCAGCTGCGCACGCGAGAGCACGGCTCCGGGCCGCAGCAGCAGCGCTTCTAGCACCGCGAATTCCTTGACCGACAGCGTCACTGGCTGGCCCCCCTTGTGCACTTCGCGCGTCACGGTATTAACGCGGATGTCGTGGTGCTCGATGAGCGGGTCGCCGCGTCCGGCACTGCGGCGCAGCGCGGCGCGCATGCGTGCGGCGAGCTCGTCCAGGTCAAAGGGTTTGACGAGATAATCGTCGGCGCCGCTGTCGAGCCCCGCCACGCGCGTGCGCACATCATCGCGCGCCGTGATGATGATGACCGGAGTTGCATCGCCGCGATCGCGCAACTGGCGCAGCACCGTCAGCCCATCCTTGCGGGGCAGCCCGAGATCCAGCAGCACGATATCGAAACGAGAATGGCTCAGGGCGCCGAGCGCCGTGACGCCGTCGGTCACCGCATCGGTGACGTGACCGTCCTGCCCGAGTGCCGTACGCACGGCTTCGGCAATCATCCGATCGTCTTCGACCAGCAGTACGCGCATACGCGTACTGTAGCAAACCGGGCAGTTCGGGCGATCAGGCCTGCGTATTGACCAGATTGCCGACGGCGTTCATGCCCGACAGATCACTCGCAAAATTCGTCAGGAACCCGGACAGCGAAGCGTTGGCACTGCCGCCCATGGTGCTGACGAGATTCTGGAAACTCTGCTGCAGCGAGGCGACGGTGGCACTGCTGGTGCTGGTGGTGCTGGAGCTCGCGGTGGTGCTGGTCGCAGTACCCGACGCGGTGGAGCTCGTAGTGTCGACTTCGTCGATGAGATCCTGCAGCGCTGAACTCATATGCCCACCGTGACCGCCATGACCGTGATGGCCGTGGGCGCCCGACACGGCCGAACTGCCGCTGGTCGGATCGGTGCTGCTGGGAGCAGTCGTGCTGGCGGTCGTGGTCGCAGCGCTCGTGGCGCTCGTGGCGCTCGTGCCGGCCGCGCTCGCCGTGGCGGTGCCCTGCGACTGCAAGGCCGAAACGAGGTTGCGGATGAAGGCCTGCATCGCCTGCTGCGGCGTCTCGGCAGCGGAGGCCGAGGTGCTGGTCGTGTCCGCCGCGCTGGTCGCGCCGGCACCGATGGCGGAGGTTGCCTTGGCATCCGTGGAAGTGGCGGCGGTGCCGGCAGCTGAGGTCGCGGCCGTGGTCGTGGTGAGGGCACCGGACTGGGTCAGGGCCTGCATCAAGGCGTCGAACAACCCACCGGCCGGAGGCGTCTGGGCGGCGCCCGGTGCGCCGATCTGCAGCGGTCCGCTCGCGGCACCAGCGCCGGTGGCCGCGTTGGTGCTGCCGATCATGCCGATTGGATACTGCTGGTAGATGCTGCTGGCAATGCTGCCGATGCTCATGCTTGCTCTCCGACGCCTCGTAACTTAAGTGCAACGCTAGTCCGAACTTTAGTTTCGGAGTGAGCATTGCTTTGCAGTTTGGACACGAATTTTTCGCGTATACGAGAACAATCGTCAGCAACTGTTGCCGGCAGCGGTGCAGTGCGCGAAAGCGGCAAAGCGCTACCGCCGAACGGCAATCGCTTGCCGCATCGGGTAGATTGAGAAGGATGGAGAGAGCCTTGAATCGCAGTCTTCTGGTTTCATTCGCCGCCGCGGCGATCCTGCTGGGCAACGCCGCGGCGGCGGCGGTCTCGGCCGCATCGACCCCGGAACGTGCGCCGTGGCCGGCGCTCGCGCAGCTGGAACGCACCGGCGCGCAGGTCAGCGCGGAGGCTGTGGATCTGGATAACGGCCACGTGCTCGACGAGCTGCATGCGGGCGCCCATCTGACCCCGGCGTCGCTCACCAAGCTCGTCACCGCGGCGGCCGTGCTCAACCGGTGGCCGCCGGACAGGCAGTTTCACACCCGGCTGCTGACGAGCGGCGCGATCGTTGCCGGCGAACTGCGCGGGGACCTGATCCTGCTCGGCGCAGGCGATCCGTCGCTGGATGATCAGTCCTTCTGGAACCTGGCGATCCAGCTGCGCGGCGCGGGGGTGACGCGGGTACGCGGCCGACTGCTGGTGATTCCCGCGCCATTCGGTGCCGTGGCCTGTGAGACCCAGGATCGCTGTGATGCCATGACGCGCAGCGATCGGTCCTACAACGCGCCGCTGGGCGCGCTTGGCGTCGACTTCGGCAACTGGTGCCTGGTGGTGCGCCCGGCACTGCCGGGATCGCCCGCCGTGCTGCAGGGCTGCGCGGTGAATCGGCTGCCGATGACCGTGGAAGGAGCGATCCGCACCAGCGCGGCCACCGCACGCCAGACTTTCTGGGTCGAACGGGTCACGGATGCGAACGGGGATCACCTGCGCGTGGGCGGTGATATTCCCGCGGGGCCCGCGCAGCAGCTGTACCGCGCGATGTCGGACCCGGTGCGCGGCGCGGGTCAGCTGTTGAAGGAAATGCTGCGCGAACTGGGGGTGTCGGTCAGCGGAGAGATCGCCACCGCCACCGCTGCGCCGCCTGCGGCGCGCACGCTCGCGGATGTCGAGGGACTGCCGCTGGGCGAACAGCTCGGCCGCATGCTGCGCTTCTCGAACAACTACATTGCGGATGTCCTCACGCTCGATCTGGCCGCGGACCTTTCAGGCGGCACGCCCACGCAGCTGTCACAGGCCGCGACCGTACTGTCGCAGTTTATCGCCGCACTGGGAACACCGCCGGGCCCGGCCCCGCTCCTGCGCAGCGGCAGCGGCCTCACCCCCGAGAACGAGCTGTCGGCGCATGATCTGGTCACGGTGCTGGCGCACGCGTACCGCGAAACGCGACGCTTTCCGACCTACTACGCAGGCCTGATGGTGCCGCGGGATGCGCCGTTTGCGTTCCTGCGCGAAGGCAAGGATGCGTGGCTGGATCGGGTCGCCATCAAGACCGGCAGCATGGATATGCCGCATTCGGTGCTCGGCATCGCAGGCTACCTGCGCAAGCGCGACGGCGGTTGGATCGCCTTCGCCGCCATCGTCAACGGTGGCGCGGCGCGCGCGCACATACCGCTGCGCGAGGCCCTGCAGGCCGCGCGCAGCGATGTCGAGGAATTGCTCGCCCGCTATTGATCAACCGTCAGGCCGCGACACTCATGGCGCCGCGCGCGGTGGCGCGGTTCACGGCCGACAGCACTGCGAGGAGCGACGCCGTGATGATGTTGTTATGGATGCCGACCCCGAACAGCGTCACACGCGAGTGCGTCGTGATCTCCACGTAGGCCACGGCCTGCGCACCGCTGCCGGCGGCGCGGGAATGTTCCGCATACGACAGCACATCCAACGGCAACCCGAGCGCGTTCACGAGTGCGTCGATGGGTCCGGATCCGGAGCCCGTCAGCGTGACCGGCGCGCCATTGCGATCCACGTGCAGGGTGATGCGCTCGCGGTCGGCGCCTTCGGTGGTGGCGAGCTGATGTGACCGGTACGCAAAGGGCGCCGTGGATGTCAGGTACTCGGTGCTGAACAGCACCTCGAGCTCATCGCTGGTGAGTTCCTTGCCGGAGGCGTCCGCCGCCGCCTGCACGACCTGGCTGAATTCGATCTGCAGGCGGCGCGGCAGCACGAACTGATGGTCGCGCTCGAGCAGGTAGGCGACTCCACCCTTGCCGGACTGGCTGTTGATGCGAACGATCGAATCGTAGGTACGCCCGAGATCCTGCGGATCGATGGGCAGATACGGCACGTCCCAGTGCGCGCCGGGTTGCAGGGCCGCGAAGCCTTTCTTGATGGCATCCTGGTGCGAACCGGAAAACGCGGTGAACACGAGGTCGCCGACGTAGGGATGACGCGGGTGGATCGGCAGCTGGTTGCAGGCTTCGGCGCAACGCGCGACTTCGTTGATGTTCGAAAAATCGAGCCGCGGATCGACACCCTGGGTATACAGGTTCAGCGCCAGCGTCACGATATCGACATTGCCGGTGCGCTCACCGTTCCCGAACAGCGTGCCCTCGACGCGGTCGGCGCCGGCCATCACGGCCAGCTCGGCCGCCGCGACCCCGGTGCCGCGGTCGTTGTGCGGATGAACGCTGATGACGATGCTGTCGCGGTGGGCGACGTGCCGTCCGAACCACTCGATCTGGTCAGCATAGATATTCGGCGTCGCCATTTCGACGGTGGCCGGCAGATTGAGGATGGCCTTGCGCTGGGGTGTGGGTTCCCACACGGCCGTGACGGCATCGCAGACTTCGACGGCGTAATCCAGCTCGGTGCCGGTGAAGCTTTCGGGACTGTACTGGAACACCCATTCGGTTCCACGCCGGCGCTCGGCTTCGCGACGCACGCATTCGGCGCCGCGCACGGCAATGTCGCGGATGCCGGCACGATCGAGCTTGAACACCACGCGCCGCTGGGTCGCGGAGGTGGAGTTGTAGACGTGCACGATGGCACGACGCGCCCCTTCGAGCGACTGGTAGGTGCGCGCGATGATTTCGGGGCGCGCCTGCGTGAGCACCTGGATGATCACATCATCCGGAATCAGATGGCGTTCGATGAGTTCGCGGACGAAGTCGAAATCGGTCTGCGAGGCCGCCGGGAATCCAACCTCGATCTCCTTGAAACCCAGTCTCACGAGCTGCGCGAACATGCGGTGCTTGCGCGCGGGGTTCATCGGTTCGATGAGCGCCTGGTTGCCATCGCGCAGATCCACGCTGCACCAGGTCGGCGCCCGCGTGAGCACGCGGTTCGGCCAGGTCCGGTCGCTCAGGCCGATGGGGGCGAAGGGAGCATATTTATCGGATGGGGTTTTCAGCATGGGAGATCACCAGGGGCGGATTCTGAAGGAGAGTGCATGGGTTGCCGTCTTGATAGCGCCGACGGATAGCGCGATTGGATATGCGCCTAGCGGCGCAGGAGCAGAAGCGCAAGCAGGCCGGACGCGGTGGCGTCGGGCTGGGAACCAAAAATGGCGCGACTGGAGTTCATGCTTGGTAACCCTAGCACTGGATTCATTGGAAAAACAAGAGTCCTGCCGTGAAACCGCGTCCAGGTGCTATCTTTGCGCCCCCGCCGGCGTATGGAGTTCCGCCCATGTCCGTTTTGAAACGAATCGGTTCGGCAGTACTGCTGAGCCTGCTGCCACTGCTGCTGGCCGGCCCGGCCCTGGCCGCATTCAACAAGAGCGCCGAGACTGTCCTGATCACCGGTTCGAACCACGGACTGGGGCTGGAGCTTGCCCGCCAGTACGCGGCCCGGGGCTGGAATGTCATCGCGACGGCCCGCCGCCCCGCGGGCGACCCGGGACTGAAAGCCCTGGAAGCCATCCGCGTGGCCCATCCGAACCTGGTCATCGAGCAGCTGGATGTCACCGACTCGGCCATGATCAAAGCGCTGGCCGCGAAGTACAAGGGACAGCCCATCGATGTGCTGCTGAACAATGCGGCCGCCGTGGAGCCGACCTTCGCAGCCGACATGGCGGAGGTGATGAAGCCCTACGACAGGATCGATTTTGACGCCGCGCGCCACGACTTCGATGTCAACACGCTGGGTCCGATGCGAGTCGTGCAGGCCTTTGCGCCCAATGTGATCGTCTCAAAAGGCAAGCGCATCGCCACCGTGACCTCGATGGCGGGCTCATTCGGTGCGCCGATGGCCGGCGCGATGGGCATGAACTACGGTGCGAGCAAGGCTGCGCTCAACAAGTACATGACGTTGCTGGCCGTCGCTGTGAAGCCGAAAGGCGTACTGGTGGGACTGTTTCAGCCGGTGTTCGTCGCGACCAAGGACGATGTGAAGGCGATGCAGGGCGCCGCATCCGTCGGACCGGAAGTGGCGAAACTGATCAAGTGCATCGACGACATGTCCCCGGCGACCGACGCCAAGATCGTCAATTTCTCAACGGGCAAGATCGACCCGTACTGAAATCCGATCTCTTCAGCGCCGTCCGGGTCGGACCGGCGGTGCGGTGGCGCCGGTCCCTGGAGTCTGCATCTGCAGCAGCGCCTGCTCGGCGCCATACACGGCATCAAGGTAGGCGGCGCGGATCAGGTGCGGTGCGATATCCCGATAGCGCGCATGAAGCCACGTGGCAGATTCATAAGCGCGCGCGCAGGCCAGGGCCGCGCCCGCGTCGCCTTCGCCGGCCACCAGCGCGCTCTCCACCAGCGGTGCGAGCGGCAGTTCGTCGACGATCTTCGCCATCGGCATGCCCATCAGCACGTCGAGCATCGAGAACAGGCCGGTGATGAAGTAAGGCCCAGTCGGGTTCTTGCCGGCCAGTCGCGCGAGCTGTTCGCACATGTGTGCGCGCGCCATCGCCGTCACGAACAGGCTGGGCGGCCGGTTCTCGAGCTGCTGCAACGCGGCCAGCGAGCACAGCTGGCGCAGATTATCCATGCCGAGCAGCAGCAGCGCCTGACGGATCGAATCGATTTCCTGCGGCAGGCCGTAGTAGCTGGAGTTGATGCAGCGCAGGATCCGGTAGGACATCGACAGGTCCTGCGATATCAGCTGCTCGACCTCGCGCACGGTGCACTCGGGATTCTGCAAGGTGGCGACCAGGCGCAGCGTCGCGAAACCGTTGCGCGGCGCGCGCTGCGAGTGGAATTGCTCGGGGCGCTGCAGAAAGTCACCCTGGAAGCCATCGAACCCGAGCTGGCTGGCATGCTCGAACTGCTCTATGGTCGCGACTTTCTTGGCGATGAGCTTCAACCCGCGGCGAATGAGCTCCGGTGCCATGTGCGCGAGCTCCGCGGGCGTGAATTGCGGCAGGGGCAGCTTGATGATGTCTATGAGGTCGAGCAGCCCCGCGGAGGTTAGCTGCGGCGAATAGTCATCCAGCGCAATGTGGTGACCGCGCTTGCGCAGCGCGCGTACACCGTGCAGCACTTTTTCATCGGCGACGAGATTGCCGGGAATCTCGATGATCACCTGATCGGGATGCAGGGAGGCGGGCGCTTCGGTGACGAGTAGCTCGCGCGGGTAGGCGATGTAGACGGGCAGTGATCCGGCGAGGCGGTCCAGCCCGATATCGAGCGCGGCATCCGCCAGCATCCGCAGCGCGTCTTCCTTGGCACCTTTGCTCGGCGCGCCCGGATCGGACCCGGAATCGGCGTACAGCAGCTCATAGGCCACGACCGTCATGGCCTTGCCGTAAATGGGCTGCCGGGCCACGAGCGCGACGGACCCGCCTTCGGGAGTCGCAGCGGCCACGGCGTTGATGTTCTGGATCATATTTTTGGCCATGCGAAAGACTAGCCGTATCCGGCAAGTCCCTGCCGCGTACCGCCGCACAGGTTTGAAGTCTTGCTATGTCAAATGCCACGGCGTTCGCGGTTGGGTTTACACTGGCGCGCCTTCGATCTGTGACGTTCCACACATTTTCCCCAGAAATCCGCCAAGGAATGTTCATGACAGCACCCGTGCCCGAGGCGTCCACGACACCGCAATTCTCGCGTGGCTACCGCGCATGGATGCTGGCCATGCTGGTGCTGATCAGCGCCCTGAACCTCGCGGATCGCCAGGGCCTGGCAGCGTCCTCGCAGGCGCTGAAACTGGATCTGAAGTTCAGTGACTCGGAAATGGGTCTGCTGCAGGGCCTGCCGTTTGCGATTTTCTACACCCTGATGGGCCTGCCGCTGGCGCGCCTGGCCGAGCATCGCAGTCGCACGCGAATCATCGCGGCCTGCGTGGGTCTGTTCGGGGTCATGGCCACACTGTGCAGTACGGCGCACGGCTTTGGGCGCCTGCTCCTGTGCCGCATCGGCGTGGGTGTCGGCGATGGTGGTTTCGGGCCGCCGGTCGCCTCGCTGGTGGGTGATCACTATCCGATGTCGCGGCGAGCGGCGGCCATGGCCATCATCTGGCTGGGCGCGCCCCTGGGCGTGGTCGTCGGCTCGGTGATGGGGGGCTGGCTGGCCCAGCACTACGGCTGGCGCAGCACCTTCATCGTGATCGGCCTGGCGGGTGTGCTGGTGTCGGTGCTGGTGCTGCTCACCCTGCGCGAGCCGCCACGCGGCGCATTCGATGCCGCGCAATCCTCGCGGGGTGCGCCCCCGTCGGTGCTCAGCGCCGCCCGCTTCCTGTTCGCGAAGCCGGCCATGCGCCAGACCATGATCGCCGGCGCGCTGGCCGGTACGTCGATGAATGCCATCGGCCAGTTCCTCAATCCGTTCCTGGCGCGCAACTTCATGCTGGGGCCCGCCGAGGTGGGCCGGTTGCTGGGGCTGATCGCCGGAGTCTCGATGGCGTCGGGGCTGCTGCTCGGCGGCTTCGGGGTCGACTGGGCCGGTCGCTTCGACCGGCGCTGGTCGGTATGGGGGCCGGCGCTCGGACTGGTGCTGGCCACGCCCCTGTTCATTTTTGGATTCACGCGCGACAGCCTGTCCACGACCGTGATCGTCCTGATCTGCGCTCACGTATCGATGTTCGTCTTCTACTCACCGACGCTCGCGATCGCGCAGAACATGGTGGGTGCGAACATGCGCGCATCCTCGGCCTTCGTGATGTCGGGCCTGGTGCTGGGCCTGGTCGGGATCGGCGTCGGGCCCACCGTGGTCGGATTCCTGAGCGACCGCTTCGCGACCCATGCCTTCGCGGCCTTTCTAAGCAGCTGTCCCGGCGGTCGGGCGCCCCCGGGCGCGTTCCCGGGGCTCGCCGATGCCTGTCGCAATGCCGGGGCCACCGGCATCCGCCAGGCGCTGATCGTCATGGCGCTGCTGTGCGTATGGTCGGCGGTGCACTACGTGCTCGCATCACGCACCCTGCGGCGGGACCTGGACACGCACTACGCGGCGCCGGGCGCTACGCAATAGCCGCGGCATCCGGAGGGCGAAAGATCCCCGCAGCTCAGGGCGCGCCAGCGCCGGCGACGTTCAATTCCAACCCGGTGGCATCGGTCTTCAAATCAAGTGGCAGCGACATCGGCGCGTAGGATCTGATTTCGCGGCAGGTGCGAGCGCAGGGCAGATCACTGGCCTCGCCCTGCGTATCACCCACGGTGGTGACCTTCAGGACGTAGTCACCCGCGGGTACGTAGCGCATCTGGAAGGTGCCATCGTGCCCGAGCAGCACCGAGCGCACCGAGGCCTGGGTCGCGGGGTCCTGCAACTCGATGATGCCGGTATTCACGGCGTGATGGTCCGAGGCGGCGAGCACCCGGCCTGCTATCGTGTGCAGTCCATCGAGCGGAAAGACGAGCTGGACGCTGCGCGTCTCGGCGGTGCCGAGATGGATCGGCTTGATGTCGCTCTGTCGAAGCACATTGCCCGAATATACGGTCAGTGCATCGCCCAGAGCGGCATGCAGCGACAAGCTCACGGCACCGATACCCGTGAGTGCCTGGGTGGTGGGCAGATGCGCACCCACCGCGTAATCACCGACAGGCAGACCGAAGAAATGAAACTCGCCATGATCGCCTAATTCCACCCGTTCGGATCCGACCGGCGCAACCTCGTGCCAGGTGCTGTCGGCGGCGCGTACGAACAGCGTCGGATCCGCCCCGGATGCGGGAGTGCCGTCACTATAGGTGACCGTGCCGCTGAGGACTGCCCCGCGTTCCAGTTCGATCGGCACATCGGCCGTCAATCCGGCCCGCACGATCACCTACCGGGCCCTGCTTTCCACCGTCGCCAGGGTTCGGGCATCGGCGTGATCCCGTTCCGCTTTCGACAATCCGCTGACCGCCGACACGTAACCGGGCAGTTCCGCGATCACGTAGTACGCGCCGACCGGCACTTTGTCGATCGAGAACCGGCCCTGCAGATCCGCGATGGCGGACAGCGCCGCCGCCCGCGACCAATTGGCCACCATCGCCGTGGCCAGAATCCTGGCTGATTCGTCCCCGGGGGCGGCGAGGTTCAGGGCCGGCAGGGGTGGTTCGTTCGGTGCGGTTTCAGGCAGCAGCACGATCCCGGCAAAGCGACACGGTCGTCCGGTGTCATGACAGCGCACGATCCCGGAAACCTGCCCAGATGCGACTGCTGCTGCGGGCGGTGCCGAGGGCTGTTGAGCCGCGGCCGTGCCGCCGGCAAGCAGCAGCAACGCAAGGAAATGTTTCATCGAGCCTCCGTGTAGCACCTCGAGAACCGATTGCATCTATTTATGTGCTGTAGTAGATTCGCATACAACTGTATTAGGATCAATGCACGATGGCACCACGACTGAGCAAGCTCGATCTTCAAATCATGGAGGCGCTGTGGCGCGGCGGCGCACTGTCCATCCGCGAAATCCAGGAATCCTTTCCGGAAAAGACGCGGCCGGCCTATTCGACGGTTCAAACCACGGTGTACCGCCTGGAGACGAAGCAGGCGGTACGGCGCGCAAAGAAGATCAGCAACGCCCATATCTTCGAGGCCACGATCTCCCGCGATGCGACCCAGCACCGGCTGATTGATGAGTTTCTGGCGATATTCGACAATGGCGCGCAACCGGTCATGGCGCGCCTGATTGAGTCCGGAAAGCTGACTTTGGGTGACGTTCAGGAAGCCGAGAAAATGCTGCGTCGACTGAGCAAACCGAAGTAGGCAGGAGTGAACGCGGTGGTTCCGGCATTGCTCAATCACTTATGGCAGTCGACCCTGTTCGCGGTCATCGCCGGGCTGCTGACCCTGCTGCTGCGCCACAATGGTGCCCATACGCGATTCGCACTGTGGTGTGCCGCGTCCTGCAAATTCCTGATTCCATTTTCGGCACTGGTCGCGCTGGGTGAACACATCCTCTGGCGACCCGTGGTCTCCCTTTCGATACCGACGGCCGTCGCGAACGTGCTGGAGCCGCTGTCGGTGCCGGCGGTGCGTCCGGAACAACTGCTGGTCACCGTGCCGCACCCGTCGTTCTGGATGGAAGCCGATCTTTTAGCGCTGTGCGTGGGCCTGTGGGCATGCGGCGCCGTCGCCGTCGTGGCCTGGTGGTCGTTCCAATGGCTGAAGATCCAGCGCGCAACGCGGCGCGCGGCGCCGCTGAGGATCGATGCGCCGATACCCGCGCGCTCCTCCTCTGCAATGCTCGAGCCGGGCGTGGTCGGATTCTTTCGCCCGGTGCTGCTGCTGCCCGCCGGCATCACCGAGCGCCTGAGCGCGGCACAGCTGCGCGCCGTCGTGCTGCACGAAATTTGTCACGTACGGCGCCGGGACAATCTGACCGCGGCCATTCACATGCTGGTGGAGGCGCTGTTCTGGTTTCACCCGCTGGTGTGGTGGCTGGGCCGGCGCATGATCGTGGAACGGGAATGCGCCTGTGATGAGGCCGTGGTGGGTGCCGGCGGAGACCCGAAGGTGTATGCAGAAGGGATTCTGCAGGTGTGCCGGCATTACGTGGAATCGCCGCTGAGCTGTACGGCGGGAGTGGGCGGCGCGGACCTGCTGCGGCGAATCGAATTCATCATGACACCACGCCTCATCCGCAGACTCGGCGCGCCCCGGACCGCGTTGCTGATGGCGGCCGCGGCGGCCGTCGTGCTCGGCCCGATCGCGGTCGGATCGGTGTTCGCGGCGGCGGCGGATGCCGTACCCGAGACGCCGCCGCGCGCAGCGGCGCAGCTGTTGCGCGACCTCCTGCAACGTGGGCAGTACGCCGATCTGGATCAGCGCATCAACGGTTTCCAGAAGGCGTACGAGGCCCGCGCGCTCGATGAGGCGGGGCTGTTGCGTGCGTTTGCGGCGTTCGAGGTGGTGGATCCGGCGCTCGCGGTGAACTTCGACGGCTGGGTCAAGTCATTCCCGCGATCCTATGCCGCGCATCTTGCGCGCGGCACGTACTACTTTACCTCCGGTACGCGAACGCGCGGCACCAAGACCATCGATCACACGACCCAAGTGCAATTGGCAGGCATGGCCCTGTATTTCGCCAAGGCCCAGCGCGACCTGACCGACTCACTGGCGCTGACGGCCAAACCACTGCTCTCATACAACGTTCTGATCAGGATGCAGATGATGGCCGGAAGCGCGCAGGAGACCCGCACGCTGTTCGAGTCGGCCATCAAGATCGACCCCACTGCGATGAGTGTGCGTCGTGCCTATATGCGCTCCTTGCAGAGCCGCTGGGGCGGCAGCTTGAGCCAGATGCAGGCGTTCATGACGCAGACCCGCAAGGTCGGCTTCACGGAGGAGCAGCTGTGGACGCTCGAGAAGCTGATCGACGCGGAGCACCAGTGGCAGGCACGGCAGCAGGGCCGTCCTTAGGGCGTAGGCCGCGCACGGAGGACAGGTGTAGGTGCGCGCTGACTTCAGCGCCCAAACGGCGCGCCTAAAGTGCTCCTGAGTCAACAGTCAGGAGCAAGCCATGGCACAGGAAGACAAGAAGGACGGCGCCTGGTCGCCGAAAATAGACGGCAAGCCGTTCTTCACGAAAAGCGCCGACATCGAACAAAGACTCGATGAGGATCGCAAGACCCCCGACATCGATATCGTCGATGAAGGCTTCGACGACGGTGCCGAGAAGATCACGCCGGACCAGCCGAACCCGTTCATCAGGCCCTCAAAGTAACGCCGGACGGATGTTCGCGTTCAAGCGGAAGAAGTTGTCCGGATCGTAGCGCTTCTTGATTTTCATCAGCCGGGTGATGTTCGCCCCGTAGTTGGCGTCGACGGCCTGCTGGTCGGCGACCGTGAGATTGCCGTAGAAGCCACTGGTGAACTGCACCAGACGATCCCACACGGCGTGGATCTGGGTGCGCTTCGCATCAGCCTGGTTCGGATCCTGCCAGTCGACGCTCATCTCCATCAGGAATGGCTCGTGACGATGGGCGACGGCGCTGCCGGCGGGCTCGACATCCGCAACGGCGCCGCCGCTCAGGCTCAGGGCGATGTCCACGGTGCGCTCCTGCAGCAGCGCGTCGATCAGCTGCGGTGTCACCTTCGCGACGTGGGCCGTCTTCACGTACTCCGCATTATCCGATACGGCGGGCCCGTTCTGTGCGCCCTGCACGAGCGCGTAATCGCGCGCCTGAACGTCATCGGTACGAGGCTTGATGGCCGCGGTGATCGACGCCAGAAGCTTTGCGCCGGCCCGCAGGTCGCCGATATGGCAGAACAGCACGTGCGCGTGGCGCGCACCCGTCACATCGGTGTACATGGACAGGTCGAGTGCCAGCTCGCGCGGCGCATGCGCACAGATCTCGACGTACTGCTCCAGCACGTCGCGGAGCTGCGCGGGCTCATAGAGAAGATTACCGGCGAGCACCTGCGGGCCCACGGAATGCAGGCGGTATTCGAAGGAACTGACGATGCCGAAATTGCCCCCGCCGCCGCGCAGCGCCCACAGCAGCTCGGGATTCTCAGCTGCGCTGACTTTGAGCAATTTACCATCGGCCGTGATCAGATCCGCCGCGACCACATTGTCGCAGGCCAGTCCATACAGGCGCGACAAGCGGCCGTAGCCACCGCCGAGCGTGAGCCCGCCGACACCGGTGTTTCCCACCCGTCCCATCGGAGTGGCCAGAGCATATTGCTGAGCCTCCCAATCCAGGTCCTGATTCCACGCGCCGCCCGCCACCCGGGCAGTCTTTGCAATGGGATCGACCCGCACCGCGCGCAGGGGCGAGAGGTCGATGACGAGTCCGCCGTCGCAGGTCGAGTACCCCGCATAGCTGTGTCCGCCGCCGCGCACGGCGACGAGCAGGCCGCGCTCGCGGCCAAATGCGATGCAGCGCGCGATGTCGGCGGCCCCCGCGCACTGGGCAATGAGTGCCGGGTGGCGATCGAAACTGCGGTTCCAGATGCGGCGCGCCTGCTCGTAATCTGCATCGGTGCGGCTGATGAGCCGGCCGCGCAGCCTGGCGGCAAGATCCTTGACGGCCGTCGTGGGGAGCGCGGGCGGATCGTCGGGGGCCTGCGCCGCAATAGCGCGTGTCGCGATGCCCGGCAGCACCGCTAACGCGCCGCCCATCAAGGTTGCCGTGCAGAAGTCACGTCGCTGCATCGTGATCCGGGCGCTCAGCGCTCGCCTGCCTCTGGTTGCGGCGTCGTGCGCGCGATCCGCGCGGTGGGCAGGCCCTGCCGTCGGCGTTCGTGGCGCAGCGACGCCGCGCGGGTGAACAGCACCAGTGAGGCCCAGGCCAGGAACAGCGCGGCAGGCACGGCGGCAATCCAGGGCCAGATCACGATGCAGATTGCGAGCAGCAGCGCGACGACGGCCACGACCGCGACGATCTTGGCCTCGGCGGTGGCCAGCACGCGCTGCTCGGTCAGCGCCGCGCCGACCGTGCGTCCGAGTCGCAGGGCGCCTGCCGCCGCGCGACTGGCCCCGCCGCTGCGCCCCTCGGCACCATCGGCCGCCGCCAGAGCCTCCGCGGTGCGATGGCGGCGACGCAGTCGCCGCCGCTCGCGGCGCAGGACGATTTCGGTGGATTGCGCGATATCCGCTTCGAACATCTGTTCCATCTGGGTGGCGAAGCCCTCATCTTCGACCAGCGCATCCAGCTCGTAGTTTCCGACCCAGCTGGCGATATTCAGATTGCTGGACCCGACGCGTGCCCAGCGGCCATCGGCTACGGCGGTCTTGGCGTGCAGCATCGAGCCCTTCCATTCGAATACGCGTACGCCGCCTTCCAGCAGCGGCCGGTAGCCGGCTTGTGAGAGCGGTCGCAGTATCGAGATGTCGGAGGCGCCGGGTACGAGCAGCCGTACGTCGACCCCGTCGAGGGCGGCGGCGCGCAGCGCCTGTATGTAGGGCGGAATCCCCGCGAAATACGCATCGGTGAGCCATAGCGTGCGGCGGGCAGCCGCGGCGATGAGCTGGTCCAGGCGCAGCACGGCGAGGGTGCCGGGCGCGGTCGCGACGATCCGCAGGGCAACGCTGCCGGCCGGCGTGATCGGTCGCGGGGGGGGCGTATAGGGCGCGAAGTCATCGGGAGCCAGCGTCCCGGTGGTACCGATCAGGGGCTCGCTGCGGTCCCAGACTTCCGCGAATGCCGTTTCGATTTCGGTGAGAGCGGGCCCGCGGATCTCCACGCCGGTATCGCGCCAGGGCGCGATACCCTTCGCCGGCTCGCCACGCCAGTGCTTGCCCACGCACAGGCCGGTGATGAACCCGACCTCCCCATCCACCGCGAGCAGCTTGCGATGATCGCGCTGCAGCCAGCGGATAGGATGCACCGTGCGCGGCGGATTGAAACAGCGCACGCGCACGCCGGCCTCGAGCATTGGCCGCCAGAAACGCCGGGACGCCTTGCCGAAGCAGCCGAGCCAGTCGTAGTTGAGGCGGACCTCGATACCCGCGCGCGCCCGCTCGATGAGCGCGGTCGCGAACTCCATCCCGACCTCATCCTCGTAGAAAATGAAGTTCTCAAAACAGATCTGGCGCTGCGCGGCGCCGATCGCGCGCAGCCACTCGGGGTAGTTGCCGGCCCCATCCTGGAGCAGTCGCACGCGGTTGCCGGCCACCAGCGAGGCACCGGCCGCGCGGGTGAAGGCCTGGTCAAGCAGATCAGGTCCGTGCGACCGATCCATGACTCATGCGGGTACCGTGCGGGCCGCTGCGCTCAATGCTTCCTTGCGCAGCGCGGCGACCTTCACCGGCGCGGTCTCCACCAGGAACAGCGTGAGCACCGTCGCGACCACGGCGAGCCCCGATGCGATCCACATCGTGACGGCGAGGTTGTTGTAGTGGTCGGCGACGCGACCCGACAGCCAGGGTACGAGGCCGCCGCCGATCAGTTCGCCGAGCCCCATGACGAGCCCGAGCGTCGTGGCGACGTAGCGCGAGGGAATGGTCTCGGAAGGGATGGTGGCCATGAACAGCGGGAAGGTACCGCTCGCGGACCAGCCGAGGAACACCAGCGCCGCGAGCACCCACGAGGAGCCCTGGTAGTACAGCGCCGCGATCGGATAGAAAATGCCGATGAAGGTGAAGATGATCATGATGGGCTTGCGGCCGAAGCGGTCGGACAGGCCGGGGACGATGAAGGCGAACACCGCCGCGGAAATGCCGAGCGCGCCGACCAGCCACGACGTCTCGCTATGCGAGAGATGGCGCAGGCTGCCGTAGATGGTGGGCAGGAAGGTCCAGCCGAGGATCATCCAGGGGACCATCACGATGCTGAGCAGGATGCAGATCCACATGTTGCGATAGCCCATGGCCTGCACGAGGGTCGAGGCGGCGGTGGTGGGCGGTGCGGCGCGGCGCACTCCCGGATCGACGTCGGCCATGGCGACCTTGGCATCCTTGGCGGGCTCGCGGACATACAGCCACACGAGCGCGGCGCAGATCAGTCCGGGTACGGCGGCCACGAAGAAGGCGCCGCGCCAGCTGAAGACTTGGGCGAGTGCCGTGAGGATGACGGGGCCGGCGAAGGAACCGATGAGATTGCTGCCGAGGTTCTGCATCACGCCCATGTTGAAGCCGCGGCGCGATTCGGAGGACTCGAGCACCACGAGCGACTGGGCGATGGGCAGGATGGGGCCTTCGGCCAGGCCCATGAGCATGCGCGAGGCAAGCAGCACGCCGAAGGAGGGCGCGAGCCCGGAGAGCACCGAGCACACCGAGAAGATCACGACCGTGATCAGCAGGATGGACTTGCGCCGACCGAGCGCATCCGACAGCGTGCCGACCGCGAAGCCGGAAATCGCCCAGCAGATCGACAGCCCCGAGGAGAGCGCGCCGATCTGCCCGTTGGTGAGATGCAGCGAGGTGGTGATGAACGGCGCCAGGTTGCCCATGGCGTTGCGGTCGAAGAACACGAAGCCGAACATCAGCGTCAGCACGCCGATCATCCGGATCTCATAGGCCGCCTTCGGAGTCATTGGATCGTTCCCCTTTATAATATTTCTAGATCATTGCCGGGCACCCACCAACCGTGGATGCCCTGGTTCAGACGGAAGGGAAGTTTCACGGTCGCGACCGCGCCGTCCTCCATGTGCTGCGTGTCGACCACGACCAGGTTCGAGCGTCCCTCGAGTAGCACGTTGGCGATGCCGACGAGGTAACCGTCCCCTTCGGGCGCACGCGCCGAGCGCGGCACGAAGCAGCATTCCTGCAGGCTCGAGGCATTGCCGACATAGAACGTCGAGGTCTGCCGGGTCTGCACGTCGAACTTTGTATAGCAGTTCACGGGCCGCGTCGGCGCATTGGCGAGACGCTCATCGACGGGTTTGGTGAAATCGATGGTCGGCATGAAGCCGTAGCGATAGTGCAACGTGTGATAGCGGTCATCCTGCCGCGGCAGGATGCCGACTTCGCGCGGAAAGAGGATTTCCATGTCGTAGGAGTCGATGTGCTTCTGCGACAGATCCACCGACAGCCGCGTGATGCGCCCCTCGGCAGCCTGGCGGTCCCAAGGTGCGCCGTTGGTGTTCGGGAAGAACGGAAACTGGTTCTTCAGGCCCATGTCCATGTCGATGAAGATGCGCTCGCCGTCGGAGAAGGCGCCCATCACGTGGGTGGCGCAGCGCTCGGGTCCCTTGAACCAGCGCAGATCCTTGCCATCGCCGCCACGGCGCATCACGCCCAGCCACGTCGGCAGGTTCGGATTCCACGCGAAGTGCACGCCGCCGCGCTGCATCTGCGGGACATCGGTGGCCATGGGGATGACGAGGAACGCGATATGGGTCTGCGTGACCGCGAAGTCGTGGAGCATGCCGACGTAGGGCACCTTGATCCACGCCTCCCAGGTCACCTGGCCGGTACGGTCGACGGCGTATACGGCGACATCATCGGTAGCCTCGCCGCGCGCTTCGTAGCCGTACGCGATCATCTCGCCCGTCTCGGGATCGAACTTCGGATGCGCCGTGAAGGTCTTGCTGGTGAGCTTGCCGCCGAAGGTGTGGTAGTCATCGAGCGTCGCGAGCGTCACCGGGTCCATGATCACCGGCGGACTGTCTTCCTTGAGCGCGAGGAGCTTGCCGGCATGGAACACGACATGGGTATTTGCGGTGCCGCGGCTCAGGCCCTTGACCGCGGGATCATCGGTGTACGGGTTGCGGTACATCCCGAACAGCGCCTTGCGCGCCTGCGCCTGGGCGTTGAAGCGCTGGGTACGCACGTAGCGCGTGCGCAGATCGACGTGGCCGTCTGCGAAGCGGAACATGGCGACGTTGCCCTCCCCATCGAAGGGAATGTTGTTCGCGAACTTCGGCGGGTACTGGAAATCTGGACCGACCCGGTAGAACGCGCCATTGATGTCACCGGGAATCTCGCCCTCGACCTCGCAGTCGCGCAGATCCACTTCGCCGCGGAAGGGCCCCGCGAAGCCACCGAACATCGGGTTCTTGCCAAACGTAACAGCCATGATCTTGAGTCGCTCTTCCTTAGGGGTGTTATGCGTGCGCCACGTCGACGAGGATCTTGGTGCCTTCCTGCCGATGCAGCCGTTCGAATCCCTCATCGATGATACCGCTGAAGGGAATGGTCTCCACCCAGCCCTCCTGCGGATAGGCGCCCGCGGCCATTTCGGCGATGACGGACGGAAACGCGTTGCAGGAGAGCGCGACCCCCGTCACGCGGGTCTCAGCCATCAGGATGTCCATGGCGCCGAGGGTCAGCGGCCGGGTATGGATGGCGACGACGACGACGTTGCCGTCGACGCGTGTGCCGCGGAACGCGGCGTCGAACGCGGCCGGCACCCCGGCGGCATCGACGGAGGCATGCGCGCCGCGACCGCCCGTGAGGTCCTTGACGGCCGAGACGACATCGACCTCGCGCGGGTCGAGCAGCTGTTTGACGCCGAGGCCGCGCAGCACGGCGCGGCGGGCGGCCGAGGGATCGGCGACGATGACATTGATGCCGCGGCGCCGCAGCGTGAAGTACACGCCGATGCCGATCGGGCCGCCGCCGTGGATGATGGCGGTCTGCCCGGCCTGAAGCTGGCAGCGCTCGGCGGTGCGCCAGGCGATGGCCATCGGTTCGACCAGCGCCCCCTGCATGCCGGTCATGCCGGCGGGGAGCTTGTGGGCCATCGAGCGCTTGACGACGGAGAACTGCGCGAGGCCGCCGCTGTCGCGGTTATAGCCGTGAAAAGCGAGCAGGCCGCAGTGATTGTATTGACCGCTTTCGCAGTACAGGCAGTGCCCGCAGGTCTCGACCGGTTCGACGGCGACGCGGTCACCGACGGCGAGATCCTCGATCCCGGCACCGACCTCGACCACATCGCCACATAACTCGTGCCCCATGATCACGGGATTGACCATGCCGGTCAGCGGATGCGGCTCGCTGACGCGGGTCGTTATCGGGCCGTCGTAGTACTCGTGCAGGTCGCTGCCGCAGATGCCGTTGTAGAGCACCCGCAACTTGACCTGGCCCGCACGGGTGACGGGCTCGGGGACATCCTCCAGGCGCAGGTCCTGGCGTCCGTGATAAACCGCAGCGCGCATGCTCTCCTCCAGCCCCGAACGCTGCGGGGCGCGGTCAAGCTATGCTCCGTCGGCGGGGGCGTCAAGCGGTCAGCCGTGCATCTGGGCGCCGAAACTCAGGTCCTTCTCGGACAGCAGGCGGATGGGCACGCGCGGCACCTTCCAGGTCTCGTCCGCATATTCGCGGATGGTCCGGTCCGAGGAGAAGCTGTCGGAACGGGCCACATTGAGCACCGACATCTGTGACCAGTGCTGGCTTTCGGCGTAGGCCTGGTCGACGAGGCGCTGGCAGTCGGCGTAGGACTGATAATCGGCCAACACGAGGTACGGGTCCCAGCCGAGCAGCCCATCGATCAGCGGCTTGAAGATCTGCGTGTCGCCGCGCGAGAAGAAGCCGTCCTTGACGAGGTCGATCACCTGGCGCAGCTCGGCGTTCGTATCGTAGTAGTGGCCGGGGTGATAACCCTGTGCCTTGATGGCGTAGACCTCCGGAGCGGACAGTCCGAAGCTGAAGAAGTTCTCGGCCCCGACCTGATCGCGGATCTCGATGTTCGCGCCGTCCTGGGTGCCGATGGTGAGCGCGCCGTTCATGCAGAACTTCATGTTGCCGGTGCCGGAGGCCTCCTTGCCGGCCGTGGAGATCTGCTCGGACAGGTCCGCGGCGGGGTAGATGTGCTGCCCGGTCTTGACGCTGAAGTTCGGCCAGTACACGACCTTGATGCGGCCCTTCACGGCCGGATCCTTGTTGACGATGTCGCCGACCGAAGTGATGAGCTTGATGATGAGCTTCGCGATGTAGTAGCCGGGTGCGGCCTTGCCGCCAAAAATGAAAGTGCGCGGCTGCATGTCGTGCTGCGGATCGGAACGCAGGCGGTGGTACAGCGCGATCACGTGCAGGATGTTCAGATGCTGACGTTTGTATTCGTGGATGCGCTTCACCTGCACGTCGAACAGCGAATTCGGATCGACCGAGACGCCGGTGCGGCTGCGGATGGACTTGGCGAGCAGCGCCTTGTTGGCGTGCTTGATCTTCTGCCAGCGCTCGAGGAAGGCGGGGTCCTGGGCGAAGGCCTCGAGGCGGCGCAGGTTCGACAGGTCGCGCACCCAGTCATCGCCGATGACTTCACTCACGAGCTGCGTCAGGCCGGGATTTGACAGTGCGATCCAGCGCCGGGGCGTGACGCCGTTGGTCTTGTTGGAGAACTTCTCGGGCCACATCGCGTAAAAGTCGCGCAGTACATCGGACTTCAGCAGCTCCGAATGCAGCGCGGCGACGCCGTTGATGGCGTGGCTGCCGACGCAGGCGAGGTGCGCCATGCGCACGTAGCGCTCACCGGTTTCGTCGATCAGCGACATGCTGTTGACGCGGTGATCATCGCCGAAGAAGCGGATGCGCACCTCATCGAGGAAGCGCGCATTGATCTCGAAGACGATTTCCATGTGGCGCGGCAGTACGCGACGGAACAGCGACAGCGGCCAGCGTTCGAGCGCCTCCGGCAACAGCGTGTGATTGGTGTAGGCGAAGGTCTTGCGCGTGATCGCCCAGGCCATATCCCAATCCATCGCGTTCTCATCGATCAGCAGCCGCATCAGCTCGGCGACCGCTATGGCCGGATGCGTGTCGTTCAACTGCGCGGTGAATTTCTCGTGGAGGCGCTCACGCGGAATGCTCTGGGTCTTGAGGATGCGCAGCATGTCCTGCAGCGAGCAGCAGACGAAGAAGAACTGTTGCTCGAGGCGCAGCTCCTTGCCCTGCACGGCCTCATCGTTCGGATAGAGGACCTTGGTGAGGTTCTCCGAGGAGACTTTCTGATTGACGGCGCCGTAGTAGTCGCCGCGATTGAAGGTGGAGAAATCAAACGACTCGGTGGCCTCGGCGCGCCACAACCGCAGCGTATTCGCGGTGTTGACGTGATAGCCGAGGATGGGCGTGTCGTAAGGGACACCGACGACCGTGCGCTGCGGCACCCAGCGCGTGCGCACCCGCTCGTGCTCGTCGCTGTAGTGTTCGGTGTAGCCGCCGAGCTTGACCTCGCAGGCCCATTCGGGACGCGCGAGCTCCCAGGCATTGCCGAAGCGCAACCACTTGTCGGTCTTCTCGACCTGCCAGCCGTCGACGATCTCCTGCTGGAAGATGCCGAACTCGTAGCGGATGCCATAGCCGATCGAGGGAATCTCGAGCGTCGCGAGTGAGTCGAGGAAGCAGGCCGCGAGGCGCCCGAGGCCGCCGTTACCGAGGCCCGGCTCATCCTCGCATTCGAGCAGTTCCTCATAGTCGAGTCCCAGTTCGATCATCGCCTGGCGCACGACCAGTTCGAGCCCGAGGTTCAGGATGTTGTTGCCGAGATGCGGGCCCATGAGGAACTCGGCGGAGAAATAGGCGACGGTGCGCGAGCCATGCTTGGTGTAGGCCTCGGCGGTGCTGATCCAGCGATGCAGCATCTGGTCGCGCACCGTGAGGGCGAGGGCGAGGTAGGAATCGTGGCGCGTGGCCAGCGTCGGAATCTTCCCCTGTACGTAGAAAAGATTGGTGTAGAAGGCGTGCTTGATCGCTTCGGTGCTCAAGGGCACGCCGTCGAGCGGCGAGGTGGCATCGACGGGACGGTATTCGGTGCGTACGGGCAATCCGGGTGCGTTCATCGTGATGGGTGCTCTTGAGCGTATATCCGCAACGATAGTATGCAAGTTTTGAACCTGATCCAAGCATACTTGGCGGCTGGATATGAATACCCCGACTCCATCACAGCTGGCGCAAAGCGGCCTGCCGGCGCAACGGCTGGATGCGGCCGGCAAGCCGCGGGTCGATCTGCGCGCGGTGCTGGCGCTGGCGCTACCGCTGGTCGCGAACAGCGCGGTGCAGACGATCCTCAATCTCACGGACCTGTGGTTCATCGGCCATATCTCGACGACCGCGCTGGCCTCCGTGGGGGCCGTGAACTGGCTGGTGGTGGCCGTGGTGCTGCTGCTGGCCGGCAGCGGCATGGCGGTGCAGACCTGTGTCGCACAATGCTATGGCGCGGGGCGCTATGCGCGCGCGGCGCAGGCGACCTGGACCGGACTGTGGGGCATCCTGTGCGCGACCCCGCTGTTCATCGCCGTGGCGTTCTCGAGCCATTACATCCTGGCGCCGTTCGGCATCGGCCACCAGATCGAAGCGACGGCCACGCGCTTCTGGTTGCCGCGGGTCGGCGGCGCGCCGCTGGGGGTCGCGGTGTGGGGTACGCTCGGCTTCTTCAACGGCATCGGTCGTCCGCGCACCACGGTGGTCATCACGCTCATCATCACCTGCGTGAACGTGCTCCTGAACCGCGTATTCATCTTCGATCTGGGGCTGGGCGTGGCAGGCTCGGCGTGGGCGTCGACCTGTGCGCAGGGAATCGGCCTGGTGAGTACGCTGGTGGTATTCCTCTCGGCACGCTACCGCCGCGACTACCGCACGCACCTGATGTGGCGTCCCCGCGCGGCCGTGCTATGGAGCCAATTTCGCCTAGGGTTCCCGATGGGACTCACGGGCGCCTCGGATCTCATCGGGATATCCCTGTTCCAGCTGATGCAGGTGCGCCTGGGCGCCGTTGCGGGTGCGGCGACCCAGCTGGTCATGGCCTCCACCGCCATTGCCTATATGCCGGGTGTCGGCGTCGGGCAGGCGGGCACGACGCTGGTCGGACAGTCCATCGGGGCGGGCAATCGGGCGTGGGCGATGCGGGTCGGCACCCGCGTGATTTTCATGGCGGCGATCCTGATGGGTGGCATCGGCGTGCTGCTCGCGCTCGCGGGCCCGTGGGTGCTGCCGCTGCTGCTGAGTTCGCAGGATGCGGCCACGGCGTCCGTCGTGCGCGAAGGGGCGGTGCTGCTGTGGTTCGCCGCGGCCTACCAGTTCTTTGATGGCCTCAATATCGGCAGCAGCTACTGCCTGCGCGGCGCGGGCGACACGCTGATCCCGGGGGTGCTGGTGCTGGTGATGTCGTGGTTCCTGTTCGTGCCGCTCGCGCACATCCTGACGTTTGCGCCGGGGGATGGCTTCCTGCACTTCCTGCCGCAGCTGGGCTACGGCGCACGCGGCGGATGGATCGCGGTGGTGCTGTACATCCTGATGCTGGGCTCGGTGCTGTTTGGGCGTTGGCGGCTGGGCGCGTGGCGCAGGATCCGCATCCGGACTTAGCGGGCCTTGGCGAGCCCCATCCACTTTTCGAGCGGTTCGACGCGGTTGCGGCTCACCGACAGGCGCGCCCCGCAGCGCAGCTGCACGGCGTAGTCCCCCCCCGCCTCGCGCAGCAGCGTCTCGATCTGGTCCAGCCGCACGATCACGGAGCGGTGGATGCGGAAGAAGTGCGCCGGATCGAGACGCTCTTCGAGGGTCTGCATGCGTTCGCGGATGATGTAGGTGCGATCGCCGACATGGATTTCGGCGTAGGGGCCGCTGGCGGCGATGTACTCGATGGTCACGACCGGAACGACGCGCACCTGGCCGCGCATCTCGACGGCGATCCGTTCGAGATATCCGGTCGCGACCGAGTCGGTCAACGCCACCGGCGCCGCCGGGGTGGCGCCGGAATTGAGCACGGTGCGCAGCTGGTCGGAGAGCTTGCCGAGCTCGGTGAGGCCGATCATCTTGCGCGCGCGCTGGAAAGCCTGCTCGAAACGCTCGTCGTCGAAGGGCTTCACGAGATAGTCGACGGCCGCGACATCGAAGGCATCGATGGCGTAGCGGTCGTAGGCCGTCACGAATATGGTGGGCGGCATGTTTTCCGGGCCGATGTCGCTCACGACTTCGAGCCCGGTGCGCCGTGGCATCTGCACATCCAGAAACACGAGATCGGGCTTGAGCGTGCGAATGGCCTCGAGCGCTGCATCGCCGTTGTCGGCGCAGCCGACGATCTCCACACCTTCCTCGTGGCGCAGCAGATCCTCGACGCGCTGCCGTCCGAGGGCTTCATCGTCGACGATGAGGACGCGCAGGATTGGCCCCGTCATCGCAAGGTTTCTTAGGCGGTAGCGGCTACTGCGGAGGTGCGCAGGTCATTCTGGGTGTGATAGGGGAGCGATACTTCGGCGATGAGCCCACCACCCTCGGCGTGCCGCAGCGTGAGGCTCTGCGCCGGGCCGTACAGCGCAGCCAGCCGCGCGCGGGTGTTGCGCAACCCGAGGCTGTTCGGCGAGGGAGGCTGGTCGAGGCTCACTTCGGGTCCGTTGTCGCGCACGCTGATGATCACGCGTTCGCCGACGCGCCGTGCCGTGACCTCGACGTAGCCGCCGTCGCTCAGCTTGCTGATGCCATGCTTGATGGCGTTCTCGACGAGCGGTTGCAGGATCAGGTTGGGAACGAGCGCATCGCGCACGTTCTCGTCGACGTGCATGTCGACGTGCATGTGGCCCTGGAAGCGGATCTGGATGACATCGAGATAGCGCTCGGTGAAGGTGAACTCGCGCTGCAGCGGCACCTCGGGTTCGTCGGCCTCATCGAGCGACGTGCGCAGCAGTTCGCTCAGTCGCGCGATCATGCGCCGCACGCCGCGCGGATCGCGTTCGACGAGCGCCGACACCGCGTGCAGGGTATTGAAGAGGAAGTGGGGGTTCAGCTGCATGCGCAGCGCGGAGAGCCGGGCATCGGCGAGTTGGGCCTGCAGCTGCGCGGCCTGCGCCTGCAGGCGTACGGTTTCTTCGCGGCGGACCTGATAGCGCCAGAAGTAGTTGCGCGCGAACCCGGCGGCGAGCACGGCGACGAAAACGATGAAGTCATTCACGAACCAGTGCGAACGCAGCCGCGCGATGGCCGCCATGTCCGGCGAGATCGGCGTGGGCCCGCCATAGTAGAAGAGGTGCGTGCGCACGAAACTGGTCGCGAGGTCGATGACGATGGCAAGCACGAGGCCGACCACCACGAACAGCAGGCGCGTGTGCCAGCCGGTGCGTTCGTTCGCCAGGCGACTGGCAAACCAGATGATCGCGGGGGTCACCGCACACCACATCAGGGAATTCGAGAACGTCACCATGGCGGCGGCGAACGGCACGAGGGGCAGATAGGGGCCGTGGGCCCGCGGCTCGATCAGGTAATTCGCGGAAGTGAGGATGCCGATCAGTAACCAGAACCCGAGAATCAGCAGCAGTTCGGTGCGGCTGAGCGAGCGGTATTCGGTCGCATCCGCGCGCCCGAGAGCGAGGATTTCGGACTCGCCACCGCGGCTCACCTGGGGCACGCCGACGGACGGGGCGGCGGGCGGGGCGAAGGTCAGGGTGCTGGCATTCATCCCACAAGAATAGGCCGTTGCGCGGCCTGCGAAAAGCCCGCGTCGTGAGCCGCACCGGCCGGCCCATGAATGGCCGGCGAGGCAGGATCAGTGGCGGTCAGTCCGTGGGGGGCAGCGTTTCCTCGAGGGTCTGATGGAAGGAGGCGGGATCCTTGGTGCTGCGATCATAGGTCCGGGTCACACTCATCGCCTTATTCCGGCCTTCGCTGGCAACCTCGATCTTGACTATAAGCGACTGGCCGTCACCGGACAGGGTGTAGCTTTCCTTGACGTGCGGACCGATCTGCGGATTGAGGTCAACAATATAGGAGCGCCCGGCCCAACCGGTGACCTGATCGGCCACGCCGCTGGGGACGGACACCACGCTGCGCTCCCCGGGGGTATAGCTGCGCGAGCGGGCCGCGTTGACGATGCTCACCTCGGTGTCGGACTGCTGGATTTTCAGCCATTGGCCGCCGAGCAGGGCATTGGTCTGGAAGTCGATCGGCGGCCGATAGGCGTTGCGTTCGTTCTGGTCACCGTTGCCGTAGATCCGCGTATTTCGTCCGCCGTTGGAGATATCGATGGGCGGCAGATCGGTCGTCGGATCATTGATGACTTCGGGGGCCGGCGGCCCATCGGCTGCTCCGGGCCCCGGCCCGTGGCGTCCCCTGTCCGACTTAAGCTTGGGCTGTACCGAAGCAAGGATCTTGTCCGTATCCGAACTCAAGGCCGGATTGAGCTCCCAAACCCCCGCGAGGCTGTAATTCGGCGGCGGCAGCTCATGAACGCGCGGCGCGCTGCATCCGGCCAGCGTGGCAAGAATCAGGATGGCGCCGCGGCGCGTGGGGGAGGGTCGGCGAGTGTGCATCATCGCAGATGAGAGTGCCAATGGAGGCAAAAGTTTCAAGGGCTTGGCACGAATGGAGGCCTCTGCGCGCGATTCTAGCGCACTCGAACGCCTGATCGCGCTGCGGAATTTTTTTCACGCGTGCTGGCGCGATGACGCATTGCGGTGCATCGTAAGTAGGTCCGAATGCTGCATTGGAGGTATGGCCGATGAGTACGCAAGAGGATCCGGTCCGTCCGAAGGACTTCCTGGACTCCTTGAGTTCCTTCAGCAAACTGCACCGTTCGCAGAAGTGGGAAGGCACTTTCGCCGAATTCCTCACGACCGTGGTCGCCGCGAATCCCGCCGCGACAGCCCGCAGCAGCCATCAATACATCTGGGACATGCTGCGCTGGCATGGTCGCGGCGAGTCCGAGGAGAGCGACGACCGCCACAAGGCGCCCGCCCTGTTCAGACGCGAACTGTTCGGAATCGATGAACCGCTGTCGCGGGTCGTCGATTATTTCAAGGCGGCGGCCGCCGGCTCGGATGTCGGCAGACGACTGCTGCTGCTGCTGGGGCCGCCGTCAGGCGGCAAGTCGACCCTGGCAATCCTGATGAAGCGCGGTCTGGAGGAATACAGCCGCACGGATGCGGGCGCGCTCTATGGCATCAAGGGGTCACCGCTGCGCGAGAACCCGCTGAACCTGGTACCGGCGAGCCTGCGTGCGGAGTTTCGCGAGCGCTATGGAGTGGAGATCCAGGGCGAGCTGTCGCCGTGGGCGCGCGAGCTGGTGGAGCGGCAGTACGAAGGTGATTTCGGCCGTGTCCCGGTAGAGCGAATTTTCATTTCGGAGGCTTCGCGCACCGGCATCGGCACCTACGCTCCGCACGATCCGACGACGGCCGACATCGCGGACCTCGTAGGTTCGGTGGACCTGGCGAAAGTCGCGCAGATCGGTGATGAAGGCGACCCGCGCGCGTGGTCGTGGTCGGGCGCCGTCTACGCAGCCAGTCGCGGCATGCTCGAGATGATCGAAATCCTGAAAGTGAAGCGCGAGTTTCTGTACCTGCTGCTGACGATGACGCAGGAGAAGAACGTCAAGGTATCGCGTTTCCCGCTCATCCACCTCGATGAGACTATCCTCGCGCATACGAATCTCGCGGAGTTCCACAAGTTCCTGCAGGAGAAGGAGAACGAGGCGCTGCTCGACCGCATGGTCATCATCAAGGTGCCGTACTCACTGTCCTACCAGGATGAGGCGCGCATCTACAAGAAACTGGTGGTGGGCGCGCCGGCATTTCGCGACGTGCACCTGGACCCGCATGTGCTGGACCTGGCGTCGGTGTTCGCGATCCTGACGCGGCTGACGAAGCCGGACCGTGAAGGGATGGACCTGGCCAAGAAACTGCGGCTGTATTCGGGCGAGTCGGTGGAAGGCGTGCCGGAATCGGAAGGCGCGCGACTGAAGGCCGAGAGCAGTGACGAGGGCCTGACCGGCGTCAGTCCGCGCTTCGTGATCAACTCGCTGTCGAATGCGATCACGCGCGGCAACACGCACAGCCTGACGAGCATGGAGTTGCTGCTGGCGCTGAAGGATTCGATCGACAGCGATGCGCGCATGGAAGTGAAGCACAAGAAGTTGTGGATCGATCACCTGGTGACGGCGCGCAAGGAGTTCTACAACCGCTGGGTGACGGAAGATGTGCATCGCGCCATGTTCGCCTCCTTCGAAGCCGAGGCACAGCAGCTGCTCGACAAGTACCTCGATGAGGTCGAGGCCTCGCTCGATCACCGGCAGGTGACCGATCCGATCACGGGCGAGACGCGTCCGGCGGATGAACGCTTCCTGCGCCAGGTGGAGGAGAAGATCAAGGTCTCGGACTCCGGCAAACTGTCATTCCGGCAGGAAGTCGTGCGCAAGGCCATGGTCGCCTTCAAGACCGGCGAAAAATTCAACCTCGCAAGCCACGCGCGCATGCGCGAGGCCATCGAACAGTACCTGTTCGAGGAGCGCCGCGATGTAATGCGCCTGGTGACCTCGACGGCACGGCCGGATGAGGATGCGCGGCAGAAGATTTCGGTGGTTCAGGAACGACTCATCAAGGAGTATGGTTACGATGAGCACAGCGCGAAAGAAGCGCTGAGCTATGTCACGACTCTTCTGGCACAGGAGTAACATGACTGCGAACAGCGACGATGCCAGTTCACTGGGGCTCGCGCGATGGTACGACCTGTTCTCGCGCGGCGCCCGCGACTGGCTGCGTCATGACGAGAAGGTGCGCGAAGCCGTCCGCGAACACCTGCCGAAGATCATCGCCAACGGCGATGTGATCAATGACACGGCGCGCACGGTGCGCGTGCCGGTGAAGATGCTGGAGCACTACCACTTCAGGTTGCGAAATCCGGGTGATTCGCAGGGCGTGGGCCAGGGCGAGACGAAACCGGGTGATATCCTGGCGGATGCGCGCCCGCAGCGCGGCGCGGAGAAGGGTGCCGGAGGCGAGAATGATGGCGGCATCCAGCTGATGCTGGAGATCAAGATCGACGACATCGTCGATTGGCTGTGGGAAGAGATGCAGCTGCCGAATCTGAAGGCCCGCGTGGGCCCGTCGCACGACAGCGACTGGGTACGCGAGGGTTGGGACCGTCGCGGCGCCCGTTCGCGACTGGATCGGCGCCGCTCGGTGAAGGAACTCGTGAAACGCCAGGCGCTGGGCGGCTCGCCGAACTTCACGGATGAGGATCTGCGCTTCCGGCAACTCGCGCGGCGCAGGCAGCCGGCGATCCACGCCGTCGTGTTCTTCATGCTCGATGTCTCGGGCAGCATGTCGGACCGCGACCGCAAGCTTGCGAAGACGTTCTTCTTCTGGGTGGTGCAGGGTCTGCGGCGCGAATATCGCTCGCTCGAGACGGTGTTCGTGGCCCATACCACCGATGCGTGGGAATTCGCGGAAAGTGATTTCTTCCAGGTCGCCGGCACGGGTGGCACGGTGGCCTCCACCGGATTGAACAAAGTCCGCGAAATCATCGATGCGCGTTTCAATCCGGCGCGCCACAACATCTACCTGTTCTACGCCTCGGACGGGGACAACAGCATCGGCGATCACGCTCCCGCGGCCGCGGCGCTCGGCGATATCGCGAAGAAGGCCTGCTTCGGAGGCTACATCGAGGTCGCCTCGGGACTGTCGCGCCAGTTGGCGACCGAAACCGGACGCCTGTTCGCCGACGCGGCGGCGGCGGAATTGCCGGTGGCAAGTTTCGTCATCGAGGACTTCGACGGCGTGTGGACGGCGGTACGGCACTTCTTCAGCGCCGAGGCGAAGGCGGCCGGATGACTGCGCCCGTGAAGCCCGCCGGCGGCGACTGGCGCAGCTATGTGCAGCCGCTGGAGGAACTCGCGGCCCGCTTGGGTCTCGAATTCGACCCGGTGGAATTCGAAGCGGTGCCGGATGCGTTCATGATGGAGATCGCGGTCTATGGCCTGCCGGTACGCATGCCGCACTGGTCATTCGGCGTGCGCTACATCTACCAGCTCATCCAGCGCAACATGGGAAATTCACGGCTGTTCGAGGTCGTGTTCCCCGGCAATCCGGGCCATGCGTACCTCTCGAACGGCAATGGCATGGCGGAGAACGTACTGGTGACGGCCCATGTACTGGGTCACGCGGATTTCTCGCGCAACAACCTGCTGTTCAGACGCTGCCAGGAGCAGGTCAGCGAGCACATCGTCGAACACGCGGCGAGCCATGCGCGGCAGATCAGCCAGGCGATCGAGAGCCACGGAGCGCAGCGGGTCGAGGCGGCACTGGATGCCGCGCTGGCGCTCGAACAGCACATCGACATTGATCGGCGCCTGCGCCGCGAGCGCTATCCGCAGTTCCTTCCGGACGCGAAGGCTCTGGTGGACGATGACTTCCGGCGCCGCTTCGCCGCGCTCGATCCGATAGCGGCAGCGGGCATCTTTGAAACCCGCAAGCGCGCGCCGGTGCCGCCGCACCCGGAGCGCGACCTGCTGTGGTTCATCGCGAACTATGCACCCGACATGGAAAGCTGGGAGCGCGATATCTTCCTCGCGGTTCGCGAGGAGTCGTTTTACTTCTACCCGGTCTTTGCGACGCAGATCATGAACGAAGGTTGGGCTTCGTACTGGCACGCCAGGCTACTGCGCGAGGCGGACTTCATGCCATCGGGTGCGTACGTGGAGGCCATCAAGTGCCATTCGGATGTGGTGCGGCCGATGGTGGCGGACCAGCAGATCGCCCTGGCGGTAAATCCGTATCACCTCGGATTTTCACTGTGGGAGAAGATCATCGAGAAGCACGGCATGGATGCCGCGCGCCGCATCATGGCCGAGGATGATGACTTCGGCTTCGTGCGCAATCACCTGAGTCGCGAAATCGCGGATGAATTGGAGCTGTTCCGCTTCGCGGCGCGCAGCGACGGACAGATCAGGGTGCTTGATCGCGACCTGCATGGCCTGCACGAGGCGCTGCTGGCGCCCAAGTACAACTTCGGCGCGCCGAACATCGCGGTGTCGCGGCTGGACAATGACGGCTCGCTGGAGTTCGAACACGATCACGTGACCGATGGCCGCGGCATCGATGCGGAGCGGGCGCGCAAGGTACTGGAGTACATCCGCCGCGTCTGGCGCCGGCCGGTCACGTTGCATACGGTGGATCAGGGGGGAGCGTCGATGGCATTGTCGGCACTGTAATAGAAACGGGGGGCCGCGAGGCCTCCCCGTTTCCTCAACCTGCGACTCGATCGTCAGGCTTCCAGCTTAGAACTTGTACGTCGCACCGACCATGAAGGACGGGCCGACCGCACCCTCGAGGTTATTCGAGGGGTTCCAGGGCACCAGCCCGAGCGCGCCGCCGTAGGTTTCCCAATCCTGCGGCGCCCTCTCGTTGAACACGTTCTGCACCGAACCGTGCACGTTGAGGTGCTCGTTCACGTCATACCGAGCGTACAGGTCGAAGGTAATGTAGTGCGCGACACGACACATGCTCTGGTTCGGAATCTGACCCGAAAGCACCTGATTGGTGTAGTCGTAGACCGCGGCGCCGGCGAACGACAGCGCCTGCAGGCAGGTCTCCTGCGGCACGAATCCGCTGGATGAGAGCGCTTCGGATACCGGATCGACGATGTTGAATGAACTGGTGAAGTTCATCGTGCCCGTCAATGAGAACGCCCCGACCATGGCCGTGTTCACCCACTGGATGTGGGTACGCGGATTGCCGGTGTCGCCGCCGGTGCCGGACGGTCCGTGGGTGCCGGCCAGCTGGTAGGTGGTACCGCCGACGTCGATCGAATACCGGTACTCGTAGTTCCACATCGCGACCGATTTGAAGTCGAACCAGTCGAACCGGTGGTGGTAGTCGACTTCGAGATCGAAGCCGGAGGTCTTGGTCGAGTTCGCGTTGATGAAGGACGTCGAGAAGTAGGCGATCTGTGCCGCCGGTGGTGTAGCAAGGGCAGTGCCGCCGCCCGGCTGGTATTCCAGCAGCGGTGCCAGACTGGTCCCGCGCACGGTCGAGGTTGCCCCGCCGCTGACGATCTGGTTGTCGATCTCGATGTAGTACAGATCCCAGGACGCCCGGAAGTCGTGCGTAGGCTCGTACAGGAAGCCCAGCGTGAAGGTCTTCGATGTTTCGGGCTTCAGCAGCGGATTCGTGCCCTGCAGGGTCGGCAGCGTAACCGCGCACTGACCGACGAAATTGCCGGCCGCCGTGGTGTTGCTGGGATTCGGACATAGGATCGGATCATTGGTCGCGGCGCTGTAGAAGGTCTGCCCGGCCTCACCGTTTTCCTGCGGTCCCGGAGCCCGGAAACCCTTGGCAGCCGTGCCGCGGAAGGCGAATGACTCGATCGGTGTGTACTTGAAGCCGATCTTGGGACTGGCCTTGCCGCCGGAGAGGTTGTAGTGGTCATAACGACCGGCGAGGTCGATGTCCAGCTGCTTGACGACCGGTGCATCGACCTCGACATAGCCCGAATACACGTACTGCTTGCCGACCGCAAAGTTGTTGCTGATATAGCCCGAAGGGTACAGGCCATTGGCCTCATCGAGCGGCGCTACGCCATACTGATCGCGGGTGTAGTAGTCGCCGCCGAATGCAACGCTCAACGGCCCGCCGCTCAGATCGAAAACCGAGCGGGTCGCGCCAGCATGGCCGAATACGAGCTTCGAACTGTTGTCCGCATGCTCCGCCGGAGCAACAAATTCGTTGACCGCCGGGCTGTTGATCTGGCCAACGAGGTACGGGGCCGTCGTGCTGTCCAGTGCGGTTTGCAGATTCGCGTACTGGGGGTAGCCGAGGAAATCGATACCGAGGTCGACCTCGGTATAGCCGGCCGCAACGTTCACATCCCAGGCGCCGATCCTGCCATCGAGATTGGCGGCCGCGCGGTAGGTTTTGGCATCGGTGTCGTCGGCCGTTGAACCGTTCGGGCCGAGGGTGGTGAATGCGGCCGCCAGGATGCCGGAGGTCAGACCGGGCTCGAGCAGACCGGCCCCGGTGGGGAAGCTCGGATTGGTGCTGGGAATAGTGGGAGCCGGAACGGGCGGCAGCACCGTCGGCGTCACGCCGGGGCCCGAGGTCACGCCCTGAAAGCCGCCGTAGGCCTGGGAGATGTAGGTCTGCTCGGGATGGTTGTACTGCTGCGATTTACTCTCGAAGTATCCGACATCGAGACTGGCCGTCCAGTTGGACGCAAATTTCTGGGTGAAGCGCCCGGTCAGATTGGTATTGGACGTGGCCGGCTGGATCTGGCTCCAGGTATCGGCATAAGTACATTGGTTGGCGGCGAAGGTTGTCGAATTACAGCCTGGCATGAAGCCGGCGATGGCGCCGGTCGTCGGATCGAGGATATAGCCGCTCGCCAGTGACTGCTTGCCACCATTGATGATGTTGCCGGCGCCATAGTTCTCGTTCTGACCGTTCTGCGGGGTGTAGTCGTAGTTCGTGAACTCACCGCCCCGGTCCGTAAAATAGATCGGGTTCTGCTTGCGGAACTCCGCGGACAGATAGAAATTGTGGCCGTCGGCGTCCAGGTCGCCGAGTCCCCAGATGCCGGAGATGTGGAAGTTGCTGCCATCATCGTGGCTGGTGATACCACCTTCCCCCGTCACCTGGCCGCCCTGGTAACTCTTTTTGAGGATGATGTTGACGACACCGGCGATCGCATCGGAACCGTAGATCGCGGAGGCGCCATCCTTCAGCACTTCGATGTGATCGATCGCATCGAAGGGCAGGTTGGCCACGTCGACGAAAGCGCGCTGGCCGTCATCACCGATCGGATAGGGAGCGGTGCGATGCCCGTCGATCAGGACCAGGGTGTAGGCGACGGTGAGGCCGCGTAGCGAGACGCCGGAGGCGCCCTCGGCGAAGGCGCCCGAGAAACTCTGTGACAGCTGACCCTGGCCGTTGGCCGTGAGGGATTGGAGAACCTGCTGCGCGCTGGTGTAACCGGAGGCCTTCATTTCGTCGGCGGTGATGATCTGCACCGGATTCGAAGACTCGGTCTGCGTACGCCGGATGTAGGAGCCGGTGACCACGACCTCCTGAATGGGGGCGGTGGTGTCGCCGGCATTGGCGGGCGCTTCCTGCGCCTGCAGTGTGGAGCTGGCTGCGGCGGCGAGTGTGGTCAGGACGGCCGCATGTACCGTATTGCGGATCAAATGGTACGAATTATTGGCCCTGTGGTCTCGACGGTTTGCTGGATCGGACATGGAACTCTCCAGTACGCAGCGTTCCGACACTCAGCGGTGCAACTGTTCGTATTCATTTCACACATTGAGCGCGGTGGCACAGCGTACATCCTTAAAGTTGATACCCAAGCAGCCAAAGCGGCGCTGCTCCCTTCTGTGGGGCCAGCATAGTCCGCAATAGTCTTGCAACACAATAATGTGTTGTCACAGGGCAACAAGGAGATTGTTCACACAATCAAAGGCTGCCGTCCGAGATGGTCCTGATTCGGCGCCATGGCGCTGATACTGAGCCGCAAATGCGGCGATTCAGCATCAAATAGCCCAACTTGTATGCTTATAGCAACAACAGTGTAGGACAAACCCCGCAACAAGACGGCACAAAAAAACCTAGGGGACGGCCCGCCACTTCGCGACGTCGCCCACCTTTATATGCAGTGTGTCGGTTATACCCCCCTGCAGTTCGATGACGCCGTTCACGTCGATGTCGGAACTGATGGTGGTCTCATCGTGCGGAATGGCGTGGGCGATCTTGATGATGCGACCATCGATGGCCACGAACAGCATGTCGAGCGGGATATAGGTATTGCGCATCCACATGGTCCACACTTTCGGCGTGTCCCCGACGAACACCATGCCGCGGTCAGGCGGCAGCTCGCGCACGAACATCAGTCCCTGCTCCTCGCGCGGTTGGGTGTTCGCGACCCAGATGGTGAACTGATGGGTAGCGCCGCCGCCGCTGATGGTGAGGGTGGTCTGCGGAAACGCCGTCAGATCCTCGAGCTGCGCACTGGGCGTCTGCGCATGGCCGCGGCCGGCGTACAGCGCCAGCACGCTGCCGAGCACGCACAGCGCGACCAGGCAGCGGCGAATCGAGCTCGAGGCTGAGTTCGGGTTCATAGTGACAGGCGACTCCATGGCAAGGATCCTCCAGCTTACTGGCGACCGGAAAACTCGGCGCGCCCCGCGAAATCGAAGCGGCTGATCAGGATGCGCCCCTTGCCGGTGACGGCATTGGCGGGCTCGATGCAGAAGCCACGGGCCTCGATGCGCCAGGTCCGCAGGGGTCCGGAGGGCGGCAATTCATGCTGTTCGAACGCATCGAGCGTGCACTTGTCATCACCGCGGGTGGCGAAAATGCGCCCGCCATCGAGCAGGACCGTCAGATTCGTCGGCAGCTCGCGTCCGGGCCGGCCTTCGCGCGCGGCGCGGACGCCGAATACGAGCCGCATGACCTTGCCGTCGGGCCCCGGTCCGGCAAAGCTCATGCGCAGGCCGCTGCCATCGGGCCGCGCCTCGCCGCCGCATGTCAGCCGCGCGTCTTTCCAGTTCAGGTCCATGTTGAGCGCGCCACGGATCCGGGCGCGCATGTAGCCCGTGCCATCGCCAAGACAGGCTCCCTGCAACGACAACTTGCGTCCGAGGTCGGGGTCCAGGTTCTCGGTTGCGGGAGTTGAATCCGGGCCGGCCATAGCAGGCCGGGGTGGCAACTGGATGACGGGTTGTGATGGCCCTGCCGAGGCAGCCGCGCCGATCGCTACCGCGCACACCCACACCGCAGTCGCGAATGCCGGAATCGGTTTCATACGGGGCAGTCTACCGTGGTGACAGCAATGTGACGCAGTCGACATGATGATGCGCTCGTACCACCGGGAATCCTGCGACTTCGCCTATAGACAACGGCGACTTGAACACGGAAAGTAAGGTGGTACCGCAATGACAACAGTTTTATTGAGCGGCCTATCATGCAGAGACAGCCTGCGCGTGCTTCCTACGGACGATTCGTCAGCCGCCTCACGAGCGGCACCCTCGCGATCGTCATGGCCGGCGGCCGCGGCGAACGGCTGAAGGGCCTGACGATCAATCGCTGCAAGCCCGCGACGCCGTTCGGCGGCAAATTCCGCATCATCGACTTCGTGCTGTCCAATTGCGTGAACTCGGGCATCCGGCAGATTTCGATCCTCACCCAGTACAAGCAGCAGCCGTTGATCCAGCACGTGCAGCAGGGCTGGAGTTACCTGCGCGGCGAATTCGGCGAATTCGTCGAAATCATACCGGCGCAGCAGCAGATCGGCGAAATGTGGTATCGCGGTACGGCGGATGCGCTGTATCAGAACCTCGACCTGATCCGTGCGCACCGACCGAAACATGTCCTGGTGCTCGCGGGCGACCATATCTACAAGATGGATTATGGTCCGATGATCGCCTACCACGTCGAGAAGGGCGCGGACATCACCGTCGGCGTGGTGCAGCTGCCCGCGCAGGAGTCGAAGAGCTTCGGCGTACTCACGGCGACCGAATGGAACCGCGTGACGAAGTTTTCGGAGAAACCGGCGCAGCCGGATACCCTCCCGGGACGACCCGATTCGATTCTCGCCTCGATGGGCATCTATGTGTTCAATACGGGCCTGCTGGAGAAGCTGCTGACCGAGGATGCGCAGGATCCGAACTCGGTGCATGACTTCGGCAAGAACATCGTCCCGCAGGCCATCGGCAACCGGCAGGTATTCGCGTATCCCTTCCAGGACGTGAAGACGCGCGCCCAAAGCTACTGGCGCGACGTCGGCACCGTGGATGCGTACTACGATGCGAACATCGAACTGGTGCACGTGAAGCCGGAACTGAATATCTACGACCGCGAGTGGCCGATCTGGACCTACCAGGAGCATCAACCGCCGGCAAAGTTCATTCTCGATGAGGACACGCGGCGCGGCATGGCGGTCAATTCGATGGTGTCCGGTGGCGTCATCATCTCCGGTTCACACGTGCGCAATTCGCTGCTGTTCTCGGATGTGCGTATCGATGAACGCTCGTATGTCGAGGCGGCGGTCATCCTGCCGCACGTGGATGTGGGCCGCGGCTGCACGATCAAACGCGCGATCATCGATGAAGGCTGCCAGATCCCCGACGGCATGAGCATCGGCACGGACCTGGGACAGGATGGCCAGCGCTTTCATGTCACGGAGAACGGCGTGGTGCTGGTCACGGCGGACATGCTGCGGCGTCTGAGCAACCCATAAGCCCCGCAGGCCGCCGCGCTGCATGGACTCTCCCGCCCGTCTGCCCGTAATCCTGCTGTGGCACATGCACCAGCCGCAGTACCGCGATGCGCTCACGGGTGAGGAGGTGCTGCCGTGGACCTATCTGCACGCCATCAAGGACTACACCGACATGGCGGCGCACCTGGAGGAGAACCCGGCGGCGTGCGCCGTGGTGAACTTCACGCCGGTGCTGCTCGACCAGCTCGATGAACTCGCGCGTCGCGTGCGGCAGCATCTGGCGGAAGGTACGCCGCTCGCGGATCCGGTCCTGAGCCTGCTCGGGCCGGGCGCGGTACCCACGCAGCCGGCGGCGCGGCTGGCGCTGCTCAACGCCTGCATGCGCGCCCATCGCCACAACCTCATCGAACGCTTTCCGGCATTCCTGGCGCTGGTGACCCACGCCGAGCAGTGCGCGTCGCTGGAGCGCATCAGTTGGGCATCGGATGCGCTGATCCACGATCTGGCGGTGTGGTTCCACCTGGCATGGATGGGCGAGACGGTGCGTCGCACCGATCCGCGCGTCGCCGCACTTTCGGGCCAGTCGTGCGGCTTCACGCCGGCCCAGCGCCGCGAGCTGCTGGAACTCATCGGTGAACTGCTGGCCGCCATCATTCCGCGCTATCGGCGCCTGCGCGAAGCGGGGCAGTGCGAGCTGTCCGTCACTCCCTACGCGCACCCGATCCTGCCGCTGCTGTTTGACTTTGCGGCGGCCCACGACAGTGATCCGCGTGCGCCGCTGCCGCGGCATCCGGGCTATCCCGGCGGCGCGGCCCGCGCACAGTGGCATGTGACCGAATCGATCCGCGCGTTCGAGCAGTATTTCGGTGTGCGGCCGGCGGGCTGCTGGCCAGCAGAGGGCGCGATCAACGAACCGACGTTGCGGCTGCTCGATGCGCAGGGTTTCAAATGGGTCGCTTCGGGCGCGACGGTTCTGCGCGCATCGCTGAACGCGAGTCAACTCAACGCGGATGCAATCGAGGCGTACAACCGACCCTACCAGCTGCCGGGCACCGCCCTGAACTGCTTCTTTCGCGAAGAGGGCCTGTCGGATCTGATCGGGTTCACGTATGCGACCTGGCACGGGGATGATGCGGCGAACAATCTGGTGCATGACCTGGTTGAAATGGCGCAGGGTAAGAACACGGCCGGCCCGACGCATGCGGTGCTGATCGCTCTGGATGGCGAGAACGCGTGGGAGTACTACCCCTTCAATGGCTACTGGTTCCTGAAGGCCCTGTACGCGGGTCTTGCAGCGAATCCGCAGCTCGAACTCATGACACTGTCGCAGTGCCTGGCGCGCGGTATCGCACCGCTGCCTCTGCAGCGCGTGCAGGCGGGCAGCTGGGTGCATGGCAACCTTGCAACCTGGATCGGCGAGCCGGCCAAGAATTTCGCGTGGGATCTGCTGTGCGATGCGAAACGCGCCTTCGACGCAGAGCTGGCTGCGGGCACGCTCGAGCCGCAGGCGCGCGCGGCGGTGACGCGCCAGCTGGCGCTTTGCGAAAGTTCGGACTGGTTCTGGTGGCTCGGCGACTACAATCCGGCCGAAGCCGTGAGCCAGTTCGACCAGTTGTACCGCCGGCAACTGCAGAACCTGTATCAGATGCTGGGTCGCGCGGCCCCGGATGCGCTGTCGCGGCCGATTTCGGTCGGCTCGGGTGCCATGGACAATGGCGGCGTGATGCGCCGTGCGCAGGCCGCGCCATGAGTGCGGCAACGATTCCGGTGCTGGCACGGCGGCGCGCGGGCGTGCTGCTGCATGTGGGTTCGCTGCAGGCCGGGCTTGGCCGCGGCGGGCGCGCGTTCATCGATTGGCTGGCCAGCGCGGGTTTCGGGGTGTGGCAAATTCTGCCGCTGGGCCCGACCGGCGCCGATGGCTCCCCCTACTGGGTACGCTCGGATTCGGCGGGCAATGCTGCGCTCATCGATCCGGAAGAGCCGGCACCGTTGAACACCCCGGAATTCGAAGCGTTCGTGGCAGGGGCGCGCGATTGGCTCGAGGACTACGCCGCATTCGAAGTCCTGAGCAGCATCAATCGCGGCACGCCGTGGTGGTACTGGCCGCAGCCACAGCGGGACCGCGAGCCGCAGGCGATGGAGGCATTGCGCCGTGCGCAGGCGCAGGGCCTGCGCACGATCCGCGAGCAGCAGTTCACTTTTGCGTGGCAATGGCGGCGACTGCATGAGTACGCGCAGTCACACGGCATTGCCCTGTTCGGGGATGTGCCCTTCTACGTAGCCCCGGACTCGGCCGAAGCCTGGGCCAACCGCGAGCAGTTCCAGCTGGATGCGACGGGCAAGCCGACGGCGGTGGCCGGCGTACCGCCCGATTACTTCTCGGAGCTTGGACAGCTTTGGGGCAACCCGCTGTATGCCTGGGATGAGATGCGCCGCGATGGTTTCAGATTCTGGCGCTCGCGCATCCACCGCCAGCTGGAGCGCGTGGACCTGCTGCGCATCGATCACTTCAGGGCGCTGGCGGCCTACTGGGCGGTGCCGGCCGGCGCGCCGGATGCGCGCGGCGGCAGCTGGCAGCCGTCACATGGGCGCGAGCTGCTGCAATTGCTGAAGGGGGAATTGGGCACCTTGCCGGTCGTGGCCGAAGACCTGGGCGTGATCACGCCGGATGTGGAGGCGCTGCGCCGCGACTTTGGCCTGGCCGGCATGCGCGTCATGCAGTTTGGCTTCGACGGCACCGGCGACAACCTGCACCTGCCGCACATGTACGAACAGGTCAGCGTCGTGTACACCGGAACGCATGACAACGACACGACGGTGGGCTGGTACACGAGCCTCGACGCGGAGACACAGCGCCGGGTCGACTACTTCCTGCGCGCGGGCCCGCGGCAGATGCCGGACGCGATGATTCATGCGGTCATGTCCAGCGTGGCGCAGCTGGCGGTCGTGCCGATGCAGGATCTGCTGTGCCTGAGTTCGGAGGCGCGTCTGAATACACCGGGAACGGCAATCGGCAACTGGTCCTGGCGCCTGCCGGAACGGGCGCTGACGCCGCAACTGGCGCAGCGCTTCGCATTGCTCAACCGGGTATTCGGTCGTGTTTAGGCAGGTGGCTCCGGCGTTCGCGCTGACGCTTGCCACCGTGCTGGCCCTGGGCGGCTGCGCGGTGCTGTGGACGCACTGGCAGGCTCCGACGCTCACGGTCGTGAATATCCAGCTCGGTCACAGCGATCTGTGGCAGCAGCATCTGCAGGTGCGCATGAGCGTGCACAATCCGAACGATCGCGAGCTTCCGGTGCAGGGCTTGAACTACACCCTGGAGGTGAACGGCGAGGAGTGCGCGCACGGGGAATCCGGTGCGAGCTTCGTGGTGCCGGCGCGCGGTGATGCCGAGTTCGACATGAATGTGACGGCAAACGCCGCGGCGGTGCTGCTGCGAATGTTCATCCGCGGCAATGCCGCACCGGTCGAATACCGCATCAGGGGCAAGGTCGAGCTGTCCGCGGGCCTGCTGCGGTCAGTGCCCTTCGACCAGCACGGGCAGCTGCAGCTGCACTGATTCGATCGAGCCCGTTACGCGCCGAGCATGCGCTCGAACAGCGTCACGTACTGGCCCCCCTGGCGTTCCCAGGAAAAATCCTGCGCCATGCCGTTTTGCACCACGCGATCCCAGTGACTCGGCTGGGCGTACAAGTCGAGTGCCGCATCCATGGCCGTGGTCAAAGCGGCCGCGGTGAACGGATCGAACACCACCCCGGTGCCGCTGCCGGTGGCGGGGTCGTAGCGCTGCACCGAGTCGGCAAGGCCCCCGGTGCGGCGCACGATGGGTACGGTCCCGTAGCGCAGGCTGTACATCTGGTTCAGACCGCACGGTTCGTACTGGCTCGGCATGAGGAACATGTCGCTGGCTGCCTCGATCCAGTGCGCGAGCTCCTCGCTGTAGCCTTGCTGAAACGCGACGCGTCCGGGCCACGCCTCGGCGAGTGCGCGCAGTGACTCCTCGTACCGCGCCTCGCCCGCGCCGAGTGCGACGAACACCAGGTCACGATCGGCGAGCAGCCGCGGGACGGCGGCGACGATCAGCTCGATGCCTTTCTGGCTGGCGAGGCGCGTGACCACCCCGGCGAGCGCCGTACCGGGGCCGGCCACGAGACCGATGCGGGCGAGGAACTGCCGCTTCAATTCGGCCTTCACTGCCAGGTGCGCGGCATCATACGGGGTGCCAATGTGGCGATCGTTACGCGGATCCCATTCGTCGTAGTCGACCCCATTGAGAATGCCGACCAGCGCGGCCGCCCGGCTGCGCAGCACCTCATCCAGTCCCATGCCGTATTCGGGGGTGCGGATTTCGGTCGCGTAGGTCGGGCTCACGGTGGTGACGGCATCCGCGTACATGCAGCCGTGCTTGAGCGGATTGATGCGCCCGCCGCGCAGGTCATCCTGGTGCAGCAGGTAGGCGTTATCGCCCAGCGCCAGATCCGCGACCGCGGCGGCCGCAAACTCGCCCTGATAACCGATATTGTGGATCGTCAGCACCGTGCGGGTCGTGGCGAAGAGTCGATCCCAGCTGTAAAGCGTGCGCAGCAGCAGCGGTCCAAAGCTCGCATGCCAGTCGTGGCAGTGCAGGATCTGCGGGCTCCAGGCGAGGTGCTGGCAGCACTCGATGGCGATGCGCGTCAGCGCCAGGAAGCGCAGGTGCTCGTCAGGCGCCGCAGAATAGATGGCAGCGCGCGCGTACAGCGCCGGGCAGTCGATCAGGTAGACCTGCGCCTGCGATCCGGGCAATGCGGCGGTGTAGACCGAATAATGGTACTGGTGCGGGCCGATACTGATGGTGAGCCCCGACAGGCGCGGCGCCAGCGCGAGGGTGCACAATTCGCGGTCGATGGCGGAATACAGCGGCGTGAACAGCCGCACGTCGTGCCCGTGGGCATGCAGGTACTTGGTGAGCGCCCCGGTGACATCCGCGAGGCCGCCGGTCTTGGCGAAAGGCGCGACTTCGGAGGCGATGGCGCAGATTCTTACAGGCATGGGTTGTAGGATACCGGTTGCATTGCGCGCGTCAGTGATGGGGGCCGTAGTTCTTGCGACGACAGTGGCTGATCGGCCTGATTCTGGTGGTGATCTTCGCCATTGCCGTCACCGTCGGCGTGGTGGTGGCGAGCTGGCCAGATTGTTGCCAGCTGTGACACGGCTGCTCACAGCCACGTGCCGATGAAGCGCGGCAGCATCTGGCACCAGCTCGCGAATCCGAAATGCAACCCGGGTCCCCACACATCGGTGCGGGTCGCGACGCCGCGCTCGCGCAGGCGCTGCGCCATCGCCTGGGTCGCGGCGGGATCGTCGTAGTCCCCGGCGGTACAGGCGAGCGTGACCGGCCGCTGGCGCAGCTGCACCAGCGACGGCCCCTCGGGCAGCTGCGTGGACGCCTGCAGGGGTGAGAGGTCTGCGGCCTCCGGCGCGAGCCACGGCAGCAGGTCGTAGGTGCCGGACAGGCCGATGGCACCGCGAAACAGCAGCGGACTGCGCAGCAGGGCCAGCAGTGCACTGGCGGCGCCGAGGGCGCAGCCGCAAGCCAACAGCTCGAGCGCGTCGCTGGCACAGTCGCGGTGGACCTGCGGACCGAGGCCGGTCTCGATCCACTCCGCGAAAGCGCGCTGCGCCTGGATGCGCTCCGCGACCGTGGCGGTGCCTGCCAGCAGCACGCGCATGGCGGTGCCATCGACGGCATAGAGCTTGATCCGTCCCGCATCGAGCAGCGGCGAGAGCGCGGCGATGACCGCCAGCCGCTCGGCTTCGAGGCTGTCGTCGCCGGCGCTCGCGAACAGCACCACGGGCATGCCGAAGTGGCCCCAGCGCGTGACGCCGATGGGCGCAGTCAGCCGGGGCACGACGAACGACCAGGAATTTTTCGGCATGAGGCGTTCTGGTTGGTATTGCGCGCGAGGCCAGTGTACCTGCGCAGCAGCGGCCCGGGTTTGCTGCACGGCAACATCACGGGGGCTTGCGTCCGGCCTGTCAACGGGAGGTGGGCGATATAAACCAATTGTATATCAATAGGTTAATGATTCACGGGGCGGTCCGATGGAGCGGGCGCTGGTAGAATGGCGGCCAATCCTCCCCCGGTACTTACGATGTCAGCGCCCCCATACAAGCAGCTTGAACAGGAGTTCAAGCGCCTCCACGCCTTCCGCGGCGCCATTTCGCTCCTGAACTGGGACGCCTCGGTGATGATGCCGCGCGGCAGCGCGGCGCTGCGCGGGGAACAGCTCGCGGCGCTGCAGACCGAGTACCACACACTGCTCACGGCGCCGAAGATCACGCGGTTGCTGGATCGGGCGCATGCGAATACGCAGAGCCTCGATGAGTGGCAGATTGCGAACCTGCGCGAGATGCGGCGCCAGCGCGACCACGCGATCGCGACGCCGGCGAACCTCGTGTCGCGCCTCGCCCATGCGACGGCGCAGGCCGAAGCGCAGTGGCTGCGGGCGCGCGCCGAAGGGCGCTTCGAGATCTTCGCGCCGCATCTCGAAGAGGTCGTCATGCTGGTGCGCGACAAGGCGGCGCTGCTCGGGCAGGCCCTCAACCTCTCCCCCTACGACGCCCTCGTCGATGAGTACAGTCCGGGAATTTCCAGCATCGATATCGATGCGGTGTTCAAGACCATCTCGCGGCGTCTGCCCTCGCTGACGCGCGAAGTCATTGCGACGCAGGAGGCGCGGCCGCTGCTGCCGCTCGAAGGCAAATTCACCCCCGGCCGCCAGCGGGCGCTGGTGGTGGACATCATGAAGTCCATGGGCTTCGAGTTTGACCGCGGCCGCCTCGATGAAAGCGAACACCCGTTCACCGAAGGGGTGCCGGGTGACATGCGGCTGACGACCCGTTACGACCAGGCCGATGTCTTCACGGGGCTGCTCAGCGCGATGCACGAGACCGGCCATGCGATGTATCACATGGGCCTGCCGGAAGCGTGGCGCGACCAGCCGGTCGGCCGCGACCGGGGCATGGTCGCGCAGGAGAGCCAGTCGCTGCTGCTCGAACGGCTGGTATGCCGCGGTCGCGCGTTCGCACGCTATCTGAGCCCGCAGCTGATCCGGCAGTTTGGGGTATCGGGCGCGGCCTGGGACCCGGAAAACCTGTACGCGCATCTGACCCGGGTGCGGCGCGGCGCGATCCGCGTGGATGCGGATGAGCTGACCTATCCGCTGCACGTCCTGGTGCGCTACGAGCTCGAGAAACGCCTGATGTCGGGGGAATTGGCGGTGCGCGACCTGCCGCAGGCCTGGAACACCGAAATGGAGCAGCGCCTCGGGGTGCGCCCAGCGAATGATCGCGAAGGTTGCCTGCAGGACATCCACTGGGCCGTCGGCGCATTCGGCTACTTTCCGTCCTATGCGCTCGGCGCGGTCATCGCGGTACAGCTCATGGAGAGCCTGCGCAATGACGTGCACGAGCTGGATGAGCAGATCGCGCACGGCGATTTCACGGGATTGTTCGGCTGGTTGCGCAGCCGCGTGCATGCACAAGGTGCCCGCCTGACGCTGCAGGAACTGCTGCTGGAAGCGACCGGCAAGACATTGTCGGCAGTGCCGTTCATGCGTTACCTTGAAGGCAAGTACCTCGAGTCAGCCGCGAGCAGCGCGGCGGCCTGAACGCAACAGCATGACGTTGACCCACGAGCAGGGCCTGTCGCGAACCGCGCAGCGCCTCCAGGCACAGCTGCGCGGCCAGGTCGGCCGGGCCATTGCCGATTTCGGCATGATCGGCGCCGGCGATCGGGTGATGGTGTGCCTGTCGGGCGGCAAGGACTCGTACACGCTGCTCGATATCCTGCTGTCGCTACAACGCGGCGCGCCGGTGGACTTCAGTCTGGTGGCCGTCAACCTCGACCAGAAGCAACCGGGATTTCCCGAAGAGGTGTTGCCGGCGTACCTGCGCCGCCTCGGTGTGCCGTATCACATCATCGAGCAGGACACCTACAGCGTCGTCAAGCGGGTGGTGCCGGAGGGGCGCACGATGTGCGGGCTGTGTTCGCGGTTGCGGCGCGGCGCTTTGTACCGGTATGCGAGCGAGAACGGCATTACGCGCATCGCGCTCGGCCACCACCGTGATGACATCCTCGAAACGTTCTTTCTGAATCTGTTCTTCGGCGGCCGCCTGAAGGCGATGGCGCCGAAACTGCTGTCGGATGATGCGCGGCATATCGTCATCCGCCCGCTTGCCTACGTGCGCGAGTCGCAGATCGCCCGCTATGCGACCGCGCGCGGCTTCCCGATCATTCCGTGCACCCTGTGCGGTTCGCAGGCGACCCTGCAGCGCGCGCAGGTCAAACGCATGCTGGCCGCGTGGGAGCGCGAAAGCCCGGGTCGGGTGCAGAATATATTTGCTGCACTGCGCAATGTTGCCCCGAGCCATCTGGCGGATACCCGGCTGCATGACTTCGCGGCACTGGACGCGCTGCGGCGCACGGGGGCCGATCCGGCGACCGCGGACCAGGACCTGCTGGCCCTCGACCGCATCGTCCCGATGAGCCTGGCGGACGAGGATGACTTGCGGATGACCGATGCGCATCCCGTGACCCTGGCAGCGGCGGCGCCATGACCGGTCCGATCCTCGCCGGCGCGCGGCCGTTGCCGAATACGTACTGGGTGATTCCGGGCAAGCTGCTGGGGGGCGAATACCCCGGCGCGGAAGCCGAGGATGACACGCGCCTGCGGTTGCAGGCGCTGCTCGACGCCGGGGTGAACTGCTTCGTCAACCTGACGCGCCCGGAGGAACTGCCGCCCTACAGCGCGCAGCTGCCGAAAGACATCTGGTACGTCCATCTGCCGATCGTGGACCACGGTCTGCCCGTGGACAGCGCCTACATGCGGCAGATCCAACTCTCCCTGGCCAGAGCCCTGAACGCGGGCCGCTGTGTTTATGTGCACTGCCGTATGGGCATCGGTCGTACCGGCACGGTGCTGGGCTGCAGGCTGGTGGAGCAGGGGCTGACGGGCGCGGCCGCACTGCGCGAGCTGAATCGGGCCTGGCAGCAGTGCAACCGGGCGCGTCAGTGGCCCGCGATTCCCGAAACCCGTGAGCAGCGCGAGTTCGTGGCCGCCTGGCAGCCGCAGCCAGCGGCAGTGGGCTGACAGTGCGGCCAAGCGCAATGCTAGTCTTGGGGGCATGCCCCACAGAGCTGCGCAAACCCGCAAACCGGCCACGCCGCGGCGCGCGCGCGCGTGGGTGCGGCTGGGCGATGACGCGCTGCTCAAAGTCAGGCTCTGCGACCTGGATCTGACCGTCGCGGACTCGCGCCTGGCGCGCCCGATGCAGCGGCTGTATGCGGAACTCGCGGGCCGCGGCATACAATTCAAACCGCACGCGTGGCTGGCCGAGGAGTGGTTCTCCCCGGATGGCGTGCCCGGCATCGCCGTACCCTTCTACCTGGCGCATCCGCGCCTCGAGCGCCTCGAGCGGCGCATGATGCACCAGGTCGAGGGCGGCAACACGCGCTGGCTGATGCGCATCCTGCGGCACGAGGCCGGCCACGCACTCGACAACGCCTATCGCCTGCGACGCCGCGCGAGCTGGCGCGAGATGTTCGGCCCGGCATCGCTTCCGTACCCGGAGCGCTACCGCGCACGCCCGGGCAGCCGCCGCTACGTGCACCATCTCGGCGATTGGTATGCCCAGGCCCATCCGACCGAGGATTTCGCGGAAACCTTTGCGGTGTGGCTCAAGCCGAATTCGAACTGGCGCCGCGCCTATGCGCAGTGGCCGGCCTTCCAGAAGCTGTGCCGGGTCGATGAGCTGATGAGCAGCGTGCGGAACCGCACCGCGCCGGTGCGCAACCGGCGCCGGATCGAGTCGATCGCGAAGGACACGCGCACCCTGGCGGAGGTCTATCGCGACAAGCTCGCGCGCCGCGGTAGTGATCGGCGCGGCATGATCGAGGAGCTGGTACTGAAGGTGTTTCGCGCCCAGCCGGCCCCACGTGGGACGGTGCGCGCGAGCACCCTGATCCGCTCGATGAAGACGCAGTTGGTGAATTCCGTCTCGCGCGAACTGAAGCTTGAGCGGTATAGTATCTATCAGCTGCTGCGGATGATCATGGAACGGTGCGACGCCTTGAGACTACATGTGCGCGGCAATCGCCGCGATGCCGGGCGGCATGTCCGCTGGATGCTGATCCGACTCGCGAGGCTGTACGCCCAGGGTGAGACACCACACTTTCCGCTATGAAAAAGCAGCGTGTGCTCGTCGTTCTGCACTCGAGCCTGGTGCCTCCGGACACCCTGGAGGGACGCACCGAAAAAGAAATCGCGGAGTGGCGGACCGAGTATGACGTCATATCGACACTCAAGGCGCGCGGTCATGAAGTGCTGTGCGTCGGCGTCCTCGACAGCCTCACGGAGCTGCGCACCTCGATCGCGGACTGGAAACCGGATCTGGTGTTCAATCTCCTGGAGGAGTTTGACGGCATCGGCACCTATGATCAGCACGTCGTCGCCTTCCTCGAGCTGCTGCGTCAGCCGTATACCGGCTGCAACCCGCGCGGGCTGCTGTTGTCGCGCGACAAGCCGCTGTGCAAGCAGCTGCTGTCATACCACCGCATTCCGACCCCGCAGTTCGCCGTGTTCAATCGCGGCGCACGCGTGAACGTCCCGCGGCGCCTGCGTTTCCCGCTGTTCGTGAAGTCCACCATCGAAGATGCGTCCCTGGGGATCGCGCAGGCATCGGTGGTGGAGGATGCGACGAAGCTCAAGGAGCGCATCGAGTTCGTCCACGAGCAGATCGGTTCGGATGCGCTGGTCGAGGAGTACATCGCGGGTCGTGAGCTGTACGTGGGCGTCATGGGCAACGAGCGCCTGCACCGGCTGCCGGTGTGGGAGATGGTATTCGGCTCGATGCCGGACACCTCGGCGGCGATCGCGACGCGCAAGGTGAAGTGGGATCGGGCCTATCAGGAACGCTATGGCATCACGACCCATGCGGCACGGGAGCTGCCGCCGGCCGTAGAGGCACGCCTGGACCGGCTGTCGCGGCGTATCTATCGTGCGCTGGGCCTGTCGGGTTACGCGCGCATGGACTTTCGGGTCACGGCCGCGGGCGAAGTCTACGTGCTGGAAGCAAATGCGAATCCGAACCTGACGGCCACGGAGGATTTCGCGGAAAGCGCGCGCGCGGCGGGACAGGGCTACGATGAGTTACTGGAGCGCCTGATGACCCTCGGGCTCACTTATCGCGCACAATGGCGCGCGACCTATGGCTGAAGTCCGCAAGCTGAGGAGCCCTTTACGACATGTACCGCAAGAGATTGACGCTGCCGCTGCTGTTGGCGACGGCAGTGGCATTGGGCAGCTGCGCGACACCGCAACAGGGCAAGGGCGATGTACTGCTGCTGCAGCTGGAGGGCTGGCTGCCGGGGCACTACGACAATCGCGCGCAGGTCGCGACGGACCGCAAGCACGGTGGCCCGATACATGCGGCGCTCAGCGCGGTGATCGTGCGGGTCGATTCGCTCACCGTCGGAGAGCATGTGTACTACATGCAGGAATCGGATACCGACGATCCGCAGCACCTGATTGCGCAGTACATCCTGTCATTCGACGTGGTTAAGGACCGGATCGTCGAAGCGGTGTGGGCGCTCGCGGAACCCAAACGCTGGCGCGACGGGGCGCAGCAGCCGGAGCTGCTGGCATCACTGCAGCCCCCCGATCTGAAACTGCTGACGGGCTGCTCGCTGGAGTGGAAGAAGACCGTGGACGGCTTCGCGGCGAGCAACGACCAGAAGCTATGCCACTCGACGCCGCCGTCGGTGGCCGCGGCCGTGGCGTCGCACTGGCGCTGGGAACTGACTGCCGACCAGCTGGGGATCAGCGAGCAGGCCTATGACAGTGATGGCGACCTCGTCTACGGCACGCAGGATGACTCCTTCATCAGGCTGCGCAAACGCAGCAACAGCAAGTTATAGCCGGAGGGGCGCAGGATTGGGATGCGGCTCACGGATCTGGCCGACCCCGATGTGTGAGATTTGCAGTGGCAGTGCCGAAAAGTGTTCGTAGTGAGGGGGTCTCTCATGCGAGGACTGATATGCCGGACCAATGCGAAGCGGCTCACGTTCTTCCCGTCGCGAGCCTGACGGAGTACTTTCGCGACAGCCTGGAAACGGCTCTACGCAGGCAGCGGCTGGCCGTGGACGGTCACACCCAGCACTACGTCGTCAACGTCCTGACGCTCTTCGCCCGCTCGGAAGCCTTGTTTGAGTCGACACCGGACGGGCTGCGGCTAAAGCCCCTGGTCGCAATGCTCGCGGAGGCCCTGACGGCTTCGAACCTGGCCGAACGGCAGCGCGCCCTGCAGCGACTCGGGGATGTATCGCTCTTCATTGCCGGCTTTTTCGCCCGCAGCTTCGCGCGCAAGCTGGTGGACATCGATTACCACATCGCGATGGGGGCGCAGGCCTACTCGACCCTCGCGGACACTGAGCGGGGGCGGCGCGGCGCAGTGCTGGGACGGGTATTCGCCGAGCTCGCGGGAAAATTCCAGCCGCTGGTGGATGCGCTGAATGAAATCAGCGAAGGCGCGCGCGGCCACACCGACGCCGATGTGCTGCGCCTGTATGAAGTGTGGCTACGGACCGGCAGTCGCAGATCGTGGCAACTGCTGCGGGGACTGGGAGTATTACCGGCGCCGGCGGGTCAGCGGGCGCACTGAGGCCGTTCACTCCTCGCCGCGCTTCTTGCGTTCTTCGAGTTCGCGCATCTGCTTGATCCATGCCGAGAGCCTGCGCAGATCGCGTTTCACGGGACGCTTGTCCACCGCATTGGCCTGATTCGGGGCGAGCGTCTCGTAGGGATTGTAGCCGCCGGGGGTGCGCTTCACGCCGCGTGGCAGCGTGCCTTCGATGGACAGCGGCACCCTGGTGTAATCCGACGGCGCATCGACCCATTCGACGCTCGCGGTATCGCGATCATCGCGCACGATGCGGCCGATGCGGCGCCGCTCCGCGGTATCGCGCACGGCGTCGGACTGGCTTGCGGGCCGGACGGTGTCCTTCTTGCCACTCACTGGATTAAGTCGTATCCGAAGGCAGATTCCTCGCGGAAGTGTAATCAGTGCAAGTGCAGCATGGCTGCGCCCCAAGTCACGGAATCACCAAAATGGGGCAGATGTGACGGATCAGGGGCCGCCGGCCAGGTGCAGCCCCAGGCGGTGGGCCGCGCGCAACAGGCCGACGGTGGTCTTGGCATCGCGCAGTTCGCCCGACAGCGCCTTCGCACAGGCCTGGCGGAAATCGATCCAATGCACCTCGAGCACTTCGCTTTCCTCGAGCTGCGAGCGCGCCTCAGAGAGGCCCTGCGCCAGGTACAGATGGATAATTTCGCTGAATACGCCCGGTGAGCTCAACAGTGTGCCGAGACTGCTCCAGTGGCTGGCGCTGACCGCGGCCTCCTCGGTCAGCTCGCGGCGCGCAGTGACCTCGGGCGGCTCGGCCGGTTCGAGCTTTCCGGCCGGCAACTCCCAGATCCACCCGCCGGCGACGTAACGGTATTGGCGCAACAGGCACACCTGCTCGTGGTCATTGAGGGCGACGATGGCCGCACCGCCCGGGTGGCGCACGACCTCGAGCGCAGCCTCGCGCCCATTGGGCAAAATGACGCGGTCCACCGTGACGCGGATGACACGACCTTGAAACTGCAGGGTGCTGTCGAGGGTACTCATTGCGCTTAGGATATCCGAATGACACGGTTTGATCCGGCGCACAGTTGTGCATTGATCCGTAGCCTCACAAACCGCCAGCTCGTATAGTCATCGGCCATGGCAACACCTGCTTACCTGGCCACGTTGAACCCGGCCCAACGCAAGGCGGCGACCTTCGGGGAGATCCGGGGCGGCGAGCAGAGCGTCACGTTCATCGGCAAGGTCGGTGAGAAAGTCGCGGAGAAGGGTGTCGATGCGGGACCGCTGCTGATCATTGCCGGCGCCGGCACCGGCAAGACGAACACCCTGGCGCATCGCGTCGCGCACCTGACGATGAATGGCGTGGATCCGGCGCGTATCCTGATGCTGACCTTCACGCGCCGCGCGGCCCAGGAAATGCGCCGGCGCGCGCGCGACATCGTCAAACAGGCCATGAACGAAACCTTAGGGGGGCTCAACCAGGTACTGGCGCAGCGCCTGTCCTGGTCGGGCACCTTCCATTCGATGGCGAACCGGCTGCTGCGCCAATATGCGCGGCATCTGAAGCTCGATCCGCAGTTCACGGTCATCGATCGGGGCGACAGTGCGGACCTGATGGATGCGATCCGCCAGGAACTCGGCTTTGATGGCAAGGAGCAGCGGTTCCCGCGCCGCGACACGTGCCTGGCCATCTATTCGCATCGGGTCAACACCGGCAAATCGTTGCAGGAGTCCCTGCAGGAGCAGTATCCGTGGTGCGCGCAGTGGGAAGATGAACTGACGCGGCTGTACCGGGGCTTCGTGCAGCGCAAGCAAAGCTACGGGATCCTCGACTACGATGATCTGCTGCTCTACTGGCACATCATGATGGGCGAGCCGAAACTGGCGCAGCACGTCAGTGGCCATTTTGACCATGTGCTGGTGGACGAATACCAGGACACGAATGTAATGCAGGCGCAGATCCTGCACGCGCTGCGGCCCGACGGACGCGGTCTCACCGTCGTCGGCGATGATGCGCAGGCAATCTATTCGTTCCGCGCCGCGACCGTCGACAACATCCTGAATTTCCCGGAGCAGTTCGAGCCGCGCGCGGAGGTCATCACGCTGGCGCAGAACTACCGCTCGAGCCAGCAGGTTCTGGATGCCGCGAATGCGTTGATGGCGGATGCACCGCGCCAGTTCCGCAAGCACCTGCTGGCTGCCCGCGGTGCCGGCCAGCGGCCGCGGCTGGTGACCGTGGATGACCTAGCGACGCAGGCCGATTCGATCTGCAATGAAGTGCTGCGCCGGCGCGAGGCGCACGTGCCGCTGCATCGCCAGGCGGTGCTGTTCCGCAGCGGCAGCCACAGCGATCTGCTGGAGATCGAACTCGCGCGCCGGCAGATCCCGTTCGTCAAATATGGTGGTCTGCGCTTCCTCGAGGCGGCGCACGTCAAGGACCTGTTGGCGATCCTGCGCTGGGTCGACAATCCGCTCAACCACATGGCCGCGTTCCGCGCCCTGCAGCTGTTGCCGGGCATGGGCCCGGCGAATGCCCAGCGTGCGATTGCCCACGTGGAAGCCCAGCAGCACAGCGCCGGCGCCCTGGCCGGATTTGCGGCACCGAATGTCGAGCCGGTCGAGATCGAGAGGCTCGCGGACCTGCTGCAGGATCTGCGCGATCCGCAACGCGAGTGGCCCGGCCAGGTGCGCCTGGTGCGCGAGTGGTACAAGCCGCACATGGAGCGGATCTACGAGAACGTGCATACGCGGATCGGGGACATCGACCAACTGGAGCTGCTGTCGGGCCAGTTCACCTCGCGCGAGCGTTTCATCACGGAGCTGACGCTCGATCCGCCGGAAGCGGCCAGCGACCTGGCGGGCAAGCCGCGCCTGGATGAGGACTTCCTGGTGCTCTCGACCATCCATTCGGCGAAGGGTATGGAATGGGACACCGTCTATCTGATGAACGTCGTCGATGGCAGCTTCCCGTCGGAATTTGCGACCCGCAAGCCCGAACTGATCGAAGAGGAGCGGCGCCTGCTCTATGTCGCGATGACGCGGGCGCGCAATGAACTGATGCTGTACAGCCCCCTGAAGTTCCAGATTACGAGTCAGCCGAAACACTCGGATGGCCACGTGTACGGGGGCCGCAGCCGGTTCATGACGGAGAAGGTGCTGAAGGCCCTCGATGCCGTCGTGGTACAGGGCGCGCACGCCGACGAGATTGCATTGGGCGATGCGGGTACATCGGCGCTGGACGTGAACGCGCGTCTGAAGGAAATGTGGTGACAGACTGCCTGAAGGACTCTGTCAGGACAGAGTCCCTGGGGGCTCCCGCACGGCGCAACCGACCGATTCTCAGCGGCGGAACGGACCGCCGCCCTGGCGCGGCCGCTGCGGACGCTCCTGGGCTTCGTTGATGCGCAACGGGCGACCGCCGAGCTGCTGTCCGTTGAGTGCCTGAATCGCGGCCTGCGCATCGGTCTGCGCCATTTCCACGAACCCGAAGCCACGCGGCTTGCCGGTCTCGCGGTCGTTGATAAGCTTCACTGACTCTACGGTCCCGTGACGTTCAAAAAGAGCTCGAAGGTCCGGTTCCGTGGCAGTGAAGGGCAGATTGCCCACATAGATCGTCGTCATCCGGTTCTCTCACACACCGCTGGATCGAAAAAGATGCTACTCCCGGTATTTGGGGGACGCAACGGCACGGGGGAAGGTCAACTTCCGGGGGGTTCCAGGTAGGCGTAGCCATTGAGTTCGCCTTCGTAAAAGCGCTTGACCTGCTGGCTCTCGGCGAGCGTCATGCGGCCATCGCGCACCGCACGCTCGCAGTCGCGCGACAGGGCGGGGTAGAGCTCGGCCACGTCGTACTCCATGTACTCCAGTACCTTGTTCGCGGTGTCGCCCTTGACGACCTCCTCGATCCACCAGCCGCCTTCCTCGAGCAGGCGGATGTGCACGACGTGCGTGTCGCCGAACAGGTTGTGCAAGTCCCCGAGGGTTTCCTGGTACGCGCCCACCAGGAACGCAGCAAGGTAGTACTCCTGCCCGGCCAGCAGCTCGTGCAGTTCGAGGGTGCGCTTGATTTCGCGGTGACTGACGAAGCGGTCGATCTTGCCATCCGAATCGCAGGTGATGTCGGCGAGCACGCCGATGCGCGTGGGCTGCTCGTTGAGGCGATGAATGGGCATGATCGGAAACAGCTGATCGATGGCCCAGCTGTCCGGCAGCGACTGGAATACCGAAAAATTACAGAAGTAGGTGTCCGAGAGGATCGATTCCAGATCGGCCAGCTCCTCGGGACTTTCCTCGAGGCGCCGGCAGGCGTCGCGGATGCGCGAGCAGGTCGCCCAGTAGAGGCGCTCGGCGAGTGCGCGGAACTGCAGCGAGAGCAGCCCGAGGTTGAACATCTGCAGCGTCTGCTCGCGTGCGGTCTGCGCATCGTGATAGCACTCGACGAGGCGCCGTTCGTTGACCGAGCGATAGGCGACGAACAGGTCCCGCACCGGCTGCGGAATCTCATCTTCGCCGGGATAATCCTCGGCTTCGCGGCCGGTGACCCGGAAGCGGTCCAGTGCCGAGGAGCCGAGCGTGTTGAAGATCAGCACGCTGTGGTAGGCGGCGATCGCGCGCCCTGACTCGCTGATGATCATCGGATGGGGGATGTCGCGCGCATTGCAGACACTCGCGATCCGGTAGACCACATCGCTCGCGTATTCGTTGAGCGTGTAGTTCATGGAGGACGCGAAGTTCGTGCCGCTGCCATCGTAGTCGACGCCCAGGCCGCCGCCGACGTCGAGGTACTTCAGGCCGGCGCCCATGATCTGCAGTTCGGCATAAACGTGCGCAAGTTCGGTGATCGATTCCTTGACGCGCCGGATATCCTGCAGCTGGCTGCCGGGATGGCAGTGCACGAGCTGCAGGCAGTCGAGCATGCCGCGATCCTTGAGCACCTTGAAGAGCTCGAGAATCTCGGTGACGAACAGGCCGAACTTGGAGCGGGCGCCGTTGCTGTCGCGCCAGCGGCCGGAGCCCTCGCTGGAGAGCTTCACGCGCACGCCGAGCCGTGGCCGGACCTGGTAGGTATCGGCGAGCCCGAGCAGGATATCGAGTTCCTCGAAGTTCTCGATGACGGGAATGATGGTGCGACCAAGCTTGGTCGCGAGCACGACAGCTTCGAGGTAGCTGTGGTCCTTGAACCCATTGCAGATGATGAGGCGGTCGGGCGCATTTTCGGTCATCGCCATCACGGCCAGCAGCTCCGGCTTGGAGCCGACCTCGAGGCCGAAGCCGAACTCGCGCCCGTAGCGGTAGACCTCTTCGACCACGAGCCGCTGCTGATTGACCTTGATGGGATAAACGGCGGCGTACTTGTTGCCGTAGTCGTTCTCGGTGATGGCCTGGGCGAAGGCGGCGTGCAGGTTGCGCAACCGGTTGGCGAGAATGTCGGAGAGGCGCACGACCACCGGGGCGGTCAGGTCGCGGGCCTTGAGCCCTTCGACGACCTCGAACAGGTCGATGGACTGGCCACCGGCCTGGGTGTCGGGCTGCACGATGACGTGCCCGGCTTCATTGATGGAAAAGTAGCCTTTGCCCCACGCATTGACGTGGTACAGCTCGAGCGAGTCTTCGATGGTCCACGCCGGGCCGGGACCTTTTTGATTGTTTCCGTTCATCGCGACCTGACTTGCGGCGCCGGGCTGGCATATGCCTGAGGGGCGCGGACGATAGCAAAAATGCGGGACAACCGGATGACGCTTACGTCAGACCGGACCGGTGGCGACCGTGCGGGCGGGGTCGCGGATCCATTCGCTGAAAGAGCCGGCATACAGCCGCGCGCCGGGCAATCCGGCCAGTTCCATGGCCAGCAGATTGTGGCAGGCCGTGACGCCGGACCCGCACATGGCGACGACCTGAGCCGGTGGCGTGTCGCCGAGAACTCCACGCCACAGGGCGGCGAGGGCGGCGGCTGACTGCAGACGGCCGCTGGCGTCGAGATTCAGCGCAAACGGCTGATTGCGCGCGCCGGGCACGTGGCCGGCTACCGGATCGATGCTTTCGTTCTGCCCGGCGAAACGATCCGCCCCGCGCGCATCGAGCAGCAGGACCCGGCCGCCTTGGAGCTCGCGCTCCACATCAGCGGTAGTCGCGGCCCGCGCGAGCGCCGGGCGCAGCGTAAATTTGCGTGGGAGGCGCGCGGCGACCGCGCTTTGCAGCGGCAACCCGGCGGCCCGCCAGGCGGCGAGGCCGCCATTGAGTACCGCGACCCGCTCGTGCCCGAGCCAGCGCAGCAGCCACCATAGGCGCGCCGCGAACGGTGACTTGTCCTGGTCATAGGCCACGATGAGCGTGTCGCCATCGACACCGGCCGCGCCGAGGAATGCCGCGAGTGCGGCGGGGTCCGGCAAGGGATGCCGTCCGGATTGCGGCGTCGTGGGGCCGGACAGGTCTTGATCCAGGTGGGCAAACACCGCACCGGGAATATGCGCCGCCGCAAATTCCGCGCGTCCCCACTGCGGACGTAACAAATCGTGCCGGCAATCGAAAACGACAGTGCGCGTCGCGGACGCTGCGAGTCGAGCGGCAACTTCGGCCGGTTCAATCAGGTGCAATGGCAATTCCTATACAATCATCCCGACAGCCTTGCGAATCAAGTATATGGCGATTGAAGTCTATTGGGGCAGCGGCAGCCCGTATTCCTGGCGCGTATTGCTCGCGCTCGAGTACAAGCGGCTGCCTTACGTCGCTCACCAGCTGCAGTTCTCGCGGCAGGAGCACAAGTCGCCACAGATCCTGGCGCTGAATTTCCGTGGCCGCGTGCCGATCCTCAAGGACGGTGACTATGTGGTGTTCGAGTCCCTGGCCGTACTGTACTACCTGGACCTCAAATATCCGGATCCGCCGATCTTCGGGCACTCCCCGGAGGAGGCCGGGGTGATCATGCGCGTGATCTGCGAATACCAGGCGTACGTCGAAGAACACCTGATGAAAATCGTGCGGGCGGTCTTCGAAGGCCACGCGCAGGAGCACATCGATGCCCTGGCGGACTCCATGCACGTGGTCGCGAGTGAGGCCCGGTCCATCGAAGCCCGGCTGTCACGTTCGGAATGGGTGGTCGGGGAACACTTCTCCGCCGCCGATATTGTGATATTCCCGGCGTTGCAGCTGCTGCTGCGCGCCCTGGACAAGCCAGCGGCCCGCGCGCTGTCCTCCCGCTTCCTACCCCTGGCGGCGAATTATCCGGCATTGGAGCGCTGGATTGGTCGCGTTGCGGCCCTGCCGGGGTATGAGCGTACTTTCCCCCCACACTGGCGGTAATCATGACAAAGCATCCGGTACATATCGATTTTCCCGGCCGAATCGTCCTCGTGGGCTTCGGCAGCATCGGACAGGGAGTTTTGCCGCTGATCTTGCGGCACATCGGTATCGCACCGGAACGCATCACGATCGTGACGGCTGATGATTCGGGCAGCGGGGAAGCAGAGCATTTCGGGGTCCGGCGCATCAATGAAGCACTGACACGTGACAACTTCCGGCGCATTCTCGCACCGCTGGTCGGCCGCGGCGACTTCTTGTTGAATGTCTCAGTAGATGTTTCGAGCATCGCGCTGATCCGCTTCTGCTGGGAAAAGGGCGCGATGTACGTGGATACCTGCCTGGAGCCGTGGGCGGGTGGCTACACCGATCCGACGTTGAGCGCGGCGCGGCGCACGAACTACGCGTTGCGCGAGGAGGCATTGGCGTTGCGGGCGGGCAATGCGCGCGCGCCGACCGCCGTGGTAACGCATGGTGCGAATCCGGGCATGGTCTCGCATCTGGTCAAGCAGGCCATGCTGAACATCGCCGCAGACACGGGCGTCGATTCCGGCAATCCGAGTTCGCGTGATGACTGGGCGGCGCTGGCCAACCTGCTCGGCATTCGGGTCATTCATATCGCCGAGCGCGACACCCAGGTGTCATCCCGCGCGAAACTGCTGGGCGAGTTCGTGAATACCTGGTCGGTGGATGGTTTTGTCAGTGAAGGTGCGCAGCCGGCCGAATTGGGCTGGGGCACGCATGAGCGCAATTTTCCGCGCGACGGCAAGCGCCATGAAATCGGCAACGGCGCCGCGATCTACCTGACGCAGCCCGGCGCCGCGACGCGGGTGCGGACCTGGACGCCGCTGGCGGGCCATTTTCACGGCTTCTGCATTACGCACTCGGAGGCGATTTCGATCTCCGATTACCTGACGGTGCGCGAAGGTGCAAATGTCGTCTATCGGCCGACGGCGCATTATGCGTATCACCCGTGTGATGCCGCGATCGCCTCGATGCATGAATTCGCGGGCCGCAATTTCATGGTCCAGGACAAGAAGCGGATCATGACCGAAGATGTGGTGACCGGTCGCGACGAGCTCGGCGTCCTGCTCGCTGGCCACAAGAAGAATGCCTACTGGTATGGTTCACGACTGACCATCGCGGAGGCGCGCTCGCTGGCACCGTACAACAATGCGACGAGCCTGCAGGTCACCTCGGCGTGCCTGGCCGGCATGGTATGGGCCATGGAGAATCCGAATTGCGGCCTGGTCGAACCGGATGAGATCGATTTCCGGCGCAATATCGAGATCAGCAAGCCGTACTGGGGCGAGGTGGTCGGTGCCTACACCGACTGGACGCCACTGACGGAGCGCGAACGGCTGTTCCCGGAGGATATCGACAAGACCGATCCGTGGCAGTTCAAGAACGTGCGCGTCATCTGGTAGGCGCGGCGTATTCGACTGCGACGACCGTGAAGGTGGAGCTGCCGGAGGGCAGCATCACGGTCACTTCGGCATCGAGACGCTTGCCCAGCAGCGCGCGCCCGAGCGGCGAATCCATGCTGATGTAACTGCTGGCCGCGTCGGTCTCGTCGGGGCCGACGATGCGGTAGCGCAGCTGCGCCCCGTCCTCACGTTCGAGGGTCACCCAGGCGCCGAAGAATACCCGCGTGGCATCCGACGGCGGTTGGTCCACCACCGTCATGCCGTCGAGCCGCTGGCGCAAAAAGCGCACGCGGCGGTCGATTTCACGCAGGCGTCGCTTGCCGTAGGTGTATTCGGCATTTTCCGAGCGATCGCCCTGCGCCGCGGCCTCCTGCACCGCGAGCGTCACCCGCGGACGCTCGAGACGCCACAGCGTATCCAGCTCCGCGCGCAACTTTGCCACTCCCGCCGGTGTGATGAATTGTGAACCGGGTATCACTGGAGCGCGGTAGCGGCCCATCAGCGGCATTTCCCCGCGTTATGTCCGCTTTTCCGCGGATCTTGCGCGGAGGATCTGTGGAGCGTTTCACGGCACCGTGGCCGGGTTGAAACTAATCTTTGAACCATGGCCGCCAAGTATTACACCCACTTCGTAACGGCAGACGAGCCGGCCCTCGCGACGGTCGCATCCGCGAGCGAGTCCAGCGAGTGGAGTGGGGTAGTTGAGCTGCGGCACCCCCTGGAGCAGACCGCGGGTACGCGTGAATTGCGCTCATTGCTGGCACAGAGCTTTGCCCTCACAAGTGATGACATCCGCATCCTGCACTGGGCGCGGCTGCATTGAGCCCACAGATCCCCTAGCGGACTTCCTTCCCTTCATCGAAGGTCCGCATTCTCAGCCCCGCGCTCAAGCTCGGGGCATTTTTTTTGGTGTCGGCCCAGGTGGTGTCATAATCAACGGATCATGACACGCATTCTGTCGCCATTTCGCGTCATAGCCGCGATCCTGTCTGTGTCGGTGCTGGCCGCCTGTTCGCTGGTCGGCGCCCCGTGGAACTCCCATAACAAGGCGCCGCCGCCCCCAGTGGCGGTGGCGCCGCCGCCACCGCCCGCGCCGCCGGCACCGCAGGAGACCTCGCGCTTCGAGCTCGCCGATGCCCAGCAGAACGTGATCGGCGATCTGCAGCAGACCGTGGTCGGCAAGGACGACACCCTTACCGATATCGCGCGGCGCTTCAACCTGGGCTACGAGGAGCTGCTGCGCGCGAATCCAGGCGTGGATCCGTGGCTGCCGGGCGTTGGCCGCACCGTCGTATTGCCGACCCGCTTCGTGCTGCCGGATGCGCCGCACGAGGGGGTCGTGATCAATATCGCGGCGATGCGCCTGTTCTACTTTCCGCCGCACAAGGCCGGCGAACCCCAGGTCGTCTACACCCACCCGATCGGCATCGGCAAGGTCGGCTGGTCGACTCCGGAAGGCACCACGAAGATCGTGCGCCGGCAGAAGGACCCGACCTGGCATCCGCCGATCTCGGTCATCAAGGAGCACAAGGAAAATGGCGATGTGCTGCCCGCCGTGGTCGGACCGGGACCGGACAATCCGCTCGGCAACCGGGCGTTCTACCTGGGCTGGCCGGGCTACCTGATTCATGGCACCAACAAACCGGCGGGCGTCGGGCTGCGCTCGAGCCATGGCTGCATCCGGCTGTTCCCCGAGGACATCGATGAGCTCTTTGACAAGATCCCGATTGGCACCCGGGTGCACGTGGTCAACCAGCCTTATGTGTTTGGCTGGGACAATGGCCAGCTGGCCCTGCAGTCCTTCGGTTCGCTGGAGGATGATCGCCGCGATTGGAAGAAGGCGCAGGCGGCGCTGCTGGCGCGCTCGCTGAGCAAGGCGGTACAAAAGGAACTGAAGAATCGCGGCCAGACGGTGGACTGGGAACTGGTCATGCAGCTGGCCCATGCACCGCGCGGCCTGATCGTCCCGGTCACGGTGAGCGATGCCAGCCTCGACAAGGTGCTCGCCGGCGCGACGCTGGTCGCAAACCAGCTGCCCGCCGACGCCTCGTGGGATGGCAAGACCGATCTGCCGATGGACGAGAAGACCTTCAACCAGATCATGGGCGATTCGGATCCGCAGGTTCACCCGGTGCCGGCGGCGGGTGTGCCCAAGTCGGGAGGCTGATCCGCCGCAGCAAGATCCTCGAGAAACCTGTTAGAGTGCGGCCGGTCACTGTGGGTGCCACTGCCGTGCGCGGAGTTTCTGAGGCAGATTCAAGAATCCATCTGGGGCCCGGGCGTGCCATCGAGCGTGTCCAGGCTGGCGTGACCGCCTTCGTCGGTCGCACGCTCAGAGGCCCCGTTGCCCGCCCCGTCCGCATCCGCAGCTTCGCCGCCTTCCAGCAGATATTCGGCGACCTGTGGCAGCCTTCCTCACTTTCGTATGCGGTCGAGCAGTTCTTCGACAGCGGGGGTCGCGAAGCGGTGATCGTGCGCGTCGTCAACGGCGCGCGCGCGGCCACCGTCACGCTGCCGGCCGACGGCGCCGCACTGCGGCTCATGGCGGTCAATCCGGGTTCCCGGGAATACCTGCGCGCCGCGGTGGACTATGACGGCATCGACGGTGAGGATCGCTTCAATCTTATCGTGCAGCGCCTGGCCGTGCCGGGCTCCGAGCAGGTCCAGGAGCAGGAGATCCTGCGCAATCTATCGACCGAGCCGGGCAGCGCGCGTTTCATCGCGAATGTCCTCAATGCCTCAACGCTGGCGCGGGTGGTCGGCGCCGTACCGCGGTCGCGCCCGCAAACGACGAATACGGCACTGGCGAGAGCCGCGGGCGGGTACGTGGGCGCCAATGCCGACGGCGATGATGGTGGTCCGCTCCTGGATTACGACGTCATCGGCTCGCTGCCGCGGCGCACCGGCATCTTCGCGCTCGGACCCGACACGCATTTTGACCTGCTGTACATCCCGCCGCTGACGCGCGATCAGGATCTGGGGATGAGCACGCTGCTGGTGGCGGGCCGCTTCTGCCGCGAACGCCGCGCCCTGCAAATCGTTGACCCGCCGCAGGCGTGGACTCAACCGCAGGAGGCGCTGGCGGGCCTGTCGGCGTGGCCGTTCCGCAGCGACAACGCGGCGATGTTTTTTCCGCGCCTGCTGGCCTTCGATCGCCTGCGCAATCGCATGGCGGCGTTTGCGCCCGGGGCGGCCGCGGCCGGGATGCTCGCGCGCAACGCCTACGCGGGTGGTCCTTGGCTGCGCATTCAGGAACCGGACGCGGCGCTGCGACCGTCGCTGCGCCCGTGCGTCGCCATCGAGCCGGAGTTCAGCGAGCGGCTGGCGCAGGCCGGCATCAATACCCTCGAACCGCTGCGGCCTGGACTGGCGCGCCGCGCGCACAGCTGCACGCTCTCCAGCGGAGTGTCGGCGTCGTCCGAAGGGCGCTACCTGGCCGCGCGCCGCCTGACGCTGCAGCTGGCCAACAGCGTCGAACGCGGCACGCGCTGGGTGCTCACGGCGCCGAATTCAGCGTCGACCTGGGAGCGCGCCGGCCGCCAGGTCGAAGAGTTTCTGGAGTCGCTGCGCGCGGAAGGCGCATTTGCGGGCGGGGAATTTGCGGACTGCTGCCAGGTAATCTGGGACGAACGCGTCAACCGCGCGAGTACGACCGTCACGGGTGCCGTAAACCTGCTGTTCGGCTATGCGTTGCAGCAGCCGGGCGCCCTGCAGTACTGGCTCGTGACGCATCATCCGGCCGGGAGCCGGGTGCGTCCCGTGAGCATCAACCGGCAGGCAGCATCGCCGCGGCGCGTCGACTGGGAAATCGAGACCGCGATCCTCAACGCGTAGCGTGTTCCATCGTCGGCGGCGCTCCTGGCGGTATAAGATATCGGCACGTGAGCAATCGGTATGCAGTCTTCTCGCATGGACAGGACGGCGGCCCCTGGGGTCGCAAGACGACCGTGCTCGCGGACACCGCACGTGCGGAAGGCTTCGAGCCGGAATCGGTGGACTATCGCGGCATCGAGTCCCCGCAGGCACGGCTCGCGCACCTGATGGATTTCTGCAAGGACCTGCAGGGCGAATTGGTGCTGGTGGGTGCGAGCGTCGGCGCCTATGTGTCGGTCGCGGCTGCCTCGCACCTGCACGCCCGCGGGGTGTTCCTCATGGCACCGGCGATCTACGCGCCGGGCCTGCCGCCGCTGCGCAAGGGGGTGCTCGATTGCCCGACCATGGTCGTGCACGGCTGGGGCGATGATGTCGTGCCCTACGAAGACAGTGCGCGCTTCGCACGCGACTATGGCGCCTCCCTGCACCTGCTGCACGATGACCATCGCCTGCACAACCAGTTGAACATGATCCGCTACCTGTTCGAGTATTTCCTGATCTCGTTGGACATGTCGGCGTCCGGCGAATAACTCATGGGCTGGCTGCTGCGACGGATCCTGACGCTGTGGGTTCGCTTCACCACGCTGCCCGCCGATGCCGCGACCCGTCTGCTGGGCCGCGGCAAGCCGGTCTGCTACGTCATGGAGCACCGCAGCCTCACGGACTATGCGGTCCTCAACAGCGCCTGCGTGAAATTGAAGCTGCCGCGGCCGCGCAAACGGCTGCTTGCCCAGAGCGCGGACCTGCGGTCGTTTTTTTACCTGGATCCGCGCGGCGGTCTGGGCTCCGAACCACTGGATCGACGGCCGCCGCCGGTCCTCGCGAAGCTGGTGGACCTGTTGCGGGCAGATCCGGGCCTGGATGTGGATCTGGTGCCGGCAGCAGTGTTCTGGGGGCGCGCGCCACAGCGCGAGGCGTCCTGGTTCAAGCTGCTGCTGGTGGATGATTGGGTCATCACCTCGCGGGTGCGCCGGTTCTTCCAGGTGATATTCAACGGTCGCAACACGCTGCTCGAACTCGACGAGCCGGTGTCACTGCGCAGTGTGCTCGGCAGCGATGCCCCGACGGTGGTGCAGTGCAGGCGGGTGGCGCGGGCGCTGCGGGTACGTTATGCGCGGCAACGCGCTGCGCGCATCGGGCCGGACCTCTCGCATCGCCGCACGATCGTCGGCCGTATCCTGCGCATGCGCGCGGTGCGGGCGGCGGTGGCGCAGGAAGTACGGGAAAAGAAGATAACGCGGCGCCAGGGCCTGATCCGCGCGCGCAAGCTCGCCTATGAAATTGCCGCGAACTATTCGCCGGCGTTCGTGCGTTTTCTCGAGCGCCTGTTCAGCTGGTTGTGGACGCGCATCTACGATGGTGTCGACTTCGGCAATGCCGAGACGCTCGCGAAGGTCGCGGATGGACATGAGATCATCTACGTTCCCTGCCACCGCAGCCACATGGACTACCTGCTGCTGTCGTATGTGATCTATCGCAATGGCTACGCCATTCCGCACATCGCGGCGGGCCTGAACCTCAACATGCCGGTGGTTGGCCGCTACCTGCGCAAGGGCGGCGCGTTCTTCATTCGGCGCAGCCTGCGCGGCAACGCGCTGTACACGATCGTGTTCATGAGCTACATGGCGGCAATCATGGCGCGTGGCCATTCGATCGAGTACTTCATCGAGGGTGGCCGCAGCCGCAGCGGGCGCCTGATGCAGCCGAAGACGGGCATGCTGACCATGACGCTGCGCGGCTTCCTGCGCGCCCCCGCCCGTCCGATCGTGTTCCTGCCGGTCTACTTCGCCTACGAGCGCGTCATGGAGGCCGACGCCTACATCGGAGAGCTTTCGGGCAAGGCCAAGCAGCAGGAGAGCATCTTCGGTCTGCTGCGCGCACTGCCGCGCCTGAAGCAGAAATTCGGCAAGGTCCACGTCAATATCGGCGAGCCCATTCACCTGGATGCACTGCTGGACCGCCACGACAGCCAGTGGCGAACACGCCCGACGGCCGAAGAGGGCCGCCTGCCCTGGCTGAACGCCGCTGTGAGCGACCTCGCGAACCAGGTGATGCGCAATATCAACGCGGCAGCCGCGGTGACGCCGATCGGACTGCTGGCGGTGGCGCTCTTGGCGTCGCCGCGCCGCACGCTGGTCGCGGCGGATCTGCTGCGCCAGCTGACCTTGCTCAAGGCGCTGCTGGCCGACTGTCCGTATAGCGGCCGCGTGACGGTGACGCAGCTGACGGCCGCGCAGATCGTCGCCTACGGCGAGGAGATGAAGGCCATTACGCGGCGCGCCCACCCGCTGGGTGATCTGGTGCAGATGAGTGACGAGGCCGCGGTGCTCGCGGCGTATTACCGCAACAATATCGTGCACCTGTTTGCGCTGCCGTCGCTGATCGCCTGCGCGTTCGCGGGCAATGCCGCAATGAGCCACGCCGACATCGTGCGGTTGACCGGCCGGATCTACCCCTACATCGCCTCCGAGCTGTTCCTGATCTGGTCGGAGGAGCAGGTCGCGGCGGCCCTGGATGCGATGCTGGCGACGCTTGGAGCCCAGGGGCTGCTGGAACGCAATGCGGCGGGTGACTGGTGCCGCTCGGCGCCGACATCCCCGCAGGCCATGCAGCTGTCGCTGCTGCAGCAGTCCACGATCCAGACCATCGAGCGATATTATCTGGCGATCTCGCTGCTGCTGCAGGCGGGCAGTGGCCAGATCACCCAGGCGCAGCTCGAGGAGCGCTGCCACCTGATGGCGCAGCGCATGTCACTGCTCTATGGCTTCGATTCGCCGGAGTTCTTCGACCGGGCCCTGTTCGAGAATTTCATCGACCTGCTGCGCAAGCGCCGGGTAATCCGTGCGACCGGCGCTGGCAAGCTCGAGTTCGACGAGGTGCTGATGCACGTTGCGGCCGATGCGCAGGTAGTGCTCAACGAGGAGCTGCGTCACAGTATCCTGCAGGTGACGCATTCTTAGAGGGAAGGGGCGATGCTGGAACTGAATCGCAAGCTGATCGCGGTGGCCGCCGGAGCGGTGATCCTGGGCATGGCTGCGGCTGCGCACGCCGATCCGGCCGCCGACGACCGCGATCGCGCAGCGGCCAGCCATTCGCGCGACCGCAATACGACGCGCTCGCGCTTTGCCGCCGGCAGCGTCGAGAGCGCGCCAGTGGCGGCGCCGGTTCAGGACCCGCAGCTGTTGTGCGACCGCGCCTGCCTGCAGTCCGCGGCGGACGGCTACCTGAAGGCGCTCGTCGCGCACGATCCGAAGCTGCTGAGCCTCGATGAGCATGTCCGCTTTACGGAGGACGGGCAGGAACTGCAGCTCGGGGACGGCTTCTGGAACACCGCCAGCGGCGTAGGCGCCGCCCAGCAGTTCTATCCCGATCCGCAGACGCAGCAGATCACCTACATCGGCACCATGCGCGAGTTCGACAACCTGGTGCTGATGGCCATGCGCCTGAAGGTCCGCGACCGCCGCATCAGCGAGGCCGAGACCCTGTTTTATCGCAAGGGCGCCGGCCCGGAGTGGAGCGACGCCGGCGTCGATGCGACCAACTCACGCGGGACCGCCGATGCGGCCTGGCTGGTGCCGGTTCCGGCGGCGCTGCGTGCGACCCGCGAGCAGTTGACCGGCATCGCCTTGAGCTGGATGAACGCCTTAGGGCATTACGATGCGAAAGTTGTCCTGCCGGTGAGCGATGATTGCGTGCGCTACGAAAACGGCGCGCGGGTCAGCGGCAATCCGCGCGTGCTGATCGGCGACGGCCACTTCAATCTCGCGGCACTGGGGTGTCGGCAGCAGCTGCAGAGCGGCTACTTCTCATCCATTACACGCATCCACCATCGGCGTGTGGTAGCGGTCGACCCGGACAACGGCACGGTCGTGGTGTGGGCAAACCTGGACCAGGCGGGCACCCGGGCGCTGCGTCTGGCGGACGGTCACACGCTGTCGCAGCGTGCCTTGAGCCAGCCTTCGAGTACCGAAGCCGTGCTGGTGTTCAGGATCGAAGCGGGCCTCATCCATCGCATTGAGATGGTGACCCGCGCGGTTCCCTATCATATGAATCCGGGCTGGGAGGAGCCCGCAACCCCTTAAGATCAGTCCTCGCCGCGGACCCGCCCGCGCAGCACTTTGCGGCGCTGCTGGAGCGCCTTGCCGACGAGGCGGCGTTCCTTCGAGGCCCGTGTGGGGCGCGTCGCCTTGCGCGGCCGCGGCGGTTCGAGCGAATCGAGGATCAACTGCCGCAGCCGCTCGAGGGCATCGGCCCGGTTGCGCTCCTGCGAGCGGTGCGCGCGTGCCACAAACAGCAGTGTGCCATCGTCATTGAGGCGGTGCCCGGCGCGCGCGCGCAGGCGCTGTTTGGCGCCGGCATCCAATGCCTGGGTATTTCCCAGGTCGAACCGCAGCTGAACCGCCGTGGCCACCTTGTTGACGTTCTGGCCGCCCGGTCCGGGGGAGCGGATGGCACTGAAAGTCAGATCGGCATCAGGCACGATCACACGCTCGGACACGATCAGCGGCATAAGAACCTATCCGCCCGGTTCGGACGGGTCACGATGCGGACCGAGCATGCGCAATTCGCGCTGCGCCACGGGAATCCGGATCTTGCGCTTGCGGAACACGCGCCAGATCGCGCGGTTGACGTCCGAACGCACGTTGTTGACGCCGTTCATCGGATCGGCGATCCAGAAGCGCACCTCAAGCCGCATGCCATAGTCCTCGAAGGCCATCAGACGCGTCACCGGCGCTGGCTCGCGCAGGATGCGCGGATGATCGCTGACCGCTTCGAGCAGCGCCTCGAGCGCCCCTTCGGGATCATCATCGTAGCTGATCATCACCGGCAGCCGCAGCCGCACCCGCTTGTCGGAGTAGCTCCAGTTGATGACTGAATTGGTGATGAGATTCTGGTTGGGGACCAGCGTCTCGACCCCGTCGCGATCGCGCACGACGACATAGCGGCCGCGCAGCTCCTGCACCCAGCCGAAGTTTTCGGTGCTGGTGCCGGTGTGTCCGGTGAAACTGATGACATCGCCGGGCTTGATCGACTTGTCGATCAGCAGCACGAAGCCGCTGACGAAATTGCCGGCGATGGTCTGCAGACCGAACCCCAAGCCGATGCCGATACCACCGGTCAGCACGTTCAGGGTGGTCACATCGACGCCCGCGGCGTTGATGCCGAGCAATACGCCGATGCCGAGCAGTACGAAGTAGGTGAATTTCGAGATCCCGATGCGCGTGGACAGCGCAATGGAGCCCAGGCGCATGACGCGTCGCTCCACCGTGCGGGCCACGAAGGTGGTCACGAACACGAATACCGTGACCACCACGATGCCCTTGACGAGCTCCCACAGCGTGAACACGTTGCGCCCGGGGATCAGGTGCACGTGCTCGAGCGTCGCCTGGATCTTCTCCAGCCAGCCGAGCAGCTCGAGGGCGATCACGAGCCACACTGCGATCGCGATGCGGCCTTCCCATGCATCAAACCAGGTTTCCCGGCCGAGCATGAGACGCAGGCCGTAAGTGGCCAGTCGCACCAGCGCGAGGGCGAGGGTGAGCTGCAGGGCGACGTACAGCAGATCCGCGCGTGCGCCCAGGCGCACGAGCAGCAGATGCAGCGCGAACAGCGCCACGATGCCGATGGCCATCGGCGCGGCGAGCATGGTGCCCTCGAGGCTCGCCCCGAGCCAGGTGCTGCTGCGGGTGCGGCCGGAGCGCTGGATCCGCAAACGCACATAGCGCCCGCCGATCACCGCGAGCGCGGCGGCGATGGCGATGGCAAAGATCTCCGTGAGCACCTGGACCGAGGCCAGCTGCGCGAAGAAATTCTGGATTCCGCTGCTGGCGCTGTCCATCGGTGCGAGTCTTGCGTGCGCCTTCTACGCGTTCAGATCGGGTATGAGCTGGCTCTCGAGGATGGTGATCTGATCCTTGAGCAGCAGCTTGCGTTTCTTGAGCCGCTTCAACTGCAGCTCATCGATGTGCATGTCCATCGAGAGCCGGCTGATGACATCGTCGAGATCGCGATGCGCGATCCGCAGGGCACGCAGTTTCTCGATGTTGCGGAACAGTTCGCGGTCGACGTTGTCTTCGTTATCCGCCATAGCCGGTCGAATTGTGCGCGCTCGCGGCCGTTTGCGCGATTTTCAGTCGAAGTAGCTTAACGGACGCGCTGGACGGAAGCCATTGGCGATATGCTCCGCAATGCAATGACCCGACCTGACCCTCCAGATTGGTCCGCCATCGACACCGTCCTGCTGGATCTTGACGGCACGCTGCTGGATCTGGCGTTTGATAACCGCTTCTGGCGCCAGATCATTCCGGAAGCCTGGGCCCGCGCCCGCGGCGTCACCCTGGAACAGGCGCGCGAGCACCTGGTGCCGCGTTTCAGGGAACGCGAGGGGACCCTGGACTGGTACAGCGTGGCGTTCTGGAGCGCGGAGCTCGGACTGGATGTCGCTGCCCTCAAGCGCGCCGCCATGCACGAAGTGCGCTGGCTGGAGGGAGTGCCCGAATTCCTGGCGACCCTGCGCCGCAACGGCAAGCGGCTGGTGCTGTTCACGAATGCTCACCCGGCGTCCCTGGCCATCAAGGACGAATGCACCGGCGTGTCGGGGTATCTGGATGCGATGTTCAGTTCACACGCGTTTTCGTGGCCCAAGGAGGACGCGCGCTTCTGGGAAAGCATCCGCCGCACCGAGCCGTTCGACCCGCGGCGTTCAATTTTTGTGGATGACAGTCCGGCCGTGCTGGCGGCGGCGCGGGCCGCGGGCATACGCTGGGTGATAGGCCTGCGCCATCCCGATTCGCAGGGTACGGTCCGCGACCACGGGAACTGGCCCGCGGTGGACCGCATCACGGACCTGGCGGGGCCGGAATCGGGCCTGCTCTAGTGGCCGCCGGGGCGGCGACGCGGACCACCCGGTCCGCTCGAACGCCGGCGCGCTGGCGGGCGGCCCCCACCACCACGGCGGCCGCCGTGGCTCATCGAACCGCCTTCGCGCGGCGCACCGGGCTGCAGCTGCACGCTCGCGATCAGTTCCGGGGAGATCGGCGAGTAGGGCACCTTGTGGCCGATGTAAGCCTCGATTTCCGGCAGCGATACCGCAAACTCCTCGCAGGCGAAGCTGATGGCATCACCCTCGGCGCCGGCGCGGGCCGTACGGCCGATGCGGTGCACGTAGTCAGGAGCGTCCTGCGGCAGGTCGAAATTGAAGACGTGGCTGACATCCGGAATGTGCAGACCGCGCGAGGCCACATCGGTGGCGATCAGCACCGCCAGATCGCCATTGTGGAAGTCGCGCAGGAACCGCAGGCGCTTGGGCTGCGGCACGTCGCCCGAAATTGCCTGGGCATTGAAACCATTGGCATTCAGCACCGATTCGAGGCGTTCCGCCATGCGCTTGGTGTTGACGAAGATCATGGTGCGCCGGGCATCGGCCTGACGCAGCAGCGCGATCAGCAGCGGCAGCTTTTCCTCCATCGACGGGTAATACATGATCTGGCGCACCCGATCGACGGTCATTTTGTCCGGCTCGATGCGCACCAGCTCGGGATTGTTCATATGCTCGTAGGCCAGTTCGAGCACGCGCTGCGACAGGGTCGCGGAAAACAGCATCGACAGACGCCGGTCCGGCGGCGGCAGGCGGCGCATCAGGAAGCGGATGTCGGCGATGAAGCCCAGGTCAAACATGCGGTCCGCCTCATCCAGCACCAGCACCTGTGCATGGCGCAGGTCGAACACGTGCTGCTTGAAATAATCGATGAGGCGTCCGGGAGTGCCGATCAGCACATCGATGCCGTCGGCGAGCTGGCGGCGCTGCTTCTCGTAGTCGGTGCCGCCGTAGACGACGGCGTTACGCAGCCCCGTGAACTTGCCGATGATTTCGGCGTCGTGATGGATCTGCACTGCCAGTTCGCGCGTCGGGGCGACGACCAGCGCCCGCACCGAAGTGGGCGTCCGGCCGGGCGGCGCCGGCCGCGTGAGCAGCAGGTTATACAGCGCGATCAGAAACGCGGCGGTCTTGCCGGTGCCGGTCTGGGCCTGTCCGGCGACATCCCGGCCGGTGAGGGCTACGGGAAGCGTTTGGGACTGGATTGGCGTACCGTGGGTGAATCCGGCGCCGTGGACGCCGGCGAGCAGCGTGGGGTCCAGCCCCAAGGTGTCAAATCGCGTGGAAATGGGAGGCTGATCACTCATTGTATGGGGGGAACCATGGGGTTGCGGGATGGGGCCTTGAAAATGGCGTTGGGAAGCGCTAAAAAGGTACTTGAGGCAGGGGTTCTATTGCGACCGTGCGAAAAGTAGCCCGGAACGCGGCCAAAAGGAGCCCCACCTGCCATCAAGTTTTCCTTTCCCCCATATACCGATCATAGATCACTAGTGTAACCGTTTAACGGGTGTTTCTGGCACGGCTTTCGCCGCAGGCCCCCTGTTTTTCACGGGCCCAAGCCTCAAATTTCTTTTCCAACAACCAAAACTTCTAGTTCTCCCATGGAGGATGAATCGCGTGAGTAGTCCGCACATCGTGCACACCACTGATGCCACGTTTAGCCAGGACGTTCTTAAATCCGACAAGCCCGTGCTGCTGGATTTTTGGGCCGAATGGTGTGGCCCCTGCAAAATGATCGCCCCGATTCTCGATGAACTTGCCGGTGAGTATCAGGACCGCCTGAAGATCGCCAAGATCGATATCGACGCCAATCCACAGACGCCGCGTACATTCGGCATCCGTGGCATTCCGACACTGATTCTTTTCAAGAACGGGTCGGTTGAGGCCCAAAAGGTGGGCGCCGTGTCCAAATCACAGCTGTCCGCCTTTCTGGAATCGAACCTGGCGCACGACTCCACGCAAAAGGCGCGCGGTCTGTGAGAGGTTATCTGGGTAATCAGGGGCGCAATCGGCCGAACAAGGGCCCGCGCCATGGCAATGGCAATCGTGACGGCAACCGCGATGGTGGCGGCGGCAACAACAATCGGGACGGCAACCGCGATGGCAATCGCGCCAATGGCCGTCCGGATGACATGCAGGATGTCGAGGCGTTTGACGGTGGCGAGGATGGCGAGGTCATCAGTGCAGCCGAGCTGACGCAGTCGCGTCACTCGATGAACCTCACGGAGCTGAAGTCCAAGCCGATCACCGATCTGGTGAAGCTGGCCGAGTCCATGGGCCTGGAGAACATGGCCCGCTCGCGCAAGCAGGACATCATCTTCTCGATCTTGAAGGCCCATGCCCGCAACGGCGAGAACATCTATGGCGATGGCGTGCTGGAGATCCTGCAGGACGGCTTCGGCTTCCTGCGCTCCTCCGACAGTTCGTATCTGGCCGGGCCCGACGATATTTACGTCAGCCCGAGCCAGATCCGCCGTTTCAACCTGCGCACGGGCGACACCATCTCCGGCCTTATCCGTCCGCCGAAGGACGGGGAGCGCTACTTCGCGCTGCTGAAGGTCGGCGAGATCAATTTCGATTCTCCCGACAGCTCGCGCAACAAGGTGCTGTTCGAGAATCTCACGCCGCTGCATCCGACGCGCCGCCTGAAGCTTGAGCGCGGTAACGGTTCGACCGAGGATCTGACGGCGCGCATGATCGACCTGGTGGCGCCGATCGGTCGCGGTCAGCGTGGCCTGATCGTCTCACCGCCGAAGGCCGGTAAGACGATGCTGCTGCAGAACATCGCCACCGCCATCACGAACAACCAGCCCGAGGTGTACCTGATCGTGCTGCTCATCGATGAGCGGCCGGAAGAGGTCACCGAAATGCAGCGCACGGTGAAAGGCGAGGTCGTCTCGAGCACCTTCGATGAGCCGGCGGCCCGTCACGTGCAGGTGGCCGAGATGGTCATCGAAAAGGCCAAACGGCTGGTCGAGCACAAGAAGGATGTGGTCATCCTGCTGGACTCGATCACGCGCCTGGCGCGCGCCTACAACACCGTGGTGCCATCCTCCGGCAAGGTCCTCACCGGCGGTGTGGACGCCAATGCCCTGCAGCGCCCGAAGCGCTTCTTCGGTGCGGCCCGCAATATCGAAGAGGGCGGCAGTCTGACCATCCTGGCGACGGCGCTGATCGATACCGGTTCGAAGATGGATGACGTTATCTACGAGGAATTCAAGGGCACCGGCAACAGCGAAATCCACCTGGATCGGCGCATCTCTGAAAAGCGCGTCTTCCCGGCCGTGAACATCAACCGTTCGGGCACGCGCAAGGAAGAGCTCATCACCGATCATGGCGAGCTCGCGAAGATCTGGATCCTGCGCAAGCTCCTGCATCCCATGGATGAACTCGCATCGGTGGAATTCCTGCTGGACAAGATGAAGGACACCAAATCCAACGGTGAATTCTTCGAGGCGATGAAGCGTTAGAACGGCGGTGCGGGGCCTGCACGTTATGGTACAGGCGCCCGCAACACCGTCGCCACGCTGCGACTGTAGCGCGCGGCGACGGCATGTTGGATGATGCCGCTGGCATGCACACGGCGGAGCGTTGGCAAAGAATGATGAGTCACTCAGCCGCCTGGGCGGGTTCGCTGTTGTTGGCGGGGCTGGTGCTGCAACCGGCCCATGCAGCAGATGATTTTTTCGACGACGACGCCCAGACGCCCAGCCCCATTACGGATCACTTCGCGTTGCGCGCGAGTTTCTTTCACGCAACCGTCGCGACCGGTCTGCGGCTGGATCCGGGCGGCGATCCGCTCGGCGGGACGTCTCTGTCGGGCGCCCGCGATCTGGGTTTCAAGCCTTCCGAGAACGATGGCATGGCCGAACTCATGTTCCGGTTGCGCGATCGTAACCGCATCAGGGCTGATTTTCTGGAACTCGACCAGTCCGGGACGACGACGCTGACGCGTCCCATCGTATTCGGCAGCGAGGTCTTCAGTCGCGGTGATAGCGTGCACGCGGCGCTGCAATGGCGGGTCATGGGTCTGACCTGGACTTACGCCATCATCCAAAATGACCGCTTCGAACTCGGTCTGGGGCTGGGGGCGCATTTCATGGATCTGGATGTGCGCGCAAATGTGCCATCGCGATTCGCCAGCTACGACACCTCCATCGCCGGCGGACTGCCGGCGCCGGCCATCGATACCGCATGGCGCATCACCCGCCGTTTTTCGCTGACGGCCCGCGGCAATTATTTGCGCGGTGCCCTGAACCGCACTTCCGGCGTGCTTGGCGATATCCACACCGACGTGCAGTTCCGGTGGGTGCCGAATTTCGCGGTCGGCGCGGGCTATTCGTGGATGCGGCTGAAGCTTGATTCGGTCACACAGAGCAGCCCGGAGCTGGCTGACATCCGGCTGCGGGGCCCTGAAGTCTTCGTGCGGGCAAGCTTCTAATCACTGAACAGGGCGTTTTCCCGCGCCACCGCCCGATAACCGATGTCCCGGCGGTACTGCACGCCCGGCCAACGGATGACATCCACGAGCGCATAGGCTTGGCGCCGTGCGGCGCCGACGCTCGCGCCCAGTCCCACCGCGCACAGTACCCGGCCGCCGTTGGTGGTGACGGTGGTGGTCCCGGGGGTCGTGCGCGTCGCGGCCTGGAACACCTTGCCGGGCAGGCGTGCAGCGGCATCCAGCCCGGTGATCACATCGCCCCGGTTCACGGCGTCCGGATAACCGGCGGCGGCCATCACCACACCGAGGGCGGCGCGGCGATCCCATTCGCAGCTGGCGCGGTCGAGCTGGCCGGCAAGCGCGGCCTGGCACAGGCCGGTCAGATCCGAGCGCAGTCGCGCCAGCACCGGCTGGGTCTCCGGGTCGCCGAAACGGCAGTTGTACTCCAGGACATTCGGAGTGCCGTCGGCCGCGATCATCAAACCGGCATAGAGGAAGCCGGTATAGGGCGTCCCATCGGCCGCGAGGCCGCGGAGGGTCGGATGGATGACTTCGCGCATGATCCGATCATGTACGGCCGGCGTGACGATCGGGGCGGGCGAATAGGCGCCCATGCCGCCGGTGTTCGGGCCGGCATCGGCATCGAGCAGGCGCTTGTGATCCTGTGAAGTCGCCAGCGGCAGCACATGCGTGCCATCGGCCATGACGATGAAACTGACCTCCTCGCCGTGCAGGAAATCCTCGATGACGACCTCGGCGCCGGCAGCACCGAACTGGCCACCGAACATCTCGCGCGCAACGCGGATGGCCGCATCGTGACTGTCGACGATGACGACGCCCTTGCCGGCGGCAAGGCCGCTGGCCTTGACCACCATCGGCAGCGGGCGCGAACGTACATAGACCTCATCAAATGTGGCCTGCGTGAAGGTCCGGTGGCCGGCGGTCGGAATGTGGTGTCGCTGCAGGAACTCCTTGCAGAAGGCTTTCGAGCCCTCCAGGCGCGCGCCCAGACGCGTCGGCCCGAAACAGCTCAGTCCGCTGGCGGTGAAGGCATCCACCACCCCGGCGACCAGTGGACCCTCCGGTCCGACGATGGTCAGATCGATTTTTTCAGCTCGCGCGAGGTTCACCAAGGCGGCGATATCCTCGGCGCCGATGTCGATATTGCGCACGCGTGGCTCGGCCGCAGTACCGGCATTGCCCGGCGCGACCAGGACTTCCTCGACACCGGCTTCGGTGGCGCATTTCCAGGCGAGCGCGTGTTCACGTCCGCCGCCACCAATGATCAGAACCTTCATCGCCCCTCAGTGCCGGAAATGGCGCATACCCGTAAAGACCATGGCCATGCCGAACTCATCGGCGGCCGCGATCACCTCGTCATCGCGCTTGGAGCCGCCCGGCTGAATGACCGCGCGGATGCCGAACGCCGCAGCTGCCTCGAGGCCATCGCGAAACGGGAAGAACGCATCCGATGCCAGCGCCGCTCCGGCCACTTCGAGCTTCTGATCGGCGGCTTTCAACGCCGCGAGCCTCGTGGAGTACACGCGACTCATCTGCCCGGCGCCCACCCCGAGGGTCGCGCCATCGCGCGCGAATACGATCGCATTGGACTTCACGAACTTGCACACGCGCCACGCAAAATCGAGGTCCAGCAGTTCCTGCGCAGTCGGCGCGCGGCGGGTGACGATCCGATGAGCGGCGCCGGACATCGGCGCCGCATCGGGCGTCTGGATCAACACGCCGCCGGCGATGCTGCGCAGCTCGACATCGCCGGCGGGCGCCGCGCCAGGTGCATAAGCCGGCCGCGCCAGTTCCAGGACGCGGATGTCCGGCCGGCGTGCGAGCACGGCACACGCATCGCGGGTCACGCCGGGCGCGGCAATGACTTCAGCGAACTGACGCCCGACAATGCTGCGCGCGGTCGCGGCGTCCAACTCCTGGTTGAAGGCGATGATCCCGCCGTAGGCGGAAACCGGATCGGTCCGGTACGCCGCTTCGTAGGCCGCCAGCAGCGTCCCCGCCTGCGCGGCGCCACACGGATTGGCATGTTTGACGATCACGCAGGCCGCCTGCGCAAACTGCCGCACGCACTCGATGGCGGTATCGGCATCGGCAATATTGTTAAAGGAAAGTTCCTTGCCCTGCACAGTGCGCGCCGCGGCGATACCGGTGGCCGTGACTCCCGCCGGACGGTAGAACGCTGCCTGCTGATGCGGATTTTCACCGTAGCGCAGCGCCTGCACCTTCTCGAATACCAGTGGCAGTGTCGACGGGAAAGTCACCGCGGTCATGCCGTGTTGCCGCATGAGCCACAGCGACACCATCGTGTCGTAGCGGGCCGTGTGCGCGTAGGCGCGGGCCGCCAGCTGCGCGCGCAGCTCGAAGGTCGTATGACCGTCATGAGCATCGAGTTGCGCCAGCAGCCGCGGGTAATCAGCCGGATCGACCACGACGGTCACGAATTCGTGGTTCTTGGCGGCGCCGCGCAGCATTGCCGGACCGCCGATGTCGATATTCTCGATGCCCTCCTCGTAGCTGCAGTGCGGATCCGCCACCGCCCGCGCAAAGGGATAGAGATTGACGACGAGCAGATCGATGGGGACGATCTGCTGCTCGGCCATGGCTGCGTCATCGATGCCGCGCCGTCCCAGCAGGCCGCCGTGAATCTTCGGGTGCAGGGTCTTGACGCGCCCATCCATCATTTCGGGAAAGCCGGTGTAGTCCGCAACATCGCGCACGGACAGCCCCGCCTCGCGCAGCAGGCGCGCGGTGCCTCCGGTGGACAGAATTTCGATGCCGCGCGCCGCGAGGGCACGCGCCAGATCGATGGCGCCGCTCTTGTCGGACACTGAAAGCAGCGCCCGTCGCACAGGTTGCAGCATGGAGGTCACGTCTCCCGCGGCCCGTACGCCGGGCAGCGTGGCAGGTGTATCAGCCGGCGATGCCGTGCAGGCGCAGTTTCTTGCGCAACGTACCGCGATTGATGCCGAGAATATTGGCGGCGCGGACCTGGTTGCCCTCGGTGTAATCCAGCACCGCCTTCAGCAGCGGCTCTTCGACCTCGCGCAGCACCAGGTCATAAAGATGCGCCGGCCGATGGCCGTTAAGGCTCGCGAAGTAGTCAATCAGGGCCCGTTCGGTGTGGGTGCGCAGGGGGAGTTCTTTACCGTTGGACCTTGCCGTAGAGGCACTGCGAGTCCGACCATTCTTCCTGCCTACCATGTGCGCTCCCCGACCGCGTCCTACAGCTCAAGCGGCCCGATTCGCCTCGGCCCACCCGTCAAAGTGAACCTCAGCCAGCCCGAACTGTTCTACCGAATTCCCTGCAGCCAGCAATGCTTGGCGGACACCCTCCGGAACGGAAAGGCGGTCGCAGTACCAGCTTATATGTTTACGTGCGATCCGGACTCCCGACGGCTCGCCGTAGAACTCGTACAGGGAAACCAGATGCCCAAGAATAATATCACGCAGCTGCTCGGGCGCCAGTGCATCGGGTGCCTTCTCGCCGGCCAGCAGGGCGTTGACATCGCGAAAAATCCAGGGTGCGCCGTGGCTCGCGCGACCGATCATTACTCCGTCAGCGCCGGTCCGCGCAAGTACTGTGTGAGCCTTCTGCGGTGAATCAATATCGCCATTGGCGAACACGGGAATCTTTACCATGGATTTGATATTGCGGATCGTTTCGTACTCGGCTTCCCCTGCATAGCGATCAGCGCGGGTACGGCCATGCACGGCAAGCGACTGAATGCCGTGGCTTTCTGCCAGCTGTGCAATTCGCACGCCATTGATCGACTCGCGGTCCCAGCCGGTGCGAATCTTGAGCGTCACGGGCACGCTGACGGCGCGCACCACGGCATCGAGGATGGCGGCGACCAATGGCTCGTCGCGCAGCAAAGCTGACCCGCAGGATCGACCGCAAACTTTCTTGGCAGGACAACCCATGTTGATATCGATAATTTGCGCGCCCATGTCCACATTGAGGCGCGCAGCGGCGGCGATGACCGCTGGTTCGGATCCCGCCAGCTGCACCACCCGTGGTTCCGGTTCGCCGCTGTGATCGAGCCGGTGCCGCGACTTGGAGGTGTGCCAGAGGCTCGTGTCGCTGGTCAGCATCTCCGATGCCGCCAATCCCGCACCAAGCTTGCGCGCCAGGATGCGGAACGGCCGGTCCGTCACGCCCGCCATCGGGGCCAGGACCGCGCGCCCCGGCAACTGCCACGGTCCGATCCGCATCTCGGCAGGCATATCAGCGGCTGCTCGGATCGTTGGCGCAGCTGACGGTGTGGTCACGCCGCGCCATGCAGGCGTCGATCTCGAAGCCGGTCGCAGAGCGCCCCGGATCCTGGAATGCCACCTGCAGGTCCACCCGCTGCCCGGGCGCCATGAGGGTCACGGGCGGCGCACCACGCCCCAGGTATTCTGCGGGCTTCAGATCGCGTGCCGCGACTCTATTGCCGAAGCGGTCCTGCATCACCACCCGCAACAGCGGCAGCGGTTGAACGCGCTTCGCACGATTGCTGATGCTGGCCCGCACCACCAGCTCCCCTGGCGCCGCTTCATCGGTGCTCGCACCCAGCTGCCGGACCTCGTAGCTGGCAATGTCCCAACGCGGTTCCAGCGGCTGCCCGAGACTGAGGTAGAGCGCGTTCAGAGGACCCCGCAGGAGGGCCGTGTCGGCGAGGTCACCACGGTAGTGGTGCACCGCCTGAGCGAGCAGACATAGAGCCAACACGGCGGCTGCACCCCGCAGTAGCCAGCGGGGCACGCGCGCGCCTGCCGGGGTGGCATCGAGCAGCACCATTTCAGGCTCCGCTGGTGCGGGCTCCTCAGCGGCCGTGGTGGTGGCGCGCGCGTCCCGTGCCTCGAGGGCGTCCGTAATTTCGGCGGCCGCCGCGTGATCGACCCCCGGGGGCTCACGGGCGGCCCGCGTCGGCGACGACCAGTCGGTCATGAACGATATTTCGTCATCGACGGCCGGGGGCGCGCTGTCGGCGGCGAGCGGGGTCGCGGCGTGCGCGAGCGGCGCCTCGGACGGCTCCGCCAGTGCATCGCGCAGTTTGCGCACATCGACTCTGACACTGTGATCGGTGGGGACCGGCGCGGCTGGTGCCGACAGCGCCTGCGGGGCAATGACCGGCTCCTCGAAGATCTCGGCCTCGGCCGGATCCTCACCGCCCAGGATGACGGATTCAAACGTGCCGGTGCGCTCATCGGGTGCCGCCTCGATGAACACCTCGTTGATGTTCGTCGAAGCAGGATTGAATTCCAGCGAAGTATCGGTCGCGGCGGCATCGCCCAGCGGCTCGGGTGCCGCCGGCTGCGGGACGGGCGCGGGCGGCGTCAGCGCCTGGCTGCTTTGCGTATCCGCAGCGCCCGCCTGCTCGTTGAGGCGTGCCGGGTCATCCGCGAGCGCCGCAAGCGCATTGAACACGTTGTGGCAGCGTCCGCAACGGACGTAGCCTTGCGCCGCACGCAAGTCGGTGGCGGTCACGGTGAGCCGCAGGTTGCACTTGGAGCAGACGGTGAACATACCGGCGTTCGGTCCTAGGCGGTCGGTACGACCCGCTGCGTGCGGCGCACGGCTTGCAATGCGACCCAACCATCGCGCACCGCGATTGGGCGGGTATCAAACCATGCGTCATAGGCCGCTGTCACCTCCGCTTCCTGATGCTGCATGAGTCCGGCGAGAATCACCTGACCACCGGGCCGGACCAGCGCCGCGAAGCACTCTGCAAGCGCGCACAAGGGGCCCGACAGAATGTTCGCCAGCAGCACATCCAGCGCGACCGGCAGCTGCTCAATGTGTTCGCAGAGCACTGTTGCGGCGGCGACACGGTTGGACTGAGCATTCTCGGCGGTGGCGAGCAGGGCCTGCGGATCGATGTCGTAACACCAGGCACGTCGGGCGCCGAGCTTCAGGGCTGCGATCGCGAGAATGCCCGAGCCGCAGCCAAAATCGAGCACGCGGGCGCCAACCGGCGCGTGGGCATCAAGCCAGCTCAGGCACATTGCGGTCGTCGCGTGGGTGCCCGTGCCGAAGGCCAGACCGGGATCGAGCAGCACCACGACCGCCTCCGGGTCAGTGACGACCTCATGACGCGGACAAACCCACAGCCGCGTGCCGAAGGACATCGCGTGGAAGTCCTTGAGCCATTCGCGCTCCCAGAGCCGATCGGCGAGCAGGCGTGGCTGGATACGGGCCGGGTCGATGTCGAGCTGCTGCGCCAGGGCGGCTATGACTCGCACTGTATCGGTGCCATCGGCGAACAGCGCCTGCATGCGGGTGGCGGGCCAGAGGCGAATCTCTCCGGGCGCCGGTTCGAGCACGGCATCATCGCGAGCGTCCGTGAGGGTGACGGACAGCGCACCGCCATCGAAGGAGGCCTCTTCTGCAGCATCCGGGTCCAGTCCCTGCAGGTCCAGGGTAAGTTCCAGAAACGGCATGACGTGCTCAACGCACCCCGAGGCGCCTCTCCAGGTAATGGATGTCCTGGCCGCCGGCACCAAAGGCCTGATGACTGAAGATTTCCTGATGCAGGGCGATGTTGGTCTTGATCCCTTCAATGACCATTTCACCCAGCGCGTTCTTCATGCGGGCAATCGCCGCCTCACGCGTCTCGGCATGCGTGATGACCTTGCCGATCAACGAGTCGTAGTTGGGCGGCACGTTGTAACCGGAGTAGACATGGCTGTCGATGCGCACGCCGGGTCCGCCGGGCGGGTGCCACAGGCGGATCGGTCCCGGGGAGGGCATGAAGGTCTTGGCATCCTCCGCATTGATGCGACACTCGATGGCATGGCCGCGGAACTGCACATCAGCCTGAGTGTAGGCGAGCTTCTCGCCGGCGGCGATCAGCAGCTGCGCTCTCACCAGATCGATCCCGGTGATGGCCTCCGTCACCGGATGCTCCACCTGGATACGCGTGTTCATTTCGATGAAATAGAACTCGCCGTCCTGATAGAGGAACTCCAGCGTGCCGGCGCTGCGATAGCCCACCGCGCTCACGGCATCAATGCAGCGCTCGCCCATGATCTTGCGCTGGCGGGCGGTGATGCCGGGAGCCGGCGCCTCCTCGATGACCTTCTGATGGCGGCGTTGCATGGAACAGTCGCGCTCACCCAGATGAATCACGTTGCCCTGCCCGTCGGCCAGTATCTGGAATTCAATGTGGCGCGGTCGCTCCAGGAATTTCTCCATGTAGACCTGGTCGTTGCTGAAGGCCGCGAGCGCTTCCGCCTTGGTGATGTTGATGGCGTTGAGCAGCGACGCTTCCGTGTGCACCACGCGCATGCCGCGTCCGCCGCCGCCGCCCGAGGCCTTGATGATCACCGGATAGCCGATGTCGCGCGCGATCCGCAGGTTTTCCTCCGGCTCCGGGCCGAGCGGGCCATCGGATCCGGGGACGCACGGCACTCCATGTCCTTTCATGACGCGAATCGCGGAGACCTTGTCGCCCATCATGCGGATGGTCTCGGCCTTCGGTCCGACGAAAATGAAGCCGCTGTTTTCGACGCGCTCGGCGAAATCCGCGTTTTCGGACAGGAAACCGTATCCGGGATGGATCGCGCCGGCGTCGGTTACCTCGGCCGCGCTGATGATCGCGGGCATGTTCAGATAGCTCAACTGCGAGGCCGGTGGGCCAATGCACACGCTTTCATCGGCCAGCAGCACATGCTTGAGACTGTAGTCCGCCGTGGAATGCACCGCGACGGTCTTGATGCCCAGCTCCTTGCAGGCGCGCAGGATGCGCAGCGCGATTTCGCCGCGATTGGCGATAACGAGTTTTTCGAGCATGGGTCTATTCGATGACGAACAGGGGCTGGCCGAACTCGACTGGATCGCCGTTCTGCGCCATCACGGAGGTGATCCTGCCGCCCTTGTCGGCTTCGATCTGATTCATCATTTTCATGGCCTCGATGATACAAAGCACCTGGCCGGCCTTGACCTCGTCCCCGATATCGACGAAGGCCTTGGCGCCGGGTGTCGCTGCGGCATAGAACGTACCCACCATCGGTGCCGTCACGACATGTTCATTGGCCCGTGGCTTGGCAGCCACTTCGGCGGGTGCGGGGGCAGCGGGCGCCGGCGCTGGCGCCGGGGCCGCCATCATGAGGGGTGCGGGCGCGTGCGTCGCATAGGCGCCGGTGGGCATGCGGCTGATCCGGACCGCTTCCTCGCCTTCCTTGATCTCGATTTCGGCGATTCCGGATTCCTCCAGAAGCTCGATCAGCTTCTTGACCTTACGAATATCCATGCCGGGTGCTCCCCTGAAAGTCTTGTGTTCTGCTTGTCTGCGTTTTACGGGCGGGTTGGCTGCTGGCGCGCCAGCAGCCCGGCGACGGCACGCACGGCCAGCTCATAGCCATACGCACCCAGCCCGACAATCGATCCAACCGCGATGTCCGAAAAATAAGACTGACGGCGGAAGGCCTCGCGGGCGTGGACGTTGCTCAGGTGCACCTCCAGAAAGGGAAGTTGCACCGCCGCAATCGCGTCACGCAACGCGACGCTGGTGTGGGTGAACGCGCCGGGGTTGAGGATCAGGAAGTCGGTCGCTTCCCGACCGGCCTGGTGAATCCGTCCGATCAGCTCATGCTCGGCGTTGCTTTGGAAGGCCGTGAGTTCATGGCCGCACTCCCGGGCGACCGCCGCCGCGCGGGTTTCGATGTCCCCGAGGGTGTCGGCACCATAGATTTGCGGCTCCCGGGTACCCAGGAGGTTCAGGTTCGGGCCGTTGACCAGGAGTATTCGCGCCATAGGGCAGTCGGACCTTCGTCCACTCAAGCAAAGCGCGGCGAATTTACCCTAAGTTGCAGGCGTTTGGGTACCTTTAGCGGTAAATTTGCGTGAGATCACGACTTTCCGCCGCTGCCGGCGGAAGCACCTGAAGGCTGTTGCGCGCGCGCAATGGCGAGGCTGCGCAAGCCGGCCGACACCCCGCTGCGGGCCTGCGCCAGGCCCAGTTTCCCGGCATCGACCTCCAGAGTCTTTCCCAGAATCAGCTGGGCTTCATCGGCATGCAGTTCACCGACCTTGACGGCCAGGATGTCGCCCTTGGAGTCGGCGAACACCGTAAACGGCAAGACGGTTTGCATCCCCAGGGCGTTGATCGCCGCCAGACCGTCCTTTTCGCCCATCAGTAACGGATAGGTGATGTCTTTGGCGAGAGCGTAGCCGAGCACGTCTTTCTGGAAGTCCACGGCCACCCCGACGATCTGGACGCCGCTTCCATATTGGCGATGCAGGCTCGTCAGCAGGGGGATCTCGCGCCGGCACGGTTCGCACCAGGTCGCCCAGAAGTTGAGCACCAGAGGATGGCCGCGATACTCGGACAGGTGGTGCATCCTGCCGTTGCTGTCCGGCAACGCGATCGTCTCGGGCAGGCTCAGCGGGGTCGCCCCGTGGGCGCTGGTCGTCTGAGTCGGCACCTGCGGTGATGGCGACCCGCTGGTAGGCGCGGAGGTCGGTGACGAGGTGGCTTCCGAACTCGCAGGCGCGCTGGATTCCGGGACGCCTGCCGGGCGCACGGGCAACGGGTGGCTGTTGAACACCAGGTGATAGATCAAGAATCCCGCCGGTCCGGCTCCGGCCACCAGCACGAGGGCGACCAGGGCGCGTGTCACGGGCGTCATGAAGTGGCCGCCGCCGCACTGCCCACGGCCTTGGCGCTGAGCGCCGCGAATTCCGGTGCTTTCATGAAGCCCACCACGCGATAGGGCACGCGTTCGTGGCCGTCGACACCATAGAAGGCGATAGTGGGCGGGCCGTAAATTCCGAAGCGCTTAAGCAAGGCTTGATCATCCGTATCGTTGGCCGTGACATTGGCGCGCAACCGCACCACGTTCTTGAGTGTCGCGCGAACGGCCGGATCCGTGAAGGTGTACTTCTCCATTTCCTTGCACGACACACACCAGTCTGCGTAAAAGTCGAGCATGACGGGTTGGCCATGAGCATGCGCCTGCGCCACTTCGCGATCCAGGTCACTCGTGGACTTGATGGTGTGGAAGGTCAGTTCCGCATGCTGGCCTGCGAACCAGGGAAGCGGGGCGAGCGGATCCGTGGCGCCCAGGCGCGAACCGATGACGAGCACTACGGCATAGACCGCGGCGGCCACGGCGAGCGTGCGCACGAGCATGGGCAGCTCGCGGATGTAGCGTGCGCCGCGCCACAGTACCCAGGCCGCCACCGCAGCCGGAATCGCCCACAGCAGCAGCACCACGCCGGGAGGCGTCACGCGCGCCAGCATCCAGGCGGCGACGCACAGCATCATCACGCCAAACAGATGCTTGATCGTGTCCATCCACGCGCCGGCCTTGGGAAGCAGCTTGCCCTGTGATGCACCCACGACCAGCAGCGGCGCGCCCATCCCCAGGCTCAGCGCAAACAAGGCGGTGGCGCCGCGCAGCATGTTGCCGCTCTGGCCGATTACCAGGAAGGTGGCAACCAACGGCGCCGCCACGCAAGTGGTGACAATGAGCGCCGAGAGGGCGCCCATGATCGCCACACCGCCAAAGGTGCCGGCGCTCTGGCGATTGCTGACCGCCGACAATCGCGTCTGAATGGCGGCAGGCATCTGCAGGTTGTAGACGCCGAACATGGAGAGCGACAACAACACGAACAGCGCGGCGAACATGGCGATGACCCAGGTCTGCTGGAACCATGCCTGCACGTGGCTGCCCGCAGCGGCGACGGCAATGCCTGCGATGGTGTAAGTACAGGCCATTCCGAGTACGTAGCTGAGAGACAGAAAGAAAGCGCGCGAAGTGGTGACGTTGGTGCCATGGCCGGCGATGATTCCTGACAGGATCGGGACCATCGGCAGCACGCAGGGTGTGAACGCCAGCAGCAGGCCCCACCCGAAGAAGGAGGCAATCATCAAGAACAGATTGCCGTTGCGGATCTGCGCAGCAAGCTTGTCCTGGGTCGATACAAACACGCCGCCACTTGCCGCAGGTGCCGGCGCGGCCGCGATCGAGGAAACAGCTGTGGCGGTCCCGCTGCCGGGGGGCAGCGAAACCTTGAGGGTCCGGGTGATCGGTACGTAGCACAGACCCGCGTTCGCGCAGCCCTGGTAGGTCACATCCACCGCAAGGTTGAAATCGCCTGTGCCACCGGGCCGCGCCACCGGCAGCGTTGCGCTCAACGCATGGTGATAGACCTGTTGCGTGCCGAAGTACTCATCGGTATGCGGCTCGCCTTCGGGCATTGCCAGGGCGCCCAGCTGCACCGGACTGTCGGTCCTGACGTGAATGCGGCTGCGGTACAGGTAGTAACCGTCGGCGATCTGCCAGTTGATGCGGATCGAGTCCGGACCGGCCGCGCCTGCCGAGATCCTGAACGCCTGATCCGGATCCAGGAACTTGGATTGATCTGCGGGTGCCGCCGCCGCGATCGCCGCTGGCAGCGTGACCGCCAGGGTCTTGGTGATGGGCGGATAGCAGAACCCGATTTCGGCGCAGCCCTGGTAGGTCACATCGATGGCCAGTTTGAGTTCGCCGCTGCCGGCGGCCCGCGAGACCGGCAGCGTCGCGGCGAGCGTGTGGTGATAAATCTGCTGCGTGCCGAAATATTCGTCGTGATGGCTTTCGCCCTGCGGCAGCACCAAGGCACCGACCTGCACCGGCCCGTGGGCCTGCACCTTGATGCGGTTGCGGTACAGGTAGCAGCCCTCGGCGATCTTCCAGTCGATTCGCACGCTGTCCGGTGTGACGGCCGTGGCGGACACCTGAAACGCCTGCTCGGGGCTGATCGGAGGGGGGTGGCTGCAGTCACGGATGGCACCGAGCACGGCGCTGATGGCGCCGGGTGTGAGCTGCGGCGAAGTCGCGGCGGAGTGCGTGATGGCCTGCGCGGCGGAGTGCTGCGCCAGCGCCAGGCTCGGCAGCAACCCCAGCGCTGGAATCACCAACAGCGCGCGGAATAGGCGGGATGGGCTGAAGGCGGAGGCTGTGGGGCTCATGTTCGGTGCACGCTCAATGGGGTGGAGTCTGCAGTATTCGCGTCCGTGGCCGCGGCAAGCCAAGCCAGGTAAGGGCTCGACCCTCCCACGACCGGAATGGCGATAATCTCTGGTATTTCATATGGATGAAGTGCCTTGAGCCGCATTTCCAGAGCCTCGTAGCGGGCCGGGATGGTCTTGATCATCAGCAGTTGCTCGGACTCCTCGCAGATTCGACCCTGCCATACATATACGGACGCCAGTGCGGGCATGCGGTTCACGCAGGCGGCCAGGCCTTCCTTGACCAATATCCGAGCCATATCAAGGGCTACTGCCTCATTGGGGCACGTGCATAGCACCAGGATGGCGGGGTGATCTGCGAAGGATGGCAAGGCCACAAGAATACCCTCGGGAGCCCCTGTCGGGGCCAAAAAACCTCATCTGCGACTTGAATTCTAGCGGGCCGCCCCTATCATTAGCAGCCGACAGGGTAGAGTGCTAACACCTGCCCGGCTCAATTTCCATCCACTTAAGTCAAATAGCTTCCTAAGGAGCGATATCCATGAAGATCCGTCCTCTTCATGACCGCGTCATCATTAAACGTCTCGAAGAAGAACGTACTTCTCCGGGCGGAATCGTGATCCCTGATTCTGCGGCTGAAAAGCCGGTGCAGGGAAAAGTAATGGCGGTCGGCAAAGGCAAGATTCTTGAAGACGGAACCATCCGTCCGCTCGACGTCAAGGTCGGCGACAAGATCCTGTTCGGCAAGTACAGCGGAACAGAGGTCAAGATCGACGGCGAAGAAGTCGTAGTAATGAGAGAGGACGACCTAATGGCCGTCTTCGAAGCCAAGTAAGACCGAAAGTGTCTACTCAGGCTCACCTCCCAACGAGGATTTAAGATCATGGCAGCTAAAGAAGTTCGCTTCAGCGATGACTCACGTCAACGCATGTTCAGGGGTGTCAACATCCTTGCAAACGCCGTCAAGGCGACACTCGGCCCGAAGGGCCGCAACGCAGTGCTCGAGAAGAGCTTTGGCGCTCCGACCATCACCAAAGATGGTGTCTCGGTCGCCAAGGAAATCGAACTGAAGGACAAGTTCGAGAACATGGGCGCGCAGATGGTGAAGGAAGTGGCCTCGAACACTTCCGATGAGGCCGGCGACGGCACCACCACCGCGACCGTGCTGGCCCAGGCCATCATTCGCGAAGGTTTGAAGGCGGTTTCCTCGGGTCGCAACCCGATGGACATCAAGCGCGGCATCGACAAGGCGGTCATCGTGGCCGTTGAGGAGCTGCGCAAGCTCTCCAAGCCTTGCAAGGATCCGAAGGCGATCGCCCAGGTCGGTACGATCTCGGCGAACTCCGACGAGTCCATCGGCAAGACCATTGCGGATGCGATGGAAAAGGTCGGCAAGGAAGGCGTCATCACCGTAGAGGAAGGCTCCGGCCTCGACAACGAGCTGGAAGTGGTCGAGGGCATGCAGTTCGACCGCGGCTACCTTTCCCCGTACTTCATCAACACGCAGCAGAATCAGACGGCCGAGCTCGAAAAGCCGTACATTCTGCTGGTCGACAAGAAGATCTCGAACATCCGCGAGATGCTGCCGCTGCTGGAAGCTGTGGCCAAGGCCGGTCGCCCGCTGCTGGTGGTGGCCGAAGACGTCGAGGGCGAAGCCCTGGCGACCCTGGTCGTCAACAACATCCGTGGCATCCTCAAGGTTGTGGCCGTGAAGGCTCCGGGCTTCGGCGATCGGCGCAAGGCCATGCTGCAGGACATCGCGGTCCTGACCGGCGGCACCGTGATTTCCGACGAAGTCGGACTGGCGCTCGAAAAGGCCACCGTGAACGACCTCGGCGAAGCCAAGCGCCTGGTCGTGGAGAAGGAAAACACCACGATCATCGACGGCCACGGCAAGGCGGCTGAGATCAAGGGCCGCGTGGAATCGATCCGACAGCAGATCGAGGAAGCGACCTCTGACTACGACAAGGAAAAGCTGCAGGAGCGCGTTGCGAAGCTCTCCGGTGGTGTCGCCGTCATCAAGGTCGGTGCCTCAACCGAAATCGAGATGAAGGAAAAGAAGGCCCGCGTTGAAGATGCGCTGCACGCAACCCGTGCTGCCGTCGAAGAAGGCGTGGTGCCGGGCGGCGGAGTCGCCCTGGTGCGCGCGCAGAAGGCGCTGCTGAATTTGGAAGGCGCCAACGAGGATCAGACGATCGGGATCAAGATCCTGGCTCGCGCGATCGAGGAGCCGCTGCGGCAGATCGTGGAGAACGCCGGTGAAGATGCCGCCGTGATCCTGAACCGCGTGAAGGAAGGCAAGGGTAGCTTCGGCTACAACGCTGCGACCGGCACGTTCGGCGACATGATCGAGGCGGGTATTCTGGATCCGACCAAAGTCACGCGCCTGGCGCTGCAGAACTCGGCCTCCGTGTCGGGCCTGCTGCTGACCACCGAGGTGATGATCGCCGAGGCGCCGAAGGATGACGACCATGGCCACGGCATGCCCCCGGGCGGCATGGGCGGCATGGGCGGCATGGACATGTAAATGTCTTAATGAGATAGGGCATAGGGAATCCGTAATATACGGACCATATGCTGACAGCATGGACGGGCCGTGGCGCAAGCCACGGCTCATCCGTAAAGACGCGGAACAAGACCCCCCATTTCCGCGCAATATTTAAACCCCGCCTCGGCGGGGTTTTTTTTGACCCATCAATAGCCACGGCTTATTGTGCGCGCCGGATGACTATTCAAAGGATCGCGGTGCCGGCCGCAGCATCGGCAGCTGTGCGGCAGTCAGCTCCACGGGTGGCCGCGGCCAGTGACTTCGTGGCCGAGGCCTGCGAGCGCAATCCAGCGCTGCTGGAGTCCCTCCTCGCCGCGGGCGACCTTGAGACGGCTGCTGCGGCGGAGGCGGTCGCTTTTTTTGCGGCGCGCGCGCCCACGTGGCCCACCGGCAACGAGCCTGATGAAGCGGACGTGATGGCGGCGCTGCGAACCTGGCGCGTCCGCGAGATGGTGCGCATTGCCTGGCGCGACCTGGCGGGTTTTGCCAGCATCAGCGCGACCTTGCTCGAACAGTCAGCATTCGCCGAGTGCACGATTGTCCAGGCGCACCGGCATGCCGCGCGCATTCTCTCGCGGCGGCACGGCGTGCCGCGCTCGGCGGCGGGGGTCGCGCAGGAGCTGGTGGTCGTCGGCATGGGAAAGCTCGGCGGGGGCGAACTCAACTTCTCCTCCGACATCGACCTGGTGTTCCTGTTTCCCGAACACGGCGATACCGATGGCGCACGGCCACTGGCCAACGAGGATTACTTCACGCGCCTGGGGCAATTGCTGATCAGGCTGCTCGAGGCGCGCACGCCCGAGGGCTACGTGTTTCGCGTGGACATGCGCCTGCGGCCGTTCGGCGACAGCGGCGCGCTGGTGGCCAGCTTCGGCGCCTTCGAGGACTATTTGCAGGGCCAGGGTCGCGATTGGGAGCGCTATGCCTGGGTAAAGGCGCGGCCGATGACGGCCCACGCCGACTATGCCCGCATCTATGACAGCGCCGTGCGCCCATTCGTCTATCGGCGGTATCTCGACTACGGCGTGTTTGAAAGCCTGCGCGAGATGAAGGCGATGATCGAGCGCGAAGTTGAGCGGCGTGATCTGGCGGGTAACGTGAAGCTGGGGCCCGGTGGCATCCGTGAGATCGAATTCCTGGCGCAGTCGCTGCAGCTCATTCGCGGCGGACGCGAGCCGTGGCTGCGAACCGCATCGCTCCTCAAGGTGCTGCCGCTGCTGGACCGCAGCCGTCTGTTGCCGCCGGGTGCGGCAGCGGAATTGCGGGCCGCGTACGAATTCCTGCGCCTGATCGAGAACCGGCTGCAGGAGCGTGCCGACGAGCAGACACACATGTTGCCCACGACCGCGGTGGCACAGGCAGGCCTCGCCGCGGCGATGTCGCTTGCCGACTGGCACACCTTGCGCGGACAGCTCGACGCGCACCGCGAGCGTGTCAGCCGGCACTTTCGCTCGGTGGTGTTTGGCGCGGCCGCAGCCGATGCGTCAGCCGGGGTAGTGATAGATCTGGAGTCGCAGGAGGCGGCGCTCGATGACTTGAGCGCGCTCACCGCCATGCTGTTGCAGATCGGCTGGCCGGTCGACCCGTTGGCGGCGGCGCAGCGGCTTGCGCAGTTGCAGGGCGCTATGTTCGTGCGCCGACTGGATGTGGCTGGACGCCGGCGGTTGCAGGCGCTGTTGCCGCAACTGCTGACGCTGATCGCCGGCGTTGCCGACCCCGATGCCACGCTCGAGCGGGTGCTGAGGATCATCGAGGCCATCGGCAAGCGCTCCGCCTACTACGCCTTGCTGAATGAGCGTGCCGATGCGCGGGCGCGGCTGATTGAAGTGTGCGGCTATGGCGCTTTTCTGGTGCGGCAGATCGCGGATAACCCGCTGCTGCTGGACGAACTCATCGATGCGCGGTTGTTCGAGGCCACACCCGGCCGCCTGGAGCTTACGCAGGAACTGGATCTGGAAGTAGACCCGCTGCAGGAAGAGGATCCCGAGCGCCAGGTCGAAGCATTGCGGCACTTTCAGCAGGCCGCGGTGTTCCGCGTGGCGGTTGCGGACCTGTCCGGGCGCCTGCCGCTGATGCGCGTCAGCGATCAGCTGACCGATATCGCTGAACTCATCATCGAGCGCGTCGTTGACCTTTCGCTGCGGCAGATCTGCGCGCTGTGGGGTGTGCCGATGTGCGGCGAGGGCGCGCAACGCCGTCCGGTTGCGATCTGCGTCATCGGCTACGGCAAACTCGGCGGCCGCGAACTCGGTTACGGTTCGGACCTGGATGTCGTCTTCCTGCATGACTCCGCAGGGGAACGCCAGGAGACCGCCGGAGCGCCGGACGGCGGCAAGAGTATCGACAACCAGGTGTTTTTCCTGCGCCTGGCCCAGCGCATGGTGCATCTGCTCACCATGCATTCGGCGGCCGGCAGGCTCTACGAAGTGGATGTGCGCCTGCGTCCCAGCGGCAAGGGCGGGCTGCTGGTTACCAGCCTCGCCGCGTTCACCGAGTACCAGCAGCGCGAGGCGTGGACCTGGGAACACCAGGCGCTGTTGCACGCTCGCGGCGTCGCCGGCGATGCCGCCCTGCGCGCGCGTTTCGAAGCCGTGCGCATCCAGGTGCTGCGCCATAATGTGCGCCGCGAGAGTCTGCGCAATGACGTGCGTCGGATGCGCGAACGCATGCGCCGCGAGCTCTCGCGCAGCGGCCCGGATCAGTTCGACATCAAGCAGGATGCGGGCGGTGTGGCTGACATCGAATTCCTGGCACAGTATTGGGCGCTGGCATGGGCGCTGCGCTACCCGCCGCTGGTCATGTTCTCGGACACCATCCGCCAGCTCGAATCGGTGGCCTCGGCCGACCTGGTACCGCAATCCAGTGTCGACACGCTGACGGCGGCCTATCGCGCCTACCGGGAGCGCACCCACCGCATGTCCCTCGAAGGGGGTGCGAATGTGGTCCCGGGGGACCAGTTGACGCACCTGCGCGCCGCCGTGACGGCCATCTGGCAGTCGGCCATGGTGGACTGAGGGCGCGGCGGTTCGCGTATAATCCACCCGTAATGCCTGCTACGACCAAAGCTCTCATCCAGCCGAACGCGCAGAACCAGTACGAGGTTTCCGCGGCGGACCTGCCATTGGCCTGCCCGATGCCGGAAATGTATCTGTGGAACTCACATCCGCGGGTTTACCTGTCAATTGAGGCCACTGGCTGGGCCAAGTGCCCCTACTGCGGGGCGGAGTACACGCTCAAAGGCTGAGCGTTCAGGCATACGGCTGGTACGACTTCTCCTCGACGATGCGTGATCCCAGCGCGATGTTGATGCGCTTCTTGATGGCGGCACGTTCATCGTTGCGGTGATACACCGCGCGCGCCAGCTCGATGAACTCCTGATCGAAACTGCGGGCCGCCTCCTTGTCGCGGATGCGGTCCTCGATATCCCACAGCTGCGCGTTCACCGCCTGCAGGGCCCGTTCATCGCCGGCCACCTGCACCGTGGCGCTGCCCAGCCTCGCCCAGGTGTGCTCAAGCAGTTCAAGTTCGAGCCGGACATTGGCCATTTTGGCCGGATCGTGCATCCGCTGGCTCTTGATGCGCAGAATGGTGATCTTGTCGAGCAGCTCGCCGGGGGAAATGGGTACGTGCAGGTCGATCATGACCGTGATGCTATCAAGGCGTCGAGTTTTGCGGTGACCTGCGGCACCTCGATCAGATCCATGACCCCCGCGACCTCGATCTTCGTCGTCCACGGCAATTCGTCGGCCGTGCGGCCGCGAAACCGCTCGGCTGCCTGGGGATAGGCGTCGACGCACCAGGTACGGGACAGGTACGGACCGGTGCGGGCCGGATTGGTGGCCGCGTACAGCCCGATCACCGGGGTACCGACCATGGTCGCCATGTGCGCCGGGCCCGAATCGGGGCTGAGCAGGACGGTGGCGCGCGATAGCAGGGCCAGCAGCTGCGGCAGGCTGTCCGCGCCGATGCGATTGCTGATCGCGGTGCGGGCCCGGCGCGTGATCGCCGCACCCATCTCCCGTTCGATGGCACTGGGCGCGCCACACAGCACCACGCGCATGCGATGGGCCTGAGCGGCGTGGTCGGCCACCGCGGCGTAGCGCTCGGCGCTCCAGTTGCGCAGCGCGTGACTGGAGCAGGGGCTGATGATGAGGGTGGGGGTGCCATCCGGGATCACCTGTGCGGCCAGCGCAGCGGCCGGTGCCGGGATCGGCACATCCCAGCGCAACATTCGCTCATGCACACCCAGTGCGGCGGCGAAACCGAAAAAACTGTCCAGGACGTGTTCGCGGCGGTGCGCGGCAATGCGCTGGTTGGTGAACAGCCACTGCAGTTCCCGGGCGCGCGCTCGATCAAATCCGAGTTTGATCGTGGCCCGGATCTGCCGGGCGATCAGGCTCGCCCGCAGCGCCAGCTGCATGTGCAGCAGCACATCGAACCGGCGCGATCTGAGCCTGCGGACAACGGCAAGGCGGCTGGCGCGACTGGCGCGCTTGTCGACGGTGATAAACTCCACCTCGGGCAGGCAGTCCATCAGCTTCGATTCCAGGGATCCGATCACCCAGGTGAAGCGGGCCGCAGGCCAGGCCCGCTGCAGGGTACGCAGCACCGGCACCACATGGCAAGTATCACCAATGGCCGAGAGTCTTAGTATGCAGATGTTCTGCGGCGTCGAGATGAGACTCGGCATGGAGCGCGTGTGACTCGAAAGTGGCCGCTGGGATCCGAGGTCCGGCGCAAGGTGGTTGCCGGCGGCGCCATGCTATATGACGCTTCGCGCGCGGGCAATTTGTCCACCGAAACCTTCGATCCGGTGCTGCTCGCGCGCCGTGGGCAGATCGTGGGCGAGGCACGCGGGCGCGGCACCGCCTGGTTTGTGACCGTGCAAAGCCGCGCCTGGGTGCTGCGCCACTACCGGCGCGGTGGCCTGATGCGCAGCCTGTCGCGCGACCGGTACTGGTGGCACGGCGAGGAGAGCACCCGGCCCTTTGCAGAATGGCAGCTTACCTATCACCTGCATCGTGCGGGATTGCCGGTGCCGGCGCCCATCGCTGCGCGTTATCGCAAACAGGGATTCGGCTATCGCGGTGACATCATCACCGAACGTCTGCTGCACGTATGGTCGCTCGCCCAGGCGCTGCACGCCGCATCATTGTCGTTGTTGACCTGGATTGCGATCGGCCGTTGCCTGCGTCGTTTTCATGATCTGGGCGTGTGCCACGCCGACCTGAATGCGCACAATATTCTCGTCAGCCAGGTCGATGCGGCAGATCCCATCTACCTCATCGACTTTGATCGCGGCACACTGCGCAAGCCCGGCTTCTGGCAGGACGCGAACCTCGTACGACTGCGCCGCTCACTGGAAAAAATCACCTGGGAGTTGCCGGCGGAGCGCTTCACGGAGGATGACTGGCACGGACTGCTGGACGGCTATCAGCAGTCGCCCCCGCCGCCAGCATCGCCGGCGCCGCCAGTTCCGTGATCTTCAAATTCACGGCCTACCTGCTCGCACCTTTTTATCTGGCAGCGCTGCTGTGGCGCGGCCGGCACGAGCGCGGGATCTGGCGCGGCTTCGATGAGCGCTTCGGATTCGGCGCGCCACTTGCGTCGCCCGTGTGGCTGCATGCCGCCTCGGTCGGTGAGGTGCAGGCCGCGGCGATCCTGGTGGCGGCTTTGCGGCGGCGTGATGCGCAGTTGCCGCTGCTGGTCACCGCCACCACCGCGGCGGGCCTCGCGCGCGCGCGCGCGTTGTTCGAGACTTCCGGAATTGTCGTGCGTTATGCGCCGCTCGACCTGCCCGGCGCAGTGCGGCGATTCGTGCAGCGCGTGCGACCGCCTCTGGCCATCATCCTGGAAACGGAAATCTGGCCAAACCTGTTTGCGGCCTGTGCGCTGGCGCAGGTGCCGCTGGTTCTGGCGAGTGCGCGCCTCTCCGAACGTTCGGCGCGCCGCTACCGATGGCTGGGAAGCGCCCTGCGCCGAGCTGTGGCCGCGATCGTACAGGTTGCAGCGCAGACCCCCGCGGACGCCAGGCGCTTCGCACAGCTGGGCGTGCCGCCGACGCGCATCTCGGTCACCGGCAATCTGAAGGCTGATATGACGGTGCCTGCCAGCGTGCCCGCCAATGGCCTGCAGCTGCGCGCGCAACTCGCGCCGCAGCGGCCGGTATGGGTCGCGGGCAGCACCCATGATCTCGAGGAACAGCAGGTGCTGGATGCCCATCGCGCCGTGCGCAAGGCCCATCCCGAAGCACTCCTGGTCCTGGTGCCGCGGCACCCGCGACGTTTCGAGGCGGTCGCCGCGTGGCTGCGCCTCGAGCAGGTCGCCTTTGCCCGGCAATCGCGCGCAGACCCCGTGACCGATGCGACACAGGTACTGCTGGTGGACGCGATGGGGATGCTGCTGGATTTTTACGCCGCCGGGGATGTCGCCTTCGTCGGGGGCAGCCTGGTGCGCGTCGGCGGCCACAATCTGCTGGAGCCGGCGGCACTCGGTCGCCCGATACTCACGGGCCCCGGCCACGCCAACGCGCGCGAAATCCTGCAGTCGCTGCTGGTGGCGCAGGGTGCACGCGTGGTGCACGATGCCGCGCAACTGGGGAGCGCCGTGAGCGAGCTGCTGTCGAATGCCGACCTGAGGCAACGCATGGGCGCGAATGCGCTGCAGGTCGTCGCGCACGGGCGCGGGTCCTGCGCACGGTTGATGGCGCTGCTACCGGCGCGGCATCCTACGGCTGAGCAGGAAGCGGGCCGCCCATGAGCGCGGTGAGCGACTTGTTGAGCTCGACCAGCGTATCCCGGGTCAGCGTTCCCGCCGCAAGGCGCAGTGCGATCACGTCGTTCAGGTAGTCGTAACGCGACTGCCAGTAGCTGACCTGTGCCTGAACCAGGCTTTGTCGTCCCTGCAGCACTTCCACTTCCGTGCGCGTGCCCACGTCATAGCCGGCTTGGGTCGCCTCCAGGGCCACCTGTGCGGACTCCAGACCCTGACGCAACGCGCGCACCTGCTGGATCTTGCTCACCAGGCCGTTGTAGGAATCGCGCGCGAGATGCTCAGTCTGGCGTGAAACCAGCTGCACGTGGTCCTTGGCGGCAATCCACTGGTACTGCGCCTGGCGGACCTGGGACTGCACCAGTCCGCCACTGAAGATCGGCACGGTGAGCTGCAGCAGGATTTCATTGCTGTTCCCTGACTGCGGGAAGCGAATGCTCGCGGGCGGTCCGCCGAAGGCCTCAGTCTGATTGATGCTCTCGTTCTGCGCACTGCGCTGGGCGGTCAGCCCCAAGGAGGGCAGGTGGCCGGAGCGGCTGATGGCCACCGCTTCGCGCGCTACATCGGCGGCGAGCCGGCTGGAAAGGAGCGACATGTTCTGGTCCATGCTGACCTGAACCCAATGATCGATGTCGGCGGGCTGCGGTGGGTTGAGCGCCATGTCCGCGCCCGGCTTGGCCAGCGCCGGATAATCCTGGTCAGTGATTTCGCGCAGGGCCTGCTGAACGCTGGCGAGCTGTCGCTTGGCTTCGATTACCGCGGCCGCGTCCGAATCGTGCGCCGCCTGGGCTTCCTTCACATCCGTGATCGGGATCAGGCCCACGTCATAGCGCTTATTGGCCTGTTCGAGCTGCTGGGAGACCGCATTGAGAGCGGCCTGGTCCGCATCAACCGTGTCCTGCGCCGCCAACACATTGAAGTAGGCGGTGGCAACGCGCTGGATGAGATTTTCCTGCGCCGCCTTGTAATCGGCTTCGGCCTGCGCCACCTGCTTGTGCGCGCGGCTGAGCGTCTTCCAGTTCGCCCACGAAAAGACGCTTTGTTGTAATTGCACGTTGTACTGGCGCTCATCGGTATAGCCACCGATGGAAAGCGGCAGCGGCAGCAGCGCCGCAGGGTCGTCCGGGTTCGGAAAGGCCTCTACCGAATCGGTCTGCGAGCGCGTTCGGGAGATCGCCGCGGTGCCTGAGATCTGCGGCAGCAGCGCCGCCAGGGCCTGCGGCGAGGCTTCGCGCGCCGCCATCCGGGTGGCATCGGCTTCCTGGATCTGCGGATCGAAGCGCACGGCATCGTCGTAGACCTGCACCAGGTCCTTCGCCTGCGCCACGCCCACAAGGGCCAGCGAGACCCAGGCAGTTGCGATCACGCGCCTCATATATCCCTTTCGTTTCAGCATATTACGCCGAACATCGTTGGTGTTGTACTTCACTATATCAGGTGCCGGAGTGGTTGAATAGGCCGCTGGGCCCGGGCGCGCACGTGCTGCGGGCTCACGCTGTTTAGTCGCCTGGGGTGCGGAATTGTTCAGTACGTGCCGACGCTGGGATCGACATCTTCCGCCCAGGCTCTGATGCCGCCGTTAAGACTGGCGACCGGATTGAAGCCGTTCTGAGCCAGAAAATTGGCCACCTTCAGGCTGCGCGCGCCGCCATGGCACATGACTACGATCGAGCGATCGCGGGGCAGTTCACCCAACCTCTGCGGGACCTCTGCCATCGGGATGTCGAGCGTCCCGGGCAGTCGGGCGGCCTCGAGTTCCCATTTCTCGCGCACGTCCAGCACCACGGGTGGCTGCGGGGAATCCAGCTGGAGCTTCAGGTCTGCCGGGCTAATTTCGGTAACGGTATGCGATGTCGGCATGGGAGATCCTAGAAAGTAAAAGTTGCGGCGCGCCGTGCATTAATCAAGGCATCGATACAGGTCTCGAACAGCGCCGTGCGTTCCCACTCGTTCTCGCCCAAGCGTCGCAGCAGTCGCGCTTCCTGCACCGGCGGCTCACCCACGATCACGAACATACGACCGCCCTGGGTGAGCAGGGTGCGGAAACGTTCATCGGGGAGCGGCATGGCGCAGGTCAGTACGACGACCTCGTACAGGCCGCCGAACGGGCTGCCGGCGGCGCGGGCCGCCGCCGAGGCAACTTCATCGGATACCGCATCCGCGGTGATCACTTCGGCATTGCGGATGCCAGCGGCGCGCAGGTTGGCGCGCGCGAGATCCGCCAGGTCCGGATACAGCTCGACGCTGCGCACGCTCGCCGCATTGACGGCCAGACAGGCGGTCATGAAGCCCGAGCCGGTGCCGACTTCGAGCACGCGCTCGGTGCCCTGCAGTTGCAGCGCCTGCAGAATCTTGCCGACCAGGCTCGGGCGCAGCATGTGCTGATCGTGCGGCAGCGGAATCTCGGTGTCCGCAAATGCCAGGTATTTGACATTGGTGGGTGCAAACAGCTCACGCGGCACTTTGCGCAGGGTGCTGAGCACGCGTTCATCGAGGACATCGAGCGCGCGCACCTGCTGTTCAACCATCTGTTCGCGGGCAAGTTCAGTCTGCATTGTCGATCAACTCCGTGAGCGGGCCATTATGTTATCCGACCCGGAACATGCCGTGCGAATGGATATGGTGAATGCGCAAGGCGTCAGGGTAAACCTGCGTTATGCTGGCTGGAAGGACTAAAGGGATCCGGGCGCGAGAAAACCAACTCACCGTGCCACGGCCCACAAAAATTTAGGGGAAACATGACCATCGTCGGTCTTTCGTGCGTGCTACTTGGCCTGATCGCAGGCCTGCTCGCGGTGATGTATCTGCTGCAGCGCCGGGCGCTTCTGGCCGTTGACGATGTGTCACAGCAGGTACAGCGGATTGCCATCGGCGGCCGCATGACCGGTCGCGTGGATGTGCCCGCGGATGGCGCCGAAGTCTCGCTGCTCGCAACCGCGATCAATCATCTGCTGACGCGCGCAGCATCCGGATCGGAACGCGATCGTGGCACGCCACGATTGTTTGCTGAGCTCGGCGATCGCATTCACGAGGCGGTGCTGGTTCATCGCGACACCATCCTGCACGCCAACCGCCAGTTCGCGAGCCTGATGGGGGTGGAGCGCGATGCGCTCGTCGGTCGTCGCCTGGGTGACCTGGTGCCGCCCGCGTATACCGAGCTCGTCAACGAAAACATCGCGCATCGTCTGGCGGGCGAGCCCGCCGCCGAGCGCTATGAGATAGAAATGGCCGGGCTGACCGGGCAGGTCACGCGCCTCGAAATCACCTCGGCGGTCATCGACTATGACGGTGCTCCGGCATTGCTCGTGACCGGTGTTGAAATAATTCCGACGCAGACGGTGCAGACGCTGCGTGGCATGACACCCGATGAAGAGGAGCAGTCGCGCAAGGACGCACGTCGGGCGCGCGCGCTGGAATCCCTCAGTGATGCGGTCGTGACCACCGATGAGGCCGGCAACATCGAATTCATGAATTCCGCCGCGGCCACCTTGACCGGCACCAGCGCTGATTTCGCCGTGGGCAAGTCGCTCGCCGAAGTCGTCGAGCTGGTCGATGACGAAGATCCGGCGGCACGCGGTACCGGCAGTCGCCGCGCCGTGCTGCTGTCCCACCGCAGTGGCATCGAGAGCGCAGTCGAAGTAACCACCACCCCGATCAGAACCGCCGACCTCGACATCAGCGGCACCGTGCTGCTGCTGCGCGATGTCACCGAGCAGCGCGGCATCACGCGCCAGATGTCCTATCAGGCGACGCACGATGCGCTCACCGGCCTGATCAATCGCGGCGAATTCGAACGCCACGTGATCGAGGCCCTCGACACCAGTCATCGCGGTGACGGACATCACGTGCTGTGCTATCTGGATCTCGATCGCTTCAAGCTCGTCAATGACACCAGCGGGCACCTCGCCGGCGACAGCATGCTGCGCGAAGTCGCGAAACTGCTGCGCGACGCGGTTCGCGACAGCGACTACGTCGGCCGCCTCGGCGGTGATGAATTCGGCATGCTGCTGGTCGGATGCCCGTTGGAGAAGGCCCGGCAGATTGCCGATGACGTTTGCCGTGCGGTCGGCGACTACCGGTTTATCTGGAAGGACAAGATCTTCAACATTGGCGTGTCGGTGGGGCTCGTCGAAATATCGGCCGAGAGTGGCACGATGGAGGAACTGCTGTCGGCCGCCGATGCGGCCTGCTATGTCGCCAAGAAAGATGGCGCCGGCCGGGTGGCGGTGTACTCCGCGCGCGATGAAGCCCGGGCACGTCAGACCGGTGAGATCCAGTGGCTGCAGCGTCTGCAGACCGCGCTCAAGGAGAATCGCTTCCAGCTGTACCAGCAGACCATCGTTCCGGCCTATGCCGATGATGGCACCGGCCCGCGCATGGAAGTGCTGGTGCGAATGACCGATGACTTCGGCAATGAGGTGCTGCCGGCGGAGTTCATGCGGGCCGCCGAGCGTCACAAGCTGATGCGGCTGCTCGATCGCTGGGTGGTGCAGACGACCTTCACGGCGGTCGGTCGCGGCATCATCGCACTGACCGACCGCCACAGCATCGCGATCAACATATCCGGACAGACCCTCGGAGATCCGCAGTTCCTGGAGTTTGTCGTCGAGTGCCTCGATCGCACCGGCGCGCTGCCGACCCAGATCTGCTTTGAGATCAGTGAGGCCGCGGTCATCGCCAATCTGGAGCAGGCGCGCCGTTTCGTGGGCGTCCTGCATGGCATGGGTTGCCAGTTCGCGATCGACGACTTCGGCTCCGGCGTCGCCTCCTTCTCGAATCTGCGCAACCTGCCACTGGACTACCTGAAGATCGACGGCTCGCTGACCCAGAACCTGGCACGGGACAGTGTCAACCAGGCCATGGTCGCTGCCATGATCAAGCTTGCTCGCTCCTTGAAGTTCAAGGTCATCGCCGAACAGGTCGAGGAAGACTCGGCGGCCGACGCCGTGCGCCGCATGGGCGTCGACTTCCTGCAAGGTTACGCCATCGGCAGGCCCAAGCCGCTGATGGTCGCTGCCTGACCCGGAGCGCGTCCTTGGGATTTGCTGCGGCGCTTCTGCTCGCGACCCGTTGCGGGCCCCTGTCGGGGGGAGTATAAAAATCTGTCGCCCCGCGATTTCCAATCACGGTCCACAAGGCGAAAAGGGGTCAACACGCTCATGCAGCTCGCTCGACTTTGGCGGCAGCACAAGGACGCCGGCTGTCCGACTGAGCTGGTGGGCGTGGAGATTGCCGGCACCGAGGCGCGCGCCTTGGATCAGGAGATCAGCTCCTGCATTTGTGCCCTGCTCAGCCACACGCTCATCGTCGATGAGCGCATCGAGCGCCGCCTGGTCGAAGTGCGCGCCGACCTCACGCAAAGACAGATCCGGGCCGAGCCACCCGTCGCTCAATATTGCGCGCGTCTCAACGAGCTGGTGAGCGCGGTGCTGACCCGCGACAAGGTCGGGCATTCATAGCGCTTTACAGCAATGGCACCATCAGCAGTGCCACGATATTGATGATCTTGATCAGCGGATTGATGGCCGGTCCGGCGGTGTCCTTGTAGGGATCACCGACGGTGTCACCGGTGACCGCGGCCTTGTGGGCCTCGGATCCCTTACCGCCGAAGTTACCTTCTTCAATGTACTTCTTGGCGTTGTCCCACGCGCCACCGCCCGTGCACATTGAAATGGCGACGAACAGTCCGGTGACGATGGTGCCGATGAGCAGCCCGCCCAAGGCGCGGGTGCCGGCGCCGTGTCCGAGTGCGAGGTTCATCAGCACCACGAGAACCACCGGGACCAGGATCGGCAGCAGCGAAGGAATGATCATTTCCTTGATCGCCGCGCGCGTGAGCAGGTCCACCGCCCGCGAGTAATCCGGCTTCGCCGTACCCTCCATGATGCCGCTGATGGTGCGGAACTGGCGCCGCACTTCCTCGACCACGGAGCCCGCCGCGCGCCCCACTGCCTCCATGGCCATGGCGCCGAACAGGAACGGGACCATGCCGCCGATGAACAGGCCGATGATGACGGCCGGATCCGACAACGAGAACGCCACCAGCTTTCCGGCGGCCTCGAGGTTATGGGTGTAGTCGGCAAACAGCACCAGCGCCGCGAGCCCTGCCGATCCGATCGCATAGCCCTTGGTCACGGCCTTGGTCGTGTTGCCGACGGCGTCCAGCGGATCGGTGATATCGCGCACCGACTTGGGCAGACCGGCCATTTCCGCGATGCCACCGGCGTTGTCGGTGATGGGACCGTAGGCATCCAGTGCGACGATCATGCCGGTCATGGACAGCATGGCGGTTGCCGCGATGGCAATGCCATACAGTCCGGCAAAGGAGAAGGCAGCCCAGATGGCCACGCACACCGCCAGCACCGGCAATGCCGTGGATTTCATTGACACCCCCAGGCCCGCGATGATGTTGGTCGCATGCCCGGTCTGTGAGGCTGCCGCGACTTTGCGCACCGGGCCGTACTCCGTCGAGGTGTAGTACTCGGTGATGACGATCAGCGCGGCGGTCAGTGCCAGGCCCACGATGGTGCAGGCGAACAATGAGCTCGCAAGCTGCGGCATCAGGTTCCTGGTGATGAAGTAGAACGCGATGCCGGACAGGACGGCGGAGACCACGACACCTTTGTACAGGGCGTTCATGATCTTGCCGCCGCTGACGCGCACGAAGAACGTCCCGATGATGGAGGCCACGATGGAGGCCGCGCCGAGCGCGAGCGGGTAGACCGGACCATTGGCGCCGGCGTCGTGCATGGTCAGTCCACCCAGCAGCATGGTGGCGACGATGGTGACGGCGTAGGTTTCAAACAGGTCGGCGGCCATGCCGGCGCAATCGCCCACATTGTCACCGACGTTGTCGGCGATGACGGCCGGATTGCGCGGGTCGTCCTCGGGAATGCCGGCCTCAACCTTGCCCACCAGGTCCGCGCCCACGTCGGCGCCCTTGGTGAAGATGCCACCGCCGAGCCGCGCGAATATCGAGATCAGGGAGCCGCCGAAGGCCAACCCGACCAGGGAGTGCAGGGCCTCATCTTGGCCGATGCGCGGCAGCATCATCGCGTAGTAGCCCGCGACACCCAGCAGCGCCAGGCCCACGACCAGCATGCCGGTGATGGCGCCCCCGCGGAAGGCCACCGATAGGGCGGCATTGAGGCCCTGGGTGGCGGCTTGCGCGGTGCGTACGTTGGCGCGCACCGAGATATTCATGCCGATGAAGCCGGTGGCGCCGGACAACAGCGCACCGATGGCGAAGCCGCCTGCGGTCCACCAGTTCTTCAGCGCAAATCCCAGCACCAGCAGCAGCACCACGCCGACGATCGTGATCATTGAATACTGACGGTTGAGGTAGGCGCGGGCGCCAATCTGGATCGCCGCGGCGATCTCCTGCATCCGCTCATTGCCGGCCGGCAATTTCAGGATCGCTATCATCGAAATCACGCCGTACAACACGGCAACCACACCGGCTGCTATCGCCACCCACAACCAACTCGCGGCATCCATCAGCAAATCCCCCAAAGATCAACGTTCATGTGAGCTCCAAGGTGAGGCCTTGGGCAGCCGAAAACTTATATCACACACCCACACGCCGGATGTATGCAGGCGCGGGGGTGAAGGCAGCTTCGGAAGCGGTCAGACCTTGAAGTCGGTTTTGAGCTTGCGCCGTACCGAAACGCCCTTGATCCGAACGTAGTCCGGCAGACCATCCTTGTAGGGGGGATAGGCTTCACCGGCCACCAGCGGCTCCAGGTAGCGGCGGCAGGCCGGCGTGATGCCGAACCCGTCGGCGCTGATGTAGTCGCGGGGCATCTTCTTTTCCCGGTTTGCCACCTCGGCCAGCGGGACCTGCCCGATGACCCACTTATAGGGCTTTGCGGATTTGCGCACGATGGTCGGCATCACGGCATTGTGTCCGGCGATGGCCAGCTCCACGGCCGCCTTGCCGCAGGCATAGGCCTGCTCAACGTCCACTTTGGAGGCGATATGCCGGGCAGCCCGCTGCAGGTAGTCGGCCACTGCCCAGTGGTATTTGTAGCCATGGGCTTCCCGGACCATGTTCGCGACCACCGGCCCGACCCCGCCCAACTGCGAATGCCCGAAGGCGTCCTGGGTGCCGGCTTCGGCCAGGAAGCGACCCTGCGCATCGGCGGCGCCCTCGGACACCACGACCACGCAGTAGCCGTAGTTATCCACGCTGAATTTGACTTTGGCCAGGAAGGCGGCCTGGTCGAAGGCGATTTCCGGGAACAGAATGATGTGGGGGGGCTCCCCGGCTTTGCGTCCCGCCAGGCCCCCCGCGGCGGCGATCCAGCCGGCGTGCCGCCCCATGACCTCCAGTACGAATACCTTGGTCGAGGTACGCGCCATGGAAGCCACATCCATGGCTGCTTCGCGCGTCGAGACCGCGATGTATTTGGCCACCGAGCCGAATCCCGGGCAGCAGTCGGTGTGCGGCAAGTCATTGTCGACCGTCTTCGGGACGCCGATGCAGGTGAGCGGATAGCCCAGTAATTGCGACAGCTGCGACACCTTCAGGGCCGTGTCCATCGAATCATTGCCACCGTTATAAAAGAAATAGCCGATGTCATGCGCCCGGAATACTTCGATGAGGCGTTCATATTCGGCCCGGTGCTGTTCCAGACTCTTGAGTTTGAAACGGGCCGAACCGAACGCACCGGAGGGGGTATGTTTGAGAGCCCGGATGGTCTGGCGGCTCTCCTTGCCGACATCGATCAGGTCTTCGGTCAGCGCGCCGATGATGCCGTCGCGCCCGGCGTACAACCTGCCGATCTTGCGGGGGTACTTCAGCGCCGTTTCGATCACACCGCAGGCCGAGGCGTTGATGACCGCCGTCACGCCGCCGGACTGGGCATAAAAAGCATTGCGTGGGGTGGCTGATTTGCGGGTTTTTCGCGTCATTTGGAGTCGCCGTTCACGCTGCAATGGAGGCATTCGAGAATAGCCAAAAACGCCCCTGTCGAGTGCGCATTTCGGTGCCCGAATTGACCAGGCCGCGCGTGGCCGGTAACGTTGCCCACCACCTCTCAAAGACCAGGAAGATCGGCCCAAAGGCCGGCCAGGGATCGAATTTCTATGCGAATCGTACTTTTGGGACCACCCGGCTCGGGCAAGGGCACCCAATCACAGCGCCTCATCAAGAGCCACGGCATTCCCCAGATCTCCACTGGAGATCTGCTGCGCGCGGCGGTCGCGGCGCACAGCAAGCTGGGCATCGCGGCGAAGTCGGTCATGGATGCCGGCAAACTGGTCGATGACGCGACGGTGCTGGGCATGATTCAGGAGCGGCTCGCGCTTCCCGATGTCGTCGACGGGTTCATCCTCGATGGCTTTCCTCGCAACCTGTCCCAGGCGGCCGCGCTTGAGGGCCTCTTGAAGGAACTGCACCAGCCGCTTGATGTCGTCGTCTTGATGCAGGTCGACAATGACGAGCTGGTGCGCCGCATCGGCGGCCGCCGTACCTGCCGCAACTGCGGCCGCGTGTTCAACGTCTTTACCTCGCCACCGACGCCGGGCGAGACCTGCCCGCGAACCGGCGGTGAGCACGATCTGTTCCAGCGGCCGGACGACAATGAAGCGACGCTTGCCGATCGCCTCAAGGTGTATGACGAAAAGACGAGCCCGCTCGCGAAATTCTATGAAGAGCGCGGATTGCTGCGCAAAATCAACGCCGAGGGCGATTTGGATGTCGTCACGGCGCGGCTCGAGACCATATTGGCAGCAGTCCGCGTCAGGCCGGCGGCGCGGCCGACGCGTGCGCAACCGCGTGCCCGGAAAAAAGCGCCCGCCAGGCGCGGCCGTAAACCAGCGGCAAAACCTGGCAGAAAGCCTGTCAGCAACCGGGTAGCGAAGCGGCCGACTCGCAAGGCCGTGGCCAAGAAATCGACGCTGAAGGCGACGCTGCAGTCGGCATTGAACTCGGCGCTGAAGTCGGCCAGGAGGCTGGTCAAGAAAGCAGCAAAGACCTCAAGGCGCAAGCCGGCAACGAAGTGCCCCGTCGGCAAGACCCAAAAGGGTGTGCGCCGGTCCTCTCCCGCGCGCAAGCAGGCGGCCGGCAAGGCACGCCGTCACCGTTAAGGTGGACGGCGCTTCAGGTACGCCGCGTCAACTGGGCAACGGCACTGACCAGTTCGTCGGCGTCGGCCGGTGTCGTCAGATGCATCTGGAATCCGGCGTCATGGGCGCGGACCGCATCCTCGGGTCGCGCGAACTCCGTGAGCGCGATGGCGGGCAGCTCCTGCGCGCTGAGCTTGGCGCGCACGGCACGGATCAGATCGTAGCCATTGCGTCCCGGCATGCTCACATCTGCGATCAGTACGTCGGCATGAAAGATGCGCAGCGCCTCCAGGGCTGATTCTACGCTGCTGGCCGTCGCCACCAGTGCCCGGGCGCTGCTCAGATTCTGCCGCGAGCGTTCGAGCGTCTCCTTGTCATCATCCACCAGCAGCACGCGCAGCCCATGCAGGTCAGCACTTTCCAGTGCGACTACGTCGGCTACCGGTTCGTGCGGGGCGAGGCGCGGCATCAGCGCGTAGAACGTGGCGCCATGGCCCTCGCCGACACTGTTGGCCCACACCCGGCCGCCATGCAGTTCGATCACCTGTTTGACGATAACCAATCCGAGCCCGAGGCCCGGCGGTCCGCGGCGCGGGGCTTCATGCCGACCGAAACGGTCAAAAATCATTTTCAGGGCATTCGGCCCCAGGCCGATGCCGCTATCCGTGACCTTCACTTCCCAGTTGCCGTGATCGCGCGCCAACGAGGTGGTGATGAGGCCGCCGCGCGGCGTGAACTTCACCGCATTGTTGAGCAGGTTCCAGATGACCTGCTGCAGCCGCTGCCGATCGCCAAAAACCAGGCAGGCCTGGGGTGGCAGGTTTTTTTCCAGCCTTACTCCTTTGGCATCCGCCGTGGCCTGCATCGTCTCCAATGCCGCCTCGACGATCTGCGCCAGGTCCGTTTCCTCCGGATCCAGCCGCAGGCGGCCGCTCAGCAGGCCGCTCATGTCGATCAGATCATCGACGAGCTGCGCAAGATTGCGCACATTGCGATCGATGGTTTGGCCGCCGCGCTGCACATCTTCGGGCGCCAGGCGGCCGGATTCGAGCAGCCGCGACCAGCCAAGAATGGCATGCAGCGGGGCGCGCAGCTCGTGGCCCAGGATGGACAGGAATTCATCCTTGAGGCGACTGACGCGTTCGGCTTCCGCGCGCAGTGCCCGCTCGTCGGCGAGGCGCTGGCGCAGATCATCCGCCTCCTGATTGCCGTTGCCGTCCATCAGCCGATCATAGCGCTGCGCGCAATCGCTGGCCGATGACTTCACGCCGCCACCCGGTCATGACCGCGCTGTCCTGGCAGCCGTCCGCCAGCTGCTCAAGATCGCGCCGGGTGGCGAGGATTTCGGGTGGCAGGTTGAGCTCGGTGGCCACGGCCTGTTGCACGGTGGCCAGTTTCTTCACCAAGGCAGCCTTTTGCGGGTCGGGTGCGCCACGCGAATGAACCCGCGGCAGCACGGTGGGCATATGCGCTGCCTCGATCAGCCCCAGCAGCTCAGTGCCGTTGTGCTTGATGAAACCCGGTTGCATGTCGGCAATTGCGGCCAGCTCATCCAGGCTGCGCGGCACCCTGACCACGATATCCCGCAAAGCTGCATCATCCAGAATCCAGCCACGTGGCCGATTACGCTCATCGGCGCGCCGCTCACGCCAGGCTGCCAGCACTTTGGCCAGTCGCGAGCGATCGGCGTCCAATCCCTTGAAGGAACGAATCCGCAGCCAGGCGACTTCCGGATCAACCGCATAGTCGGCCGGGTCCTGCAGCGCGGCCAGTTCCTCCTGCAACCAGGGAAGACGGCCCAGGCGCGTCAGTTCCGCGATCAGGTGATCGCGAATGGGGAGCAGGAAGCGCACGTCATCGAGCGCGTAGTCGAGCTGCTCCGGCGACAGGGGGCGACGTGACCAGTCGGCCCGCGTGTGGGCTTTGCTCAGTTCCCGTCCGGTTACGCGCCGCACCAGTTCGGCGTATCCGATCTGCGCGGGCATACCGGTCAGCGCCGCGGCGATCTGGGTGTCGAATACGGGCGCGATGAAGCCGAGCGCGGGCAGCAGCACCTCGATATCCTGCCGGCAGGCGTGCATGACCTTGATGGCCGTCCCGCCCACCAGCACCGCCTGCAGCGCCGACAGGTCCGTCAAAGCCAGTGGATCCACGCACAGGGGCCCTTCGGCGTCCGCGATCTGCAACAGGCACAGTTCCGCCCGATAGGTGCGCTCGCGCAGAAACTCCGTATCCAGCGCGATCGCTGCCGCGCGCGTCAGACGGTGGGCGAGCGCGTCGAGACCTTCCTGATTGTTGATCATCATCGTTGTAATTGGTCCGGATTTTCTCTGTTAATGTGCGCATTATGCGAGCCATTTGCCGGGCCCGGAAGCCATGACCGAGCTGCTGCGCCTGTACAGTCAGATTGCACTGCTGCGCAAGGGTCCCCAGGATGTTCCCGCCGTCGGTCTGTTGCTGTTACTGACCACCGTAGCGTACTTCATTGTCGATGCGCTGATGGTGCTGCTGCTGCCGCTGCCGAAGGGACCGTGGTTACGGGGGCTGTTGCTGGATGTGCTGTTCACGCTCGCGTGGTACTGGGTGCTGCTGCGCCTCCTCGGTCGCGGTTCGCGCTTCGTGCAGACCGCGGCGGCGATTCTCGGATCGCGCATGGTACTGGCGCCGCTGTCGCGCTGCGCCGAATGGCTGGTGCGGCGTCTGGGTGAAAATGACACCTGGCAACTGCCGGCCTCGGTGGTGTACATCATCGTGCTGGCATGGGTGGTCACCGCGGGCGGCCGGGTACTGCAGGCCGCGCTGGAATGGCCGATGCCCGCCTGCGTTGCGCTGGTCATTCTGGAATTCATCGCCGGCTGGATGCTGCTGTTCGGTCTGTTGCCGGGGCTACGCTGATTGCTCAACGTTCAATCCAAGAGTTACTGATGCACGTTCATATTCTGGGAATCTGCGGCACCTTCATGGGCGGCATCGCCGCCATCGCGAAGGCCGCTGGCCACAAGGTCACCGGGTCCGACCGCAATGTCTATCCACCGATGAGCACTCAGCTGCGCGCGCTGGGGATCGAGCTGGTCGAGGGTTTTGCGGCCACGCAGCTTGATATCGCTCCCGACGTGGTCGTCGTCGGCAACGTAATGACGCGCGGCGTGCCGGTGGTGGAGGCGCTGCTGGATCGCGGTCTGCCCTTTGCCTCGGGCCCGGAATGGCTGGCGCGCGAAGTGCTCAAGGACCGCTGGGTGATCGCCGTGGCGGGCACCCACGGCAAAACGACGACCGCATCGCTGGTGGCATGGATACTTGAATACGCCGGGCTGGCGCCGGGATTTCTGATCGGCGGCGTGCCGGCCAACTTCAATACGAGCGCGCGCCTGGGCGCGGCACCATTCTTTGTCATCGAGGCGGACGAGTACGACACGGCGTTTTTCGACAAGCGCGCGAAATTTGTCCACTACCATCCGCGGACACTGGTGCTCAACAACCTGGAATTCGATCACGCCGACATCTATCCGGACGTCGCGGCGATCCAGCGGCAATTCCACCACCTGGTGCGTACCGTGCCCGGCTCCGGCGCCATCATCTGGAACGCCGGTGATGAGCGCCTTGAGCAGACCCTGAAGATGGGTTGCTGGACACCGCTGCAGGGGTTCTCAGGTGCGGCGGGCGTGAAGTCGCAGTGGAGTACGGGCGGTGGTGGCGCGTCGGATTTCTCGCGCTTCGAAGTCATCGAGTCCGGCACGTCCCGGGGCACGGTTGAATGGGAACTCATGGGCGCCCACAACATGGAAAACGCCCTGGCGGCCATTGCGGCCGCGCACCACGCCGGCGTGCCGGTCGTCACTGCCTGCGAAGCGCTGCGCACTTTCAAAGGGATTGCGCGGCGCATGCAGCTGCGCGGCGAAGTGCAGGGAATACGCGTTTTCGATGATTTCGCGCACCACCCCACGGCCATTGCCACCACCGTCGATGGCCTGCGCCGTCGCGTGGGCCACGGACGCATCCTCGCCGTACTCGAGCTGCGTTCAAACACCATGCGCATGGGGGTGCACCGCGACCTCATTGCACCCTCGCTGGCGGCCGCGGACGAGGTGTACATCTTCACGCCGCCCGACCTGGGCTGGGACACCGCGCCGCTGGTTCGCGAACTCGGTGCCCGCGGCCATGCCGTGGCGACCATCGACGGCATGGCTGCGGCCGTCACCGCCGCCGCTGCCGCGGGCGACAGCGTGCTGGTCATGAGCAATGGCGGCTTTGGCGGTCTGCACGAGAAGCTCCTGACCGCACTGCGCAAGCGTTTTGAAAAATGACCGCCTCCGCGGCGCAGCTGCCCCTGTTTCCACTGCAGACGGTGCTGTTGCCGGGCGGTCCGCTGCAGCTGCAGGTGTTTGAACCGCGTTACCTGGACATGGTTGGGCGCTGCATGCGCGCGGGCACGCCGTTCGGCGTCGTGCGGATTCTCGAAGGTTCGGAAGCCGGCGCGGTGAGTGACATCGCCTCGGTGGGTAGCAGCGCCCGAATAATCGACTTCCACACCCTGTCAAACGGCCTGCTGGGGCTGCTGTGCCTGGGCGAACGAGTGTTCCGGCTCGAGTCGCGGCACGAACAGTCGGACCGGCTGATCGTGGGCGAGGTGAGCTGGCTGCCGCAGCTGCCGACCGAACCGGTTCCGGCTCGATTCGCGAATCTGCTTGCCGCACTGCGCGAAATACTGCCGAACCTGCCGCCCGCCTATGCGCATATACCGCGCAACTTCGACGATGCCGAGTGGGTGAGCTATCGATTGCTGGAATTGATGCCGCTGAGTTCTCAGCAGCGCCAGCACAGCCTCGAGAACCACGATCCCCTGCAACGCCTGGAATGGCTCGCGCCCATGATGACTACGCCCGCCTGACGCGCACCGCATAGAATCGATTCAGGCCAATCCCGACCAGCACCGTCCACGCGCACACCAGCCAGCCGACTACACCGTCGAACTGACTGAGCAGAATATGCAGTGGATTGGACAGATCGGCGACGGAAGTCTCGCGCACGAAGGTGATCACCCAGATCCAGCCCGCATGCAGTCCCAGGCTCGCGGCGATATTGCCGGTGCGCATGCGTACCGTCGCCAGCACCACACCGACGGCGAACAGGCAGATATAGGCATCCGCAATATCGAGAGGATGGGCAAAGGCGCCCAATGAGCCGGCCAGCATATCGATGCCGCTGTGCCAGCTGGCCTGAGCCGCGGGGATGTGATACTTGGTGACGAAATGCGTCAGCGCATAGATGAGGGCGGTCAGCACGGTCGCCGTCACGGCGCCCGATTCGCGGGCGATGCCGGTCCACATGGCGCCGCGCAGGAACGTCTCCTCGATCAGCGCCACGGCAATACCGCGCAAGAGCCCCTCGAGGGCCAGTTTGCCGAAGCTCATCCAGTCCAGCGACACGCCCGGGCGCAACAGGCGCAGATGCGCCGCCAGCATGATCGCGACAATGAGGCTCATGAGCAGCACGCCGATCGCGAAGGCGAGGCCGGCCTCGCGCAGGAACCGCGCTGGCGACAGGCCGAACCCGAGGCTGAGTCGATCGGCCAGCCGCAAGCGCCGCGCAACCAGCACAAAGCCGATTGCCAGTGTGATCATCCCGAGACGATCGGCCACGCGGTGGAATGGAAAGCCGAATGCCGGTTGCAGCAGCTGCCACACCGGATAGGTCAGCGCAGCCATGACGGCGAGCGCCAGCAGCAGCAGTCCGAGGAACCAGGCGAATGCGCGCATTTGTCGGCAATTGCACCAGATTTATGGCTGTCCTGCCGCAACAATTCGCGCCAGACTCACCCGAAACCCAGCACGTCGAGTGGTTTCGATGGAACTTGCCGCCGCCAAAGCGACCCTGAAGTCCCTGGTCGAAGGTGTCGATCCGATTACGGGCTATCCGATTCCCAAGTCGATGGTGCTGCACCACGCCGTGGTAATGCGTGCCCTGCTGTGCGCGGTGGCGGTGCTTGATGCCGATGAAGCCCGCCGCCGACGTCGCGCCCGGCTGCCCACGAACACGGGGCGGCCGTGGCGACAGGCCGCTGACGCGCAGCTGCTGGTGGCATTCAACGGCGGCGAGACCCTGCTGCAGATCGCTGCGGATCATCATCGCAGCCTTGCCAGCGTCGAATCGCGATTGGAGCGCTTGGGGGTGCTGGCGCCCGAGCAGCGCGTGACCCGCAACCGGTATGTCACTCCCGCAGGTCGTCGCGCAGCCGTCTAACTAGCGTGGCGCCGGCCTGCTGGTATCCTCAGGCCCGTGATGAGAGTTCTCTTCGTACCGGTCTCGGCGGCGCGCGGCTTCGGCGAATATGCCCGGGCGCGTGAAATAGCACGGGCGGTACAGTGCCGCTGGCCGGACGCACGGCTGCATTTTGCATTGAGCGCGCAGGCGCCGTACGCGGCGCAATGTCCATTCCCGGCCACGCTGTTGCCTGGATCCGCCACGCTGCATACGCCGCAGGTCGTGGAGCTGCTGGGTTCCTTCAAACCGGACATTGTCGTCTTTGACAATGCGGGGCGGACCGCCCAGGTGCGCGCGGCCCACGCGTTGGGCGCCCGCGTGGTCTACATCAGTTCCCGTCGCCGCCAGCGCGCCAAGGCCTTCCGCTGCAGCTGGATGCGCCTGCTCAGTGAACACTGGATTGCCTACCCGCGCTTCACGGCGGGCGATCTGGGCGTGCTGGAGCGGGTGAAACTCAAATTTCTGGGACGGCCACGCGTGCGTTTCCTGGACACGCTCCTGCCAGTCGCAAATACGGAACCGGACCCGCTGCCGCAATTGCGGGACTTCGTGCTCGTCGTAGCGGGGGGTGGCACGGCACATCCAGGTGCCCGCGCCGCACCGGCCATCAGCAGTGCTGCGGCCGCGGCGCTGGCCGCGAAGGGACTGCGCACGGTGCTGGTGGGTGCGCTCGATCACATCGGGACCAGCGCTTCACTGACACGTCTGCCGCTGCTGCCCCAGCCGCAGCTCGTGGCGCTGCTGCGGCGTGCGCGGGTGGTCGTGAGCAACGGCGGTGATACCTTGCTGCAAGCGCTCGCCTGCGGGTGCGCCTGCGTGGCGGTGCCGATCGCCCACGATCAGGCTGCGCGCATCGCGCGCTGTCGTGACTTGGGTTTGATCCATGCCGCGCCGCTGGCGGCCGCCGCCATCGTCGCTGTAGCCGCGGGCTTGTACGACGATGAGCATGAGCGGTTGCGCCTCATTGCGCGCGGTCGTGCCATGGGCATAACGGATGCCATGCCGCAGGTACTGGATTGGATTGCGGCCATGGCACCGGGTGCACATTCATGAGCCGCATCGTGTTCCTGGATACCGTAAGCCCGCTGCCGTATGACACGCGTTCCTTCGCCGCACGCGCGGTGCAGGGGACCGAGGCCAGCGTCATGCGCATCGCGGACTCCTTGAACGCGTATGTGATGCAGCACAACCGCACCAACGCCTGGGATCGATATCTGCCGGTGCAACCGCTGGCAAGTGCCGAGCATGTGGTGGTGATCCGCGAAGCGCGCGCGCTGGCGCAGGCGCGCGCCCTGTTTCCGAACGCGCAACTGCACCTGTGGCTGCACGACAAGCTGCGACCCGGTTCAAAGCGCGGCCGGCGCCTGCGGCGCAGCGCCGACCTGCTGCGCGCCGCGCAGGTTTCAATCGTGTGTGTGTCCGAGACGCATCGCCAGGATGTATTGCGGACCCTGCGCTGGGCGGACATCGATGGCCTGCCGGTCTGTACGCGCTACAACCCGCTGGATGAGGCGCTGCGACCCGATGGCAGCCCGTTCGACGATCGGCAGCTGGTGTACTTTTCCTCGCCGAACAAGGGCCTGGCGTTTGCATTGGATGCCTTTGGCGCCCTGCATCGGGCGTTCCCGGAGCTGCGCCTGGTCGTGGGCAATCCCGGCTATAAGACCACCGCGCGGGCAACGCTGCCCGGAGTGGAGTTTCTCGGGCCGCAACCGCAGGCCGTCATGCACGCCCAGGTACGGCGCTCGCTTTGCACCTTTCAACCGAATTTCCGGATACCGGAGACATTCGGTCTGGTCTACGCCGAATCAAATGCGCTCGGTACGCCGGTGCTCACCCACGATTATGGCGCAGCTGCCGAAGTCGTGAACGACCCGCGCCAGCTGCTGCCCGTGAAACCCGCATACCGTGGCTACGAAGTCATGGTCGGTGGCCTCATGCCGCGCTGGCGCGCACTGCCCGCGCGACTGGCCGCCGCCGCGGGCCTGTTCGACGCCTACATCGAGCGGATCCGCGAATGGCGCGGCGGAGCGCGTCCGGTGGTGGGGGCGGACCCGCGATTTGCATTGCACGCGGTGGCGGCTCAGTGGCGCGAACTGCTCGGGCCGTGACCAGCGTCCGGCGAACCTGGCGCCAGCACCGGCGTGGCGCTGACGCCGGCGTTGTGCAGCAGATCGAGCAGGCCGCCCTTGCCGACCACGTGCAGTGCGCCGACCACGATCAGCACATTGTGGTCCGCGGCCAGGTACGCCTTGATCTGTGGCAGCCAGCGCTGGTTGCGGTCGCTGACCAGGACTTGGTAGAGCTGCGGGAACTGGTTGTAGGCATCGGACAGCTGGGCCGCAAGTGCCGCGCTGTTGCCGGTACGCCAGGCACTCAGCATCTGGTCGGTTTCGTCGGCAGTGTCCTTCAGGTCCTGCAGCGTCAGTTCCAGAAACCGCGCCTGATCCTCGCTCGAAAGATGTTCGAGCTGCCCCAGCTCTTCATCGAGTGTCTCCAGGCCTGCGGTCGCGCGCCCGTCCTTTTGGGTACGGGCCATGAGCTGCTCCTCGACGCCTGAGTGCGGGTCGTAGCCCAATTTAAGATACATCAGGTCGGTGATCGTCAGCGCTGCGACCCACGGACGCAGCACTGCCAGTTGTTCCAGCGGCAGGCCGAGCGTGTTCGCTTGCGCGGCCAGGCGCGCAAAGCGTTCGGGACCCAAGGCCTGCATCATTGACTCGCCGGCCGGATAGCGACCATGTTCGAGCATCCAGGCCGCAACGCTGCTCGTATCGAGTTTCGCCAGGTCCATTTCCATGACCAGCTCGCTCGAGTCGGCGTAAGCGCGCGTAAACGCCGCGGGCAAGGTGCTGTCGCCGGGCTTCAGCAGATGCACCGACTCGGCCAGGTAGACCGTGTTGTGCGCGCCATGCAGCGCCCATACGGGGCTCTGCGCGCGGGCGCTCAGGCTGCCGAGGAGGCAGAGTGCGAGGAGCCAGTGCCGCATGAGTCCACCCAGTAAAGATCAGTCATGATGCGACCATCGGCGTACAGTTCCAGCGTCCGAAATGCCGGCGGCTGCGGGTCGATGGCGAAGTCGTGCGCGTGCGGCAAGAACTGCGCGCAGGTTGACGGGGTAGCGAGCAGTCGCACGCCACGCCGCAACGCATCGAATGGCTGGTGCACATGGCCCCACAGGATGGCACGCACCGCGCGATGCGCATCGATGATGCGGAAGAATTCTGCGGCGTTGCCCAGGCCGATCCGGTCGAGCCAATCACTGGACATGGGCACGGGATGATGATGCAGACACACCAGCACGGGGGTGGTGGCGCCGACGAGGGCGCGCTCCAGCAGCTGCAATTGAGAAGGCGCGAGGTGACCACCGTCCTGACCCAGGACACTGGTATCCAGCAGCACCAGGCGCCAGCCGTTCAGATCAAAAATGCCGTGGGTGACGAAGGGTGCTTGGTTGAGCGCCCGCGCCATCGCGGCCGCATCGTCATGATTGCCCGGAATGCAGCACACCGGCAGGCCCAGGGCTGAGAATTCCCGGCGGAATACCTCGTAGCCGCGCGGGTCGTCGTGCACCACATCGCCCGTAACGACGATGGCATCCGCCGGCCAGCCGTTCGCCTGCGTGAGGGCGATGGCCTGCGCCAGAGTCTGTCGCAGCGTAGCCAGAGGTTGGATGCCGCGCAGACGAGCCTGTCCATCCGCGGACAGATGCAGGTCGGTGAAGTGCAGCAGGCGAAGTGGCGTCATGACGGCAGATTCGCGGGTAAGTTTCGGATCGACAGCATCGTAGCAGAGCCGGCTTTGCGTCCCGGTGAACTGCATCATGGCTATGAAATAATGGGTGCGCGGCGGCCGGCGGGGATATGTTTCATTGCCGCCCCTGCCGTATCTGGGGGAGAATGCGATCCCCGCCCGCGCGACTTCCCTGGCGAAGGGTCACGGGCATAAAAAACCTGCTAACACTCTGATAAGTAAAGAGGACTACTGGAAATGGCGATCAAGGTGGGCATCAACGGATACGGCCGCATCGGACGCAACGTACTGCGTGCGCTGTATGAATCCGGACGCACCAACGAAATTCAGATCGTGGCCATCAACGATCTAGGTGATGCAAACACGAATGCGCACCTGACCCGCTACGACACCGCTCACGGCAAATTTCCAGGCAAGGTCGCCGTGGACGGCGATTCCATGGTCGTGAGTGGCGATCGCATTCGTGTGCTGGCGCAGCGCGACCCGGCCAAGCTGCCCTGGGGAGAGCTTGGCGTCGATACGGTGCTCGAATGCACCGGATTGTTCACCAGCAAGGCCAAGGCCAGCGCGCACATTGCCGGTGGCGCCCGCCGCGTCGTGATTTCAGCTCCGGGCGACAAGGACGTGGATGCGACCGTGGTCTACGGTGTCAATCATGGCGTGCTGAAGGCGAGCCATACCGTCATCTCGAATGCTTCCTGTACCACCAACTGCCTGGCCCCCGTTGCCAAGGTGCTGCACAGTCATATCGGTTTGGTGGCCGGCGTGATGACCACGATCCACGCCTACACCAATGACCAGGTGTTGACCGACGTGTACCACAGCGACCTGCGCCGCGCGCGCTCGGCCACCATGTCACAGATCCCGACCAAGACCGGTGCCGCCGCTGCGGTGGGTCTGGTGCTGCCGGAACTCAACGGCAAGCTCGACGGGTTCGCGGTCCGCGTGCCCACCATCAACGTCTCGCTCGTCGATCTGAGCTTCGCCGCGGCGCGCGCCACCACGGTTGAGGAAATCAATGGCCTGATGAAGGCCGCAGCTGCCGCGGGTGATCTGAAGGGTGTGCTGGCCTACAACGACGCGCCACTGGTCTCCGTGGACTTCAACCACGACGCGCATTCCTCCACGTTCGATGCCACGCTGACCAAGGTGGTCGGCGGCACGTTGGTGAAGGTGTGCGCCTGGTACGACAACGAGTGGGGCTTCTCCAACCGGATGCTCGATACCACGGTCGCCTGGTCGAAAGCGGTTTAGATGAAGATTCGCCGCATGTCGGAGCTTGCCCTCGCCGGCAAGCGGGTGCTGATCCGCGAGGATCTGAATGTGCCGGTGGCCAACGGCGTGGTCACCAGTGACGCGCGCATCCGTGCGGCGCTGCCCACGCTGCGCCAGGCCATGGCGGCAGGCGCAAAGGTTTTCGTGATGTCGCACCTGGGGCGTCCCGAGGAGGGCGTGCACGATGAGCAGTACTCGCTCGCGCCGGTGGCCAGGCGGCTCGCGCAGTTGCTGGGCCAGCCGGTCGAGCTGCGCAAGGACTGGCTCGCGGGCATCGATTGCGCCCCGGGGCAGCTGCTCCTGTGCGAAAACGTGCGCTTCAACAAAGGCGAGAAGCGCGACGATGAGAAGCTGTCGCGCGCCATGGCGGCGCTGTGCGACGTGTTCGTGATGGATGCCTTCGGCACGGCGCATCGCGCCGAGGCGAGCACCCATGGTGTCGCGCGCTTCGCGCCCGTGGCCTGCGCAGGTCCGCTGCTCGCAGGAGAACTCGAGGCACTGGAAAAGGCACTGGAGCAGCCGGCGCGGCCGCTGGTCGCCATCGTGGCCGGCTCAAAAGTTTCCACCAAGCTGAGCGTACTCGAGTCGCTGCTGGCGCGCGTCGACCACCTCATCGTCGGCGGCGGCATTGCCAACACTTTCCTGGCGGCCACCGGTGTGGCGGTCGGCAAGTCGCTGCACGAGAAGGACATGCTGGACACCGCGCGCAAGCTGCTCGCGCAGGCCAAAGCGCGCGGTGCCGCAATTCCGCTGCCCACCGACGTGGTCGTGGCGACCGAGCTCGCGGCGACCGCCCGGGCCCAGGTGCGTCCCGTCGCTGAGGTACGCCCCGATGAACTGATTCTGGACATCGGTCCACAGACGGCGCAGCACCTGGCGGCACAATTGCACAGCGCCGGCACTATCTTGTGGAATGGACCTATGGGTGTCTTCGAGTTTGACCAGTTCGGCGCGGGCACGCGGACGCTGGCGCGCGCGATCGCGGCCAGCAAGGCCTTTTCACTTGCCGGGGGTGGCGATACCCTCGCGGCCATTGAGAAGTATGATGTGGAGCAGGGCATTTCCTATATCTCGACCGGCGGGGGTGCTTTCCTGGAGTTCGTCGAGGGCAAGACACTACCGGCGGTGGCCATTCTGGAAGCGCGTTCATGAGCAGCATTAAAAGCCCACAGGTGCACTTGGAAGCAGTCAAGTTCCTCAAGCGCACCAAGATCGTCGCGACCGCGGGACCGGCGACCGATGACCCCAAAGTGCTCATCGACATGATGAAGGCGGGTCTGAGCGTCGTGCGGCTTAATGCCTCGCACGGCACGCGCGCCGACCTGAAGCGCCGGCTGGACATGGTGCGTGCCGCGGCAATCAAAGCGCAGGAAATCGTCAGCATCCTGCTCGACCTGTCGGGTCCGAAGATCCGGATTGAAGGTTTCGCCAACGGCCCGATCCAGCTAGAAGAGGGCGCGAGCTTCGCCCTCGACACCGCGCTAGATCCGAAGGGCGGCGACCTCAATGTGGTGGGCACGGCCTACAAGAACCTGCCGCATGATGTGGTGAGCGGGGATGTGCTGCTGTTGTCCGACGGGCAGATCGTACTGGACGTGCTGGCGGTCGAAGGCACGCGCATCCACACACGCGTCAAGGTCGGTGGCCCGCTTTCCGATCGTAAAGGCTTGAATCGCCAGGGCGGCGGTATATCGGCGCCGGCACTGTCCGACAAGGATCGTGACGATATCCGCTTCGCAGCCGAGGAGAGGGTGGACTACGTCGCGGTCTCCTTCGCGCGTGACGCGGCCGACATCAAGCTGGCACGACGGCTGGTGCGCGAAGCCGGCGGCGATGCGCGCATCGTCGCCAAGATCGAGCGCCACGAGGCCATCACCAACCTGGACAGCATCATCGAAGCCTCCGATGTCGTGATGGTGGCGCGCGGTGATCTCGGTGTGGAAATGGGCTATGCGGAAGTGACGAGCCTGCAGAAGACCATCATCCACCGCTCGCGCGCCCTGTACCGCGTGGTGATCACGGCCACGCAGATGATGGAATCGATGATTCAGAACCCGGTGCCGACGCGCGCTGAGGTCTCCGACGTCGCCAATGCGGTCATGGATGGCACCGATGCGGTCATGCTGTCCGCCGAAACGGCCACCGGCCGGTACCCCCTGAAGGCGGTAGAGGCCATGGCGGATGTCATCCGCGGCGCCGAGAAATATCAGTTTGGGCATGCCCGGCCGCGCCAGCGCGATGAGGGCAGCATGTTCGAGGGCACTGAAGAAGCCATTGCGATGGCCGTGATGTACGCGGCCAATCACATGCACGTGAAAGCCATCGTGGCGTTGACCGAGACCGGTGCCACGACCTTATGGATGTCGCGGTTGCGCTCCGACATCCCCATCTACGCGTTCTCCCGCAACGAGGCAACGGGTCGGCGCGTGACGATGTACCGCGGCGTCTTTCCGGTGATGTTTGATGTCGTCGGCTGCAACACCGCCGAGGCACTCTATAACGCCATCTTTGCGCGTCTGCTGGAACTGGAGCTGGTACGTCAGGGAGACTTGGTGATCGTGACCAAGGGTGAGCTCTCAGGAGTGCAGGGTGGAACCAACTCCATGCAGATCCTGAAGGTTCATCTCACCTGATGCGCGCGCGGCCAGTCGTCGGGCTGGTCCTCACTGGCGGCGGTGCCCGCGCCGCCTACCAGGTGGGCGTGCTGCAGGCGCTGACCGAGCTGTTGCCGCGCAACCGTAATCCCTTTCCCGTCATTGCCGGAACCTCCGCAGGCGCCGTGTCGGCCGCCGTGCTCGCCTCGCAGGCCTACCATTGGCGCACCGCCGTCGCGGGCCTGATCGAGGTGTGGTCGAACTTCCGCGTCTCGCAGGTGTTCAAGGTGGATACCGCGCACATGCTGCTGGCCGGTGCGCGCTGGCTCACCGCCCTGATTTCCGGTGGCGTCGTGGCAGCGACTCCGGATTCGCTGCTGGACAATTCACCATTGCGCGAACTGCTCACCTCCCGCATCGACTGGTCCGGTGTGCGTACCAGCATTGAGCGCGGCCACCTGCGCGGCTTGGCGCTGAGCAGCACCTGTTACCAGACTGGCCAGTCGATCGCGTTTTTCGATGGTACCGACAAGATCAACAACTGGGCCCGCTCGCAGCGGGCCGGGCGGCGGGAGCCGCTGCGGCTCGATCACCTGATGGCGAGTGCCGCCATCCCCGTGCTGTTTCCGCCGGTCAAACTGGGGGAAACCTATTTTGGCGACGGCTCCATGCGCCAGCTCAATCCCTTGAGCCCAGCCATTCACCTGGGCGCGGACCGCTTGCTGATCATCGGTGTGCGGGCGCGCCGCGAGGCCGGCGTGACGCCGGAGAGCGGGATGGAACCGTTGCCGACGCCCGGCCAGATATTCGGCTTCATGCTCGACACCCTGTTCACCGATCAGGTGTATGCGGATGTCGAGCAGACCGACCGGTTCAACCAGTTGGTCGAAACGATGCCGGATGGGGAAGCCACGATGCAGACCCGCGTACTGCGGCACGTGGACACACTGATGCTGGCACCCAGCGTCGATCCGCGGGTGATCGCGGCACGTCATGTCAAGGAGATGCCGCGCGGCCTGCGCACGCTGCTGCACGTGATCGGCGCCAAGGATGCCGGCGGCAGCCAGCTGGCGAGCTATCTGATGTTCGAGGCGTGTTTTACCCAGGAGCTCATCGCCCTCGGGTACCGGGACGCCATGCAGGCGCGCGACACGCTGCTGGATTTCATGAGCGGGGAGCCCATCGTGCAGCCGGCTGTGGCGTCATCGCGGGTCCGGCTCACGTAAGATAGACCGCTGCGACGATATCTAGGGAATTTCATGCAACACGCGCTTGCCGTCACCCGCGCGGGTGACTTTTCGGCCTGGTACCAGGCCGTAGTCGATCAGGCTGACCTCGCCGAGGAGTCGGGCGTCCGTGGCTGCATGATCATCCGGCCTTGGGGGTACGGGGTGTGGCAGCGGATGCAGGAACTCCTGGACCGCCGTTTTCGTGAGACCGGACATGAAAATTGCTACTTTCCGCTGTTCATTCCATTGAGTTACATCGCCCGTGAGGCCGAACATGTCGAGGGTTTCGCCAAGGAAATGGCGGTCGTCACGCATCATCGCCTGAAGATGATCGATGGGGTCCTGAAACCGGATCCGGACGCGAAGCTTGAAGAACCACTGATCGTGCGCCCGACTTCGGAGACCGTGATCGGCGCGGCCTTCCACCGCTGGGTACGCTCGCATCGGGACCTGCCGCTACTGCTGAACCAGTGGGCCAATGTCGTGCGCTGGGAGATGCGGCCGCGACTGTTCCTACGCACCACTGAGTTCCTCTGGCAGGAGGGGCACACCGCCCACGCGACCGCAGCGCAGGCGCGTGAGGAGACCGCACGCATGCTCGAGGTGTATCGCTCGTTCGCGGAGGACGCGCTGGCAATGCCCGTGGTTGCCGGCGAGAAGCCCGCGCATGAACGCTTTCCGGGCGCGGAGAATACCTACTCCATCGAAGCGATGATGCAGGACGGCAAGGCGCTGCAGGCCGGCACGGCCCACTACCTGGGCACCAATTTTGCGCAGGCCCAGAGCATCCGCTACCAGACCGAGGCCGGTGACCTGGACTTCGCGCACACCACGAGTTGGGGCGTCTCGACCCGTCTGGTCGGAGGCGTCGTGATGACTCACGGTGATGATGATGGCTTGCGCCTGCCGCCCATTGTCGCGCCCCGCCAGATCGTGCTGATCCCGATGCTGCGTGACAAGCCCGAAGATGCCGGTGTCGTGGAGTTCTGTGAGGCGCTGGCGCTGGAGTTGAACCGCGCCCATGCCTTCGGCGAGCCGGTGCGTGCCCTGGTCGATCGCAAGTCCGGGCGCGCCATCGACAAGCGCTGGACCTGGATCAAGCGCGGCGTCCCGGTGATCTGCGACATCGGCGCTCGCGATGTCGCGGCGGCCAACGTCACCTACATCCGTCGCGATCAGCTGCGCAACGGCGAGAAGATCCAGTCACAGGCGCTGCCGCGCCAGCAGTTCATCGAGCAGATCGGCGCACTGCTCGGCAGCATTCACAGCGCGTTGCACGAGTCTGCGAAGCAGCGACTCGCCGACAACATCCGCACCGACATCGCCAGCTTCGAGGCGCTCGCCGAACATTTCAGGTCAGTGGATGGCAAGTCCGGTGACGAGGAATCGGCCAACAGCGAATTCCGTGGCTGGGCGCGAGTCGCCTGGGCGCGGCCCGAGGGTGCCGCGCTGGCGAAGGTCGAGCAGCAGCTGAAGAGCCTCAAGATCACGGTGCGCAATGCGCCGCTGGCGCAGGAGCCGATCACGGGCCAGCGCTGTGTCTTCAGCGGTGAGCGGGCACGAGAGTTCGTGCTGGTCGGACGCTCGTACTGACGGGTCGGTGCTCACGGCCGTTCAGGCCTCGGGCAGTGAGTTGTGGCGCGCGATGGCCTGCGGAAAGCGTGAGGTGAAGCGGGTGAGCAGCCGCTCCACCACGTATACCGAGCGATGGCGGCCGCCCGTGCAACCCACCGCGACCGTCAGATAACCGCGGCTCGTCGCCTGGTACTCGGCGATCCGCCCGGTGATGAACGCCTCGATGTCATCGATCAGTCGTTGCACCGCTGCGTGAGCTTCGAGGAATTCGATCACCGCCGGATCGCGGCCCGTGAGCCGACGCAGCGCGGGTTCCCAGTAAGGATTCGGCAGCGTGCGCGCATCAAATACGAAATCCGCATCGCCCGGGATGCCGCGCTTGAAGCCGAATGATTCAAAGGTGACCGTGAGCGGCCCGTCCACCTCGTGGCCCACGGTGCGGTGTACCAGATGCCGCAGATCGTGCAGCCCCATGCGCGAGGTGTCGATGATGCGATCGGCGGAATTCGCGATCGGCGCGAGCAACTCGTGTTCCATCTGGATCGCATCGTGCAGGCCGCGCTGATCGGAACTGAGCGGATGCTTGCGGCGCGTTTCCGCATAACGCCGCAGCAGCTCCTCGTCGCTGGCGAGCAGGTACACCACTTCGCAGTGGATGCCGCTGCGCTTCAGTTCATCCACCAGGCCGGGAACCGTGGCCACTTCCTGCGGCGTGTTGCGCGCATCCAGTCCGATGGCAGTGCGCTGGTAGCGCGCCTCGGCGCTGCGCACCGTGTGCGAAACAAACGGCTTCAGCAGTGCGGCGGGCATGTTGTCGATGCAGTAGTACCCGAGGTCCTCGAGCATATGCAGGGCTATGCTCTTGCCCGCGCCGGACAATCCGCTGATTACGATGATACGCACGGTTGCGACACTAGCTTTGCGCCACCAACTGCGCAAGTGCGCCCGGACGGTCCCGGGCGCACCGGTGTGGTTTAGAGGCGCGCCTCGCGGCCTTCGCTGGCGCGGTGATCGCCGCGCTTCTCCTTGTGTTTGGTCACCAGGCGATCGAGTTTGTCGGTCAGTGCGTCGATCGCCGCGTACATATTGGGATCGGACGCATCTGCGTGGATGTCACAACCGCTGACGTGCAGGGTTGCTTCGGCCTTCTGGGCAAGTTTTTCTACGGTCAGGACGCAATGGATATCGATGACCTGATCGAAATGGCGAACGACGCGCAGCAGTTTCTTCTCCACATAGCTTTGCAGTGCCGCCGTGATCTCGATGTGATGACCCTTGACGTTTAGCCTCATTGGACGTCTCCTCTTTGGTGACGCATTTACATTTATCTTGAACCTGTTCTGCGCCGCTCGTTGGACGGCGCGATGCCCATTCCTTCACGGTACTTGGCTACCGTGCGCCGGGCTACCGGAATTCCTTCACCTGAGAGCAATTCCGCAATCTTTCCATCGCTGAGTGGACTGTCGGCACATTCGTCCTTGACGAGTTTGCGGATCTTCGCGCGAATGGCCGTCGAGGAGGTGCCCGAGCCATCCGCACCTTCGACCTGGCTGGAAAAGAAATAGCGCAGCTCGTAGACGCCGCGCGGGGTGTGCATGTACTTGCCGGAGGTGACCCGCGAGATGGTGGACTCGTGCATGTCGACCGCCTCGGCGATGTCCTTGAGGATCATCGGTCGCATCAGCTCGTCGCCTTCCTCGAGGAAGGCCGTCTGGCGTTCGACGATCGAACGCGACACTTTCATGAGTGTCTCATTGCGGATCTCCAGGCTCTTGAGCAGCCAGCGCGCCTCCTGCAGCTGGGCGCGCATGCTGGCGTGGCTGGCACTGCGGCCGATGAGGCTCGCGTAACCGTGGTTGAGGCGCACCCTTGGCAGGGTAGCCGCATTGATCTCCACCGACCAGCCGCCATGGTCCGTGCGGCGCACAAAAACATCCGGTACCACGTATTCAGCCGAGCCCCCGCTGACGGTGGCTCCGGGGCGGGGGTGACAGCCGCGCACCAGGATCAACGCGCAGGCGATTTCCTCATCGGTGGCCTTCAGTTCACGCCTCAGCAGTGACATTTCGCGCCCCGCCACCAGCTCGAGATGGCAGCGCGCGATGGCGAGTGCGGTCGCCAGCCCCGGGGTTTCCCCATCGAGCTGGCGCAGCTGCAGCTCGATGCACTCACTGACCGACCGGGCGCCAATGCCCGGGGGGTCCAGTTGCTGCACGCGCTGCAGCACCTGCTCGATTTCGGCAGCCTCGGCCTCGATCTCCGGGCGCAGGGTATTGGCGATCTCCGTCAGCGGCTCCATCAGGTAGCCGTCATCATTGATGGCGTCGACGATGGCGCGCGCGATCCCCAGGGAACGGGCCGGCAGATGCGCCAGTTCCAGCTGCCACAGCAGGTGCTCCTGCACCGTCTGGCCCGACGCATCGGCGAATTCCTGCTGGCGATCGTCATCCTCGCCGTTCCAGGAGTGGTCGGCGGGCCCCACGGACTGCTCACCCCAGTGCTCGTCGACCACCTCGACCTGCGGCTCCTGGTCGGCGGCGGCGGCCTGCGTAACCTCGGGCTCGGGCACGGGCGGTTCGACGGCCTCGAAACCACTGGTCGTGTCGGCATCTTCGACGGGCTCGAGCATGACGTTGCTCTCGAGCAGCTCCCGGATATGCGCCTGCAGCTCGAGGGCCGGCATCTGTAGCAGTCGGATGGCCTGCTGCAACTGCGGCGTCATGGTCAGTTGCTGACCCATGCGCAGTTGCAGGGACGGTTTCAGCATGTTTCTTGCACTATAGGCACTGGACCCTTACTAAGGGTTTGAAAGGACAAGGGTTATTGACCGCCAGGCGGTGCTATAACCGGAACGATTGCCCTAAGTACACCTCACGGACTTGAGGGTTTGCAAGGATTTCTTCGGCGCTTCCGGACGCAATGACCATTCCCTGGTTAACGATGTAGGCCCGGCCGACGATTCCGAGGGTTTCGCGGACGTTATGATCGGTGATCAGGACCCCGATGCCGCGGGTGGTGAGCTCACGGATAATGCGCTGGATATCCAGTACCGAAATCGGGTCGACGCCGGCAAATGGTTCATCCAGGAGGATGAAGCGTGGATTCGCGGCCAGGGCCCGGGCGATCTCGACCCGGCGCCGCTCGCCACCGGACAGCGACAGACCCAGGCTGTTGCGCACGTGGCCGATGCGGAAGTCCTCCAGCAGCTCCTCGAGGCGCTCTTCGCGCAGTTCCTCGGTGAGATCCGCGCGGGTTTCCAGAATCGCCATGACGTTCTTCTCGACCGACAGCTTGCGAAACACGGAGGGCTCCTGCGGCAGGTACCCCAACCCCGCACGCGAGCGCCGGTGCATGGGGGCGAACGTCAGGTCCTGGCCACCCAGGGTGATGCGGCCGGCATCGCAGGGCACCAGGCCGACGATCATGTAGAAGGCGGTCGTCTTGCCGGCTCCATTGGGGCCGAGCAGGCCGACGATCTCCCCCGCACGAACCTCCAGCGACAGGTCGTTGACGACTTTGCGGGAACGGTAGCTCTTGGCCAGGTGGGTCGCGCACAGCACGGATTCAGTCACGGCTTTCCAGTTCCGGCATTGGTGTCGTGGCCGGATTTCGGCGTGAACTTCATCTGCGGACGCTGCCCGCCCTTCGCGTCGTTGGTAAGCTGGATATGCTGCTCGCGCACGTTGTAGGTGATGGATGGCGCCTTCATGACATTCGGGCCGTCCGACAGGGTGAGCACTGCATCGCCGTTCAACGTCACGGTCCCCGCTCCCACATCGTAGTCAGCGGTGCTGGAATGGCCTTTGGCCAAGTCGCCGTTCTTATCGGCATGGGTTTGCTCAAACTGCGCCGGCGACCCGCTTACATGGGCGCTTGCCAGCGCGCCATTGACGATTTCGACTGTCGCACGGTCAGCACGCAGATCGCCCTCGCGCTCGGCGCGCACGTGCACATTGCCGGTGAAGACCCAATGGGATTTCTTGGAGTCCAGCATGATGGTGGCTTCAGCCGCGTCGGCCGCAACACCGATATCCCCCTGCGCGATCTTCACATCACCGCTCAGGTGCATCACGCTGGTTTTGCGGTCCAGGTCGACGATGTTCGCACTGCACGTTACCGGTTCCTTGCCCGGTCCCGCATCGACGGTGCAGCTGACCAGCCCGCCGCCGCTGGCACCGGCGAGCAGCGCGATGGCCGCCGTCGCGGCCAAGCCCAGCAGGCCGCGCCGCGCCACTGCTCGATGCCGGGCGAAAAATTCAGGGGGCGATGTGGCCATGGACCTGTGATTCCAGTCTGACGTGGTAATTCTTGGTGTTGACCACCATCGCGGGCGCGCGCACCACGATACCGCCCCAGTTGAGCGTGACTTCAGGTGTGCTGATCATGCCCGTATGAGTGTCGACGTGCAGCCTGTCGGTGAGTGCGTGTGCGGGTTTGTCATTTCCGGCAATCGTGCCGACGAGATCAACTGAACCGCTCAGATCGATCTGCGCGGAATCCTGGCGCGCCTGGGCCTGATCGGCGCGAGCCTGCCATTCCCCGCCGCCGTTATCGCGAGAGGTCATGTGTACCGTCGACAGGTTGATGATGTTGGTAGCCGGATCCTGCCGTATCCGACGGGCCTGCAGCGTGTACAGCGGCAGGCCGTCAGCACCGGTCTCGACCATCGAAGCGTCAGTGGCCGAATAGCCCGAATCCGGGCGTGCGGGTCCGCTGTTCTGCGCGGTCACCGGTTCGGCTTGCCGCGGCGACAGGGTCACCCAGACCGCAAACCCGACCAGCGCCAGTCCGAGCAGTATCAGCAGCCGGTAAATCAAGGTCCCGGCCCCGGGCGCGCCGAATGTGCCGCCAGCAGCCGATCGCACACCTCGCGCACCGCACCACAACCGCCACCCAGGCGGGTCACGTGATGTGCGGCGGCACGGGCGCTGGAGTGCGCGTCGGCGACCGCAAATGCCAATCCGACCTCGCGCAGCAATGGCACATCCGGAACGTCATCACCAATGAATGCACATTGTGCGGGCGTCATGCCGAGCTTCACGGTCAGGGCGCGAAAATCACGTACTTTGTCACCACTTCCCTGGACCACATGGCGGATGGCGAGTTCCCGGCAGCGGCGGATCACCGCCGCGGAGCGGCGCCCGGAAATGACGGCGACGATGATGCCCGCATGCGCCAGCGACTTCAGCCCGTGACCGTCCTTGATGTTGAAACACTGCAGCTGTTCGCCGCGCGCGCCGTAATACACGCGGCCATCCGTGAGCACGCCATCCACGTCCAGGATCAGCAGGCGAATCGCAGCCGCGGATGATTTTCGGCGTGGCAGGTGCGCTCCCCTACATCACGCCTGCGCGCAGCAGGTCGTGCACATTGAAGGCGCCGAGCAGCCGTCCGGCCTCGACCACCGGCAGCACCGTGATGCGGTGCTGGTCCATCAGCTGCGCGCCGGCCGCCGCCAGCTCCTGCGGGCCGATGGTGCGGCACTTCACGGTCATGACCTCCTGCATGCGCAGGGCGTGGATATCGACCTGGCGGTCCAGCAGCCGGCGCAGGTCACCATCGGTGAATACCCCGAGCACGGTATCCGCGGCATCCACGATCACCGTCATTCCCAAACCCTTGCGCGACATTTCCAGCAGGCCTTGCGCGAGCGTTGCGATCGGTGCGGTCCGTGGCAGGTCGTTGCCACGGCGCATGATGTCTTCGACCCGCAAAAACATGCGCCGGCCGAGCGAGCCGCCCGGATGGGAGCGCGCGAAATCCGTTGCCGTGAAGCCGCGGGCTTCGAGCAGGGTGACCGCGAGCGCATCTCCCATGGCGAGCATGGCCGTGGTGCTCGCCGTCGGGGCCAGGTTCAGCGGACAGGCCTCCTCCGGAACAGTGACATCCAGGGTGACCGTGGCATTGCGTGCGAGCGTCGAGGCCGGATTGCCGGTCAGGGTAATGAGCGGGGTGCCCAAGCGCTTCAAATGAGGCAGCAGGAACACCAGTTCGGGGCTCTCGCCCGAATTTGAAAGCGCGAGCACCACGTCGCTCGCCGTGATCATTCCCAGGTCACCGTGGCTCGCCTCCGCGGCATGCAGAAAAAACCCGGGCGTCCCGGTGCTGGCCAGGGTGGCGGCAATCTTGCGGCCGACGTGCCCCGACTTGCCGATGCCCGTGACAATGACCCGGCCGGCGCATGCCAGGCACAACCGACAGGCCGCCACGAACTGCGGACCGAGGCGGGCGCCCAGGGATTCCACGGCGCGCGTCTCGATCGCCAGGGCGCGGCGCGCGGCGCTCAGCAGCGTGGCATCGTCGACAGTTCTGGCGGCGGTTGCGGCGGTCATCTTAAGTTTCTCCGCGACAAGAATACCCTGAACACGGGCCCCGATGCCGCTCGCCTTAAGGCCCCGGTCGGGCATTTGCTACCATTGGCGCGTATGAATCCCGAGAAAGTTGCTGAACTGATCCGCGCCGGCCTCCCCGACGCGCAGGTTTTGGTCCAATCGCCGGACAATACCCATTTTTCCGCCAGAATCGTCGCGCAGGCTTTTGCGGGCAAGCGCGGCATTGCCCGCCACCAGCTGGTCTACGCCACGCTCGGTGAGCTGGTGGGCCGCGAAATTCACGCGCTGTCGATTGAAGCCTTCACTCCGGATGAGTGGGCGAATTTGAAGGATTAATGGACAAACTACAGATCACGGGCGGCGTGCCGCTCGAGGGCGAAGTGCGCATCTCCGGCGCCAAGAACGCGACGCTGCCCATCCTGGCTGCGGGTCTGCTGGCATCGGAGCCTGTGACGATCTGCAATGTGCCGCACCTGAAGGATGTCACCACCACCATCGAACTGCTCGGCCGCATGGGCGTGAGCGTGACGATCGCCGAGGGCCTGCGCATCGAGGTGGATGCCTCGACGCTCAAGGAGTGCTTCGCACCGTACGACCTGGTCAAGACGATGCGGGCCTCGATCTTGGTGCTGGGGCCGCTGGTGGCCCGGTTTGGCCGTGCGGATGTCTCCTTGCCCGGTGGCTGTGCGATCGGCGCGCGGCCGGTCAACATCCATGTGGCGGGTCTGCAGGCCATGGGCGCCGAGATCCAGATCGAGGGCGGCTATATCCGGGCCCGCGCCGGGCGCCTCAAGGGCGCACGCCTGGTGCTCGACGCCGTCACTGTGACCGGAACCGAGAACCTGATGATGGCCGCGACGCTCGCCGACGGCGAGACGGTGCTGGAGAACGCCGCGCGCGAGCCCGAAGTGGTCGACCTGGCCAATTTCCTGATCGCCATGGGCGCGAAGATCCGCGGTGCGGGCAGCGACAAGATCGTCATCCAGGGCGTCGAAAAGCTGCACGGCACCACCTACGATGTATTGCCGGACCGCATCGAGAGCGGCACTTACCTCGTGGCCGGCGCCATCACCCGCGGTCATGTGCGCATCAAGAACACCCGGCCCGAGCACCTGGATGCCGTTACCGCCAAGCTGCGCGAAGCGGGTGCGGGCGTGACCATCGGTGATACCTGGATCGAAGTCGACATGCGCGGCCGGCGGCCGCGCGCTGTGGATGTGCGCACCGCGCCGTACCCGGCATTTCCAACCGACATGCAGGCGCAATTCGCGGCCCTGAATACGGTGGCGGTCGGAGTCGGCACCATCATCGAGACCATATTCGAGAACCGCTTCATGCACATGCTCGAGATGCGGCGCCTGGGTGCCGAGATCCGCCTCGAGGGGAACACGGCCATCATCCGCGGTGTCGAACGGCTGACCGCAGCGCCGGTGATGGCCACGGATCTGCGCGCCTCGGCCAGTCTGGTACTCGCCGGCCTGGTTGCCGAGGGGCGCACCGAAATCGAGCGCATCTATCACATCGACAGGGGCTACGAGACCATCGAGGAGAAGCTCGCCGGCATCGGCGCGCAGATCCGTCGTGTTCCGAACTAGTTCAAGGAGTCCACATGCAACTTGGAATGATTGGCCTGGGACGCATGGGCGCGAACATGGTGAAACGCCTGTTGCGCGGTGGACATGAGATCGTGGCCTTCGCGAACGAACCGGCGGCGGTGAAGGCGGCGTCGGCCGATGGCGCCAAGGGCGTCAACAGTCTGGCGGATCTGGTCAAGGGTCTGGCGACGCCGCGCGCGATCTGGCTGATGGTGCCCGCCAGTGTCGTCGACGGAGTGATCGGGCAGCTGGCGCCGCTGCTCAAAGCCGGCGACATCATCATCGATGGCGGCAATTCGCATTATCACGATGATATCCGGCGCGCCGATGAACTCGCGAAGTCGAAAATCCACTTCGTCGATGTGGGTACCAGCGGCGGCGTGCTGGGCCTGGAGCGCGGCTACTGCCAGATGATCGGTGGCGAAAAGGACATCGTCGCGCATCTGGATCCGATTTTCTCATGTCTGGCTCCCGGTGGCGCGCCGCCATCGGCTGCGGATCGCGCCGCGCACGGCACGGCGGCGCAGGGTTATCTGCATTGTGGCGGCAATGGCGGCGGGCATTTCGTGAAGATGGTTCACAACGGCATCGAGTACGGTCTGATGGCGGCCTACGCAGAAGGCTTCAATATCCTCAAGCACGCCAACATCGGGCTCGATCACAAGGGCGGCGAGGATGCCGAAACCGCGCCACTCGCCCAGCCGCGACTGTTCCAGTACTCGTTTGACGTGGCGCAGGTCGCCGAAGTGTGGCGTCGCGGCAGCATCATCACTTCCCAGTTGCTGGATCTCACGGCCGAGGCGCTGGCGCACGATCCATCGCTTGCCGGCTTCGCCGGACGGGTGTCCGACTCGGGCGAGGGCCGCTGGACCGTCGAGGCCGCGATCGAAGAAGGCGTGCCGGCGCATGTGCTCACGGCCGCGCTGTATGCGCGCTTCGAATCGCGCGGGCGGGCGGAGTTCGCCGACAAGGTGCTCTCGGCCATGCGTCTCGGATTTGGCGGTCACATCGAGACCAAGGCTTGAGCCCATGAGTGCGGCCGCGCGTGAAGCCGCCGACGCGCTGGTGCTGTTTGGCGCCACCGGGGATCTGTGCCATCGGAAGATTTTCCCGTCGCTTTATCAACTGGTGCGGCGGGGTCGCCTGACGGTGCCCGTCATCGGCGTGGCCAAGGCCGGCTGGAATCGCGACCAGCTCATCGCGCGGCTGCGCGATAGTTTGAAGAACAATGTGAAGGATCTGGATGGCGCCGTGGTCGAGCGGCTGGTGGCGCTGGTCCAGTACGTTGACGGTGATTACGGTTCGCCTGAGACCTTCCAGCAGCTGCGCAAGCTCCTGGGGACGGCGCAGCATCCGCTGCACTATCTGGCCATTCCACCCAGCATGTTCCCGATCGTGGTCACGCAGCTGGCTGCGGCCGGGTGCGACAAGGGCGCGCGGGTGGTGATCGAAAAACCCTTCGGCCGCGACCTCGCGAGCGCCCACGCCCTCAACCAGACGCTGCACAAGATCTTCGCTGAGCGATCGATCTTTCGCATTGACCATTATCTCGGCAAGGAGCCGGTGCAGAACCTGCTGTACTTCCGCTTTGCGAACTCCTTTCTCGAGCCGATCTGGAACCGCAACTATGTCGCGAGCGTGCAGATCACGATGGCCGAGGAGATCGGCGTCGCGGGCCGCGGCAAGTTCTACGACGAGGCGGGCGCCATCCGCGATGTGATCCAGAATCATCTGCTGCAGGTGGTCGCGTTTCTGGCCATGGAGCCGCCGGTGAACGGCAGCGGCGATGCGCTGCGCGATGAGAAGGTCAAGGTGTTCCGGGCGCTGCGCCCGCTGCAGTCGCAGGACCTGGTGCGTGGTCAGTTCCGGGGCTACCGTGACGAGCCCGGCGTGGCGCCCGATTCAAAGGTGGAGACCTTCGCGGCGCTGCGGCTGTCGATCGATTCGTGGCGCTGGAGCGGTGTGCCGTTTTATCTGCGCGCGGGCAAATGCCTGCCGGTCACCGCAACCGAAGTGGTCGTGGAATTGCGCTCCCCGCCGGCACGCGTGTTCGGCGACGTGAAACCGTGTCAGCCGAATTATCTGCGTTTTCGTGTCGGACCCGATGTGGCGATTGCCTTGGGCGCCCATGTCAAACAGGCCGGCGAGCGCATGGCCGGACGCGAGATCGAGCTGTTCGTGGATCAGAAGGCCGCCGATGAAATGGAGCCCTACGAGCGCCTGATCGGCGATGCGCTCAGCGGTGATGCCACATTGTTCGCACGCGAGGATGAGGTCGAAGCCGCGTGGGCCGCCGTCGATCCGGTGCTGAATGAGGTGACGCCGGTGTACCAGTACGAACCCGGCAGCTGGGGACCGGCCGAAGCGTTCAAAATCATCGACGGCGAGTGCGGCTGGCACGATCCGGGTGCGACCGCGGACGGCTGGACGCGCTGGCCGATGCGCGGCTAGCGCGGCTCCTGATGCCGTAGCGCGCTGGCATCCGCCCAGACTTCCACCGACCGACAACCGCGCACGGCAGCCCAGGCGGTGAGATCCGCCTTGCGATGAAGCAGACCATCGAGCGCGGTCTGCTTATCGGCTCCCGTTACCATGAAGATCAGCTGCTCGACGCGCTCGAGCACCGCTGGCGTCACACTGACGGCGTCGCGTCCATCGGGGCGGTGCACGCTGATGGCCAGGTGGCCGCGCGCGCGTTGCAGATCGGCGGCGGAAAACAGCGAGCAGGTATGCCCGTCTGCGCCGATCCCCAATAGTCCCAGGGTGATCCGGCGGTCGCCTGTCAGCAACTGTTCGAGCTGGCGCGCGCTCGCGGCGGTGGCCTGCGGCAACGGCAACTCCGTGCGGATGCGCAGCACCTGCTCGGGCCCCAGGCGCAGCGCAGTGAACAGCGGACGGCTTTGATGGTAGTTGCTCTGGTCTGAATCGGAAGGCACGTAGCGGTCATCCGAGAACAGGACCGTGAGCCCGGGCGCCGGGACGAGGTTGCGCGCGGCCAGCGCCAGGTAGGCCGGAATCGGCGTGCTGCCGCCGGAGAGCATGACTGCCGGCTGCTCGCCGCTGGCGCCGGTAAGAACCTGCTGCAGGCGCTCCTCGATGGCCACCTGCAGCTGGCTGCGGTCCGCGAAGCGGCGCAGTGTTAGGGTCGCCTCGAGCGCGGTGGTCTGCGTCATGACGACTGGGGACGTTGGCGCAGCCTGATGGTCCCCTCCAGCATCGTTCGGCCGCGCAGCAGGCTGACCTTGATGGTGGTGCCCGGCGCGGAGCTGGCGACGTGCGCCAGAAAGTCCTGCGAACTCTTCACGCTGGCACCGTCGCAGACGGTGAGGATATCGCCACGATGCAGGCCCGCCGCCTGCCCGGGGCTGTCCGGAACGAGCTCCATGACCACCACGCCACCATGCGCCAGGCCAACGCTGAGCGCTTGGTCATCCGAAAAATCCTCCGGGACGATGCCGCTCCAGCCGCGTACGACCTTGCCGCGGGTGATCAGGTCGTGCATGACCCCGCGTACCATGTTCACGGGTATGGCAAAGCCGATGCCTTCGGCGCCGGCCGTCTTGGCCACGATGGCGGTATTGATGCCGACCAGTTCACCGCGGGTGTTGATCAGCGCGCCCCCGGAGTTACCCAGATTGATGGCCGCGTCGGTCTGGATGAAATTCTCGAAGGTCGCAAGACCGAGCTGGCCACGACCGGTCGCACTGACGATGCCGTGGGTGACGGTCTGCGATAGCCCCAAGGCATTGCCGATGGCCAGCACGACATCCCCGACCTGCAGTCGGTCGGAGTGCCCGAAGGGCATGATCGGCAGATGTCCGAGGTCGATTTTCAGCAAGGCCAGATCCGAGTCCGGATCACGGCCGACGACCCGCGCCACGGCCACACGGTGGTCAGCCAGCTGCACGCGCACCTGGTCGGCATTTTCGACGACGTGATTGTTGGTGGCGATGTGGCCCTCGCTATCCACGATGACGCCCGAGCCCAGGCTGTGTTCGGTGCGGTTGAAGTAACGGGGCTCCCGATCACCGAAAATCGCATCGAAGCCACTGGGCTGCACCCGCTCGGTCACGGTCCGGGAGGTTGAAATGTTGACCACGGCCGGCGCCGCACGCTGGACCGCGTCCGCATATGACCAGGCATCATGGCCGGGGAACAGGACTGCCGGGGAATTGCCGTCCCGGGCGGGGGGTGCGCTGGAATTCTCACCTCCCGGCTGACTGCCGGTCGCGTTTTGGGCGACGGGGGGATTGCGCGCCGCGGCCGGGGCCGATGCGGTCTGCGGCGTGAGCAGCTGGGGGCGCCAGGCAAGGATGATGAATGCCAAGGCCAGGCCGCTGACCACCGATGCCGCCATGAACACGCATAATCGACCGATCCGGCTCATTCCCACCTCGTGATTTCCCGATGAGTTCGCGGCAAAAGTCACGCTGACGTGAACGAAGCCGCGACTTTGTTGTGTGTATAATGCGCCGCCCCCCTGAGCAACGGAAACATAGGTCCCGCGCCTGGTGGTGATGTTGCGTGCGAGACGATAACAAGGAGCGGCCTGATGGTGGTAGCCGTTAAACCCGCAGATTCTGGCGGGCCCAGGAACGAGAGCCCGAGCAAGGGTCTCAAGGCTTGGATCTATAAGCGCTTACCGGTCAAGGAGTTCATCGAGACTCAGGCCACCGGCTACTACGCGCCCAAGAATTTCAACATCTGGTACTTCTTTGGCTTCATCGCCATGGTCGTGCTGGTGTTGCAGCTTCTGACCGGCATCTTCCTGACGATGTTCTACAAGCCGGGCGAGGCCACCGCGTTCGACTCGGTCGAATTCATCATGCGCGAGGTGCAGTACGGTTGGCTGATCCGCTACCTGCACTCCACCGGCGCGTCCGCGTTCTTCCTCGTCGTCTACCTGCACATGTACCGCGCGTTGATGTACGGGTCATACCGCGCTCCGCGGGAACTGCTGTGGCTGTTCGGCATGCTCGTGTACCTGGCGCTGATGGCGGAGGCGTTCATGGGCTACGTGCTGCCCTGGGGCAATATGTCCTATTGGGCGGCAAACGTGATCGTGAATATCTTCGGCACCGTTCCGGTGATCGGGCCGACATTGGTGGAATGGATCCGCGGCGATTACGGCATCGCCGATTCCACTCTGAACCGCTTCTTTGCCCTGCACGTGGTAGCGGTGCCGCTGGCGCTGCTGTTGCTGGTGGTGCTGCACCTGGTGGCGCTACGACGCACCGGATCGAACAATCCGGACGGCATCGAAATCAAGGCGAATCTCGGCAAGGACGGTCATCCGGTGGATGGCATTCCCTTCCATCCGTACTACTCCGTGAAGGACTCCTTCGGGCTTTCGGTGTTCTTCGTGATCTTCGCGGCCGTCGTGTTCTTCGCTCCGACCCTGGGGGGCTATTTCCTGGAGCATGCGAACTTCGAGCCCACGGATATCTTCTCGACGCCGAACCCCATCACGCCGTCTTGGTATTTCACCCCGTACTACGCCATCCTGCGCGCCATCCCCGACCAGCGCCTGGGCGCACTGCTGATGGCGTTGTCACTGGTGTGCTTCCTGCTGCTGCCGTGGCTGGATCGCTCACCCGTGAAATCGATCCGCTACAAGGGGCCGCTCTCGCGGGCATTCCTGGCGCTCTTCACGGTGTCCTTCCTGGGACTCATGTACCTGGGCCTGCAGGAGCCGGCCGGGATCTACATCATCCTGGGACGAGTCGCCACGGGGGGCTACTTCGCCTTCTTCATATTGATGCCGTTCTACACCCGGATGGAAAGGGTCAAGCCAGTGCCGGAGCGCGTGAGGTTTGAGGCCCATGCTTAGAGTGAACAACGCGAAACACGGACTGCGGCTGGCCGGAATTGCGCTACTGCTGCTCGGCGGTGCCGCAGGCATCGCGCTGGGTGCCGATGAGTCGGCGCCCGCGGCGTCGGCTCCCGAGGCGAGCTCTTCCGCACCGGCTGCCGCGCCGGGCAGCGTGCAGGCCGTCATGGCCATGGCTTCGAAGGTCGCGCAGCAGCAGCTGGCGGACAAGAAGAAACAGGACGAAGAGGAGCGGCTCAAAGGCTTCGGCAGTGACTGGCAGTCATGGGAACCGGACAATTCGGTGGCCGATATCGCCTCATTGCAGCGTGGCCTGCGTGATTTCGCCGGCTATTGCCGGGGCTGCCACTCGTTGAAGTACATGCGCTACTCGCGTATGGCAACTGATCTGCAGATCACGCCTGATCAGATGCAGAAATTCCTGTTGCCGGCGGGCGGCAAGCCCAGTGACTACGTCGCGACGGCAATGCCTGCGGCCGATGCGCAGACCTGGTTCGGCAAGGTGCCGCCGGATCTGTCGCTCATGGCCCGTGCCCGCGGCGACGGCTATCTGTTTCGCTTCCTGACGACCTTTTTCTCGGACCCGACGCGCCTCACGGGCGCGAACAACCTTCAGCTTCCCAGTGTGGCGATGCCGGATGTGCTTTCCACCCTGGAAGGCGTCAAGGTTGCAGTGTTCAAGACCGTGAACAAGGAGCAGGTGTTCGACCACTTCGTGCAGGTCGCCCCTGGCAGCCAGTCGCATGAGGAATATCTGGCCACCGTCCGCGATCTGGTGAATTTCCTGGATTACGTGGGGGAACCGGCTCAGGTTCACCGCCGCTCCCTGGGCGTCAAGGTGGTATTGTTCCTGCTGGCCTTCACGGCCCTGACCTATTTGCTGAAGCGCGAGTACTGGAAGAACGTCCACTGACGGTCACCCCGGGACATGGGGATACGGAGCAAGCCCTTTGTCGAGCCGACGGTCCATCATGACTCTGTTTTCCGCGCCGAATGACCTATGGAGCCATCGGACTCGCATAGTGCTGGCGGAAAAGGGCATCGGCATCGACATCATCAGCGTCGAACCGGGACGTCTGCCCGAAGACCTGCTCGACCTGAATCCGTATCACAGCCTGCCGACTCTCGTGGACCGCGATCTGGTGCTGTACGACTCACGCGTGATCATGGAGTACCTGGACGAGCGCTTTCCACATCCGCCGCTGATGCCGGTCGATCCGGTGGCCCGGGCGCAGTTCCGACTGGCCCTGCATCGCGTCGAGCGTGACTGGTACCCGCTGGTGTACCAGATCGAAGCCGAGCCGGACCGCAGAGCCTCCCTGAAGACCCGCAAGACGCTGCGCGATACCATCGTCCAGAGCGAGGAGCTGTTCAAGGTCAGGCCGTACTTCCTCTCCGATGAATTCTCGATGGTGGACGCGACCATCGCGCCGGTGCTGTGGCGGCTGCCACGCTACGAGGTCGAGCTGACTTCGGCGCCGATCATCAAATACGCCCACCACGTGTTCTCCAGACCGGCATTTCGCGATAGCCTGTCAGAAACGGAACAGGAAATGCGGGTCCCGTAAGCTTTCTACGGATCAGTGCGAACGTGAGCGAAACGTCCCTTCCTCCCAAGCGACCCTATCTGCTGCGGGCCATGCACCAGTGGATGACCGACGGCGGCCAGACACCCCACGTCATCGTCGATGTCGATCGGCACGCCGTGGAAGTGCCGCGGGCCTTCGTGAAGGACGGCAAGATCGTGCTGAACATCAGTTATGACGCAACCGAGCGGCTGAATATCGGCAACGACTGGCTCGAGCTGGATACGCGTTTCGCCGGGGCTGTTCATCACGTACGTGCGCCCATCGGGGCGGTGCTCGGCATTTACGCGCGCGAGACCGGCGAGGGCATGGTGTTCTCGGAAGCGGACCTGGGTCCGCTGCCTCCACCGTCACCGCCGAAGCCGCCTGCCGCGGAGGAAGGTCGGCCGCGCCCGCAGCTGAAGGTCGTCAAATAGGCTTACGCTTCGAAGGCGTGACGCAGCCAGTTCACTTGCGGCGCCGCGGTGGTCGGGCCGTCCACGATCAACACGTCAAAGCGCACCGGCAGCGCCGCGTAGTCGCGATGCTGCTGCAGCAGCTGTGCGGCCGCCCGGATGATGCGGCGTTGCTTGCGTCCGTCAACGCTGGCTGCAGCGCCCCCAAACGCCTCGCTGCTGCGGGTTCGCACCTCGGCGATGACAAGCACCGCGCCATCGCGTGCCACCAAGTCGATTTCACCCAGGCGCCGCCGGAAATTTCGTTGCAGGATGGTGAGGCCGCGGCCTTGCAGATAGTCCGCGGCGATCTGTTCAGCGCGCGCGCCGAGCATTTGCGCCGCAGTCATCGAGACCTCCTCAGTTCAGCAGCCGCGGCTCGCCGTTGCGGATCTGTGCCCACATGAGGTCGCGCAGCACGTGGCCATCAGCAGCGATGGTGAGGTGGCCGGTGAGTCCATCGACGCTGAGGCTCGTCGCATTGCCGCCTGGCATCGAGCGCAGCGCCGTCGCCAGTCTTGCGGCATCGAAGCCAAAGGCGAAGAGAATGTTGCGCTTGGGACCGCCGGTGGGCCATGCGGCATTGGTTGCGTCACGGACGCTATCGACGAGGCCTCCGCCCAGCATCCACGGCGCGTCCGGAAAGATCAGGCCGTCGAGGTCCTGGTTGGCGTTGGGGTTCGGTTCGAAGGCATCCGCCGTCGCATACGTCGGGACATCGCCGGCAAAGTAGAATCTGAGTTGCGGACGCAGCAGCCGCTCCTGCGGGGCCTGCCCGGGAGAAAAGATGAAGGCCACATCGCCGCGGCGGCGCGGCTGGAAGGTCAGACGCGTGCCCAGCACGGACTCGAGCCGTTTGTTGCGCGCCTCGCTCTCGTTGATGCGCAATACCTTGGTGATCGGCGCCGCGTAATCGGTACTGCCAGCGTCGTAGCTCGCCGAATCCAGAAGCTGGCCGCCGGCGGCCGCCAATTCCTGCGTGAAGGCCGCAAGCACGCGCCGTCCCCAGTCATTCTCCGGCACCAGTGCGACGCCGGCTCGGTTGCCGTCCGCGACCACGCGGCGGGCAACCTGGCGGGCTTCCTCCTCCGGCGCGAGCGCGAACTGGTAGAGCGCATTGCCGGCGGCCGGCACGCCCGTGACGGCGTTCAAGGTCAGCATCGGCGGCCGCGGGCCGCTGTAGGCGGCCGCTGCAGCAACCTCTTCGCGCGTGAGCGGGCCGACGATCAGTCCGGCACCATCCCCGGTCGCCTGAGTGAGTGCCGCGGCAACGCTCATCTGCGCGGTGTCGTAGATACGCAGGCCCGGACGGCCGGCGGCGGGCAATGAGTAGTACGCAGTCAGAAAACCATCACGCACCGCGATTGCCGATGCACTTTGCCGGCCTGTCAGCGGCAGCAGCAGCGCGATCTGGGGGCCGCCAACGGTGGTCAGGTTTGCCGGCAGGCGGGCGCCGGGTGCGCTGGATGGCGGTGATTGCGCGGTCTGATGAGTGCTCGGACCGGACGTCGGCGTGCCGGGCGGCGCCTGCTCTGCACCGGATTGGACGTCGGCGCAGCTTGCGAGCTGCAGGCCCAGCAGTGCCACCGCGGTGGCCAGGCATAAGTGCAGAAAACGTCGGGATTCGGACATGGGTTGCTGTGCCTTACCATTCAACGCAGGATGTGGTCCATCACAGGGGACCTATCCTGAAGGGATTATAGTGTAGTGGGCAATCAACCGGGCCGGCTTGAAGTCGTCGCCACTCCCATCGGCAATATGGACGATCTGAGCGATCGGGCGCGCGCGGCACTGGCGAGCGCGGACCTGGTTGCGGCCGAGGATACGCGCCGCACGCTGGGGCTGCTGCAGCACCTCGGCCTCGCGAAACCGCTGCTGTCACTGCATTCGCACAATGAGAGCCAGCGACTGCCGGAAGTCCTGGCGCGTCTCACGGGCGGCGCCCGGGTCGTCCTGGTCAGCGACGCGGGAACGCCGCTGCTCAGTGATCCGGGTTTTGAGCTGGTGCGCGCCGCCGTGGCGCAGGGGATCCCGGTAGGCGTGGTGCCTGGGCCCTCGGCGATCACCGCTGCCCTGGCATTGGCCGGATTGCCGGTCGACCGCTTCTGCTTCGAGGGCTTTCTGCCTGCGAGTGCGCGCGAACGCCGCAGCCGGTTGAGCGCGCTCGCGACCGAGGCACGCACGATGGTGTTCTTCGAAGCACCGCACCGCATCGCCGCCGCCCTCGTTGACTTGTCAACTCAATTCGGCGCTCAGCGTCCGGCCGTCATCGCCCGCGAACTCACCAAGCTGCACGAAACTGTGTATCGCGGCACGCTGGCGGAATTGTGCGCGGTGGCGGACCGGGATCCGAACCTGCAGCGCGGGGAAATCACCCTGGTAGTGCAGGGCGCCGCTCCGGTCACGGACGGCGCGGATCTGAGTCTGATGCGTCGGGCGCTGGAGCTGTTGCTGCGCGAGTTACCGCCGGGCAAGGCCGCCGCCATTGCGGCACAACTGGCCGGCGGCCGCCGCTCGGATGCGTACGAGCTCGCGATGCAGTTGAGCCGCGACCGGTAACTCCGTATGGTGAGCGGTGAAGTCGGCCGGGCAATCGCTGCGTTTCATCGGTTGGGACGGGGAGGAAAGTCCGGGCTCCCGCGAATAACGTGCCAGGTAACGCCTGGGGGGCGTGAGCCCACGGAAAGTGCAACAGAGAATAGACCGCCTAAGCCATTGCCCGGTAACGGATAGTGGCCGGTAAGGGTGAAACGGTGCGGTAAGAGCGCACCGCGTCGGTGGCAACACGCGACGGCTAGGTAAACCCCACGTGGAGCAAGGCCAAATAGGGAAGCAGCTTTTCGCACCGCAAGGGCGTGAAAGCAGCGTCGATTCGTGCGCGCTTCCGGGTAGGCCGCTTGAGGCCCCTGGTGACAGGGGTCCTTAGAGGAATGATTGCTCTCGACAGAACCCGGCTTACAGGCCGACTTCTTTTTTACAGGTCCCCCGATTGTGACCTACTGTATAAGCTTTCCCCAGCAAGCTTCTGATTGATAAGAAAACTGCCGCGGCAGCTCCGGTCCCAGCGGCGTGATCTGACCATAAGTCGTTGTGACAACGACAAATTTTTCCACCCATTCAATTGACATATTGGACCGCAAATTCCTATAGTGGCCGCAGGTGGGGAAAAGTGGGGAAAAGTGGGTTTTCCGTCCCCCGAGGGGTCTTGGCGTCTCATGTTCCGCGGTGCAGCAAAGGTCACTCTTGATGTGAAGGGGCGGATGGTCCTGCCTACTCGCGTACGGGAGACGCTTGCCAAGGGCGGCGACCACCAGCTGGTGGCCACGGTGGACCGCGACCAGTGCGTGATGGTTTACCCGCTGCGCGACTGGCAGAAGCTTCAGGACGATCTGCTGAATCTGCCCAACCTCCACTCCGAAACCCGATGGCTGCAGCGGCTGATGGTCGGCTATGCCACGGATTTGGAAATCGACAGCCACGGGCGGGTGCTGATTCCGGCGGAGCTGCGCGAATTCACCGGGTTGCAGCGCGACGCGCTGCTGCTGGGACAGGGAAACCATCTTGAGCTGTGGGATGAGAGCGCCTGGAAGCAGGCCTCCCTGGCGTCAATGAAGCCGGACCTGCGCACCAGCGCAGTACCGGCCGGGTTGAATGAAGTAAAGCTGTCGGCGGGGTTGCCTGGCACCCCGCCAGAACAAAAGTGATCGGACTCATGGACGAGCACGCTGCCGTGCTCGTCGATGAAGTGCACGCGGCATTGGGTCTCAGGGCGGGTGGGTACTATGTCGATGCAACGTTCGGGCGCGGCGGCCACACGGCACGCATTCTCGAGACCTTGGGTGGAGAAGGCCGCGTGCTCGCGCTTGACCGCGACCCCCAGGCTATTGCGGCAGGCCGCCAGCGCTTCGCCGACGACCTGCGCCTCACGCTCCAGCACGCGGCGTTTTCGCAGCTCGCGGTACTTGTGCCGGCGCATGCGTCGGGACAGCCCTGCGCCGGCGTGCTCTTTGACCTTGGCGTATCGTCCCCGCAGCTCGACGAGCCGGAACGCGGATTCAGCTTCCGCGCCGACGGTCCGCTCGATATGCGCATGGACCCGACACGTGGTGAGCCGGTTGCTGCATGGCTCGCCCGGGCGAGCGTCGACGAGATGCGCGAGGTGATTGCGACGCTCGGCGAGGAACGATTTGCGCGCCGCGTGGCGCAGGCGATCGCCACCGCGCGCGAGCGCACGCCCATCACCCGCACGACACAGCTGGCCGAACTGGTCGCGCGCGCGGTGCGCACTCGCGAACCGGGCAAGAATCCGGCCACCCGCACCTTCCAGGCACTGCGCATGTTCATCAACGATGAACTCGGACAGCTGCAGGCGGGGCTGGCCGCGGCCCTCGAAGTACTGGCGCCGGGCGGGCGCCTGGCCGTCATCAGCTTCCACTCGCTGGAGGACCGTGCGGTCAAGCAGTTCATGGCGCGCCATTCCAGCGCCGATCCGGCTCTGGCGCACTTGCCGGTGCTGCCGCCGGCCGCCCAGCCGCGCATGAAACTCGTCGGTCGCAAGCAGCGTCCAACGGCCGCGGAGCTGGCGCGCAATCCGCGCGCGCGCAGCGCCTTGCTGCGGGTCGCGGAGAAGCTGGCATGAGGTTGCCGCGAACCGCGCTCTACGCGGTGCTGTTGCCGCTGCTATGGGTGGCCGTGCTCGGCTCGGCAGCCGGCACGGTGTGGTGCAAGCACCGCACGCGCGAGATGTTCATGCAATCGCAGCAGTTGTCGGAACAGCGCGACAACCTGGATATCGAGTGGGGCCAGTTGCAGCTCGAGCAGAGCTCCTGGTCACAACAAGCCTTTGTCGAGAACGTTGCCAGCAACCGCCTGCACATGGCCACCCCGCCAGCGCAGGAGATCAAGATCATCGCGCCATGAAGTCCAGGAATCCACGTGACCGGACGGCAGGCTCGTTTCGCTGGCGGGCCTGGCTGATACTGGGCCTGCTGCTGATGGCCGGCGTGGGACTGCTCGCGCAGGCGGCGCATCTGCAACTGTATCGACACGACTTCTACGCGTCGGAAGGCAATGAACGCTTCTCGCGCGTCACCACCATCACGGCCCATCGCGGCATGATCACTGACCGAAACGGCGAGCCGCTCGCGATCAGCACGCCGGTCGATTCGGTATGGGTGAATCCGCAGGAACTGGCGCCCATACCGGAGCAGATCCCGCGGCTGGCGCAGGCGCTGCAGCTCGACCGCCAGGAACTGCTGCGGCGTATCACCAGCAACGAAGATCGGCAGTTCCTGTACGTCGCCCGGCAGCTGCCGCCGGCTGAGGCCCAGAAGGTGCGCAACCTGGCGATTCCGGGCGTCTATCTGAAGCGCGAATATCGCCGTTACTACCCCTCCGGTGAAGTCACCGGCCAGGTGCTGGGTTTCACCAACGTAGATGATGCGGGCCAGGAGGGGCTCGAGCTGGCATTTGATCATTGGCTGGCCGGCACCGATGGCGCAAAGCGGGTGATCCAGGATGCATTCCAGCGTGTGGTCCAGAATGTGGACAGTATCCGGGAGGCTAGTCCCGGTCATGACCTCGCCTTGTCGATCGACCTGCGGATCCAGTACCTGGCCTATCGGGAACTGAAGGCGGCGGTGCGGGATCAGCGCGCCAGGGCCGGAACGATGGTCGTGCTCGATGTGCGCACGGGTGAGATCCTGGCGATGGTCAATCAGCCGGGCTTCAACCCCAACGATCGCAGCAATGCCGAGCCGGCGGATTACCGCAACCGCGCGGTGACCGACATTCTCGAGGCGGGCTCCGCCATCAAGCCGTTCTTCGTGGCCGCGGGCATCGAGTCTGGCCGCTACGACAACCACAGCATCATCGACACCTCGCCGGGCCAGATCAAGGTGGGCGCCAAAGTCTTTGACGACGACCACCCGCTAGGCCGGGTTGATCTGGCCACGATTCTCGCCAAGAGCTCCAACGTCGGGATGATCCACCTGGCCTTCTCGTTGGCACCGGAGGTCATCTGGACGACACTCTCGAAGCTCGGGCTCGGGCAGGTCACTGCCAGCGGCTTTCCCGGCGAGTCCGCCGGTGTGCTCAGTAACTATTCGCATTGGCGTCCAATCGGCATCGCCACCATGTCGCATGGCTATGGTCTGTCAGTGACGCCGCTGCAGTTGGCGCAGGGCTACGCCGCGATCGGCGCCCTGGGAGTGCGCCGTCCGGTGTCCTTCCTGCCGGTGACGACACCGCCACCCGGCGATCGTGTTCTGAGTGAACGCACCTGTCGGGAACTCGTGACCATGCTCGAATCGGTGGTTGCCGCTGAAGGCACGGGCACCAGGGCCGCCATCTACGGCTATCGGGTATCGGGTAAGACGGGGACCGCCTTCAAGGCGACTTCCGGCGACTATTCCGACAAAATGTACATGTCGGTGTTCGCCGGTGTGGCACCGGCAAGCGATCCGCGGCTGGCGGCCGTCGTCGTCATCGACACGCCCAGTGCCGGTCAGCATCTCGGCGGCGACGTCGCCGCACCGGTGTTCTCCTCCGTCATGGGTCCGGCGCTGCGTCTGTTGGGGGTCGCGCCCGATATGCCGGTGGTCGTGCCCGTCGATGAGGTGCCGGGGCCCGTGCTCAAGCGCCCGCACCCGGCGGTGCGTGCGGTGGCACGCCGATGATGTCCGCGACGGGAATCGCCCGCATGCGGACTTTGCAGCAGCTGCTGTCCGGCATCGTCGATGCGCCCGCTGATCTGATGGTCAGCGATGTAACGCTCGACAGTCGTGAGGTGACACCGGGCGCGCTGTTTCTGGCCTGTCGTGGGCACGCGCAGGGTTCGGGACGCCACGGGGTTGAATATGCGGCGCAGGCCGCCGAGCGCGGCGCCCGCGCGGTCGTCTACGAGACCCCCGCCACGGGTGAAACACGCGCCCTGGAAGCCGCCGCCCGATTACTGCAGCGCATCCGCCAGCGCGCGGGCCAGGACGAGGAACAGTTTGTGGTCGCCGTCCCGGACCTGCGCCAGCATCTGGGCGTCATTGCTGACCGTTTCTTCGGGGAGCCGTCGCAGGCCCTGCACGTGGTGGGTGTTACCGGCACCAACGGCAAGACGACCTGTGCGTGGCTCATCGCCCAGGCACTATCGTTGTGTGGCCGCCCCGCGGCGTATATCGGCACGCTGGGCTACGGTAGCGCCGGCGCGCTGCGACCCGTGACGCACACGACCGCGGATGTCGTGAGCGTGCATCGCCAACTGGCGGCGGTGCGCGCCGGCGGCGCGCAGGCGGTCGCGATGGAAGTGTCATCGCATGCGCTGGACCAGGGCCGCGTCGATGAGGTGCGCTTCGCGGCCGCCGCATTCACGAATCTGACCCAGGACCACCTGGACTATCACGGCACGCTGCAGGCCTACGCGGCCGCCAAGGCCCGGCTGTTCCAGCGCGCAACCCTGAATGCGCGCGTCCTCAATATCGACGATGCATTCGGGCGCGAGCTGGCAGGCGCCAGTGGTGCACCGGGTCGACTGGTGGTGACGGGGCGGGCGAGCGCCCCCACGGCGGCAGCCCACGTGATGGCAACCGAGGTCCGGCCATTGCCTGATGGCTTCGACCTCACCCTGGCGTCTTCATGGGGCAATGGCCGACTGCGCGTCGCGCTCCTCGGCGCATTCAATGTGGACAATGTCCTGACGACGCTGGCGGTACTGCTGGCGGCACAGGTGCCACTGTCCGAGGCGCTTGCCGCGCTCGGGCAGTGTGTCGCCGCGCCCGGACGCATGCAGCGCGTCACGGGACCGGCAACCGCGCGGCACGGCAGCGTCATTGTCGACTACGCGCACACCCCGGATGCACTGCAGAAGGCGCTGGCCGCCGCGCGCGAGCACTGCGCGGGGCGACTGCAGCTGGTGTTCGGCTGCGGCGGTGACCGGGACCGGCTCAAGCGCCCGATCATGGGACGCATAGCCGCCGCCGGCGCCGATGCCGTCATCGTCACCGACGACAATCCGCGTTCCGAGGATCCCGCCGCCATCGTGCGCGACATCCTGTCAGGCATCACGGATGAGACCGGACGCGTCCGGGTCGAGCATGACCGTGCGGCGGCGATCCGCGCGGCCATCGCTGCCGCCACGCCGCGTGATCTGGTGCTCATCGCGGGCAAGGGCCACGAGGAGTATCAGATCTACGGCACGTCCCGCCGCCTCTTCAGCGACCAGCAGGTCGCGCGCAGCGCGCTGGAGGCCTTGGCATGAAGGCTACCCTGGCAGCGTTCGCGCACAGTTGCGGCGGTCGGTTGGCGGGCGCCGATACCGCGTTCAACGGAGTGTCGACCGACTCGCGCACGGTGAACCCGGGCGAACTGTTCGTCGCGCTGTCGGGCCCGCGATTCAATGGCGAGGACTACGTGGCCGCGGCGATGGCGCGCGGGGCGGCCGGCGCCGTGGTGCACACCGAGCAGGCGCGTATTTCCAGCCAGATTGTCGTCGACGACACGCTGGCCGCGCTCGCGAGCGGTGCCCACGCGTGGCGCGAAGGCTTCGCCATTCCGGTGGTCGGGGTCGCCGGCAGCAATGGCAAGACGACCGTCAAGGAACTGATATCGGGCATCCTGTCCCAGGCCGGGCCGTGCCTGAGCACGCGCGGTAACCTGAATAATCACATCGGTGTGCCGCTGACGCTGTTCCGGATGAACCGCGAACACCGCTTCGCAGTGATCGAGATGGGCGCTGACCGCGCCGGCGAGGTTGCGGCGCTGGTGAGCATCGGTCGCCCCACCGTGGGGATCATCACCAACGCCGGCGCCGAGCACCTCGAAGGCTTCGGCAGCCTCGAAGGTGTGGCGCGCGCCGAAGGCGAGATGGTCGCCGGGTTGAGCGCGGATGCGACGGCGATCATCAATCACGATGATCCCTTCGCGCTGCTGTGGAAAAACATGACGCCGGCCCGGGTGTCGACCTTCGGCCTGGAGCCCGGAGCGGACTTCACGGCGGGTACGATCCGCACGACCATTGATGAGTCTGGTTTCGTGACACGCTTTACGCTGCACGCCCCGCGCGGCAGCGTGCCCGTGGAGCTGAAGCTGGCGGGGCGGCACAACCTGATCAATGCGTTGGGCGCGGCCGCGGCGGCCCAGGCCGCCGGGGTCGGCCTGACCGACATCGCGCGCGGCCTGGCCAGCATGCGTGCCGTCGCCGGGCGCCTGCAGTTCAAGCGTACGACCGGCGGCGCTTGGCTCATCGATGATTCCTACAACGCGAATCCGAGTTCGGTGGCGGCGGGAATCGAGGTGCTGGCCCAGCTGGAAGGCCGTCGCTGGCTGGTGTTCGCCGATATGGGTGAACTTGGCGACTATGCAACCGAGAGTCACCGGCAGGTGGGCCTGCAGGCGAAGGCGGCCGGCATCGAACGGGTGTTCGCGACCGGCACGCTGGCGAAGCTGGCAGTCGAAACCTTCGGCGCGGGCGCCACCTGGTTCACGGACAACGCGGCGCTGGCCGCGGGCTTAGGTGCCGAGCTCGCACGGGTGCAACCCGGTTCTGCCACGAGCGAGGTGCGCATGCTGGTCAAGGGTTCGCGCTTCAAGCATCTGGAACAGGTCGTCGCGGCGCTGGTCGGGGGCGCCTGACCGTGCTGTATCTTCTCACCCAGCATCTGACGCCCTTCTACTCCGGCTTCAATGTTTTCTCGTATTTGACGCTGCGGGCCATTCTGGCGTGCATGAGTTCGCTGGTGTTCTCGCTGCTGATCGGGCCGTCGATGATCGCGCGTCTTTCCAAGTACCAGATCGGGCAGGTCGTGCGCGACGATGGTCCGAAGTCGCATCTGCCGAAGGCCGGAACGCCCACGATGGGCGGCGCGTTGATCCTGGTCGCCGTGCTGTTTGGCACGCTGATGTGGGCGAATGTGCGCGACCGCTTCGTGTGGACGGTGCTGGGGGTCACCTTCGCCTTCGGACTGATCGGCTTCTACGACGACTATCTGAAGCTGGCCGGCAAGAACTCCCGCGGCCTGATCCCGCGCCAGAAATATCTGTGGCAGACCGTCGTGGGACTGTGTGCGGCGGCAGTCCTCTACTACACCGCTCAGTCGCCGGCCGAAACCACGCTGTTCCTGCCCTTCGTCAAGCGCTTCGCCGAGCCGCTCTCAGCCGTGTCCTTCATCGCGCTGGGTTACCTGATGATTGTCGGCATGAGCAATGCGGTGAACCTGACCGATGGGCTCGATGGCCTCGCGATCATGCCGGCGGTCATGGTCAGCGCGGCACTGGGCGTTTTCGCCTATGCCAGCGGCAATGCCAAGTTCGCCGAATACCTGGCGATCCCCGCCGTGCCGCGCGCCGGTGAGCTGCTCGTGTTCTGCGCGGCGCTGAGCGGGGCGGGCCTCGGGTTCCTGTGGTTCAACACCTATCCGGCGCAGGTATTCATGGGCGATGTCGGTGCGCTGGCGATCGGCGGTGCGTTGGGCGTGGTCGCCGTCATCGTGCGCCAGGAACTCGTGGCGCTGATCATGGGCGGTATTTTCGTGCTCGAGACGGCCTCGGTCATCCTGCAGGTAGCTTCGTTCAAATTGACCGGCAAGCGCATCTTTCGCATGGCGCCGATCCATCACCATTTCGAACTCAAGGGCTGGGCGGAACCCAAGGTGATCGTCCGCTTTTGGATTCTCTCGCTGCTGCTGGTGCTGCTGGGCCTTGCGACACTGAAGGTGCGATGAGCGACACGCGCAACAAGCAAACGGCTGCCGTCATCGTGGGTTTGGGAGTCACGGGGTTGTCGTGCGCGCGCTATCTGCTGGAGCGTGGCTGGCGAGTGTGTGTGACCGACAGCCGCGCGGATCCGCCAGGGCGCGCGCAACTGGCCATGCTCGACCCCGATATCACCGTGCGCTTCGGACATCTGGATACCAGCCTGCTCGATGCGGCGGTGTGCGTGGTCGCATCGCCCGGCGTACCGCTGTCGGATCCATTCTTCGTCGAGGCGCGCCGGCGCGGCATCACGATTGCAGGCGACATTGAACTGTTCGCGGTAGCGGCGGACGCGCCCGTGGTGGGCATCACCGGCACCAATGGCAAGAGCACCGTGACGACGCTGCTTGGCCGGATGGCCGCGCGCGCCGGGATGCGGGTGCGCATGGGCGGCAATCTGGGTGAACCGGCGCTGCAGCTGTTGCGCGCCGCCCAGGCAGACGCCCAGCCCACCGAGCTGTACGTGCTGGAGTTATCCAGCTATCAGCTGGAAGCCACCACCTCGCTGGATCTGCGCGCCGCAACGGTCCTGAATGTCACGCCCGATCATATGGACCGCTATGCGTCGATGGGCGAGTACGCGGCCGCGAAGGCACGCATCTTTGCCCGTTGCGATACAGCCGTGATCAACCTCGATGATCCGCTGGTTGCCGCCATGCCGCACCAGGCGGCGCGCATCGTCGGCTTCTCGCTGCGCGACGCGCCCGATGCGGACTACACCGTGGCGGTGCGCGATACCGGCAAGCCATGGCTGATGCGGCGCGGCGAACCCTTGATCGCGATGGAGTCGATGCTGCTCACGGGAATGCACAATGCGGCGAATGCGCTGGCCGCGCTCGCGCTCGGCGAGGCGATCGGTCTGCCCCTGAACGCGATGCTCGAGGAACTTGCGAGTTTTCCCGGGCTGCCGCATCGCGCGCAGCGGGTGGCCGATGTACGTGGCGTCAGTTACGTGGATGACTCCAAGGGCACCAATGTCGGCGCGACCCTTGCGGCGGTCGCGGGTATGGCCGGGCCACTGATCGTGATCGCCGGCGGCGATGGCAAGGCGCAGGACTTCACCCCGCTGCGTGAGGCGTTTCGCGGCAAGGTGCGCAGCGTCGTGCTCATCGGACGCGACGCGCCTGCCATTGAAAAGGTGTTGCACGATGTGTGTCCCACCCAGCGCAGCGCCAGCATGCCCGAAGCCGTACGCGCGGCCGCGAAGATCGCCCAGCCCGGTGACACCGTGCTGCTGTCGCCCGCGTGCGCCAGCCTCGACATGTTCCGTAACTACGCGCATCGCGGCGAAGTGTTCAGCAGCGCGGTCAGGGAGCTGGCGGCATGAGCGCAGTCCTGCCACTGGCCTTTGCGCAATCAGGTCACCGCAAGGGTGGCGTGCGCATCGATTTCGTGCTGGTGGCGCTGCTGGCGACGATCGTGCTGTTCGGAATGATCATGGTCACCTCCGCCTCGATCTCGGTGGCCAGTCAGGAGTCCGCGGCCAACAGTTTCGCCTACCTCGACAAGCAGTTGCTGTTTGCGGCGGTCGGGGTGGGCGCGGGCGCGGTCATCTTCTGCGTGCGCACGGACCAGCTCGAGCGCTTATCGGTGCCGTTGCTGTTCGTCGGGCTGGCGCTGCTGCTGATCGTTGCGGTCCCCGGAGTCGGCCATCGTAGCCACGGCAGTCGTCGCTGGCTGCAGATCGGTGGCTTCGCCTTCCAGGTGTCCGAGCTCGCGCGGCTGCTGGTGCTGATTTACGTGGCCAGCTACGCCGTGCGCAAGGAAGAGGAACTGCGCGGCACGCTGCGTGGGCTGCTCAAGCCACTGGGTGTTCTGCTGTTGGCAGGCGGCCTGTTGCTCGCGGAACCGGACATGGGTGCGGCTACAGTCCTGTTCGCCACCGGCTTCATCATGCTGTTCCTGGCCGGTGGCCGCCTGCGCTGGATGACGCTGCTGGTGGTGTGCGCGGTCACGCTGTTCATCATCGTCGCGGAATCCTCCGGCTATCGGCGCGCCCGCATCACCGCATTCCTGCATCCCTTCGATGATCCGTTCCACTCGGGATTCCAGCTGGTCCAGTCACTGATCGCGATCGGGCGCGGACAGATGTTCGGTGTGGGGCTGGGCGAGAGTGTGCAGAAGCTGTTCTACCTGCCCGAAGCGCACAGCGACTTCATATTCGCGGTTCTCGCCGAGGAGCTGGGTCTGCTCGGGGTGCTGCTGACACTCGGCCTGTTCCTCGCATTGGCCTGGCGCAGCCTGCACACCGCACGCCTGGCGCACGAGGCGGGCCTGAAGTTCGGCGCCTATCTCGCCGCCGCCTTCGGGGTGTGGATCGGTGTTCAGGCGATGATCAACATCGGCGTGAACATGGGCGTGCTGCCGACCAAGGGCCTGACCCTGCCGTTGATGAGCTATGGCGGCTCCAGTTTGGTGGTGGCATTGATGTGGTCGGCCATCGTGCTGCGCGTGTACCACGAGGCGACTGCGCCGGCGCGCACTGCCGCGGCACGTGTGCGGGAGGACGCATGAGCGGCCGCCCGATTCTCATCATGGCGGGCGGTACCGGTGGCCATGTCTATCCGGCATTGGCGCTGGCGCGCCTGCTGCGCCGGCGCTCCCAACCGGTCGTGTGGCTGGGTACGCGCAAGGGGCTGGAGGCGCGCGTTATCCCGGCCGAACACATTCCCATCGAGTGGCTGTCCGTGGGCGGCTTGCGCGGCAAGGGCTGGCTGACCCTGCTCGCGGCGCCGTTTCGCCTGGGCGTCGCATTGTGGCAGGCCCTGCAGGTGATGCGCCGGCATCGGCCGCTGGCCGTGGTGGGCCTCGGCGGGTTTGTCACCGGCCCGGGGGGTGTCGCCGCGTGGCTCACGCGCCGACCGCTCATCATTCATGAGCAGAACGCCGTCGCCGGATTCACCAACCGCTGCCTGTCGCATCTGGCCGATGAGGTGCTCGAAGCCTTTCCCGACAGTTTCAGTCGGGCCGTGCGCGCCACCACCATCGGCAATCCGGTGCGCGAGGACATCGCCGCGGCCGCGACACCGCAGGTGCGCTTCGCCGGGCGGCATGGCGCGATCAACGTGCTGGTCTTTGGTGGCAGTCAGGGCGCCGTACGCCTCAATACGGTGGTGCCGCTGGCGCTCGCGCAGCTTGGTGGCACCTTGGCCGTGAACGTGCGCCACCAGGCCGGCGCGCGCTGGCACGAGGCGGCGGCGCAGAACTATGCCAACAGCGGTGTGCGCGCCCAGGTGACGGCTTTCATCGAGGACATGGCTGAGGCGTATGGCTGGGCGGATCTGGTGATCTGCCGGTCGGGCGCGCTGACCGTGTGTGAATTGGCGGCGGTCGGTGTGGCGTCGATTCTGGTGCCGTTTCCGGCAGCGGTCGATGATCATCAGACCGTCAATGCAGCCTATCTGGTCGATCACGGGGCCGCGTTGCTGATCGCCGACCGCGATCTTACGCCACAGCGCCTGTGTGTGAGCCTGCGGCAACTGTGCGCCGACCGGGTGCCATTGCTGGAGATGGCGATAAAGGCACGGGATCTGGCCCAGCCGCGCGCGACCGAGGCTCTGGCGCAGGCCTGCCTGCGCTACGCGGAGGGTGCGGCATGATCCTCGATCGCGCCGATCGCATGCGCCGTATCCATACCATCCACCTGGTCGGTATCGGCGGCAGCGGCATGAGTGGCATCGCCGAAGTGCTGATCAATCTGGGCTATCGCGTGCAGGGATCGGATCTGAAAGCCAACGCGGTGACGCAGCGTCTGGCCCAGCTTGGCGCCCAGATCGCCATCGGTCATGCGCAGCGCAATATCGATGGCGCCGACGTGGTGGTGATTTCGAGCGCGGTGCCGGCGGGCAATCCGGAAGTCGAGGCGGCGCTGGCCGCGCGTATTCCGGTCGTGCAGCGCGCCGAGATGCTGGGCGAGCTGATGCGCTTTCGCTATTCCATTGCAGTGGCTGGCACGCACGGCAAGACCACGACGACCAGTCTCGTCGCGAGCATTCTCGCGGAAGGGGGCGCGGATCCGACCTTCGTAATCGGCGGCCGCCTGAAAAGCGCGGACAGCAACGCGCGCCTGGGCTCGGGACGCTACCTGGTGGCCGAGGCCGACGAGAGTGACGCGAGCTTCACGCATCTGCAGCCGCTCATCGCCATCGTCACGAACATCGACAATGATCATCTCAGTACGCACGACGGGGATTTCGAGCGTCTGAAGTCAAGCTTCGTGGATTTCCTGCAGAACCTGCCGTTCTATGGTCTGGCGATTCTGTGCCTCGACGATGCGACGCTCGCGGGCGTCATGGCGCGCATCAGTCGGCCGATCATGACTTATGGCCTGGCCGCGACGGCCGATGTGCGCGCGACGAATCTGCGGCGCAATGGCCTGCAGACCCAGTTTGATGTGGTGCGCTCGGGAACCGCGGCGCGATCCGCAGAGAACGCGGTGCTGACCGTCACCTTGAATCTTCCCGGCATTCACAATGTCAGCAACGCGTTGGCCGCGATCGCAGTGGCGACCGAGCTCGGCATTGAGGATGCAGCCATCGCTCGGGCACTCGCCGCCTTCCAGGGCATCGACCGCCGGCTGCAGCACATCGCAGATGTGACGCTCGCAACCGGTACGGTGACGATCGTGGATGACTACGGTCACCACCCCACGGAGGTCGCCGCGACGCTGGAAGCGCTGCGCCAGGGGTATCCCGGGCGCCGGCTGGTCCTGGCTTTCCAGCCGCACCGCTATTCGCGCACCCGCGACCTCATCGATGACTTCGGCCGCGTGCTCTCGCAGGCCGATGTACTGCTGGTCACCGAGGTTTACGCGGCGGGCGAAGCACCGATCGCCGGCGCCGACGGCCGCGCCATCTGCCGTGCCGTGCGCTCGCGCGCGCAGGTGGAGCCGGTCTTCGTGGAAGACGTCGAGACCTTGGGGGCAGCACTGCAGGGCATGATCCGCGGCGGGGATCTGATCGTGACGATGGGCGCCGGCAATATCAATGCCGTATCGAATGCACTGCCGGCGCTGCTGTCGCAGCAGGTGCGGTCATGATGCAGGTGGCCGACAGGTTCCTGCCCCGCGTGCGGCGTGACGAGCCCATGAGCCGTCACACTTCCTGGCACGTCGGCGGCGGCGCCGAAATCTACTTCACGCCGCGGGATCGTGATGACCTGCGCGAGTTCCTCGGTACGGTGCCCGAGGACATGCCCATCCACTTCGTAGGGCTGGGCAGTAACCTGCTGGTGCGTGATGGCGGCATCCGCGGTGTGGTGGTTGCCACCCAGGATGCGCTGCTGCGGCTCGAACGCGGCGACGCGAATACGGTGTACAGCGAGGCGGGTGTGGCCTGCGCGCGCATCGCCCGCCAGTGCATTCAGTGGGAACTGGGCGGCGCGGAATTCTTCGCCGGCATTCCGGGCACTCTGGGGGGGGCCCTGGCGATGAACGCCGGGGCGTTCGGCGGGGAGACTTGGAACTGCGTGGTGTCGGTGGAAACCCTCGACCGCCACGGCCGGCACCACACGCGCGTGCCGGGTGAGTACTCGATCAGCTACCGGCATGTCAGTTCCAGCCACGCCGATGAATGGTTCGCGGCCGCGCACATGAGCTTCGCGCACGCTCCCGGCATCGATGATTCGGCCGTGCGTGAGCTGCTCGCACGCCGTCGGCAGTCCCAGCCCATCGGTGAATGGAGCTGCGGCTCGGTATTCAAGAACCCACCGGGTGATCACGCCGCCAGGCTGATCGAAACGACCGGACTGAAGGGCTTGCGGGTAGGCGATGCGTCCGTGTCGCTCAAGCACGCGAATTTCATCATCAATCATGGCGCGGCCACCGCGGCCGATCTGGAGCAGCTGGTGTTGCAGGTGCAGGCGCAGGTCCGGGCAGCGCATGGCATTGCCCTGCAGCCCGAAGTGCGCATTCTCGGAGAGGCGCTCTGATGCGTATCAGGCACGACAAGTCAGCCGCGCGCAGCGTCACGGACCCTGCGCAGTTCGGCCGGGTTGCGGTTATCTACGGCGGCACCTCGACGGAACGGGAGGTCTCGCTCAAGACCGGCGCCGCCGTGCTGGCGGCGCTTCAAAGCCGCGGCGTCGACGCCTACGGATTCGATCCGCGCGCGCAGTTGCTGCCAGAACTGCTCGCCCGGGGCACGGAACGGGTGTGGATCGCGCTGCATGGTCCCGGCGGTGAAGACGGAACGCTGCAGGGCGCGCTCGAATGTCTTGGCCTGCCCTACACCGGCAGTGGCGTGATGGGTTCGGCGATCGGCATGGACAAGCTGCGCACCAAGCGGCTGGCTCAGGCGGCAGGTATTCCCACCAGTGACTATGTGGAGCTGACCGGCGAGCAGGATCTGGAAGCGGCGCTGGCGAGACTGAAACTGCCGCTCATCGTCAAGCCGACGAGCCAAGGGTCCAGTGTCGGCATGACCAAGGTCGAGCGGGCGCAGGACTTTGCGCCCGCGTACCGCGTGGCGGCGGCCGTGGACGAAAGCGTCCTGGCAGAGGCGTGGGTTCCGGGCGCCGAGTACACCGTCTCGATACTCAAGGGACGTGCGCTGCCGTCGATCCGTATCCAGCCGGCAACGACGTTCTATGACTATGAGGCCAAGTATCTGCGCAATGACACGCAGTACTTCTGTCCGTCCGGCCTCTCGAAACCCGCCGAGGAGCATCTGGCCGCACTGGGGCTCGCGGCATTTGCCGCAGTGGGGGCCGAGGGCTGGGGACGCGCGGACTTCATGATGGACAGCACCGGTCGTCCGCAACTGCTGGAGGTCAACACGGTGCCCGGCATGACGGATCACAGCCTGGTGCCGATGGCGGCGAAAGCCGCAGGTCTGAGCTTCGCGGATCTGGCGTGGCGGATTCTCGAAACCAGTTTCACCCGCGTACCGATAAAGGCGGGGACCTAGATGTTCAACCTGCGTCCCCACAACCGCCGCCGCCGCGCCCGGCAGCCCTCACGCTGGGCATTGCCGGCGATTCCATGGGTGCGCCTGGGCCGTTGGGCACTCGGTCTTGGCAGCCTCGGCGCGCTCGTGCTGCTGCTGATCTGGGCCCTCAATCAATCCATTACGACGGTGTCGGTGGCGGGGCGCTTCGAGCGCGTTGCGCCTCTGGACGTGGAGCGGGCCGTGCGCGAAAGCGCCGTGGGCAAGGGTTTGGTGAGTGTCGATCTGGAGAAGGTGCGTGCGGCCGTGCGGCTGCTGCCATGGGTCGACACCGTCAGTGTGCAGCGCGATTGGCCGAGTGGCCTGACGGTGACCATCGGCGAGCAGGTCGCGGCGGCCCGCTGGGGTGACAACGGTTTGCTCAATATCCGCGGTGACCTGTTCGCCCACGACGCCACGCACATTCCGCTGGAGCTGCCGCGCCTGTCCGGTCCGGACGGCACGCAGGCCAGCGTGGTGCAGCAGTACCTGGCGATGCGCGACCGGTTGCTGGACCTGAACCTGCGCATCACGGCGCTGCGGCTGGATGCGCGCGGCGCCTGGCAATTCGATCTGGATGATGGTGTGACCGTGCGGTTGGGGCGGCAGCACCTTGATGAACGATTCAACACTTTCGTGGTGACGGCTGCCAGGATCGTGGCGCAGCGCGCCACTGATATCGCCTATGTCGACATGCGTTATGCGAATGGCTTTGCCATTGGCTGGCGCAGCGGCACCGGTGATGCAAAGAACAGGGGCGATGCTCGCAATGTCTAAGCGTACGGACCGTAGTCTGATCGTCGGGTTGGATATCGGCACATCGAAAGTTGTCGCGCTGGTGGGTGAAGTCACCGCCGACGGCAATATCGAAGTGATCGGCGTCGGCTCACAGCCCTCCAGGGGGCTGAAGAAAGGCGTGGTCGTCAATATCGAATCCACGGTGCAGTCCATCCAGCGGGCCGTGGAGGAAGCCGAGCTGATGGCCGGCTGCCAGATCCACTCGGTATATGCCGGGATCGCCGGCAGCCACGTGCGCAGCCTGAACTCCCACGGCGTGGTCGCCATCCGCGACCGGGAGGTCTCGCACATCGATGTCGAACATGTCATCGACGCCGCACGCGCCGTGGCCATTCCCGCCGACCAGAAGATTCTGCACGTGCTGCCGCAGGACTACGTGATCGACGGCCAGGAAGGCATCCGCGATCCCATCGGCATGTCCGGCGTGCGCCTGGAGGCCAAGGTGCACATCGTCACCGGGGCGGAGAGTGCAGCGCAGAACATCGAGAAGTGCATCCAGCGCTGCGGCCTCGAGGTCGACGACATCGTGCTCGAGCAGCTCGCTTCGAGCTTCGCGGTCCTGACCGAGGATGAACGCGAACTGGGCGTGTGCCTGGTCGACATCGGCGGTGGCACCACTGATCTTGCGGTATTCACGGGCGGTGCCATCCGCCACACGGCCGTGATACCGATTGCCGGCGACCAGGTCACCAACGACATCGCCGTCTCGATGCGCACGCCCACCCAGTACGCGGAGGACATCAAGGTCCGCTACGCGTGCGCGCTCTCGCAGCTGGCCAACCCGGACGAAAGCATTGAAGTGCCGAGTGTCGGTGAGCGCCCTTCACGCCGTCTCGCGCGCCAGACTCTGGCCGAGATCGTTGAGCCGCGCTACGAGGAGCTGTTTGGGCTGGTGCGCGATGAACTGCGACGCAGCGGTTTCGAGGAAGCCATTGCGGCGGGGATCGTGCTCACCGGCGGCAGCGCCCGCATGGAGGGCACGATCGAGCTGGCCGAGGAGGTCTTCCACGTGCCGGTACGCCTGGGTCTGCCGCAGCACGTGACCGGCCTCGCCGAGGCCGTGCGCAGTCCGATTTATTCGACGGGCGTGGGGCTGTTGCTCTACGGCCGTGACAACACGACTTCCACGCGCGGGCGGCGCTCGGGTGGGAAGTCCGCCATTGACCGGATGAAGTCCTGGTTTCAGGGCAATTTCTAGATTTTTTCAATTCGCACAGACCGCTACGGGGATCAAGGAGCCAGCAATGTTTGAACTGATGGATGCATACAGCCAGAGTGCCGTAATCAAGGTGATTGGTGTGGGCGGTGGCGGCGGCAACGCTGTCGCGCACATGGTGACCACTGGGATCGACGGTGTGGACTTCATGTGTATCAACACCGATGCGCAAGCCTTGAAGCACTCCAAGGTGAAGACCGCACTGCAGATCGGCTGCAATATGACCAAGGGCCTCGGCGCCGGCGCCGACCCGGAAGTGGGTCGTCAGGCCGCGATGGAGGATCGCGACCGGATCGTTGAACTGGTCGAAGGCTGCGACATGCTGTTCATCACCGCCGGCATGGGTGGTGGTACGGGCACCGGCGCAGCACCCGTGGTGGCGCAGGTCGCCAAGGAGATGGGCATTCTCACGGTCGCCGTGGTGACCCGTCCGTTTGAGATGGAGGGCGGCAAGCGTTCACTGGTGGCCGAGCACGGACTGGCGGAACTGGCCAAGTACTGCGACTCGCTGATCACTATTCCGAACCAGAAGCTGCTGACCGTGCTGGGCGCACAGACCACGCTGCTGGATGCGTTCAAGTCCGCCAATCAGGTGCTGCAGGGCGCGGTGCAGGGCATTGCCGAACTGATCACCCGCCCGGGTCTGATCAACGTCGACTTTGCCGACGTGCGTACGGTGATGGCCGAAACCGGCATGGCGATGATGGGCTCTGGTGTTGCCAGTGGCGAGGGTCGCGCGCGCGCGGCTGCCGAGGCTGCCGTGTCTTCACCACTGCTCGAGGACATCAACCTTGCCGGTGCCCACGGCATTCTGGTCAACGTCACGGCGGGCATGGACCTGTCGATCGGTGAATTCCAGGAAGTAGGCAACATCGTGAAACAGTTCGCCTCGGAGGATGCGACCGTCGTGGTCGGCACCGTGATCGATCCGGAACTGACGGACGTGGTGCGCGTCACCGTAGTGGCGACGGGCCTCGGCCGGCCGGCGGCTGCTGCGCGCGTGCCGACAGGCCATGCGCTGAGCGGGATGATGGGTCGCGAGATGGGCCGTGAAGCCCACGCCCAGGCCCCGCCGATGCGCGTGGTTTCGCGGGCCAAACCAGCCATGAATCCGAATTACGCTGACCTCGACAAGCCGACCTATCAGCGGCAGCGTGCTGTCGGAGATGGCCTGCGTCCGGATACTGACTCGGAGGACTTGCTGGATATTCCGGCGTTTCTGCGGCGTCAGGCTGACTGAGAGCGAGCGGCCCGCCTCTGACGTACGCAGCGAATCGATGCCTTCGGCTGTGATACGGTAGGCGTGCCGGATACACCGGGCGCAAGGTGCGCCCGGCGAAAGGGACCTTCGGGCCCGTTGCAGGACGGGTCCGATGGGTGCGAAAGCTCCGGGCATCTCGAGAATCTTATGGTCGGACAACGCACTTTGAAGAACACGATCCGCGCCTCCGGCGTCGGATTGCATACCGGGAAAAAAATCCTGATGACGCTGCGGCCCGCCGCACCGGACACCGGAATTCTGTTTCGACGCTCCGACCTGGGTGAATTCGCGACGGTGGTGGCGCACGCCAGGAATGTCGGCGACACGCAGCTGGGCACGACGCTGGTCAGCGGCGAAGCGCGCGTCGCAACGGTCGAACATCTGTTGTCGGCGTTCGCCGGTCTCGGCATCGACAACGCCGTCGTCGAAGTCAGTGCGCCGGAAGTCCCCATCATGGACGGCAGCGCGAGTCATTTCGTGTTCCTGCTGCAATCAGCCGGCATCGAGGAACAGCTGACGCCGAAGCGCTTCATCCGCATCACCGAGTCGCTCAAGGTCAGCGATGGCGACAAATGGGCGATGTTTGAACCGTTCGACGGCTTCAAGGTCAATTTCGAGATTGAATTCAATCACCCGATCTTCAAACGGCACGCGCAGCGCGCCTCAATGGATTTTTCGACGACTTCCTTTCTGAAGGAAATCAGCCGCGCGCGCACCTTTGGTTTCATGCGTGATCTTGAGATGATGCGCGCCCGCAATCTCGCCCTCGGCGGCAATCTTGACAATGCCATCGTGCTGGATGATGTACGGGTATTGAATGAGGATGGACTGCGTTACGAAGATGAGTTCGTGAAACACAAGATCCTGGATGCGATTGGCGACCTGTATCTGCTCGGTCACAGCCTGATCGGCGAGTTCAGCGGCTACAAATCCGGGCATGCTCTGAACAACAAGCTGCTGCGCGCCTTGCTGTCGACCCAATCCTCATGGGAGGAGGTCACATTCGAGAAGCACTCGGATGCGCCGATCGCGTATGTGGAGGCGCCGGCCTTGGCGCACGCCTCCTCGGTCTACTGAGACCGCGCCTAGCTCTTCGCCGCCCCGCGCGGCACTACCCGGATCCTCACCCCGGTGATCGTGGCCTGCTGGCGGCCGATGACGCCGAGCAGCTGCGGCGCGGCGTAGCGCAGCCGCACACCCCATACGGCCGACTCCGCGAATATGACAAGTTCCCCGGCCTGCTCCGTGGCCCCGGTCACGTGGCTGGCCAGTTCGTGCGGTAACTCGCGCTGCACCCATTGCAGCCAGTCGTGCTGCCGCAGCGCCTCACGCTGCAGCCCCGCCAGTGCCGGCGTGGAGCGCAACAGCAGGTCTTTAACAGAATCCATCGAATTGCGTGACCTGGGTCTGCCGGTTGGTGTTATCCGCGAACCACGACCGGTATTCGCCTTGTCACTGTAGGGCTTCTTCTGCATATTCGAGGGTAAGTCGGGCAGGGTATGAATGCGTAAGGCTAGCTGGCGTGAACATCATAGTTTTTTCCGGGCGACACGGTGGCGGTCGCTCGAGGTATTTCGATCTGGCGCATCCCCTGACACTGGTGATCTGCGCCCTGGTGGTGCTCGGGACGGTGGGGACGGCGTTCGCCATCGGCGTGCAGCTGGGCGCTCATGCGGGCGGCACGCCGACTGACCCGAAGGGCTGGAGCCGGGTTCTCGCCGAGCAGAAGTCCGAAATCGTCGAAATGCGTGCCCGGGTCCAGGACCGGGTGGACGCCATTGCGCGGCGGCTCGGCCAGCTGGATGCCCACATCATCCGCATCGATGCACTGGGCAAGCGCCTCACGACCATGGCCAACGTGGACCGACGCCAGTTCAATTTCGATGATGAGCCCACGGCGGCGCCAGCGCTGCCCGGCGCGGGTGCCACGAGCACCGAGATTCCGGACATCAGCTCACAGTTAATACAGCTGGAACAACGGGTTGACCTGCGCGATGTGCAGCTGTCGGCGCTGGAGAATGTGATCGTCGGGCGCAAGATCAGCGACTCGGTGCGTCCGGCCGGCAGGCCCGTCGGAGAGGGCGCGATCTCCTCGTATTTCGGCGAGCGCAGTGATCCTTTCACCGGCGAGGAAGGCTTCCACAAAGGCTTGGATTTCGCGGGGACCGAGGGTGAGCCGGTGGTGGCCGTCGCAGCCGGGATCGTTACCTGGGCGGGTGAGCGCAGCGGCTATGGCACCCTGGTGGAGATCAACCATGGCAATGGCTACATCACCCGCTATGCGCACAACGAGAGCACCCTGGTGGCAGTCGGGCAGAGCGTGACGCGCGGCGAGCACATCGCCCTGATGGGTTCGACCGGACATTCGACCGGTCCTCATGTGCACTTCGAGGTCCTGCACAACGGGACCCAGATTGACCCGCTGATCTTCGTCAAACGCTGAATCGGGCCGTGAGCCCTTGCGCCCGGATCCGGGCGCCCCCATTTCGCGTACAATACGCCGCTCCGCTGCGCCCGAAGACATCGTAAGTGTTTGGCGCAATTCAATTTTTTGACCAGGATGTCTTTGTGCTGAAACTGCTCACGCGTGTCTTTGGCAGCCGGAACGACCGGTTGCTGCGCACTTACGTCCGCCTGGTCAGCCAGACCAATGGTTTCGAGCGCGCGATCGAGGCTCTGAGCGATGAGCAGCTGGCGGCCAAAACACCCGAATTTCGCGAGCGCCTGAAGCAGGGTACGGATCTTGATGACCTGCTGCCCGAGGCGTTCGCGGTGGTGCGCGAGGCGGCGCGGCGCACGCTGAAGATGCGGCACTTCGATGCGCAGTTGCTCGGTGGCATCACGCTGCATCAGGGCAAGATTTCCGAAATGCGCACCGGTGAGGGCAAGACCCTCATGGCAACGCTTCCGGCCTACCTGAATGCGTTACCCGGCGCGGGCGTACACATCGTGACCGTCAACGAATACCTGGCGGCGCGCGATGCCGACTGGATGCGGCCGGTCTATGGGTTCCTTGGCCTCACCGTGGGCGTGATCCGCAATTCTCAGGATTCCGAGGAGAAGCGCGCGGCCTACGCCTGCGATATCACCTACGGTACCAATAACGAATTCGGTTTCGATTACCTGCGCGACAATCTGGCCTTCCGCCTTGAAGACCGTGTCCAGCGTGGCCTCGTTTACGCGGTCGTCGATGAAGTGGACTCGATCCTCATCGACGAAGCGCGCACGCCACTCATCATTTCAGGACCCGCGGACGAGAGCACCGAGCTGTACCTCGCGATCAACCAGCTGGTGCCGCAGCTGACCCGCCAGAACGAGGAGGACGGTCCGGGCGATTTCTCGGTGGATGAGAAGCAGAAGCAGGTCCACATCAGCGAAGCCGGCCACGTCCGGGTCGAGGAGCTGATGGCGCAGGCCGGTCTGCTGCGCGAGGGCGAGAGTCTGTACGACCCCGCCAATATCCGCCTGATGCATCATCTCAATGCCGCGCTGCGTGCACATGCGCTTTACCGGCGCGACGTGGAATACATCGTGCGCGGCGGCGAGGTGATCATCGTCGATGAGTTCACGGGACGCACCATGCAGGGCCGCCGCTGGTCCGACGGTCTGCACCAGGCGGTGGAAGCGAAGGAAGGCGTGCGCGTCCGCGAGGAAAACCAGACGGTTGCCTCGATCACTTTCCAGAATTACTTCCGGCTGTATCGCAAGCTCGCCGGCATGACCGGCACGGCCGATACCGAAGCGCCTGAATTCCTGCAGATCTACAACCTGGAAGTGGCCGTCATCCCGACGCACAAACCGATGATCCGCAAAGACATGCCGGACTTCGTGTACCTGACGCAGAAAGACAAATTTGAAGCCATCATCGAGGACATCCAGGACTGCGTGAAGCGTGGGCAGCCGGCACTGGTGGGCACGACCTCGATCGAGACTTCCGAATTCCTGGCCGGGCTGCTGCAGAAATCCGCCATTCCGCATCAGGTGCTGAACGCCAAGCAGCACGAACGCGAGGCGCTCATTGTCGAACAGGCCGGCATCCCCGGCTCGGTCACCATTGCCACCAACATGGCGGGCCGCGGCACCGACATCGTGCTGGGTGGCAATCTGAACGCCGAGCTTGCCGCGCTACCGGCCGACACGGATGAAGCGAGCCGCGATGCGGTACGCGCGGCCTGGCAGGTGCGTCATGATGCCGCGCTCGCCGCCGGTGGCCTGCACATCATCGGCACCGAGCGCCACGAGTCGCGGCGCATCGACAACCAGCTGCGCGGCCGCTCCGGTCGTCAGGGCGACCCGGGTTCGAGCCGCTTCTTCCTCTCGATGGAAGACAATCTGATGCGCATCTTCGGCGACCCGATGCGCACCAAGCGTCTGCTGCAGATGGCGGGCATGAAGGAAGGCGAGGTCATGGAAAGCGCCATGCTCACGCGTCAGATCGAAAAGGCGCAGCGCAAGGTCGAATCACACAACTTCGATATCAGAAAGCAGCTGCTGTTGTTTGATGACGTCGCCAATGACCAGCGCAAGGTCGTCTACCAGCAGCGCACCGAGATCATGGGCACCGAGGATCTTTCGGCAGCCATCGCCGGCATCCGCGAGGAGGCGATTGGCACGCTGATGGACCAGTTCATGCCGAAGTCCGCGGCACCGCAGGAATGGGATCTGCAGGGCCTCGCCGAGGCATTGGCCCGGGACTTTGCCGCTCCGGTGGATCCGGCCGGCTGGCTGGCCGCAGAGCCTGATATCGAAGAGCCAGCCTTGCGGCAGCGCCTGGTGGACGCGGTCGCGGCCTCCTATGAGGCCAAGGTCGCACGTATCGGGGCTCCGATCATGCGTCACGTGGAAAAGGACGTCATGCTGCGCAACCTCGACCAGCAGTGGCGCGAGCACCTGGCCGCGATGGACTACCTGCGCCAGGGCATCCATCTGCGCGGCTACGCCCAGAAGGACTACCGCTTCGAATACAAGCGCGAGGCCTTCGAGCTGTTCGCCGCGATGCTTGATCGCGTGAAATTCGACACGGTGTCGGTGGTCTCCAAGCTCGAGATCCGAACCCAGGAAGAGGTGGATCGCGAAGAGGCGATGCGGCGCGAGAGCCTGATGCGGGCCCTGCAGACGCAGCACGCCGAAGCACAATCGGCGCTGTTCGCGGCAACCCCTGAGAGTCCCGCGCCCGGCGGCCCGTTCCAGGCTTTGCCCGGCGGCCCGGCGCCCGCGGCCCTGGGGGGTGGCCTCGCGTCTGCATTTGCGGACGGCAGTGTCGATCCCAGTGCGACCTTTATCCGTCAGGATCGCAAGGTGGGCCGCAACGAACCTTGTCCATGCGGCTCGGGCAAGAAGTTCAAGCACTGTCACGGCGCACTGTCCGAGTAGCGTGAGCGCACCTGCCACGCTGCGGGTGGTGGCCGGCGCCTTGTGTGATGCGCGCGGCCGCGTGCTGATCGCGCAGCGGCCCGCGCACAAGCACATGGGGGGCCGCTGGGAGTTTCCGGGCGGCAAGGTGGCCGTGCGGGAGACCGAAAGCGAGGCCCTGGTCCGCGAATTGCGCGAAGAGCTGGGGGTCGAGGCGCGCGCACCGCAGTTCTGCCTGCGCCTGACCCATCACTATCCGGACCGGAGCGTGGAATTGTCCTTCTGGATCGTACGGGATTTTGCCGGTGCGCCCCGCGGCCTCGACGGTCAGCAGTTGCAGTGGGTGGCGGCCGCGGATCTGGGCCAGCAGGATATTCTCGAAGCTGACCGTCCCTTTATCGAAGCTCTGCAGCGGCTGTTACAATGACCCAATACCGTTCCGACACCGAGTAACCGACATGGCCCAGCAACCCGAGCTCCCGGAAATCAAACTCGACGCCGCCAACCTCTATCGCGAGGAGATCTTTACCGATCGGCGCGCCGGTACGCTGCGGCGCATGACTCCCGTGACCACGGATGGCTCCGTGGACACCACGCGCCCGGTACTGTTCTCCGGCCAGACGCAGTTGCTGACCCCCGGCGGGGTGTTGCCGCTGGGCTTCGACATCGAGGCGGCGACACTGCAGGAGGCGTTGGACCGCTTCCCCGACGCCGTCAAATTGGCGCTGGATGAAGCCATCGAGGAGGCCCGTGAAATGCGCCGCGAACAGGCTTCGCGCATCGTGGTCCCGGATGCCGGCAGCATCGGCGCGGGTCCGGTTGGCGGCGGGAAAATCAAGTTCCCCTGATCAATCCTCGGGTGAATCCGGCTCGGGCTCGGATTCCGTGCCGGGAATGGCGTGCTTTTCGGACAGCCATGCCCCCAGATCAATGATCCGGCAACGCTCGCTGCAGAACGGCCGAAACGGCGACTGCTGCGACCATTCGATGCTGCGCCCGCAGGTCGGGCACTTCACGGTGGGTGGCATGCGGCGCCCTTAAGCGCAGATGGTCAGTGTGAACGGCACATCCTCTTCGATCTGCGCGGCGCGGGCATTGAGCCCATTCCACTTCAGGAAGCGGACGTTGCAGCGATGCTGGCCGCCACCGCTGATTTCCGGGAACAGGCCATCCTGCGCCGGCAGCGCGATGCGCAGCAGCTGCGCCGGCGCGTCCCGGTCGAAGGGGATCATGAACACCCCGCCCTTGGCGATCTCGTGGCGACTGCGGCCGGCCTGACGCGTCAGCCACAGCAACTCGGCGATCGCATCACACAGCGGGCGCAGCAGACCCAGCCACTCACCGAAGGCCCGCATCCGCGCCTCGGCGGGCTGACTGAGCCAGCAGAAGTATTCCGGCAGGTCGAACTCGCAGGTGCCGCCGGGGATGGCGCTGCGCAGCTTGATGGAATTCAGGAACTCCGAATCGCGGATGGGCTGCAGGAAGGCCGAACCGGCGTCCATCAGGTCGGCGCGCAGCCGGCCGAGGTTGGCGATGACTGTCTTCAAGCGCGCGGCATCGACGCCGGGCCGCGTCTGAAACTCATTCAGGTGTGTAAGGTGGCGCTCGAGCTCCTTGAGCGCGTCCGAGCGCATGTCACTGCGCGTCGTGATCGAGAGGATATCGAGCAGCCCCGACATCGCCGCGCGCGCGCTGGCCGCGGTCGCGATCTCGCTCTGGTACAGCGCCTGGTTGTACAGAAAGTCCAGGCGCATGAAGGTCCGCATCCGTTCGTTGAGCGGTTGCTCGAAGACGATCGTGCCCTCATTGGTCTCGAAGACCGGTGGTGCGACCTGCTGTTGGGTTTCACTCATCCCGCTATTGTGCTTGACGCGGGGTCTCGCGCGCCAGAGTGCCGTAGCGGGTATGGAGGCTTTCGACCTGCTCGCGCAGCTGCGCGAGGTCGCCCACGTTCACGATCACATCATCGGCGAGCGCCAGTCGCGTTTCACGGGTGGCCTGCGCGGCCAGCACCGCCCGCGCCTGGGCCAGCGTCACGCCGTCGCGGACCTGCACCCGCTGCAGCTGCAGATTCTCGGCGCAGTCCACCACCAGCACCCGGTCAACGGTGGCGCCGAGGTCATGCTCGGCCAGCAATGGAATGACCCACAGCTGATAGGCGCCGCCGGCCCGCTGCGCGCGCCGTCGAAGTTCCGCCATGATGGCCGGGTGCATCACAGCCTCGAGCGCGGCGCGGTCTGCGGCGTGCGCGAACACCCGCTCGCGCAGGGCGCGCCGGTCGAGCTCCCCGGCGGGCGTGAGCAGCTGCGCGCCGAAATGGCTGATAAGCCGAGCCAGCAACGGGCTGCCCGGTGCGACGAGGTCGCGGGCGATCTGATCGGTATCGATGACCGGCACGCCCAGGGCCGCGAACAGGCCGCCAACAGTGGACTTGCCGCTGGCGATCCCGCCCGTCAGACCGACGTGGAGGGGGCGGCTCAAGAATGCAGACCAAAAAGGCCGAGATAGCCCTCGAGCAGGTCGCGGCCCCACATGAGCATGATCCAGCCCGAGGCTGCCAGGAACGGCCCGAAGGCGATCGGCACTGAGCGCCCCTTGCCCTTCATGCTCAGGATCACGGCGCCGATCACGGCGCCCACCGCGGCTGCGCCCAATACCGTCGGCAGCAGCATGCGCCAGCCCAGGAACGCGCCGATGGCGGCGAGCAATTTGAAGTCCCCGTAGCCCATGCCATCCTTGCCCGTCAGCAGCTTGAACACGTGGTAGATGCTCCACAGGCTCAGGTACCCGGCCATGGCGCCGACGATGCTGTCGTGGAGAGTCACCGGCAGGAAGCCTTGCGGGTTCCGCGCCAGGAACGCGCTGGAGGCCACACCGAGCCATACCAGCGGCAAGGTCATCGAATCGGGCAGCAGCTGGGTGTCCACGTCGATGAAGGTCAGGGCGATCAGGAACCAGGTGAGCACGAGTGCCGCCAGCACCGGGGCGCCGTAGCCGAATTTCCAGGCAACCAGTGCGGACAGTACGCCCGTCAGGGCCTCGATCAGTGGATAACGCACGCTGATGCGCGTGTGGCAGCGGGCGCAGCGTCCCCGCAGGAACAGATAGCTGATGACGGGGATGTTCTGCAGGGCCGTGATGGGCGCATTGCACTTCGGACAGGTCGAGCGCGGCACCACCAGGTTGAAGCGCGGCTCGGGCGGCGTGGCAGCCGCGTCGGGGTTTGCCAGTTGCGCGCACTGCTGCCGCCACTCGCGCTCCAGCATCACCGGGACGCGGTAGATGACCACATTCAGGAAGCTGCCCACCAGCAGCCCCAGCACCAGCGCGGCACTGATGAAGAAGCTCGGCGAGGCGGACAGCGCATCCAGCAGCATCATGCGCGATCAGCCTCGCCCGCGGCGGTCACACCACCGAACCGAGCTTGAAGATCGGCAGATACATCGCAATCACGAGACCGCCGACGAGCACGCCGAGCACCGCCATGATCAGCGGCTCGAGCAGACTCGACATCGCATCCACGGCGTTGTCGACTTCGGATTCATAGAAACTCGCCACCTTGCCGGCCATGGTGTCGAGCGAGCCGGATTCTTCACCGACAGCGATCATCTGCACGACCATGTTGGGGAAAATCCCGGTGTTTTCCATGGCGCGCTGCAGGCGCTGGCCGGTGGCAACTTCCTCGCGCATGCGCAGGACCGCATTCTCGAACACGATGTTGCCGCAGGCGCCAGCCACGGATTGCAGTGCTTCAACGAGGGGTACGCCGGCGGAGAACATCGTGGCCAGCGTACGCGCGTAGCGCGCGATCGCCGACTTGTTGAGGATGGGCCCGATGATCGGGAACTTCAGCAACGCGCGGTCCAATAATTCCTGCATCCGGCGCGATCGCTTCTTGAAGTAGACGAACGTATAGATAGCGGCGCCGATCACGACCGCGATGAAGATGCCATCGGCCTGCACGAACCGCGACAGATGGATGACCATCTGGGTGAAGGCCGGCAGGTCCGCGCCGAAGCCCTTGAACAGGCTCTCGAACTGGGGGATCACGAAGATCAGCAGGATGATCGTGACGATGACGGCGACGACCAGCACGGCTGTCGGGTAAAACAGCGCCTTCTTGACCTTGCTCTTCAAAGCCTCGGTCTTTTCCTTGTAGGTGGCGATCTTGTCCAGCAGGCTTTCGAGGGCGCCCGCGTGTTCGCCGGCCTCCACCAGGTTGGTCGTCAGCTTATCGAAGTGCAGGGGGTATCTGCCAAGCGCCTCATGCAACGTGGAGCCGGCTTCAATGTCGCTCTTGATGCCGAGAATGAGCTTCTGCGCCGCCGGTTTGTCGTGACCGGCGCCCACGATCTCCAGTCCCTGCACCAGCGGAATGCCTGCCGCGAGCATGGTCGCGAGCTGGCGCATGAACACCGAAATGTCCTGTGGCCTGACCTTGCCGCCCGAGCGCAGGCTGGTGGACTGCTTGCGGATGCGGGAGGCGGCGATCCCCTGACGGCGCAGATCGGCACGCAGTGCGGCCTCATCGGGCGCGACGCTCTTGCCTTTGACCTTGTTGCCCTTCTTGTCGCGACCTTCCCAGGTAAAGGGAGTGTCGCGGCGGATACCTTTGACGGTCTGGGTGGTTGCTGCCGTGGCCATGCGTTAGTACCTGCAAGTCATTCGATGGTGACGCTGTTGATCTCTTCGAGACTGGTCAGCCCGCTCTTGACCTTCTCGAGGCCCGAACGGCGCAGATCCCAAAATCCTTCCTTGTTGGACTGGTCCGAAATATCGACGGCACTGCCGCCGGCGAGAATGATGCGGGCGATGGTGTCGGTCACGGGCATGACCTGGTAGATGCCCACGCGGCCCTTGTAGCCGTCCGTGCAGTTGGCGCAGCCCTTGGGAGCGAAGATGCGCATCCCGCCCTCGATGTCCGCAGCCGGGAAGCCCTCCTTGATCAGCGCCTCGCGCGGGACATCCATCGGAACCTTGCAGTTCGAACACAGACGGCGCGCCAGCCGCTGGGCGATGATCAGGCTCACCGAGGTTGCGATGGCGTAGGGCTTTACACCCATGTCGATGAGGCGCGTCAGGGTCTGCGGCGCATCGTTTGTGTGCAGCGTGGACAGCACCAGATGTCCGGTCTGCGCGGCCTTGATGGCGATTTCCGCCGTTTCCAGGTCGCGGATTTCGCCGACCATGATGACATCGGGGTCCTGACGCAGGAAGGCGCGCATGGCAGCCGCGAAGGTCAAGCCCACCTTGGGATTGACGTTGACCTGGTTGACGCCCGGCAGATTGATTTCGGAAGGGTCTTCGGCCGTGGAGATATTGGTGTCTTCACGGTTGAGGATGTTCAGCCCCGTATAGAGCGAAACGGTCTTGCCGCTCCCGGTCGGGCCGGTCACCAGGATCATGCCCTGCGGTTTCGCGAGGTACTTGACGTATAGGTCCTTCTGCTTGGGCTCATAACCCAGCGCATCGATACCCAGCTGCGCCTGGGACGGATCCAGGATACGCATCACGATCTTCTCGCCGTACAGCGTCGGACAGGAGCTGACGCGAAAGTCGATGGCACGGTTCTTGGACAGGCGCATCTTGATGCGGCCGTCCTGGGGCACACGCCGCTCGGCGATGTCGAGCCGCGACATGACCTTCAGACGCGCGGCGAGCTTGCCGCCCAGCTGCACCGGCGGCTGCGCGATTTCCTTCAGCACGCCGTCCATGCGGAAGCGCACGCGGTAGGTCTTCTCGTAGGGCTCAAAATGGATGTCGGATGCGCCGCGGCGAATGGCATCCAGCATGAGCTTGTTGACGAAGCGGACAATCGGCGCATCTTCGACATCGTCGCGAGTGACCTTGTCGTCCGGGCGGTCATCACCGCTGGTGACTTCGAGCGAGTCGAGGTCCATGCCCTCTTCTTCGCTGAAGGCGGGCATCTGGCTGTCGGCCTGCTCGACGGCTTTGTCGACGGCCTTCTGCAGCTTGTCGTCCTCGACGACAACCGCCTCCACGCCCATGCCGGTTTGAAACTTGATCTCATCAATGGCATGCAGGTTGGTGGGGTCGGCGACCGCCAGGAACAGCCGTTTGCCCCGCTTGAAAACCGGCAGCACCCGGTGCTTGGTCAGCAGCTTTTCGCTGACCAGGCGAATGGTCTCGGGGTCGATGTTGCTGGCATCCAGGTCAAACAGCGGTACGCCGAACTCGCTGGAGGCGGCGATGGCGATGTCGCGGGCATTGGCAGCACCGCTTTTCACCAGCTGCGTGACGATGCTGCCCCCATCCTTGGTGGCGGCCAGCGCCTCCATCATGGCCGCCTCTTCGACCACGCCATCCTGGACCAGGCGCTGCGGCAATCCGCCGAGCGCCGATCGGGGTGTGGAGGCTACGGAGGCGTTCTCATTCATGGACTTACGCTAATCAACCTTGGGTGCCTGAGGACTGCAGAATCTAGTGTATCGAACGCGTCCGGCTAGGCAATTGTCAAATCTACCGCCGATAGTCGCACAACTGGGCAGCAGGTCTGCGTGATTGGTCTCGCAAAAGAAGAAGCCCCTCGAATGAGGGGCTTCTGGGACGATCGGTAAGTCAGGGCGTCCGGGTTAGTTGGCGCCAGTGCGGCAGACCTGGGACAGATACTTGTCGGCCAGCGAGGCTGAAGTTACCCCGGCAGTGACGCCCGTCCCGATGGTGGCACCGGTAGGCGCAGTGTGCCGACCGCAGACCCAGACCACGTCGTGGTTCGGGCTCAGATACGGCGTCAGGCCAAGGGTGCCGCCCGTGATGTTGGCGTTCACCTGATTGCCGTAGGTGACGGTGATACCGCCGGCGGCAATCTCGACATCCGTCACGTACTTGCCGCTGGGCGCACTGCCAACTCCAACACCAATGCCGGCCTCAGAGTTGGTCGGAGGAAAACTACCCGTATTGGCGTAATACTCGGCCACGCCCGTCTCCACGGCGCTGGCCAAGTTCAAGCCTTCTGTCACCTGTGAGCGCACGGTGTAGTCCTGGTAGGCCGGAATCGCAATCGCGGCAAGAATGCCGATGATCGCGACGACGATCATCAATTCGATAAGGGTAAAACCCTTCTGCGTTGATTTCATGTTCGAGGTACTCCTGAAGCTTTAGGAAGAAATCTGTTCGCGGCGCTGGAGCCGCCGTCGGAGGAATGAGAGCAAGGCACGTGCCAAGCGGCCCATAGCTCATTAAGGCATTGAATTATAAGTTATTAATTACCAGCCGCGGTTTCGGCATTTAACTTAGGCTCGTCACCAGCTGACGACGATTGGCTCGCCAGCGCGTCACAAAGTGACGCGCTGTGTCACTTAAGGGGGCGAGCCTGAGGGGCGGCTAGCGGTCTCGTGATACTCGTCTTCCACGTTCACTGCCCACAGCGCCGACTTATCGGTGCTACCGCTTGCAATGCTCTCCACCGCGGCCTTGGCAGCCAGCATGGAATGATCCTGGTTGTTGTAACGATGCATGCCGTTGCGTCCGACGGGGTAGAGGTTGGGGAAGGTGTCGAGCCAGTCACGTACCCGGCCAATCTCGTTATAGGCACCGAAATAGGCTGGATAGGCCTTCGGTACCCGCACGACCGTTCCATCGAGCACGTCCTCAGCTGCGATGAGGCCGATCTTGGCCAATTCGGCCGCCGCGAAGTTCAGGAAATCGCCATCGTTCATGCTCCACAGCTCATCGCCCGCGGCGCAGAAGTACTCCAGACCCAGCCAGATGGTGGACGGATCGGCTACCAGCGCCGGGCTCCAATTGTTGAACACCTGCAGGCGACCGAGCTTCACGTCGGGCTCCTGGATGTAGATCCAGTTGTCCGGCGGCATGCCATTCGCGGCGCTGTCGCGATGTCCCCCGCGCATGGCCCGCACCAGCAAGCCGGCGGTGATGAAATCACGATATGGCAGCTGCGAAGCAACTCGCAGCACCTGCGGATCCTGCGGCTGCAGCATCGCGACGAGTTCCCGGATCGGCATGGTCGAGATCAGCTGGTCACAGGCAACGGGGCGAACCGCACCGCTGTCTGCGTCGCGCACGTCCACCGCGGTGATTCTGCAACCGTCGCGATGCAGCCCGATGACGCTGTGGTTCAGGTGAACTTCACCGCCGGCTGCACTGACCCGCTTCGCCACGCGCTCCCACATCTGGCCGGGGCCGAGCTTCGGATACAAGAAGCGCTCGACCAGGCTCGTCTCGGTCGACTTCTGTGCAGTATCACGTCCCTGGAACGGCTTGCGCAAAGCGTGGGCAATGGCCTTGGTGATCGACAGACCCTTGATGCGCTGCGCGCCCCACTCGGCAGAGATTTCGGAGCACGGCACGCCCCAGACTTTCTCGGTGTAATCCTTGAAAAAGGTTCGGTACAGCGTGTGGCCGAAACGGTTGACCAGGAAATCCTCCAGCGTCACTTCTGGGCGGCGTGGATGCAACCGGGCGGCGACATAGCTCGCACCGATGGCTGCCGTGTATGGCGCACCCAAGTTCGCAAGCGTAGCCAGGTTCAGCTTCAATGGATAATCGAAGAACCGCCGGCGATAGAAAATGCGCGACAAACGGCTGCGCACCAGCATCACCTCATCGGCGTGCAGCTCCGCGAGCGATGCGGGCGCGAAGTCGCGCGATTCGCCCTGATAAGCCAGCTGCATGGATGCGGAATGTGAACCGGCATCGGCTGCGACCGGCAGCATCGACTGCCACCAGTTCATGACCCAGTCGGACTTGGAAAAGAACCGATGGCCGCCCAGGTCCATGCGGTTGCCTCGGTAATTGATAGTTCGGGAGATGCCGCCGACCTGCTGACCCATCTCGAATACGATTGGCCTGACATCCGAGCTGCGTTGCAGTTCGAAGGCTGCCGTCAGACCCGCAGGGCCCGCGCCGATGATGACCGCGGTGCGGCTCATACGGCCAGCGCTCGAACGCGAAACAGCAGCTGCCGGCGCAGCGCAAAGTTGGTGAGGAAAGTGCAGCTGGCCGCTAGCCCCTTCGCCAGGACCAGATCGATACCGAGTTTCCCATGGGCAATGAACAGGACGAGCAGGTTGATAGCCCATCCCACCAGACCGATGAGAATGAAACTGGCAAATTCGAGCTCCCGGTTGTGCAGCCGATGAGCGCTGAATACGAATTTCACGGACAGCGTATACGCAATCGTGGCGCCGACGACGAACGATACCGCGGCTGCAACCAGATAGTGCCATCCGGCATAGCGCGTCAGCGCCAGCAGCAGTCCGGCATCGGCGAGCAGCGCCACGGCGGAGGCGGCTGCGTACTTCGCAGCTTCGCGTATCAGATTACCCACGAAATCTACACACGAAGATCAGTGTCTATCATTGCCGCAGCGATACAGGTACAGCATCTCATGCGGCTTTGCGTCATCCGGGGCTACCGGAGGATAGGGAGTCGGTCCGAGGTCCACCCAACTTGCATAAAAGGTGACGCCAGGCAGTCGGCACGGGCTGCCCTTCAAACCATGTGGATCCGTCGGAGAAGCCGTCAACGAATAGTGTTTGGTGCTGCTCAACGCTCGACCCAGCAGCGGCAGAATGGGTGTGACGGCTGTCTCGCGGCTGGTGCTGACCATGGTGACATCGCGCGAAAATACCATACCGGCCATTTGATAGAGCGACCAGTAACTGGCGCGCCCGAGTTCGAACCAGGTCACCGGTGGAGGATCCGGCCAGAGAATTTCGGCACTCTCCGGTATCGCTGCGCGCCACGGCGCGAACGCCTGATAGCGATCTTGCGGGTATCGGGATTGGGTCCAGGTTTGTACCGCATAGGAAAGTACTGAAACCAGCAGTACGGCGCCCATCCCAGCCAGCAGTACCGCGCTGCGGCGGGTGGCGTGGCGGGCCGACCACCATACGAGCGTCAGCAGGGCCGCCGGCAGCAGTCCGCCATAGGCTAGCGCCTGGGCTTCGCCGATTCGAACCAGGTAGGGCCGATGCCCGGCGCGGATCACATCCAGCTGGGGCAGCGTATTGCGGACCTCCCCCACGAGGATGATGAGACTGGCCGCGAGGAGTATGTATGCGCCACCCTCAATGAGCCGCGCGAGTCGGGGATCGCGCACGCTCGGCGGTCTCGCCGCGGCGATGCAGGCGAGCAGCATGGGTAGGATCGCGAATTGCTCACTGCGTGCCAGCCACGCACTGAGCAATAACACCGATGCGGCGCGCCCGAGGGCCCCCGAGCGCCAGCAGTCGATCACGATTGGGGGCGTCAGCAATACCGACAGCACTCCCAGCAGCCACAGCCAGCGCCAGGTCTGCATTTGCGCTGCAACGATGACGTGCAGCCCGTCACTCTCGACCACGGCAAACAGCATTCCCAGTGCAACGGTGATCAGCGTGGCAATGCAAAGCCTGCGTACCTCCTCGTTCTTGCTGTAGCCGACTCCGACAATGAGCACCGCAGCCCGAATGCCCGTAGCGACCCACTCGCCTACCGACCATCGGGTGGGGAAGAGATAGGCGAGGCGCGTCTGCAGGATATGCAGCCAATTGGTATCAAAGTGCGCGAACGGACCGAGGCCGGCCGCGGACGCACCGACCAGTGCGACGGCGAGGATGCCGATCACGATTGCAGTCACTCGAGGTCGCGGCAAGCCAGCGAACAGGATGATCCACAGCGTAATGCCTGCGGCTGCGATGATGGGGTGAAGCAGTAGTGCGACGAGCATGCACACTCCCGCCAGAACATGGCGGGAGTACAGGGCTGCTGCGATGCCTGCCAGCGCAAAGGCCTCGGCCGACTGCCGCGGCGTCAGGAACGCCTCGATATAGGCGAAAACACTATTGGATCCGTACCACGATGGCAGCACGACCAGCAGACCCACCGCGAGCAAGGCGTCGATGGCCGACATGAGTCTTCGTGCGAGCAGCCATACGGCAGCAAAGAATGCCATGTACGTGGCGAACATCATGATCGCGGCGGCGCGTTCCAGGCCGGCGGCCTGGATTGCCGCGGCGAACAAGGGTGAGAAGATCGTGTAATGGTCCTGGGCGCCGTACCGGACAAACAGGTCATGTCCCAGCGCCGCAGGATGCAGGCGTGCCAGCGCCAGTACGGTGTAGAGCACTGAATCATGTTCCAAGCCGCGATACGGATGGATGAGCATCCAGAAGGCGACGCTCAGGCATGCGAGTGCCACCATGGTCCAGCGCTGCGCGCCGGCCGTCACGGCCGAAAGAGGAGGAATTTTCAATTGGCTTCCGACCATACCGTGCCGAAATGATCCGCAAAGACGCGATGCCACGTTGGATAGTACTGGGACATCATTTTCTTGTCCTCGGCGACCCCATGGCTGAACATGCGGATCTCATTGCCTCGCAACCATGGGTCGTTCTGCACCAGATCCCCTCCGTAGAACGACAAAGTGATGTCGATGAAGACAATATGCCGGCCGCTGCCGCGGTAATGTGGCAGCTGCGCCAAGTCATCAGCCATAAAAGCCTGCATCTGCCACGCGCGCAAGCCGACGCCGAAAACGAGCGTCAGCAGGATGCAAACGACGACGTAGGATTTCGTGGCCTGATCCTTGAAGATCCCTGTGTGCGTCGTGGTGGAATCGACCGGCGTATCGCGAAATACTGCGGGGCTGTAGATCGCTGCTGTCGCCAGCAAGGGAAGCGCCATCCAGGCTGAGTGGAAATACCGGTAGCCCCAGCCATGGCCTTGATCCTGTGGAAAGAAGAGATATCCGATCAGAGTCGTCAGTGCCGATGCTGCAAATAACACGCAGGTGATGTTCCGGCGCCCCCTGACTGCACCGCTGCAAGCAAGGAGCAATAGCCCCGGCACTGCCCACACCCAGATCTTAGCCAAGGCAATCAGCCGCGAGAGAAGCACCGTGGCGGTGGGCAGACTGAATACTCCTAACAAATCTTTGAATCGATCCGCCGCGTCGGCCTTTGCAGTCAAAAGCTGCTGTCCCTCGGCTCGAAGGTGGTTGGAGAACTCGAACCAGCCGATGCCCAGCAGGCCGCACAGGGGCAGGTAGCCCGCGCACAGCGAGACAAGGAGCCGGATGCCGCCCGGGCGTGTGGCGATCCAGACCAGCCAAGGTGCAGCGAACAGCATGTGGGGAACTGGATTGTGCAGCGTCAGTGCGATCGAACCCACGATTCCCGCCGCGAAAGCCCTGGAGGGCGTCGGCCGGATCAGCAGCAGCGCGTAGAGGCAGTTGGCGAGGAGGTGAGAGGGCATCGAATAGTAGGAAATCCCGATGCCGAAAAATACCGGCGAAGCCGCCGTCAGCAACAGCGCTAGTCCGGCAGCTTCAGTGTCCTGGAATATTCGCAGCGCCAGGCGATGGATGACGAGCAGTGTCAGCGCGGATACCACTGGATTGCACGCCCAGGGAATGCCAACGAATGTGAACGGCGTCATGATCAGGGCATGTGCTGGCCAGTAAGACGACGCAACGTGGCCCGTGGCATGGGAGACGTTGAGGAAGAAATCCTGGAAGCCTGGCGGGATCAGCCAGTCCATCTGAGGCAAGGGAAACTGGCCGCTGAGGTGCCCAGCGGCAAAGACCCGGCTCTGGAAGTATGCGGCGTATTCGTCCATTGACAGCGGATGGTTGTGATAGACCCCCAGAGCGCCCCCGCACAGCACGATCAGGCTGATCACCGCGATGAGTACGGGATTTTCACCGGCCCAGCGGAAGATCGCGCGGGCCGGCGCCTGTACGGGAATAAAGACCGCCAGCACCAGGATCAGGAGCATACAAACGGTGGCGCCGTAATCACCGAACGCGAACAGAACGAAGAATATGGTGGTCAGCCCGTGTAGATCCCCGCTCAGGCGCATCTGGTGCATCCACAGGAGAATCGCGGCGGTCACGATCGCGCCGACCAGGAATAGAATGCGCGGGCCGGTGGAGCTCACCACGGGCGAGTCAGTCAACACGGATCTCAGGCTCCTGATTCCGAACAATATTGCATTTTTGCTTCAGCTGGCATTATGTTCGATCCGTGTCCCCGGCGGGTGTGACGCGCCGCACGTCCGTGTCGGGACGGGCGGGGCATATGCTGGGAGGGGTATTGGCCCAGACTCGACGGCTCGACTCGGAGATGGACGGCGCGGTTTGAAACGCAAGTTTCGTCCTGCGTGGTGGGGCCCGGATGAGCGGACGCGTAGGCGGCAATGAGCCTGTGCGATGGCGGGGTTTTCCTTGGTGAGCCGCGCCGCGAGTGGTTTGTCGCATAAGGCCGTTTGCAAGGGAATTGCGGCCTCCAGGTACTCGTCGTAAGACAGCCGGAAAGCTCTAGTGCGCAGGCCGAATCAGGATCGCGATATTATTCCACCATGGCGGCACCCTGTCTTCCTTGATTAGCGCCGCCTCACCGAAAGTGAGTGCGAGATGTTCGCGCATTTCTTTTCGAGTCAAAAAGCTAATCCGATCTCCGGTGAGCCAGCGGTCTGATGCATGGCAAAGCCAATGTATCGGCAAGTAGTTGCGCTGCCAGTCTTTGAATATGAATGAGCCACTTGGAGCTAAAGCAATGCGGATCGCATCGAACAATCCTTGCCTGAATTCCTTCGGCACGTGATGCAATACATCGCTAAGAACCACAAGATCGAACTGGCCCGCTTGCAGCTCGGCAATGCTTTGAACATTGCACTGAATGAATTGAACCAGATCGAGAGAGCCAGCATATAAGCGGCCCACTCGCGGCGTGATATCGATGGCCGTGATCCTGGCGTGGGGATATGCAATGCTCAGCTTCTCGGTGACAGTCCCCTCCCCGCAGCCCACCTCGAGAATTCTGACTGCACTTGGTTCCCATTTGCGGATGAGGTCAACGAACGAGTCCAGGTCCACGTAAATGGAACGATAGGCATTGCTTATTTGCCTTTCATAACGTCCGAATGCTCTTCGAACCAGAGGACCTATTCTCATGTTAGAAACAGCCCGTCATTTTTACGTGCAGCTTCGGCAATGCCCGGTCGATGATCGGGGACTTGCGAAAATATCGGTGAATATCCACAGGCCCCAAACTCAAAGGTTCCCTTGCCACCCGCAATAGTCCGCGCTGGCCGTCGAAGCAAGCGCGGAGTTTACCGTAATCGAAATGCGAGCAACACGCCCAATTTGTTTAGAGAAGTTGTCCGGTGTTCCGATATGCCTGTCCAAGACGGCGTGCAACTGTTGCGTAAACACAGGTCGCCGCTTCCCGTCGCGGGCCGGCGGCGCGCACCACGGCAAATTACTCAGCACGGTCAATTGGCGCCGCGAACACGGTGATTGAGTCGCCATAGGCCATAGGATAGGTCTGTTCACCATCCGTCCATCGATCGAGAACTTTCACAATCTGGAAGTGGTTTTGCGTCAGAATTGCCACAAAATCGTCGCCGGTCAGATCACTTCTCCAGCCGCCCTGCGCTCCACCAACGGTGCCGTGATGGATCACAGCGATGCCGCCGGGCCGCAGCACGCGCAGGAATTCCCCCGCATATGCGGCAACGTCCGCCTTATTGATATGCACGAAGACGTCGAAGCTCCAGATCGCATCAATCGAGTTGCCCTGAATTTGCGTCAGGTCGCGCCCGGAACCCAGGACGAAACTTGCTCGACCGATTCGCGCAAAGCGCTCGCGACAATGTGTCACGCAGGATGAGGAGATGTCGACGCCGATATATATGCGGGCGTGATCGAGCAGGGCGCTGGTCCAACGACCGGCGCCGGGCCCGATTTCCAGTATTGAGCATTCGCGTGGAATCTCCCGATCCAGGACGTTTCTGATCAGGGATTGCTTCCACGCCTCGGATTCGCCCCACTCGTCGCCACCAGCCGCCCAGTCCCAAGCCTCCCAGATTGCCTTGTTCAGTGCCCCGCTGTTGAGCCCCGGGAGATGCCTGGCCCTTCTGAGCCGCGCCATTCTGGAAAACGCGTGGTGCGCCAGGAGGCTCGCCAGGTAATACGACAGCAGCAGTGAACTCCAAAGCGGACCGTTTTCGCGCAGCACCAGCCACGCGAGGCGAAATTTGCTCGCTAACGGGATCCGCTGGCGATTTGCTACGATGTCTTTCATTTATTCAGCCGGTGAGTCGGCACCAACCCGGAATGCCACCCGTGCAATCAAGGATAGCAGCGGGATTCCCAGATAGCGACGCAGCTTCGGCATGGCGCCGCCAATTATTCCGCCGTGGAACCGATACTCATCACGAGGCCACATCCGTCCTGGATCTTGGGTGCCAGAGGGGTTATGCCCGACCGATCGTGAGAATTATCAGTGTCGGCCATGACGATAATCTCGTCAGCGGATTCGGTGATTCCTCGGTGCCGCGCCGCGCCATATTCTTCGTTTCCGCGTGGACCACTCTGGCGCCAAGGCCCAGCGCGATTTCGACGGATCTGTCCCCAGTCTAGATCCATTTTCTGCCACAACCGATTCGCCGTGGACGGCTGAGTGTGCCGAAACTTCGCATTGCCTTCTCGATGCACGTAGCTGATTGTTCTTTGAAACGCCACAGGTTCGGACCACCGCGGTGCGACACGGGTCCTATGGTAGGCTCGGATTCATGCCAAATGAATGCTATGACCGGCAGTTTTTCACATCCCGGCTGGTTGAAGTAATGAAATTTATCGCAACCGGCACGCTCTCGGTTGCCTTGAACACCGTGATCATCATCCTTCTGACACAGCGACTCGGATTACCCTATCAGGTTTCAATTATCGCCTGCTTTCTCGTCGTCACTTTCATCAGTTTCTGTCTGAACCGGTTCTGGACGTTTCAGCTGCGAAGGCAATCGAAGCGGGCGGATCTTGGTCGGTATGTTTGCGTCGGGATATTTCAGCTGGTGATGAGTCTATTGCTGACCACATTCTGTGTCGAAGTACTGCACTTGCAGTACGTACTTGCAGTGGTGATTCTTTCGATCCTGTTGGCGCCGATAACATTCCTTCTACACCGACGAGTTAGTTTTCGCATCAAGTGGTTTGAGCGCGGATCCCAGTAGCCGGACAGTGCAGGCGCCGTCAGAGTGGATCCGCCTCAGTGATCTCGTGAATACGTCCACTCGTTCGCAAGCGTTGACCGGCGGGCGCGGTCGGCCAAATAGGCGTCGTACTGAGCACGGCCGGCAGCACGCCTCTCCGGTCTTGAGTCTGCCGATTGTGCGTGAAGTGTGACACGATCGGGAATAGTGAGACACGGCCGGGCATGCGCTTGCGAGTTGGTCCGTGGAAAGTGCCCCGAATCCGAGCGAGGATCGGGTTCCGGGTTAACCGCCGTTTTTGTTGAGCCGTGATCGCGATTGATAAAATCGTACCTACATTGATACAGGACAGACGCACGTGAATCGCGACACCACCGCGCCTTGGCTTAGCGTTGTGATTCCGTCCTACTGCGGTGAGCGCTGGATCGAAATTGCGCTCCAGTCCCTTGTCTGCGCGGCGTCCCACGGTATCGAGGTCCTGCTGGTCGATGGTAGCCCCACGCCCGCGACACTGGATATTGCAGAACGCTTCATGGGTAGCCTGCGTCTGCGCGTCTTCAAGCGAGTCGATCTGAAGTCCTGGCAAGCCAAGACAAATTTTGGCGTGGAAATGGCCGAGTCGAATCACGTTTGCTGGCTCGGGGTGGATGACGTGTGGCTTCCGGGACGAGCCTCCGCTGCTCGGGCCTGGATCGAAGCTGACCCGCAGGCTGCGCTGCATCTTGCATCAAGTCTCATTATTGATAAGCACGGCCGGAAATTGGGCGTATGGCGCTGTCCGTTGCTTGCGGAGGCCGCGCTCCCCTCAAATCTGGTGATCGAGCGATTGCTGGTCCAGAACTTTATCGCTGCCCCGGCACCGATTTTCCGCAAGGATGCATGGTTGGGACGCGGTGGCGTGGACGAGGAGTTGTGGTACACGGCGGACTGGGACGTGTGGCTCAAACTTGCTGCGTTGGGGCCGGTCCGTTATCACGATTTGCCTACTGTTGGCTTCCGGATTCACGGCGGTGCTCTCACCGTGACTGGAAGTCGGCAAGCCACGGATTTTGCGGACCAGATGAATATCGTGCTCTCCCGCCATCTGGCCATACTTGACCGCGGCTCTCGTGACGTCGAGCGTGCTGCGCGCGTGTCGGTCGTCGTCAATTCCGCGTTGGCGTCGGCTGCTGCGGGCGACCGGCGGAAGCTGCTGCGTGCCGGGTTGCAGGTGCTGCGACTTGGGCCATTCGGCATCCATCGCTACTTGCGCGATTCGCGGATTCTCGACCGCATGGTACCCCGCATACGTGCGCGGTTAGCGGGCGTACTGTGAGTATTCCGACACCCTGTGGCATAGTTGATCCAGTGCTTACCCCCCAGCAGCCCACTTCTGAACGATACACTGCGCCGGTCACGCACGGCGGCCTCAGCGCGGGCGTCTGCGGCGGCATTGTCGTTTCTGCGGTTATGCCCTGCCTTAACGAGCAGGAAACGCTGGGCCTTTGCATAGAAAAGGCGTTTCGCAGTTTTGCCGAACTGGGAGTGGCCGGCGAAGTGATTGTTGCCGACAATGGGTCGACCGACCAGTCGGCGAATATTGCCCGCAATCTCGGCGCGCGTGTCGTTCACGAGCAGACCAAAGGATATGGCGCGGCCCTGCGCACGGGAATTCTTGAATCGAGAGGCGAAATCATCGTCATGGCGGATGCCGATGATTCCTACGATTGGTCCGCCATCGCCCCGTTGGTGCGCAAGGTGCAGGAAGGGTTTGATCTGGTGATGGGCAATCGGTTCAAGGGCGGCATCATGACAGGTGCGATGCCCAGGCTGCATCGTTATCTCGGAAACCCCATACTGTCGCTGATTGCGCGCACTGCCTTCCGTGTGCCGATCGGCGATTTCCATTGCGGCATGCGCGCGTTCACGCGCAACGCGTTCGACCGCATGCAGCTGCGCACTTCTGGCATGGAGTTCGCCACGGAAATGGTCGCCAATGCGGCCCATCAGCGGTTGCGAATTGCCGAAGTGCCAATCGTGCTGTATCCCGACAAACGCAATCGTCCCCCTCATCTGCGCTCATTCCGTGACGGATGGCGCCATCTGCGTTTCATCCTGACCTATGCTCCCGATCACCTGTATTTGACGCCTGGCTTCATCCTGTTGGCCATCGGCTTGATGCTCGAGGCAATACTGCTGCGCGGTCCCGTTGTTCTTGCGGGACAGTATTTCGGCATCCACTTTCTGGCGCTCGGGTGCATGCTCACGCTAGCGGGATTCAATATCCTGAATCTCGGCGTCGTTGCCAAGGCGGTCATGGCGCAACGCTACGAAGGCATCATCAGCCATACTGTCAATGTGATGCGGAAGCGCTACGCCCTGGAAACGAGTGTGATCATCGGATCAGCCCTGGCCGTCGGCGGGTTTGTCTGCGACGCAGCGATCGCGTCGAGATGGCTCTCGCAACACACGCTGCCCATGGATGCGACGGTGCATCTGGCCTTCGTCGCCGCCACTGCGTTCGTGCTGGGACTCAGTGTTATCTTCAGTTCGTTCCTGCTGAACCTGATTCTTGCTGATTCGTCCCCCGGCTGATGTCGCGCCCTGGGCGGCTATACAGATGGGTGCTCGCGGCGACTAATGCTAAGGCAGGAGCCCAAGGGCATCTGGAGGAGCCTCGTCAATCTTCATGGCGAAGTAAAACGGCGGCTACGCGGCCTTTGTTCATCATTGGATGGGGCTCATTCTATTCCCAGTTTCTTGATGCGATACCGCAGCGCGCGAAAGGTCATGCCGAGCAGCTTTGCGGCGGCGGTCTTGTTGTAGCGGGTTTGCTCCAACGCCTTGATGATCGCGGCGCGCTCGATATCTTCGAGCTGCTCACCGAGGGCATGCTGTGCGCCGGCGAGATTGCCCACGCCTGATCCGGGCGCGGCGAAGGCCGCAACCGCCGGCGCCGGATGGGTCGTCGCCGCAAAATCCGCGCCGCTGCCGGGTACCGTGAAGAGCGCCGCCGGGCGCAGCTTGATCTGTTCGAGCGTGATGAGGCCGGAGGTGGTGAGCGTCAGGGCCCGCTCGATGATGTTCTCCAGCTCGCGCACGTTTCCGGGAAAGGCATAAGTCTGCAGTGCCTGCATCGCCTCCTGGCTGATGGCCGGCACCTCGCGTTTCATGCGCCGGCACATGCGCTCCAGGATGGCGTTGGCGAGATCAGGGATGTCGCCGCTGCGCTCGCGCAGGGGCGGTACGCGCAGCTCAATGACGTTAATGCGGTAGAACAGATCTTCGCGGAAGCGGCCGGTCGCGACCAGATCGGCGAGGTTGCGGTGGGTGGCCGAGAGGATGCGCACGTCGACCCGCTCCTCGCGCGACTCGCCCACCGGGCGGATGGTTTTCTCCTGCAGCACGCGCAGCAGTTTGACCTGCATGTGCAGCGGCAGATCGGCAACCTCGTCCAGGAACAAAGTGCCGCCTTCGGCGCTTTGGATCAGCCCCTTCTTGTCGGCGACCGCTCCGGTGAAACTGCCGCGTTTGTGACCGAACAGCTCACTTTCCATCAGCTCGGTCGGGATCGCGCCACAGTTGACGGGTACGAACGGCGCATCGGCGCGGGCACCACTTTGATGGATGAGCCGCGCCACCAACTCCTTGCCGGTCCCGGATTCACCGTAGATGTAGACCGGAGCCTGGCTGCGCGCCACGCGGCCAATCATCTCGCGCACCTGCTGCATGCCGGGGGAGCTGCCGAGCAGCACCGGACCACGATGCGTCTGAGTGCCATCGGCCAGCGCGCCCAGACGGATGGCGGTACCCACCAGCTTGCGCAGGACACCCAGGTCCAGGGGCTTTGAAACGAAATCAAAGGCGCCGACTTTCAGGGCGCGCACCGCCGATTCGACGTTGCCATGTGCGGTGATGACGGCGACCGGCGTCGCGGCACAGTTGGCCTGGATCCACGCGACCAGATCCAATCCGTCACCGTCCGGCAGACGCATGTCGGTCAGGCACAGATCAAAATGCTGCGTCGCGAGCAGGCCGCGCGCCGTGGCAAGATCCGCAGCGGTACGGGTTTCCAGGCTCATCCGGCCCAGTGTCAGGCTGACGAGCTCGAGCAGGTCCGGCTCATCATCAACGATCAATACAACGGGCTTCGGCATATTTTCCTATCGTACCGCCCAGCGGCGCGGATCAGCGAACACCAGGCGGAAAATACTGCCACCGCCGGGCCGCGGTTCATACAACAAGGTTGCGCCACTGGTCTGCGCCAACTCCCGCGCCAGGAACAGACCGAGCCCCGAGCCTTGATGTTCACCACTGAAAAAGGGTTCGAAAATGCGTTCCGCATCCTCGGTGCGCACGCCCGCGCCGCGATCGGCTACCTCCAGGAAGGGCCGCGCCGCGGGTTTGAGTCGACCGTAGCGGATCTCAATGACATCTGTAACGCGATTGCGCAGACCATACTTGATGGCGTTGTCACACAGGTTCCAGACCACCTGGCGCAACTGGGTCGGGTCGGCGGTGACCTCCAGCCCCGACGGTGACGGCTGGCCGTGGCCGTCACGGTTCTCGCGCAGCGCCAGTGCGGGATAGGACCCCGAGAGCGAGGCGCTGGTTCCGACGTTGATACTGACCAGTTGATCCGGACGCCACTGCATCGTTTCGCAGAACTCGTTGCGGAAATCCTCGATCCAGCTCGCCAGCTCGAAGCTCTCCACCTGAGTTGCTTCGCGCCGTGACAGCTGCAGGACATTGTTGATGATGCCGCTGACGCGTTCCGCGTTCTTGGTAATGATGTCGGTAAGCCGGTGATCCTCCGGCGTCAGCTGGGGGGACTCGCTCAATAACTGACCCGCATGGCTCATGGCGCCGACCGGGTTGCGGATCTCATGGGCGATGCTCGCGCTGAGGCGGCCGAGGGCGGCAAGCTTCAGCTGTTGCGCCTTCTCGGCGATCAGACTCATGTCCTCGAGGAACACCAGCACGGCGGCGGGCTCGGCATTGCCCAGCGCCGCGAAGTGGGGCCGCAGCATCCGCGCGCCATCGGCGCTGACGAGGGTTTCGGCGCCGGCATTCACCCCATTGGTGCGCTGGCGCCAGGTTTCCAGAAGGTAGAGCAGGCGCGGAGAAGCTTCCCCCAGCAGCGCGCCTGGAAAGGCCTGCGCCGCGTTGAGCAGGCTCGCCGCAGATTCGTTGATCAGGCGGATCTGGTCCCCGGTATCCACCACCAGGATGCTCTCGCGCAGGTGCTGGACGATGTAATGGGACAACTGCTCGAGGTTCGCGAGGTCGACTTCCTGGCGCCGGACGAGCGCTTCGCTCTCGCGCAGGCGGTCGGCGATCGGCCACACGGACAGTCCGATGACGAACAGCACCACACCGAGCATGCCGGCGGTCGTGAAATCGGTGGGTGGCGCGAAGCCGACCAGGTTGGCCGCGATCTGTTGCGCCAGTAACCCGAGCGTGGCGATGGCGGGCACCAGAAAGGCATCCTTGGTGCGTCCGAGCAGCGCCATCGCACCCACCGGCAGCACCAGCAATATGCCCAAGCCACTGCCGACACCGCCGCAGGTGTACAGAATGAATGAGATCGCCACGGTATCGACGGTGGCGTTCACGAGCGCGAGGATGCGCAGCCGCGGGCGCGGGATCCGGCGCGCCAGGATCAGCAACAGTCCGGCCACCAGGTAGCCATAGCAGACCACCTGGAATAACCGCGGTTCGGGAGCGGGCGCGAGGATGCCAGGACTGGCAAGTCCCTGGAGAATCAGCAAAACCGGGGGCAGGAGCAGCCGATAAAGGTTGGTCAGACCGATGACGCGCCACGCCAGATCACTGGGCACCGGCGTCGGGTTCGGGATGGCATCCGGAATCATGCGCGGGCGCGACTTTAGCATCTTTGGCACAATAACAAGATTCCCCATCCCTTAGAGGTCAGCCTCCAGCATGAACTTGCACGAGTATCAGGCGAAGGACGTCTTTCGCAGCTTTGGCATTCCGGTGCCAGCCGGTCACGTCGCCGGCAGTCCCGAAGAGGCCGTGGCCGCGGCCCGGTCACTGGGCGGCCCGGTCTGGGTCGTGAAAGCACAGGTCCACGCCGGCGGTCGCGGCAAGGCCGGTGGCGTCAAGGTGGTGCGCGACCTGGAGGCCGTGCGGGCTGCCGCCGCGGGCATGCTGGGGCGGCGCCTGGTGACGGCTCAGACCGGCGCCGAAGGCCTGCCGATCGACAAGGTGTACGTTGAATCCGGCTCGCAGATCGCCCGCGAAGTGTATTTGTCCCTGACCCTGAACCGCGACAAGGGCCGTATCGCATTGATCGCTTCGGTTGCCGGTGGCATGGATATCGAAGAGGTTGCGGCGCACACACCGGAAAAGATCGTGTCCGTCAGCGTGCATCCCGCCGCAGGCCTGCAGCCTTACCAATGCCGCCAACTCGCTTTCGCGCTGGGCTTCGCAGGCCCGCAGATCGCGGCCTTCCAGAAAATCGCGGTTGCGCTGTATCAGCTGTATGTGGAGCGCGATGCGAGCTTGGTCGAAATCAATCCACTGATCGTCACCCAGGCAGGTGACCTGATGGCCCTGGATGCGAAAATCAACATCGACGACAACGCCCTGTTCCGCCAGCCGCAACTGGCCGCGATCCGCGATGCCGCGCAGGAAGATCCCATGGAGCGCCGTGCCGCCGAGCATGACCTGAACTACGTGTCCCTCGACGGCAACATCGCCTGCATGGTCAACGGCGCGGGCCTCGCGATGGCGACCATGGACCTCATCAAGCTGCACGGGGGCAAGCCTGCCAATTTCCTGGACGTGGGGGGCGGTGCGACCAGCGAGCGCGTCACGGCGGCATTTCAGCTGATTCTGTCGAATCCCAACGTGCAGGCCATCCTGGTCAATATCTTCGGCGGAATCGTGCGTTGCGACCTGATTGCCGAGGGTGTGATCAATGCCGTCAAGCACGTCGGCGTGAAGGTGCCCGTGGTGGTGCGACTCGAAGGCACCAATGCGCCGCAGGCGCGCGCGATGCTCGCCAAGAGCGGGTTGACGATCACCCCGGCAGGGGACCTGACCGATGCGGCGCGCAAGGCCGTGTCGCTGGCCAAGAAAGGTTGAATATCTGATGAGCATTCTTATCGACAAGAACACCCGCGTGATCTGTCAGGGCTTCACCGGCAAGCAGGGCACATTCCATTCCGAACAATGCCTCGCCTACGGCACGAAGCTGGTCGGCGGCACCACGCCGGGACGCGGCGGCACGACGCATCTGGGTCAGCCCGTGTTCAACACGGTGGAGGAGGCCGTGCGCGCCACGGCCGCCACCGTGAGCATGATTTATGTGCCGGCGCCGTTCGCGGCCGATGCCATTCTCGAGGCCGCGGATGCGGGCATCGAGCTGGTAGTCTGCATCACCGAGGGCATTCCCGTGAACGACATGGTGCGCGTGAAGGCCGGTCTTGCCGGCACCCTGACGCGGCTGGTCGGTCCGAACTGTCCCGGTGTCATCACCCCCGATGAGTGCAAGATCGGCATCATGCCGGGTTTCATCCATCAAAAAGGCGCGGTTGGCATCGTGTCGCGCTCGGGTACGCTGACCTATGAGGCCGTCTTTCAGACCACTCGCGAAGGACTCGGCCAGAGCACCTGCGTCGGTATCGGTGGCGACCCGGTGCGCGGCATGAATTTCGTCGATGTGCTGGAGCTGTTCGAACGCGACCCGCGCACCGAGGGCATCATCATGGTCGGTGAGATCGGTGGCAGCGACGAGGAGGCCGGTGCGGCGTTCATCCGGCGCTTCGTGACCAAACCCGTCGTGGCCTACATCGCGGGTGTCACGGCCCCGCCGGGCAAGCGCATGGGGCATGCCGGCGCAATCGTCGCGGGTGGCAAAGGCACTGCGGCCGACAAGTTCGCGGCCCTGGAGGCGGCTGGCGTGCGCACCGTGAAATCACCGGCGCAACTCGGATCGGCCATGGCCGAACTGCTCAAGACCCGTCCGCGGCGCCGCAAGCCGACCGGCGGACTGCCGCCGGTGCTGGCGCGCGGCACCGAACGCCTCAACGCCGCCAAGGCTGCGCAGTCTGCGCCCACGCGGCCACACGCGACCAAACGCAAGTCGGTCAAGCGCCGGGCACCCAAAGCCAAGACAGCCAGAAAGTCCAGGACGAAGCCGGCGCAGCGTGCCGCCAAATCCAAATCCAAGGCATCCCGCAAGACTGCCCGCAAGGGTGGCCGCCGCGGTCGGTAAGCGTGTCATGAGCACTGATGAACGGCTGCGTATCGGACTGGCGCAGCTGAACTTCCTGGTCGGCGACGCCCAGGGCAATGCGGTGCGCGTCATCGACGCGGTCGACCGCGCCAACGCCGATATGAAACCGGACCTGCTGGTGTTTCCGGAGCTGGCCCTGTCGGGCTATCCGCCCGAGGATCTGCTGTTTCATGGCGGTTTCCGTCAGGCAATCGAGCGGGCGCTCGCCACGGTGCGCGATACCGTTCGCGGCCCGGGCGTGATCGTGGGTTACCCGGAATACGTCGGCCACGACATTTTCAATTCAGCCGCGCTGCTGTGTGATGGCGCGCTCGTTGCGAATCATCGCAAGCGCGAACTGCCGAACTACAAGGTCTTCGACGAGAAGCGCTACTTTCGGGCGGGGAGCGATGCGACGGTGTTCGAGCATCGTGGCTTTCGCATCGGCCTGCTGGTGTGCGAAGACATCTGGGAGTGCGACGCCGCGCGCCAGGCACGCGGTGCCGGCGCCGAGCTACTCATCATCGTCAATGCCTCGCCGTTCGAAGTGCATAAGCAAAGCGAGCGCGAGCGCGTCACCCGCGAGCGCATCGCGGAGGTGAAGCTGCCGGTGGCCTACGTGAACATGGTCGGCGGTCAGGATGAGCTGGTGTTCGACGGCAATTCATTTGTCATGGACGCCAACGGCACGGTCGTCATGCGCGCGGCGGGCTTCACGGCCGGCACGTACCTAGTCGAGTTCGTGCGTGCCGGCGGGCGCGTGGTCCCAGTGCCGGCCAGCGTCGCGCCGGAACTCTCGGATGTCGCCACCGTGTATCACGCGCTGGTGCTGGGGGTGCGCGACTACGTCACCAAGCACGGTTTCCCCGGCGTCGTCATGGGCCTGTCGGGCGGCGTGGATTCGGCACTGACGCTGGCCATTGCCGCCGACGCCCTCGGCCCGCAGCGCATTCATGCGGTCATGATGCCTTCGCGTTACACGGCGCAAATGAGTCTCGATGATGCCCAGGCGCAGGCACGGGGCATGGGCGTGCATTACAGCGTGATTCCGATCGAAGGCATGTTTGAGGCGACACTCGCGGCCCTCGGCGGCGAGTTCGCGGGCCGGCAGCCCGATACCACCGAAGAGAACATCCAGTCGCGCTGCCGGATGCTGCTGCTCATGGGCATCTCGAACAAGACGGGCCGCATGCTGCTGACCACGGGCAACAAAAGCGAAATGGCCGTCGGCTATGCGACCTTGTACGGCGATATGGCAGGCGGCTTTGCGCCCATCAAGGACTGCAGCAAGATGCTCGTGTACCGCCTCGCGGCGTACTGCAATCGCAACGGTGAGGTCATCCCGCAGCGCGTGATCGACCGGCCACCCTCAGCCGAATTGCGCCCCGATCAGAAGGACTCGGATTCGCTGCCACCATACGAAGTGCTGGACGCCATCCTCGAGGCCTTCATCGAGGAGGACCTGTCGGTGGATCAGATCCAGGCGCGCGGTTTCGACCGGGCGACGATCGGGCGGGTGCTGGACCTGGTCAAACGCAACGAATACAAGCGCCGCCAGGCACCGCCCGGTGTACGGGTCAGCCGCCGCGCCTTTGGCCGCGACTGGCGCTATCCGATCACGAACGGCTACCGGCGCTGACTCACTTCCAGAACTGCCACCAGTGGCGGTCCTTTTCCGCGTTGAGGTTCGGCGTCTTGCCGCTGAAGTTTTCGTTATAGACCTTGCGCGCCGTGTCGGCCTTGTCGGTCATGCCGAGACGCTCATTCGCCGCAATCAGGATCTTCAGGGCATCCTGGGTCGCCGGTGCCCCGTCGAACTCCTGAATGGTTGCCGCCGCCCGCTGCGAAGCCCCGACGTAGGCGCCGCGGCGCATGTAGTAATCCGCCACGTGCACGTCGTAATCCGCCAGGCGATCGCGCAGATAAATCATGCGCTGGAGCGCGTCGTGGGCATACGGGCTCTTCGGATACTGCTGCACGATGTGACGGAACGAGTCGAAGGATTTGCGTGCCGTGGACGGCGGGCGCTTGGTCAGATCCGCGTGGAACCCGCGCTCCAGCAGGTTCGGCGTACGCTCGAAATCGACCAATCCTTTGACGTAGTAGGCGTAGTCGACGCGCGCGTTGATCGGATTCTCGCGGATGAAGGTATCGGCGGCATCGGTGGCCGACTCCTCTTCATTATCCTTGTAGTAGCAGTAGATCAGGTCCAGATGCGACTGGCGCGCCTGCTCGGTGAACGGGAAGCGGGCCGTCAGCGCCTCCATCAGCTTGATGGCGGATTTGTAATCACCACTTTCCATTCGCGTATGCGCCACCTTGTAGATGGCGGCCGGATTGGAATTCAGCAACTTGCGCTCGCGACTGGACTCACATCCCGTGAGGATGACCGAAGTGATGCACAATGCGAGGATGAGGCCACGGGCCGGACCCCGGACAAGGCCATTGGCAGACATGTTGTAAAAGGCCCCTTTAGTTTTGCCTGGCTGGCTGGCCGCAGGGCGGCAGTATAGCCAATTCACGATGAGCACTAGGACTGTTGCTTGACCGTCGAGTTCCGTAGCCACCAGATCGATATTTCCGAGGAGTTGGCGGGGCTGCGCCTGGACCAGGCCCTCGCGCGCCTGTTTCCCCAGTACTCGCGCCAGCGGCTGCAGGGGTGGATCGAGACGGGCGCCGTCACCGTCAATGGCGGTCTGCCACGCTCCAAGGACAAGGTGCTGGGCGGCGAGCAGGTGCGCATCGAGGCGCAGATCGAGGCCGAAACCGCGGTGGCGGCCGAGTCCCTGCCGGTGCAGGTCGTGTACGAGGATGAGGCGCTGCGCATCATCAACAAGCCGGCTGGCCTCGTCGTGCACCCCGGCGCCGGCAATCCCGGGCACACCTTGCAGAATGCCTTGCTGGGCCTGGATCCGCGGCTGGCCCTGGTGCCCCGGGCCGGATTGATCCATCGACTGGACAAGGACACGAGCGGCCTGATGGTCGTGGCGCGCACGGTCGAATCCCACCGCACCTTGGTCGAGGCGCTGGCGGCCCACGAAATCCAGCGCCGCTACGTAGCGGTGTGTCTGGGTGTCCTGACCGGGGGCCGCACCGTTGATGAGCCAATCGGCCGGCACCGCTCCGCGCGAACCAAAATGGCGGTGCGCGCGGATGGGCGCGCGGCGGTGACGCATTTTCGCATCATCGAGCGTTTCCGCGCGCACACCCAGGTGCTGGCGCAGCTGGAAACGGGCCGTACCCATCAGATCCGCGTGCATCTGGCGCATATCGGTCACCCGGTGGTCGGCGACCCGGTCTATGGCGCCCGGCGCCGCTACCCGGCCGGTGCCTCGGATGCACTGCGCGCGACTCTCGACGGTTTCCGCCGCCAGGCCCTGCATGCCGCACAGCTGAGCCTGTCACACCCCCTCACGGGGGCGACGCTGTCGTGGGACGCGCCCATCCCCCCTGACATGCAGGAGCTGGTCGCGGCGCTGGCGGCGGACCAGCGCGCGCATGCCGACGCCAACGCGACATCCCATGCCAGGGTCCGGCGCTAGCCCGGCCTGCGCCGCGCCTTCCTGGCTGGGGCCGGACTGGCCGGCCCCGCACCGCGTGCGAGCGGTATTCACCCTGCGTCGCGGCGGGGTCAGCGTCGGCCCGTATGCGTCGCTGAACGTCGGCGCGCACGTGGCCGACGCCCCCCAGGCCGTCGCGGAAAACCGCCGCCGCGTTGCGGCCACGCTCAATCTGCCGACCGACCCGGCCTGGCTCATGCAGGTCCATGGCAATCAGGTAATCCGGCTCGGTGCCCAGCCGCCGCCCGACCTCGCCGCTGACGCGGCGGTCACCGCCGCGGCCGGCCGAGTTTGCGTCATTCAGGTGGCGGACTGTCTGCCGGTGCTGTTCGCGGCCCGCGACGGATCGGCGGTCGGCGCGGCGCACGCCGGGTGGCGCGGCCTGGCAGCGGGGGTGCTCGAGCGCACCGTTGCCGCCCTGCGGGTGCCCCCGGGGGAGCTGCTGGCCTGGGTCGGACCCGGAATCGGCGCGGCGAACTTCGAGGTCGGGTCCGAGGTTCGTGACACCTTCGTCAGTACCGCGGGGGCCGCTCGCGCGGCCGAGGTGCAGGCAGCCTTCACCGCCAACGCCCGCGGGCGCTGGCAGTGCGACCTGGTCGCCCTCGCACGCCTGCGCCTGGCGGCCTGCGGCGTGACGGCCATTCATGGTGGGCGGTGGTGTACGTTCGGTGACGCCGAGAACTTCTTTTCCTATCGGCGCGACGGGCAAACGGGTCGAATGGCCGCCCTGATATGGCTCACCTGAAGGCTTGAACCGGTCCATCAGGATCCCCACAAACAGGGGCAGATTAACTTGAAGGTTCGAGGGGTTGGCGCATGCGGATGGATAAGCTGACGGGCAAGTTTCAGGCGGCGCTGGGGGATGCCCAGTCTCTGGCCGTGGGCCGTGACCAGCAGCTGATCGAGCCGGCGCATGTACTGCTGGCGATGCTCGATCAGCAAGGCGGCACCGTGCGTCCCCTGGTGCTCAAGGCCGGCGCCAATCTCAATAAGCTGCGTTCCGACCTGCTCACCCTCGTCGACCAGCTGCCGACGGTGCAGGGCACGGCCGGGGACGTGCATATCTCGAATGACTTGCAACGCCTGCTCAATGTGACCGACAAGCTCGCGCAGCAGCGCCAGGACCAGTTCATCGCCAGTGAGCTGTTCGTCCTCGCCGGATTCGAGGATAAAGGCAAGCTGGCGCGCATCTTCAAGGATGCGGGCCTGACCCGCGCCGCCGTCGAGAAGGCGATTGCCGACGTGCGCGGCGGTGACAAGGTCGAGGACGCCAATGCCGAGGAGCAGCGCGGCGCGCTGGCCAAATACACCGTGGACCTCACCGCCCGCGCCGAGTCGGGCAAGCTCGATCCGGTCATCGGTCGCGATGATGAAATCCGCCGCACCATCCAGGTCCTGCAGCGCCGCACCAAGAACAATCCGGTGCTGATCGGTGAACCCGGCGTGGGCAAGACCGCCATCGCCGAAGGCCTGGCACAGCGCATCGTCAACGGTGAAGTTCCCGAGGGCCTGCGCAACCGGCGCATCCTCGCGCTCGACATGGGCGCGCTGATTGCAGGTGCGAAATTCCGCGGCGAATTCGAAGAGCGGCTCAAGGGCGTATTGAACGATCTGGCGAAGCAGGAAGGCCAGGTCATCCTGTTCATCGACGAATTGCATACCGTGGTGGGCGCGGGCCGTGCGGAAGGGTCCATGGACGCTGGCAACATGCTCAAGCCCGCGCTCGCGCGCGGCGAGCTGCACTGCATCGGCGCCACGACCCTCGACGAATATCGCAAGTACATCGAAAAGGACGCGGCCCTGGAACGGCGCTTCCAGCGCGTCATGGTGAATGAACCTTCGGTCGAAGATACCATTGCGATCCTGCGCGGTCTGCAGCAGCGCTATGAAGTGCACCACCGGGTCGACATCACCGATCCGGCCATCGTCGCGGCGGCCACCTTGTCGCACCGCTATATTGCGGACCGCCAGCTGCCCGACAAGGCCATCGATCTGATCGATGAGGCCGCGGCGCGCATCCGCATGGAAATCGACTCGAAGCCCGAAGTGCTCGACCGGCTCGAGCGGCGGCTGATCCAGCTGAAGATCGAGCGTGAGGCGCTGAAGAAAGAGACCGATGAAGCTTCACGCAAACGCCTGCGCATCCTCGATGAAACCGTTGAGGTCCTGTCGCGCGAATACGCCGATATGGAAGAGGTGTGGAAGTCTGAAAAAGCGGCGCTGCAGGGGGCCGCGACCATCCGCGAGGAGATGGAGCGCCTGCGCCTCGAACTCGACGGCGCACGCCGTGCCGGTGACCTGGGCAAGATGGCTGAACTGCAGTATGGACGCATGCCCGAGCTGGAGAAACGCCTGGCCCAGGCCGTGGCCGCGGAAAACCAGGACACACAGCTGGTGCGCAATAAAGTCACCGAGGAGGAGATCGCCGAGGTCGTCTCCAAGTGGACCGGTATCCCGGTGAGCAAGATGCTCGAAGGCGAAAAGGAGAAATTGCTGCGCATGGAGAGCGCGCTCGACCAACGCGTGGTCGGCCAGGACGACGCGGTGCGCATCGTCTCGGATGCGATCCGTCGCTCGCGCGCGGGACTGTCGGATCCGCGACGTCCCAACGGCTCATTCCTGTTCCTGGGGCCGACGGGCGTCGGCAAGACCGAGCTGTGCAAGGCACTCGCTGATTTCCTGTTTGATACCGAAGAGTCGATGATCCGCATCGACATGTCCGAGTTCATGGAAAAGCACTCGGTCGCGCGCCTGATCGGCGCGCCTCCCGGCTATGTCGGCTATGAGGAGGGCGGCTATCTGACTGAGGCGGTGCGGCGGCGTCCCTACGCCGTGATCCTGCTCGACGAGGTCGAGAAGGCCCACCCGGACGTATTCAATGTGTTGCTGCAGGTGCTCGATGACGGCCGGCTCACCGACGGGCAGGGTCGCACCGTGGATTTCCGCAACACCGTGATCATCATGACCTCGAATCTGGGGTCGCAGGTCATCCAGGAGTACGCCGGGGAGAAGAACTACTCCCGCATGCGCAGTGCGGTCATGGAGATCGTGCAGCAGTCGTTCCGGCCTGAGTTCATCAACCGGATTGATGACATCGTCGTGTTCCACCCTCTGAGCACCGAGCAGATCCGCAAGATCGTCGATATCCAGCTGGTGTACCTGCGCAAGCGGCTGCAGGAGCGCAATCTGGACATCGTGCTGGACGACGCTGCGCGCGACCTCATGAGCGAGGCAGGTTTCGATCCAGTGTACGGCGCCAGGCCGTTGAAGCGGGCCATCCAGCAGCAGATCGAGAATCCGCTGGCGCAGCACATCCTGCGGGGCGATTTCGCGCCGGGCGACACCATCCAGGTCAACGTCCGTGACGGCCGCTTGGCTTTCACCCCGTCGGTCGAACGGGCGGCATAGCCTGTATACTCAGCTCCATGCCCTTCTACGAATACGAGTGCGCCAGCTGCAAGTTCTACACCGAGGTCATGCAGAAGATCAGTGACGTGCCACTGAGGAAATGTCCGTCCTGCGGCAAGAGCACCCTCCAGAAGCTGATCTCGGCGCCGGTTTTCCGTCTCAAGGGTGGCGGCTGGTACGAGACCGATTTCAAGTCCGACAAGGAATCCAAGCGCAACCTCGCGGGTGACGGCAACGAAGGCGCGGACGCCAAGCCACGCGAAACGCCCCCGCCGGATGCGAAAGGCGGCGAGGTCAAGGCTGTTGACAGCAAATCGGAGTCCAAGCCGGCCGAAAAAGCCGGCTCCAGCGACTCCGGCGCGGGCGGCACTGCGCGCCGCTCGGCCAGCAAGTCGACCGCCTCGAAACCCGGCAGGTCAGCGGCCCGCCCGGTGGCGAAGGCGGCGGCGCGCAAGCCTGCCCCGAAGGTCAAAGCCAAAGCCAAGGCCAGCGAACGTCGTGGCCGATGAGCCGCGCGCCGTAAAGACCGGCAAGCGCCCCGTGAGTCTGCGCCGGCTGCTGGTGGCAGGCGTGCTGGTGTGGCTGCCGATCATCGCGACCGTCTGGGTCATCAGCTTCTTCGTGACGCTGATGGATCGCACCCTGGTGCTGCTGCCTACCCGCTACCAGCCGCAAACCCTGCTGGGGTTCAACCTGCCGGGTCTGGGCGTGGTATTTGCGTTCATCGTGGTGCTGCTGACGGGGCTGCTCGTCACCAACCTCATCGGTCGCCAGCTGGTCGGCTACTGGGAGGAGCTGATGCAGCGCATTCCGCTGGTGCGCTCGGTCTATGGTGGGGTGAAGAGCTTTACTGAGAGCGTGCTGTCGTCCAGCAATTCCTTCCGGCAGGTCGTGGCGGTGGAATATCCGCGACCGGGAATCTGGAGCATCGGTTTTGTGACCGCTGAGGACGTGGCCGAGGTCAGCAGGCGCACCGGCCAGCACGTCAGGTGCGTCTTTATCTCCACCGCGCCCAATCCGACTTCCGGCTTCATCATTCTGGTGCCGCAAACCCAGTTGATCGAGCTGGAAATGTCCGTGGACGCGGCCATGAAGATGATTGTCACCTGCGGTGTCGTTCTGCCCGACCCGCCGGTTGCTCATTTGCCGGTCGGTCCGTAACATCCGCCGCCCTATGCGCACTCATTACTGCGGAAATGTTGACGAAAAGCTCACCTCCCAGCAGGTGACCGTCGCCGGCTGGGTCCATCGGCGCCGCGATCACGGTGGGGTGATTTTCGTTGATCTGCGTGACCGCGAAGGCCTGCTGCAGGTGGTCTTTGATCCGGATTCCAAGGATGTCTTCGGCGACGCCGAGCGCCTGCGTGGTGAATTTGTCATCCAGGTGAGGGGCGAGGTGCGCTCCCGCCCGGCCGGAACCGTCAATGCCAATCTCAAGTCCGGTCAGGTCGAACTGCTGGCGCGAGAGCTCACGGTGCTGAACCGCTCCGAGCCGCTGCCCTTCCAGCTGGATGAGCACGTCAGCGAGGAAGTGCGTCTCAAGTACCGCTACCTGGATCTGCGACGCGAAGTGATGACCCGGCGCCTGCGCCAGCGGCATCACATCACGCGCGCCATGCGCAGCTACCTGGACGGCAACGGCTATATCGACCTTGAGACCCCCGTGCTGGGCAAGTCCACACCCGAGGGTGCGCGTGACTATCTCGTGCCCAGCCGGACACACGCGGGCAAGTTCTTCGCGCTGCCGCAGTCGCCGCAGATCTTCAAACAATTGCTGATGGTCGCGGGCTTCGACCGCTATTACCAGATCGTGCGCTGCTTCCGCGATGAGGACCTGCGCGCCGACCGGCAGCCCGAATTCACGCAGCTGGACATCGAGACATCGTTCCTCACGCAGGACGACATCATGGTCTCGATGGAAGGCCTGCTGCGCCATCTGTTCACCGAGGTGATGCAGATCGCACTGCCCGACCCGATACCGCGCATGACCTACGCGGAGGCGCTGCGCCGTTACGCCTCCGACAAGCCGGACCTGCGGATTGCGCTGGAACTGGTGGACGTCGCGGACCTGGTCAAGGACTGCAGCTTCAAGGTGTTCGCAGGCCCCGCGAATGATCCCGCCGGCCGTGTCGCGGCATTGCGCGTGCCCGGCGGGAATGCGCTGACGCGCAAGGAAATCGATGACTACACCAGCTTCGTGGCGCGCTATGGCGCCAAGGGCCTGGCGTACGTGAAGGTCAACGAAATCGCGAAGGGCCGTGACGGACTGCAGTCACCCATCATCAAGTTCCTGAGCGATGCGGCCGTGGCGGGCATCCTGGCGCGTACCGGCGCTGCTGACAATGACCTCATCTTCTTTGGCGCCGATAGCGCCAAGGTGGTCAATGATTCAATCGGGGCGCTGCGCCTGAAGGTCGGGCAGGACCTGAAGCTGGTCGAGCCGGGCTGGCGTCCGCTGTGGGTGGTCGACTTCCCGATGTTTGAATGGGATGCCGATGCGAAACGCTGGGTGGCCATGCACCATCCGTTCACCTCGCCCCTGATTGATGACCCGGTCGCACTGGCTGCCGATCCGGGTACCGCGCTCGCGAAGGCCTACGACATGGTATTGAATGGCTCCGAGATCGGCGGCGGCTCGGTACGAATCCATCGCCAGGAGCTGCAGTCGGCGGTGTTTGCGCTGCTCGGGATCGACGCCGAGGCCGCGCAGCAGAAGTTCGGCTTCCTGCTGGATGCGCTGAAGTTCGGCGCGCCGCCACATGGTGGTATCGCCTTCGGTCTCGACCGCCTGGCGATGCTGATGGCCGGTGCCGACAGCATTCGCGACGTGATTGCCTTCCCCAAGACCCAGACCGCGGCGGATCAGATGACGGATGCGCCTTCCGAGGTCAGCGAACAACAGCTGCGCGAGCTGCATATCCGCGTGCGCACACCGCCACCGAGCGCGTAGCGCGCGTCAGTTCTTCAACAACGCGCGCAACCGGTACAGCGCCTCGAGTGCCGCCTTCGGCGACAATTCATCGGGATTGATCTGCGCGAGTGCGGCGCGCAGCGCCAGCGCCGCCTCATCCGCGGGGGCCGGTGGCGGGTCCAGCAGCGGCAGTTCAGCCTGCGGGCTGAGTGGACGCGCGCGGTCGCGCTGATTTTCCAGTCCCAGCAGAAACTGCCGCGCCCGCGCGATGACCTCGCGTGGCACACCGGCCAATTGCGCGACCTGCAGTCCGTAGCTGCGATCAGCCGGTCCGTCCTTGACCGCGTGCAGGAAAATAATGCCATCGGCGTGCTCGGTGGCATCCAGGTGCACGTTCACGCAGGCCTCCAGCTCCGTTGCCAGCGTCGTCAATTCAAAGTAATGCGTCGCGAACAGGGTCATGGCGCGGGTTTTGGTCGCGATATGGCGCGCGATGGCCCACGCCAGCGACAGGCCGTCGAAGGTGCTGGTGCCGCGGCCGATCTCGTCCATCAGGATCAGGCTGCGCGCCGTTGCGTTGTTGAGAATGTTCGCCGCCTCGGTCATTTCGACCATGAAGGTCGAACGCCCGCCTGCGAGGTCATCGGCCGCGCCGATGCGCGTGAAGATCCGATCCAGTGGGCCGATGATCGCGAGGTCCGCGGGGACGAAGCTGCCCATGTGAGCGAGCACCGCGATCAGCGCCGTCTGGCGCATGTATGTGGATTTGCCCCCCATGTTCGGGCCGGTGATGACCAGCATGCGCCGGCGCTCATCCAGGTCCAGGTCGTTGGGTACGAAAGTGCCACTTCCCAGGAATTTCTCGACCACCGGGTGCCGGCCGGCTTCGATATGCAAGCGCGGCTCGCTCACGAGCTGCGGCTGGATCCACTGCAGCGAGCAGGCACGTTCGGCGAGGCTTCCCAAGGCGTCCAGTTCCGACACCGCGGCGGCCGTGGCCTGCAGCGCACCGAGCTGCGCGATCAGCCGGGTGAGCACTGCATCGAAGAGTTCGCGCTCGCGCGCGAGCGCGCGTTCGCGGGCACTCAGTACCTTGTCTTCGAAGCCCTTCAATTCGGTCGTGATGAAGCGCTCGGCGGATTTCACGGTCTGGCGGCGAACGTAGTCAGTGGGGACGCGCTGCGCATCCTTGCGTGACACCTCGATGAAGAAGCCCTGCACCCGGTTGAACCCCAGTTTCAGGCCCGGGATGCCGGCACGTTCGCGTTCACGCTGTTCCAGTTCGAGCAGGAAGGCGTCCGTATTCGTGGCGATGTGCCGCAGCTCATCCAGTTCCGCATCGAAGCCGGGGGCAATGACATCGCCTTCACGCAGCAGCGCCGGGGGGTCGGAGGCGATGGCAAGCGCCAGCATGGTGTGGATATCAGCGTGCTGCCCGGTGCTCGCCAGAAGCGAACCGAGCAGCGGTGAGTCGGCAGCGGGAGCCGCGGCAGCGGCCGCCAGTTCCGGAAGCAACGCGACGGCCGTGCGCAATTGCGCCAGATCCCGCGGTCGTGCCGAGCGCAACGCGACCCGCGACAGGATGCGCTCCACATCACCGATGCCGGCGAGGGGGTCGCGCAGGGATTCGAAGCGGCGCTGATCGATCAGCGCGGCGACCGCCTGGTAGCGCTGGCGCAATTGGCCGTGATCGGTGAGCGTGCGATTCAACCAGCGGCGCAGTTGCCGTGAGCCCATGGCTGTGACGCACCGATCGATGAGCGCGAAGAGCGTGGCTTCCGCGTTGCCCGACAGACTGGTATCCAATTCCAGGTTGCGACGCGTCGCGGCATCGAGCATCAACGCATCGCCACGGTGCTCCACATTGAGGGTGCGGATATGGGGCACCGCGGCCTTCTGCGTCTCACCGACATACTGCAGCAACGCGCCGGCGGCGCAGATGGCGAGCGCATTTGCCTCGAGCCCGAACCCCTGCAGGTCGCGGGTGCCCAGCTGCTGATTGAGGGCGCGGGCGCAGGTCTGGGCTTCGAAGTGCCAGGGCGGCCGGGCGCGCAGCGCCGTGCCGGGACGCTCCACCGCCTCGCGCGCCGCGTTCTCGCTGACCAGCAGTTCCGCAGGTCGCAGCCGCTCCAATTCGCCGGCGAGGGCTTGCGTGCCAGAGGATTCCAGTAGCGTGAAGCGCCCGGCGGCCAGATCCAGCCACGCCAGGCCGAAGTTCTCACCCTCCTGGATCACGGCGGCGAGCAAGGTCTCGCGCCGCTCATCGAGCAACGCGGCATCGGTGACCGTTCCGGGTGTAATGACCCGCACCACCTGCCTGTCCACCGGTCCCTTGGCCTTCGCCGGATCGCCCATCTGTTCGCAGACCGCGACGCTTTCGCCCTTGCGCACCAGCCGCGCGAGGTAGCCTTCGGCGGCATGGGCCGGCACTCCGGCCATGGGGATGGGCTGTCCGGCCGACTGGCCACGCGCGGTCAGGGTAATGTCGAGCAGCGCCGCAGCGCGACGCGCGTCCTCGAAGAACAACTCGTAGAAGTCCCCCATCCGGTAGAACAGCAGCGCATCGGGGTACTGCGCCTTCAGGCGCAGGTATTGCTGCATGACTGGGGTATGCTCTAACTGGCTGTTATTCAAGGTATTTCTTTTGGGTGCGCAGCGGGTCGGCGCGGGATTTTAGCAGTGCTGGGGTGCGCGATCTGCGGAAAGGCTGGTTTCATAATTAGAATCATGTGCTTGTCCGTGGCGGGCTGATGGCCAGGTTGTCAAATCAACCAGCTTAAGCGGCACGGTAGAGTGGCAGCCGCGTTAGGTATAATTCAGCCGTGCTGGACTTCAAATGCGGCGCGGTGCCGTTCGTGACGCGCGGCCGCAGTTCGTGACTCTTGGCAGCACGTTAAAAATAGCTGGATATACTACTGGCAGACTCGGCGATATCCGTTTCAGGCGGCCGTGTCCAGGGAGTTTGCGAGTGTTTTCAATGCGCCGTTCAATGACCACCCTCATCGCAGCCTGCGGCATCTCCTGGGGGGCTGCGATGGCCGCCAACGCGCCCGCCCCGCCCGCAGATGCCTCCCACGCCAACTGGAAAACGGTCCAGACGTTCTGTTTCGAATGCCACAACACCGAGGACTGGGCCGGCGGTGTGGCCTTTGACACGATGGCCGATGATGCCGTCCCCGCCGATGCCAAGATTTGGGAACAGGCCGTGCGCAAATTGCGTGGCGGCATGATGCCCCCGCCGGGGCACAAGAAGCCCGACGCCGCTGCCCGCAGCAGCCTCATCTCCTATCTTGAGACGACTTTGGATGCTGCGAGCCCTCATCCTGATCCGGGCCGCGTGCCGCTGCGTCGCCTGAACCGCCGCGAATATGCCAATGCCGTCCACGATCTGATCGGCCTGGATGTGGATCCGGCGGCATGGCTGCCGGAGGATCCGCTCAAGGACGGCTTCGATACCGATGCTGATCTGCTGCGGGTGACGCCGAACTTCCTGGATCAGTCGGTGGCTGCGGCGCGGGCGCTCGCCATGGAGGCCGTCGGCGACCCGAAGGCCGCGCCGATTGACACCACGTACGGCAACATCGCCAACATGATCATTTCCCTGAATCCGCGCCCCGGCGTGGGCACGGGGGACCAGGAGAAGTACGAGGATGGCATGCCCTTCGGCACCCGCGGCGGAATGGTCGCGGAGCACTGGTTCGCGGCTGACGGTGAATATTCTCTCACCATCGGCGATATGGCGATGGCGCGCGAAGTGCCGAAACTGGAGTTCGTGAGCACGGTGATCGTGCTGCTGGACGGCAAGGAAATTCATCGCGTCAACGTCGGCGGCGAGAACGATTACAAGGACATCGACCAGAACCTGGATGCGGGCGTGTATCACGTCAACAGCCGCCTGCGCGATATCCGCTTTCATGCCACTGCGGGCCAGCACAAACTGGCGGTCACTTTCCTGCGGCGCAGCTACGCCGAGAGCGACGAGCGCGTGCGGCCGAATACTCTGGATGGCGGCCAACAGCGCGTGAATGCCGTGCATGCCCTGCAGATCAAGGGGCCCATCAAGATCACCGGCATGAGCGAGACGCCGAGCCGCGCGAAGATCTTCATCTGCACGCCGGCAAGCCAAGCCGAGGAAAAGCCCTGCGCGCAGAAAATCATTGCGAACCTTGCCGAGCACGCATTCCGCCGCCCGCTGACGGACGATGACATGCAGCCGCTGCTGGCCTTCTACGAGAAGGGCCGCCAGGCGGGAACCTTTGAAACCGGCATTCGCGGTGCCCTGTCCGCAGTCCTCGCCAGTCCGAACTTCCTGTATCGCGTGGAAGCCGCGAGCGATCACGTGCGCACCTTGAATGATTTCGAGCTCGCCTCGCGGATGTCATTCTTCATGTGGAGCAGCCTGCCTGATCAGGAACTGCTGGATCTGGCAGCCAAGAACCAGCTCTCGAATCCCGAGGTGCTCAAGGCCCAGGTGCGGCGCATGCTCGCCGACCCGCGTGCGGTCTCACTCACCAACGATTTCGCCTTCCAATGGCTCAACATTGCGAAGATGGACACCATTTCCCCGGCGCGCGCGCAGTTCAGTTATGCCAGCGGCCAGTACGACCCCCGGCCGCTGTTCCGCAAGGAACTGCAGCTGTTCATCGACAGCATTTTCCGCTCGGATCGCAGCGTGGTGGATTTGCTCACCGCCGACCATACCTACCTCAACGAGGAACTCGCGCTGCTCTATGGCATTCAGAACGTGAAGGGCGGTGAGTTCCGCCGCGTCACGCTGACGGATCCGAATCGCTTCGGTCTGCTGGGTAAGGGCGCGGTGCTCATGACGACGGCCAATCCTGATCGCACTGCGCCGGTGCTGCGCGGCGCCTGGATCATGGAGCGTATCCTGGGCACGCCGCAGACCCCGCCGCCACCGAACGTGCCGACCCTCACCGCATTCGTCGCCAACAAACCCACCACCGTGCGCGAACGGACGGAAGTGCATCGCCGCAACCCGCCGTGTTCGGGCTGCCACTCCGTGATGGACCCGCTGGGCTTCGCATTGGAGAATTTCGACACCGTGGGCGAGTTCCGGGCCATCGATCCGCAGACGCATACGCTGATCGACACGGCGGGCAAGATGCCGGATGGCACGCCCATGGCCGGCCCGGCGGACCTGCACAAGGCGCTGGCCGCGCGCGGCCAGCAGCTGGTCCAGACGATCACCGAGAAGCTGATGACCTATGCGATCGGCCGGCCGATGATCTATTCCGACATGCCGGCCGTGCGCGCCATCGCGCGCGAGGCCGCGGCCAACAATGACCGGTTCGAGTCCATCGTCCTGGGAGTCGTGAACAGTGATGCCTTCCGCGAACGCGCGCCGGCAGCACCACTGCCAACGTCGCTGACCACGCAGGCGTCCAATCTGACTCCCGCGCCCCGAGCAAATTGAAGTGGAGGCATAGCCATGTTCCTGACCAAGAAGCATCTGTCCCGGCGCACGGTCCTGAAGGGCGCCGGTGCGGTGATCTCCCTGCCGCTGCTGGATGCGATGATTCCGGCCGGCACGGCTCTGGCCGACACCCCCGCGGTGATCAAGCCGCGCCTGGGCTTTGTCTACTTCCCGCATGGCGCGGTCGAAAAGTTCTGGACCCCTGATGGTACCGGCAAGGATTTCAAATTCTCGCGCATCATCAAGCCCCTGGAAGGGATGCGCGACTACGTTACGGTGGTCACCAAGCTGCGCAACAAGCCGGCGGAGAGTACCGACCCGCATGGCATCGTCGAGGCGACCTGGCTCACCTGCCTGGCGCCGACTGCCCGCCGGGAGGGCCCGGATGCCGGCATTTCCATCGACCAGGTGGCCGCGCGCCAGATGGGCAAGGACACACCGCTGCCGTCGCTGGAACTGTGTGGTGAACCCGGTGGCGCCGTCAATTACAGCAGTCCCGGTCAGGGGCTGCCGCTGGAGGGAAATCCCCGCCACGTCTTCACGACCATGTTCGGACCCGGCGACTCCAACGCCGAGCGCAAGGGTCTGCTGCAGGCCACGGGCAGCCTGCTCGACTATGTGCAGGAATCCAGCAAGAGCCTCAGCCGCACGTTGGATGGTTCCGACCGCGCTTTGGTGAACGATTACCTGCAGGCCGTGCGCGAAGTCGAACTGCGCGTGCAGAAGCTGTCGGCCAAGGCCGATTCGCTCGGCAACCTGCCGAATGCGCCGCTGGGCGCGCCGGATGATTTCGGCGAGCTGCTGGACATCCAGTTCGAGATGATCGCGCTGGCGTTCCAGACCGGCCAGACCCGGATCGCGACCATGCGCATGGTCAAGGAAGCCAGCATGCGCACCTATCCGCAAGTCAACGTCGATGAGGCCTTTCACCCTCTGTCCCATCACGGCGAGGATCCGGAGAAGTTCGAGCGGCTGGTGCGCATCCAGGCCTGGCATACGGAGCGCGTCAATCGTTTCGCGAAGCGCCTGGCCGGCATCAAGGAAGGCAGCGGCAACGTTCTGGACAATTCGATCATCCTGTTCGGCAGCAACATGGCCAACAGCGACCTGCACAACCAGAACCCGATTCCGCAGCTGCTGCTGGGCAAGGGCGGCGGCATCAAGGGCGGCCAGCACCTGGCCATGCCGGCTTCCACGCCGCATGCCAATATCCTCCTTACCATGGTGCAGCGCGCCGGGGTGAAGCTTGAAAAGTTCAGCGACTCGACCGGGCCGCTGGCCGACATCTGATATGCGTCAGGTGGGTCTCCAAGTAGCGGCGTTTGCGGTGGCCGGCATCCTGTGTGGAGCGGCAGCCTTGGCCGCCGATGCCGGTGGGCACCCGGACGGCAGCTCACCGCTGGAATGGGCGGTGTTCCATGGCGACATCGCCCAGGCGAAGAAGCTGCTGGCGGCAGGCGCGAACGTCAAGGCCGTCAATGCCTACGGCGTCAATGCCATGCAACTGGCCGCGGATGCCTCCAACACCGAGCTGATCCGGCTGTTGCTGAAGGCGGGTGCGGATCCGAATTCGCCGAATTCGGAAGGCGAAACTGCGTTGCACCTCGTGGCGCGTGCCGGCAATGTCGAGGCGGCAAAATTGCTGCTGAAGGCGGGCGCCGAAGTGGACCCCCATGAGAGCTTCGGCGGACAGACGCCACTGATGTGGGCGGCTGCACGGCGACATCCGGCAATGGTCGAGCTGCTCGCTGACAAGGGAGCGGACGTCAATGCCCGCTCGGCGGTTCGCGACTATCTGCGTGTGGCGACCGCTGAAAGCCGCGCCAAGCAGCTGGATCGTGGCGGGTTCACTCCCCTGATGTACGCGGCGCGCGAGAACTGTGACGCCTGCGTCGAGGTGCTGCTGAAGCATAAGGTCGATATCAACCTGCCCGACCCTTCCGGCTTCGCCCCGATGACGATTGCGATGCTGAACAGCAATTGGGACATTGCCAAGCGACTGATCGAGGCCGGCGCCGATGTCAATGAATGGGACATCTTTGGTCAGGCACCGCTGCACGTGGCGATTGGCAACATGAACAGCCGCGGCAACAATAATCCCCTCGACCGGGACCACCCCGAGAAGGCCACTGGCCGCGACATCGTGAAGTTGCTGCTGGATCGCGGCGCCGATCCCAACCAGCAAACCTATTATCGGGCTGCGGGCCTGCGCGGCTTCGGCGGCACGGGTCGCGGCACGACGCCGTTCCTGGAGGCCTGTGCCAGTGGCGACATTGAAGTGGTGAAGCTGCTGCTGGCTCACGGCGCCAATCCCAAACTCGCGACATCGGACGGCCAGGGGCCGATCATCATCGCGGTGGGGTCGCGCGCAGGCGGTACCGGGAATCCCGGTGCGGCACGGGCCGACATACGTCCTGAACCGGCCGCTGGGCCGGGAACTGAGATCCCGCCCGCCACCCGGCGTGGTCGGGGCGCCCCCGGTGGCGGCGCGCCTGCCGCGGCGCCAGCCAGCGCTGCATCGGGCCTGCCTGCGGCTGGCCCTGCCGACAAGATGGTTCGCCCCGAGAACCCGACGGTTCAGCTGATCAACCTGCTTGCGCAATCCGGCGCCGACGTGAACCTGATGGCGAAGCGGCATTTCCTGCAGCGCACGCGTGGCGGCTCGGCGCTGCATTACGCAGTACGGACCGGGAACAAGGATGTCGTGGCCGGGCTGATCAAGCTCGGCATCGATGTGAACGCCAAGGATGAGGACGGCCTGACGGCGCTCGATTACGCCATGGGACGCGGCTACGTTCCCTTCCTGCAGATGCCCACGCGGCCGCGCCGTGATTTGGCGGATATCCTGCGCGCCGCGGGCGGCAGTGTGGAACTTGCCAAGACGCCGGATTGGCCGCCGCAAAGCCCTCCGATCGCCACGGTGGTCTACGACGCCGTCATCTGGCCGGTAGACCCAGTAGGACCCTAAATGCCCATTTCCCGTCGTCTATTCCTGCGCAGCGGAGCGCAGGCTCTTTCTGCTGCCTCGCTGCTCGGCGCCGTTCCGGGACTGGCTGCGGCCACCGACAAGGATCGCAAGAGCGTCAGTGCCAGTGACATCAGCGTCAAGGATGTGGGTGGCCTGGCGGTGTTCGCCGGCAGTGGTTGCAACGTGGTTGGCCTGGCCGGCCCGGATGGCGCCCTGCTGGTGGATGGCGGGTTGGCGGTGAATTCCGGCGCGCTGATGAAGGCGGTGGCTGGGAACCTCAAGACCCGCCGCATCCAGACGCTGATCAATACCCATTGGCATCCGGAGCAGACCGGGTCGAATGAGGCCGTAGGCAAGGCCGGCGGCACGATCATTGCGCATGAAGTGTCGCGCCTTGCGTTAGCGCGCAGGGAGCGCTCGGCGCTGTACGAGGGCTTCTACGGTCCATTGCCGCCGAAGGCAATTCCGGGCCAGACGACGTACAACACCGGAACCTTGATGTTCGCCGGCGAGCAGGTCGACTACCGGTACCTGCCGGCGGCCCATACCAACGGCGATCTGTTCGTGCACTTTCCGAAGCGCAACGTGATTGTCGCCGGCGGACCGGTCGCCGCGGATCACTGGCCGGTGATGGACTACATCAATGGTGGGTTCATGCACGGCTTCGTGCGCTCCTACGAGATCCTGGCGGAGGTCGCCAGGCCCGATACCATCATCATCCCGGCAAATGGCCCGACGCTGACCGGCGCGGAGATCGTCAAACAGAAGGACATGTACTGGGCGCTGTTCAAGCAGTTCTTCATCGATTTCAACAAAGGCTTCGGTCCCAACGACATCGTCGAGGCGCATCCCCTCAAGGATTACGAAGCACGATACGGTGATCCCGCACAGTTCCTGGACTACGCCTACCGCAGCCTGCAGCTGGCGACCATTCCGCACTGACCGTGCGCCTGACCCAGGGTCCTTCTGATCTTGCGCTGCTGCGCCAGGCCCAACGCGTTGGGCGCGCGCTGGTTGCGCGCGACTGGCGGGTGGCAACGGCCGAATCCTGCACGGCCGGGTGGGTCGCCAAGGTGCTCACCGATGTGCCCGGCAGTTCACGCTGGGTCGAGGGCGGGTATGTCGTGTATTCAAACGCCGCCAAGATGCGCGATCTCGATGTGTCGATGGCTACGCTGCGCCGTCATGGCGCGGTCAGCGCGGCGACGGTGCTGGCGATGGCGCGGGGTGCCGTGCGCGCCACGGGCGCCGAACTCACCATCGCCATCAGCGGCATCGCGGGCCCGGATGGCGGCACGGCGCAAAAGCCGGTCGGCACGGTCTGGTTCGGAATCGCCGGCCGCCAGCGCGCCGTGCGGGCGCGGGCCGAGGTGCGGGTTTTTTCCGGCGACCGGGAGGCGGTGCGCCGCCAGTCGGTGTCGTTCGCGTTGCGGTTGATTTTGCAACACGCACGTTCCTGAAGGCGGCTCAGGCGCAGCCAGCGGTATCCTGCGCAATGGGTCAGCCCACGCCCATGGTGGCTACTTTACCCTCCGTGTTCGTATGGTAGAGATTGCACTGGAATCGCCGAGTGATTCGGCAGGAGGCTGACATGGCCGCCATCATTGTTCTGGGCAGTCTGAACATGGATATCGCCGCGTTGGGACCGCGGCTGCCGCAGGCCGGTGAGACCCTGATGGGATCGCGTTTTTACACGGCGCCGGGCGGCAAGGGAGGCAATCAGGCGTATGCCGCCGCGAAGCTGGGGGGCGCCGGTTCGACGGCGATGCTGGGCCGCGTGGGTGAGGATGACTTTGGTCCGCAGATGATCGCCAGCCTGGTATCGGTGGGCTGCAGCGTCGAGGGTGTCCGGCAGCTCGCAGGTCGCAGTGGCGTCGCGCTCAATCTGATCGCCGAGTCGGGACAGAACTCCATCATGGTCGTGGCCGGCGCCAATGACCGCTTCGTCCCGGACGACGTGGCAGCCGCCGCGCCGCTGCTGCGCGGCGCGCGCTTTGCATTGCTGCAGCTCGAAGTGCCGCTGCCGACGACCATCGCCGGCGCCACCGCCGCGCGCGCGGCCGGCCTCGAAGTGATCCTGGATCCGGCACCGGCGCCCGCGCACCTGCCCACGGAGCTGTTGAAGTTCGTGGACGTGCTGACACCGAACGAGACCGAGGCCGCACAGCTCGTGGGTCGCAAGGCCGCTGATGTGAGTGTCGATGAGGCCCGCACGATCGCTGCCGAGCTGCAATCGCGCGGCGTCCGGCACGTGATCATCAAGCTCGGTGCCAAAGGGTGCCTGCTGCTGGAGGCTGCCACCGCAACGCATGTGCCGGCGCCCATGGTCAAGGCCGTGGACTCCACCGGCGCGGGCGATATTTTCAACGCGGCATTTGTGGTGGCCTGTTCTGAAGGTGCCTCGCGCCTGGATGCCTGCGAATTTGCGGTGCATGCTGCCGCGCTCTCGGCGACGCGAATGGGTTGTCAGGCGAGCGTGCCGACACGCGTGGAACTGAACGCGTATCTGCGGCAGACCTGATTTTTCTGCTGCAACGCGCCGGATATACAGTAGTGCGCTTTTTCGAACACTGTGCAGAGCGGAAAACTTCGCGCAAAAACCTGTGTTTTCTGCATTTTTGCGGCTCCCGATACGGGAACGATGTGAGATAATTCGCGCTTCGGAAATTCACTCGGACGGCGCACGCATGGATGAGAATCGCAAGAAGGCACTCACTGCCGCACTCGGCCAAATCGAGAAGCAGTTTGGTAAGGGCTCGGTCATGCGCCTGGGCGATGCACCAGCCATCTGGGATGTCGAGGCGGTGTCGACCGGTTCGCTGGGGCTGGACATTGCACTGGGCATCGGTGGCTTGCCGCGCGGTCGGGTAGTGGAAGTGTTCGGGCCGGAATCTTCCGGCAAGACCACGCTCACCCTGAGCGTGGTCGCCGAAGTACAGCGCGCCGGAGGCACGGCCGCCTTTGTTGACGCGGAGCATGCGCTGGATCCGTCCTATGCCGAGAAGCTCGGCGTCAATATCGGCGAACTTCTGGTATCACAGCCTGACACCGGCGAGCAGGCACTGGAAATCACCGACATGCTGGTGCGCTCCGGTGCGGTGGACCTGGTGGTCATCGATTCAGTCGCGGCGCTGACGCCGAAGGCTGAAATCGAAGGTGAGATGGGCGAAATGCAGGTGGGCCTGCACGCCCGCCTGATGTCTCAGGCACTGCGCAAGCTGACGGGCAACATCAAGCGTTCGAACACCATGGTGATTTTCATCAACCAGATCCGCATGAAGATCGGTGTGATGTTCGGCAGCCCGGAAACGACCACCGGCGGCAATGCCTTGAAGTTTTATGCCTCGGTGCGCCTGGATATCCGCCGCATCGGCGCCATCAAGAATGGCGAAGAGGTGGTCGGCAACATGACCCGCGTGAAGGTGGTCAAGAACAAGGTCTCGCCGCCGTTCCGCGAAGCCGAATTCGAAATCATGTACGGCGTCGGTATCTCCCGCGAGGGTGAGATCATCGAGCTGGGCAGCCAGCAGGGCATCATCGACAAGGCCGGAGCCTGGTACAGCTACAAGGGTGAGCGCATCGGCCAGGGCAAGGACAATGTCCGCACCTTCCTGCAGCAGCACCCGGAGATTTCGCGCGAGATTGAAGAACAGGTGCGCCTGAAACTGCTGCCCATCAAGCAGGGCAGTCGTGCGAACGGCGATCAGGCCAATACGGCCTGACCTTCCGCCAGCCGCAGCGCGCCGGTCGTGAGACGCCCCTTCAAGGCGGGTTCGGCCGGCGCAGCAGCTGCTCCTGAGCCCGATGGCGCCCGCCTGGCGGCGGTCACGCTGCTCGCCCGCCGTGATTTTGCCTCGGGTGAGCTGGCGACGCGGCTGCGGGAGGACGGCTACCCGGCCGAGGTCGTCGCAGCGCTCATCGCCGATCTCACCGCAGACCGAATACTGGACGACGCCCGATTCGCCACCCAATATGTGGCTTATCATGCGCAGCGGGGGCAGGGACCCCGCCGGATCGCCATGGACCTCAGTGCACGGGGCGTCGCCGCGGCCCATATCGAGGCGGCGTTGGCAGCCGGCACGGACTGGACGGCGCTGGCGCGCGAGGTGCGCACCCGGCGGTTCGGGCTCGCGCTTCCGGAAGCCTGGGCCGAAAAGGCCAAACAGGGACGCTTTTTGCAGTATCGGGGCTTTTCATCGGATCATATCCGGTCGGCCCTGGGCCCAGATTTTGAGTCGGAAGATCCACTTTGAGTAAATTGCCCCCAACCCGCGTTTCCGATATTCGCAAAGCTTTCCTGGAGTTCTTCAGGGCGCGCGGCCATGCCGTCGTCGCCTCCAGCTCCCTCGTGCCCGGCAATGATCCGACCCTGCTGTTCACCAGTGCCGGCATGGTGCAGTTCAAGGACGTGTTCCTGGGGATGGACCGGCGCGATTATGTGCGCGCCACCAGCAGCCAGCGCTGCGTGCGTGCGGGCGGCAAGCATAACGACCTGGAGAACGTCGGCTATACCAGCCGGCATCTGACGTTCTTCGAGATGCTCGGCAACTTCTCCTTCGGGGATTATTTCAAGCGCGATGCCATCCGCTTCGCGTGGGACTTCCTGACCGGAGTCCTGCAGCTGCCCCCCGAACGTCTGTGGGTCACGGTCTACCACAGCGACGATGAAGCGGCGGATATCTGGCACAAGGAGATCGGCATCCCCACGAGTCGCATAACGCGCCTGGGTGAGGACTCCAATTTCTGGTCCATGGGGGACACGGGGCCGCGCGGGCCGTCGAGTGAAATCTTCTTCGACCACGGTCCGCACGTGGCGGGTGGCCCGCCGGGCTCCCCGGATGAAGACGGCGATCGCTACGTCGAAGTGTGGAACCTGGTGTTCATGCAGTTCGATCGTGCATCCGACGGTACGATGGTGCCGCTGCCGAAACCCTCGGTGGATACCGGCATGGGCCTGGAGCGCATTGCCGCGGTGATGCAGAAGGTCCATTCGGTTTTCGAGGTGGATCTGCTGGCGACGCTGGTGCGCGCGGCAGCATCGCTGGCGGGCATCGACGATCTGGAAAACGGCTCGTTGCGGGTGATCGCGGACCATATCCGCTCCTGCACTTTCCTTATCGTGGACGGCGTCAGTCCTGCGAATGAGGGCCGTGGCTACGTGTTGCGACGGATCATCCGCCGCGCCATCCGCCACGGCTACCAGCTGGGTGTGCGCGAACCCTTCTTCCACAAGCTGGTTGCGGTGCTCGAAGCCGAAATGGGCGCCGCTTATCCGGAGCTGTCCGAGCGTCGCGCCCACGCGGAGCGCGTGCTCGCCCAGGAGGAGGCACGTTTTGCCGAGACCCTCACCACCGGCATGGCGCTGCTGGATGCGGCCATGCGTGAGATGTCGGGCACCGTCATCGACGGTGCAACGGTATTCAAGCTGTATGACACGTTCGGCTTCCCGGTTGATCTCACGGCGGACATTGCCCGCGAACATAACCTGACCATTGACCAGGCAGGCTTTGCGGCGGCAATGGATGCCCAGCGCAAGCGCGCGCAGGCCGCGAGTCGATTTGGCGTGGATATGCGCAGTGGCACGAAGGTTGATTCGCACACCCGGTTCCATGGCTATGACACGCTCACGGGCACGAGCCGCGTGGTGGCACTGTTGCGGGACGGCGCGGCCGTCGAGGAATTGCAGGCCGGCGAGAGTGGCGAGGTGTTTCTCGAGGCCACCCCCTTCTACGCCGAGTCCGGCGGCCAGGTGGGCGATGCGGGCGAACTTGCAGGAGCCGGCATTCGGTTCGTGGTCAGTGACACCATCAAGCGTGGCAAGGCCTTCTCGCATGTGGGCAAGCTGGCCGAGGGGCGTATCCGCAGCGGCGCGCAGCTCGCCGCCCACGTTGATGCCCCGCGACGGGCCGCGACCGTTCTCAATCACTCGGCCACGCATCTGCTGCATGCGGCGCTGCGCCAGGTGCTCGGTACCCACGTGCAGCAAAAAGGCTCGCTGGTGGCGCCCGATCGGCTGCGCTTTGATTTCTCGCACTTTCAGCCCATCACAGCTGCACAGCTCACGACGATCGAACGCCTCGTGAACGCGCAGATCCGGCGCAATGAGCCGGCACAGACCGCGATCATGGAATACGACCAGGCGGTGGCCGCCGGCGCCATGGCGCTGTTCGGCGAAAAATACGACAAGGATGTGCGCGTGCTGCGCATCGGTGATTTCTCGGTGGAGCTGTGCGGGGGCACCCATGTTGACCGTGCCGGAGATATCGGCCTGTTCAAGATCACCGGCGAAAGCGGCGTTGCCGCGGGCGTGCGGCGCATCGAGGCGATTACGGGGGAACGGGCGATTGATTACGTGGAGCAGCACGAGGCGCTGATCCGCGAGGTCGCGGGTTTCCTGCGCGGCTCGCCTGAGGAAGTGCCGGACAAGGTACGCGACGTGCTCGACCGGGTGCGCCAGATGGAGCGCGAGATCCGCAGCCTAAAGGATAAGTTGGCCTCGGGCTCGGGCGTCGATCTGGCGGCCAGTGCCATCGACGTGCAGGGTGTGAAGGTCGTCGCGGCGCAAGTCGCGGGGGCCGATTCGGGCGCATTGCGCAATGCCGTCGATCAGTTGAAGAGCAAACTCGGTTCGGCCGTGATCGTCCTGGCTTCGATTGATGCGCAATCGAAGGTGTCGCTGGTGGCGGGGGTGACCGCCGATCAGACCTCGCGCGTGAAGGCGGGAGAACTCGTCGGCATCGTCGCGGCGGCGATTGGTGGCAAAGGCGGCGGCAGGGCAGACTTTGCCCAGGCAGGCGGTACTGATGCTACGGCATTGCCGCAGGCACTGGCCAGCGTCGAAGCGCTGGTCCGCCAGCGTTTGGGCGCATGAATTGCCGGCAAACGCCTAGTATCATCCCAACTGACCCGCGCGCGCCGTAGTCCTAGGGCGCGTATTCGTTGCCGCGGCAACGGTAATTTGTCTGACTCGACCATACGGCGCGCATAACGTTGCGCTCGCGTTCGAATGTCGGCAAATTCAAGGCTTCGCCGATGGGTTCGCTTCGGCCACGCTGTAGATTCGAGAGTGGATTCATTGAGCCAATCTCAAGTGAGGATACGGCGTGAGAAAGGGCTCAAGACTGGAGGACTGATATGTTGATTCTGACGCGGCGAGTCGGTGAGACAGTGATGATCGGAAACGAGGTCACTGTGACGGTATTGGGTGTCAAGGGAAACCAGGTCCGCATGGGAATCAATGCGCCACGCACTGTCGCAGTGCACCGCGAAGAGATTTTCGAGCGCATCAAGCACGAAGAGCAGGACAGTGAGTTTGTTGCCGGTACCGAATCCAAAGGCACGGACTGCACGCGCCTTTCGGTGTGACACCCCGCAGCCTCTGAAGCGTTGCCTGCAGGCCGCAAGGCCAAATACCGGCCCGGCGTCGGCCGCTCTCTTTACCTGCGTTCGCCTCGCCAGTATCATGGCGCCCTGTCCTCGCCAGGGGACAGCGCCAACCTATAACCTTTTGATCTGGTTGGTAAATTTCTTCAGCGGAGAGATGGCCGAGTGGTCGAAGGCGCACCCCTGCTAAGGGTGTAAGGGTCAAAAGCCCTTCGAGGGTTCGAATCCCTCTCTCTCCGCCAGTATTTCCCACCTCTATCAGGGAGTTGCGTTTCGGGCTGCCTCGGCACTGCCAAATCCAGTGCCAAATCGTGACGCGGCGGCCGATCCGACATTCTCGTCGCTGCGCGAGCGGAGATAATCGTTGGGACCGCTACGTCGATGGCCGTGCAGATCGGCGCTGCCCCCGCCCATTGCCCGGTGTCACGTGGCGCGCCCAAGTGGGCGCACTTGATGGCATCAAGATCCGCTTCGGACGCATCGTCAGTCCATGCTGAGTTAACGCCGAGTGTCCCGTGTGTAGGATCGAAGTCCGAGACGAGAAAGCGATCTGCTCGGAGGGGCGCAATCCAGCAGGCAAGGGCGGCTTCGGCAGGGTGGCAGCAAGCTTTGCTGGGCAATGCGTGCGGGCTGCAGGCTCTGCCCCAATATGAGGCCCGTTACGCGAACAAGTGGAGGCATTGAACGCACTATCCGCGACAAGCCAGTCGCGGGCGCGTCAAATTACTCCCAGCCGCCGTTCCTGAGTTCGATCGGGAACACCCGCATGAATGCCTCGACGGCGTGGATCTGGCCGTCGTAGATCTTGAACGTCTCCCACACGCACAGCTGATCGCCGCCTTCCTTCTGCACGCCCCAGGCCATGCGCAGCCATACGATTCCCATGCGTTCATCGACGGCGACGACGCGGGTCACCGGATGACCGAGGCGCTGGAACACCGCGAGCGACTGGGTGGTGATGTCCTTGCAGCCGGGATTCAAGGTGCAGCCTGGGCCGGCCGTCTGCATTCCGTTCTCGAAGCGGTAGGCGTCGGCTGAGAACGGCGCATTGACGGCGGCGAAGTTCTTGGCATTGCCGAGGCCTTCGGGATATTTCAGCGCGATCCTGATCATGTCCTTGCGGCTGTTCAGCTGCTCGGGGCGCGGCACGTAGCTCAGGGCTTCGCTGGGAGCGGCCAAGTGATTGGGGCCACCGCCGAAGCCAGGGCCGGGACCAGCACCGGGGCCAGGGCCCGCTCCCGGTGCAGGACCAGCGCCGGGCGGACCAGCGGGGCGCGCGGGACCGGGGCCCATGCCGCCGCGGGCGGGCGAGGCCACGAGCTCGACTTCAGTCAGTTCGTTGGCCACGACCTTCACGCGCACCACCAGCAACACCGACGCATCGCCCTCCTTGACGATGACGTGAGCGCCGGCGACGCCCGCGCGCTCGTCGATGATATCCTGGCGATAGCCGGCGAGTCCGGTCACGCTGTTGACCAGACTGACTTCGGCCAGCGGCTTGGCGATGGCGTCCTCGGTGACGCGCAGGGTGGGCGCGACCTGCAGCTTGCTCACGTCGTGCTTCACAAAGCCGTACAGCAGCTCGCTGACCTTGCCGCGCAGGCACTCGCGGTCGCAGGCCTTGGAAGGATTCGCGACGCTGGCCGTGCTGCCGAGCACGCAGGCCACGATCAGCAAGGTGAATAGGGAATTCTTCCTCATGGATATACTTCGGGCCCCGTTGTGCTTCCGGTAGGTTAGCCCCGCAAGGGCGAATTCAGCAACTTGCGATTGCTGCAGTCATCTGCGACCAACCGTATGCCGATCAATGCGCTCTTCTCGCCAGCGCGCCTTCTGCGGCTTCAGGGGTTTCTCGGATTGCGCGTCCCGGTCGGTCGAAACTTCAGAAGAACGAGGATGCTGCTGGGTCCAGCGCGATCGAAATGTCGATTCCGGGCCGATATCCAGCGCGTTCGATCGCAACCACTATGAGTTCGCAAGCCGCCTCATTGCTTTTGAGCTGGGGAGCGCAGCCATCCTCATCTCCAACGGCAGTGCTGAGGCCGTGGGAATGTAGCAGCGCCTTCAGCGCTTGAAATGTTTCCGCGCCGTAACGGAGCGCCTCGCTGAAGCTCGGCGCTCCATGCGGCACGATCATGAACTCCTGAAAATCGAAGCTCGAATCGGCGTGCTTGCCGCCGTTTATCACCTTCATCATCGGAACCGGTAGTCGCCGCGCGCCGGCGCCTCCCAGATATGCATGCAAGGGTAATCCGCAGGCACGGGCGGCTGCGCACGCGGTCGCCTGAGAGATCGCGAGTATCGTGTTGGCGCCAAGTATTGCTTTGTTGGGAGTTCCATCCAACTCAATTTTGGGTGGCGTCCTGGCCAACCAGTTTCGGCGCGATGGACTCGTTCATGAGGGTCGCTGCCTTAAGGACGCCCTTGCCGCCGTAGCGTTTGGGGTCCCGATCGCGCAGTTTCACCGCTTCATTCTCCCCCGTGGACGCACCAATGCGGACCGAGGCAACGCCCACGACACCAGAGTCCAGTTCCACGAAGGCACGCAATGTGGGAAATCCACGGAGTCCAGTATTTGAAGTGCTCTTGTCGAACGAATGTAGTTAGGCATGTAACGCTCCATCCTCCTGCCGCAGGATCCGAGCCTGTCGCCGCTGCAGCCGGAACTAGCTGCTATCGCTGCGGCCGGATGGATCTTGCGCAAGGCAAAAGAGGGATTGCTGTAGACAGGTCTGTAGACAGCTATGGGGTTTTCGGGCGATTGGAGGGGGGAGAATTGCTTTCGGAATCCGTAATTTGCTGATCTGACAAGGGCTCTGAATCCGATTCGAATCCCTCTCTCTCCGCCAAAATGTTCCTATATCAATATATTGCGATCTTACTCGCCGAGCTTCGAGTCATTTCGAAGCCTTGGCCGCGGCGGTGGGTTGCGCAGAGCGTTTGAAGACGCTGATGACGAAATCTTCGAACCCACGCACATAGGTGAACACGACCGGCACCACCAGCAGACTCAATGCGGTCGAGGTCAGCAGGCCACCGATGACGGCAATGGCCATGGGCTGACGGAAGCTCGCATCGGCACCGAAGCCCAGTGCGATGGGGAGCATGCCGGCGATCATGGCGACCGTGGTCATGACGATGGGCCGCGCGCGCTTGTGGCAGGCATCCAGCAGCGCTTCACGCACCGACAGCCCGCGTTCGTGCAGACCGACCACTGCGTACTCGACCAGCAGGATCGAGTTCTTGGTGACGATGCCCATGAGCATCACCAGACCGATCATCGAGGGAATGTCCAGTTCGCTGTGTGCGCTGAGCAGCGCGATCACCGCCCCACCGACGGACAGGGGAATCGCGGACAGAATCGTCACGGGCTGCAGGAAGTCCTTGAACAGCAGTACCAGCACGCAAAACACGCAGAGCACGCCGATCACGATGGCCATGCCAAACCCGGATGCCAGTTCTGCGGCGAGTTCCGCATCCCCCGTCTGGATGAGTTTGACGCTCGAGGGCATGCCCCGCACTGCCGGTAGCGCCTGGGCCGCCGCCAGCGCGGAGCCGAGCGGCATGCCGCCCAGATCCGCGCTGACGGTTACATAGCGCAGCCGGTCATAGCGATCAATCTGCGAGGGACCGCTCTCCACGGTCAGCGCGGCAACGCTGGACAGCGGCACCGGTCCGTCGCGCCCGCTGACGCGCATATTGGCCAGGGTGTCGATGTCCTGGCGCGCCGCATCCGGAATGCGCACCCGGATATAGACCTGCCGGTTGTCGAGATTGAGGCGGGCGACCTGGCCGTCGAAGTCACCGCTGGTTGCGATCCGGACCACCTCCCCGATGGCGGCGGTGGTCACGCCGCGCTCGGTCGCGCGCTGCGCGTCGGGGCGGATGACGATTTCGGGGCGTTCCAGGCTCGCGGTCGAACTGATGTTCGAGAGGCGCCCCACGCTGCGCAATTCGCGCTCGAGGGCCTGCGAAGTTGCCTTCAGGGCCGCGGCGTTGTCACTCGCCAGGATCAGCTGGACCTTCTCACCCGGACCGCCGCTGCCCAAGGCAAAGCGGGCACCGGGTACGCTCAGGAAGCGCTTGCGAACCTCGTTTTCAATGGCAATCTGGCTGGCCCGCTGGCGGCGCGGCGCCAGGCTCAGGATCAGCGAGCCCTTGCGCACCTCGCCGGCCTGCTGCTGCCCCACGCCGGCACGCTGCGCGTCCCCGACGGTGGTGAAAACCTTCGCGATACCGGGGACGCCGGCGATGGCGGCGCGCGCCGCCTCGGCGGCACGCAGGGTGTCGTTGAGGGAGCTTCCCGGCGGCAGTTCGATGTCCGCGGTGGTGTATCCCTGGTCGGATTCGGGAATCAGCCCCGAGGGAATCTCGGGTATCAGCGCGATCGAACCCAGGAAGAACACCGCGGCGCCGACGACGACCGTCTTGCGGTGGCCTAGGCACCAGCGCACCGTTGCGAGGTACCAGGACATGATGCGCCCGTCCCCCCGAGTCGAGGGCGGATGAGACTTGAGCAGGTAGGCGGCCATCATGGGCGTGAGCAGGCGCGCGACCAGCAACGAAGCCAGCACTGCAATCACCGCGGTCCAGCCGAATTCCTTGAAGATCAGTCCCGGCACGCCGCTCATGAACGCCGTGGGCAGGAATACGACGACCAGGCTCATGGTGGTCGCGACCACCGCGAGCGCAATCTCGGTGACCGCATCGGCGGCGGCCTTGAGGATGGGTTTGCCCATGCGCCCGTGGCGCTCGATGTTCTCGATTTCCACGATTGCATCGTCCACCAGGATGCCGACGATCACGGCCAGGGCGAGCAGCGTGATGGTATTGAGCGAGTAGCCCAGCCACGACATGGCCGCAAAGGTGGGCAGGATCGACAGCGGCAGAGCCGCCGCCGCGACCAGGGTTGCGCGCCAGTCCTTGAGGAACCACAGCACCACGAGGATGGCGAGCGCGGCCCCCTCGTAAAGCATGTGCATCGAGCCTTCGTACTGCTCCAGGGTGTAGTCGACCGTTCCGGATACCGGCGTGAAGGTTACCGTGGGGTCGGCGACCGACAGCCTCGCCAGCGCCTGGATCACGGCTTGGGCCATGCGGATTTCATCGAAGCCCTTGGCGCGGTAGACCTTGAACCCCACGACCGGCTTGCCGTCGAGCAGCGCCGCCTGGGAGCGTTCGGCGGTCGCGTCGCTGACCGTGGCGATCTGATCCAGCCGCAGCTGCCGTCCGGATGGCAGCGCGATGGGCAGCGCAGCCAGATCCGAAGCCTGCTGCGCGGTGGCGATCGTGCGGACCGACTGTTCCGCGCGCCCCAGCTGACCGCGTCCGCCCGAGGACTGCTGCTGCGCCTGCAGCAGCGCGTGAGACACATCCGCGGCCGTCACGCCGAGCGCCGCCAGGCGCACCGGGTCCACCTCGACCCGCACTTCGCGCTGCACGCCGCCGACGCGCTCGAATTTCCCGGTGCCGGGTACGGCCAGGACGGCCTTGGCCACCGTATCGTCGACAAACCAGCTCAGGGCTTCCTCGTCCATGCGCGAGGAGGAGATGGCATACACGAGCGTCGCATCCCCGCCCGTGGTCACGGCACTGACGGTCGGCTCCTGCATGTCGACGGGAAGCTCCGAGCGGACGCGGTCCACCGCATCCTTGGCTTCGATCAGCGCATCGGAGAGGTTCTTCTCCAGCACGAACTCCACGGCGATGCTCACCTGGCCATCGGTGATGGAGGTGCGCAGATGGCGCAGGCCCGAGAGGTTCGCCAGCGAATCTTCCACTTTGCGCGCGATCTCGGTTTCCAGCTGCGCGGGCGCCGCACCGGGCTGCGTCAGGGTCACATCGATGGTCGGCAGGTCCAGGTCCGGCAGGTTCTGGATCGGCAGCCTATAGAATCCCCAGACGCCCGCCAGCCCCAGCAGCGCGAACAGCAGGATCGCGGGGATGGGATTGCGGATCGACCAGGTCGCGAAGTTCACGGACCCGGAGCCTGCGGCGAGCGCCGCACGACATCGCCATCGTTCAGGAACCCGGCGCCCTGGACGATGACCTGATCATCGGGGTTGATGCCCTGGGTGATCTCGGTATCGCCGCCCTGGCGCCGGCCCACGGTTACGGCCTGCATCCGCACCCGCGGCACGCCGGCCACGTCGGTCACTATCGCGACATAGCTGCGCCCGTCGCGGATTACGACACTTTCGGCCGGCACGGCCAGCGCCGGCGATTCGCGCATGACGATCCGTCCGTCGGCGTACATGCCGGCGCGGGCGCGACTGCCGGGAGCGATGTCGGCGTACACCATGCCCAGGCGCGACTGAGAATCCAGTTCCGGCGCTGTTTCGCGCACGCGGGCGGTCGCGGTGGTCCCCTCCGGCAGCATCAGCGTCACCTCCTGACCGGGCCGGATCTGCGCCAACTGCTGCGCGGTGAGCTCGCCGCGCCATTCCAGCCGGTTCTGGCGAATCAGACGGAACAGCTCCTGACCGACCGACGCTACCGCGCCGAGTGTGGCGGTACGGGAACTGATGGTGCCGTCATCGGGTGCGAGCACTTCGGTGTAGCGCAACTGCAGCTGCTTGGAGCCAAGTTGCGCTGCGGCCGTCTTGGCAAGCGTGCGTGCCTGCAGGAGGTCCTGGGCGCTGAGCGCGCCGCCGCTGCCCAGGGTTTCCGCCCGCTTGAGATTGGCTTCGGCCTGGTCGGAACTGGCCTGCAGCTGCGCCTCATCGGCCCGCAGCAGCGCCGGATCGAACTTTGCGAGCAGTTGCCCCTTCCTGACGCGGTCGCCGACATTCACCCGCACATCGATGAGCTGGTAGCCGCCGATCTGGGCCCCGATGCTCGCCTCCTGCCAGGGCGCCACGGCGCCGGAGGCCGCGAGAGTCGCAGGCCACACCACGCGGCGCGCAGCGGCGGTGCTGACGGTGAGTGCCGGGGCGGGGACGGCCGTCTGCGTTGCGGCCGCTGGCCGCGCCGGATGCTGGCTGAGGACTGTGAAGCCCCCAATTCCCAGCGCCGCGCCGACTGCGATGAGCGCTGTCGCGATGAGGATACGTCGCGGCCAGGAGCTCGCCGGGCGCACCGCGGGGGGTTCTGCGGCGGCCACGAAATCCTGCGATGTATTCATTTGACGAGACTCTGGGAGATCTTCCGGAACAGCCCGAGAAACACCTCCCGCTCTGCCGGATCAAGAATTTTGAGCATACTGTCCGTGAGCGTCAGGTGTGCCGCCTCCACCAGGTTGTAGAACTTGCGACCCGCAACGGTCAGCTCAACCCGAACCAACCGTCGGTCCCGCGCGGTCCGCACCCGGCGCACGAATTTCTTCTTCTCCAGTTTGTCGACCACCGCCGTCACGCTGCTGAGCGTCAGCTGCAGGGTGCGTGCGATCTCGCTCATGGTGAGCGGCCCTTTGGTACCGATGCTCATGAGCAGATGCGCTTCCTGGAAGTTGATGACCTGCGCGGTGGCCGCGTTGTGCTTGTCAATGCCATGCAGCTTTTCACGAATGACGTGAAAATGTGCCGACAGCTCCCGAGCCATGCTCCTGGTGGTTTTCATTCGATAATCAGGTAATACGATTATCGAAGGATATGACGTGGACGGGGAAAGTCAAACAAAGGGGCCGCGGCGATCGCAAACTCCCAAGTAATGCGTATCGAAACAGCGAGTTACGCTGGGTCGGAGCGCAGCGACTTCAGCGCGCTGACACGAGCGGATAGCCGAGCCTGAGACAGTGGCTGCGGATCTCATCCTGGAATGCCTGCGCGACGGGCGACAGCGCCGTATCACCGCGGCGCAGGAAGCCAACGGGTCGCTCAACCGCCGCTGCGGCGACTTGCGAGCGCTGTTCCGGATCCAGAACCAGCTCGACGAGGCGCCCGTCATCGATCGCGTCCTCGACCGCGCCATGGGCAAGAGGCCGATGAAGTCGCTGCCAATCAGGGTGCTGATCAGGTAGACGACCGAATTGCTGTCGATCAGCGTCTTGCGTGGCAAGACGCCGTTGCTGTGTGCCAGTGCGGCGAGGGCTTCGCGCAGCGGGTCGGCGTCGCTGGAACACAACCAGCAATACGCCGCCAGCTCGCGGATGCCACTGGTCGCACGAGCGGCCAACGGATGCCGAGCGTCTGCAAACAGTCCGCATCGGTCGTAGAACAGAACTTCCTGCACCAGGTCCGGATCGGTCTTGACGCCATCGAGGACCGCGACCGCGAAGTCCAAATCCCCGAGGCGCAAAGCCTGGGTCAATTCATTGGCCACCCCGCTCGTCACCGTGAGTTGCACGGCGTAGCGCTCACTCGAGAGCCGGGCGCTGACCGCTGGAATCACCCGTCCCAGAAAGCCGGTGCCGCGCGCGACCCCGACCGTGATATGGCCCACTAGTCCGTTGAACAACGCCACACGCTCGTTGTCGAGGTGGCGCCACTCGGCCAGGATTCGCTTGGCGCGCACGTACACGGTCCTGCCGAATGCGGTCAGTGTCACGCCCCGGGCGCTGCGATCCAGGAGTTTGCCCCCGAAATCGAGTTCCAGCTGGTGAATGCTTTTGCTCAACCCCGGCTGCGAAATATTCAAGGCCGCGGCTGCCTTGCCGAGGCTGCCGCCATCGGCCGCCGCGACGAACCGCTTCAGGTTGTTGAGATCCATAGGCATAGCCAGTCGTTATGGGTCGGCCCCGATTCGCTATTAGACACTTAGGGCGCGGGGGCGAACAATCCCGGCTGACCGACAGCCGCGCGACACGCGGCGCGGACCGGGGGCAGGGGTGAGCAAGGTCCTGACATTCGAGGGGCGGTGCTGGAAATTCGGGCACAACGTGCCCACCGATCTCATCACCCCTTCCCATATTATGTTCAAGACGGCCAAGGAAATGGCCGGCTTCGTTCTCGAGGGACTCAATCCTGAGTTTCCCAGGCAAGTCGCACCCGGGGACATCCTGGTGGCGGGTCGCAACTTCGGCTGCTCCTCGGGTCGCGCCCTGGCGGCCAAGGCCCTGCAGGCGACCGGCATCGGCGCGGTGGTTGCGGAACTGTTCGCGCGCACGTTTTATCGCAATGGTCATGAGATCGGCATGCCGCTGTTGGAGACGCCGGGAATACATGCGCTCGTCAACGACGGTGACCGGCTGCGAGTCGACATCGAGGCCGGGACCGTGCATAACCTCACGACCGGCGCCGCCCTTCACGGCAAGGTGCCACCGGCCTTCCTGCTGGACATGCTCAGGTCAGGAGGCCTCATCGCCCTGCTGCAATCCGGCGCGGCTTTCATGGATTTGCCGCAATGACTCTGCTGCTCACCAATGAGGAGGTCGAGCAGGCGCTGACGCACGCGGGCGCCATCGCAGCCACCGAGCAGATACTGGTCGAACTGGCGCAGGGGCAGGCGATCAACCGGCCACGCAGTCAGACCTACATGCCGGTCGAGTCGCGCGCGCACCCCGGGTTCCGTTATCGGTTCAAGTCACAGGAGGGCGGCGGCGTCGCGAGCGGCGTGTGGGCCCTGCGCATCACCTCCGACATGGCCGGCTTTTCCTACACCGCGGGCGTGAAGCGCCGTCGCATCCTGCCGGTTGCCACCGGCCAGCGCTGGTGCGGGCTGGTGCTGCTGTTCGATCTGGAGAAGCTTGAGCCCATAGCGATCATGCCGGACGGCGTGATCCAAAAGGTGCGCGTGGCGGCCATGAGTGCGGTGGGTGCGAAATACCTGGCGCCCGCCAAGCCGCGGGTGCTCGGCCTCTTTGGCAGCGGCTGGCAGGCCAGCGCGCACGTGGAGGCGCTGTGCAGCCTGTTTGATTTCGAGCGCGTGAAGGTCTTCAGCCCGAATCAGGATCACTGTCGGGATTTCTGCGGGCGCATGAGCCGCAAGCTGGAACGTCCGATCGAGCCGGTCGCGTCAGCGCGCGCCGCGGTGGAGGGCAGCGATTTCATCCAGGCCGCGACTGCAGCCTGGGACCCGGTCTTCGATGGCCACTGGGTCGAGCAAGGCACCTACGTGGCCTCCATCGGTGGTTCCGATGGCAGCAATAAGCGTCGCGAGATTGACGACGAAACGATTCGCCGCGCGGACATCTACGTCGTGCATGCCAAGGATGTGGCGCAGCAAGACAAGTCACCGGATATCTGGGAAGCGGCCGAAAAGGGAATTATCGGCTGGGATGCGATCCATGAGATCCAGGAGTTGGTCGCCGGCACCGTGAAGGGACGCAGTTCGCCCGCGCAGATCACGCTGTACAACAACAATACGGGTTCCGGAATCCAGTTCGCGGCGGTCGGCGCTGCCGTGCTGCACCGCGCGCGGGCCCTGGGTCTGGGACGGGAGCTGCCGACCGAGTGGTTCCTGGAATCCGTTTCACCCTAAGCGCAATGCATGAATAAGTGATGCTCAACGAATCGCGCCATCAGCAGTATCTGAATTTGATGCGGGAGCGTGGCTGGGAGCTGCTGCTGTTCTACGCCGACGGCTGGCGCAAGGAGCATTTCCGCTGTCTGCTGAACCTGAACTTCTGCGGTTCGCAGATCCTGGGAGTCCTGCATCGCAGCGGCCAGGTGGATGTGGTTGTTACCGACCCCTGGGATCTCGAGTTCATCGCGCCGGCCGTGAGCGGCAGGATCGAGCTGTCGCGGCAACCCGCTCTCGGGCTCGGGGAGCTGCTGGCGAAGCATCATGCTCGAGCGGTCGCAATCAACGGGATGGAGCACATGCCCGCACGCCTGGTGCAGCTTGTCGCCACCGCGAGCGGCGCGGCGCCGGTGTCGGCCACCAACGAAATCGAGGAGTTCCGGCGCATCAAGACCCCGGAGGAGATCGGCTGGATCAGGCAGGCGGCGCAGCTGGCGGACCGGGGTTATCGGCATTTCGTCGACGTAGTGGAACCCGGCATGGCCGAATTCGAGCTGGTGGCGGAAGTTGAGGCCTTCGTCAAGGCCAACGGAGCCGAAGACAACTTCATGCTGGTCGCCTCGGGTGGCACGGAAGTCACCGGGATGAAGCCGCCGACGGCACGTCAGTTCCAGCTCGGGGATTCGGTGACGACCGAACTGACCCCGCAGATCAATGGCTACTATGCGCAGATCTGCCGCACGCTGGTGGTGGGCGAGCCCAATGCCGAGCAGCGCCGAGCGTACGCCATTTTCGCGGCGGCACAGCAGGCGGCTCAGGATCTGCTGCGACCCGGCGTGGACATCGCCGACGTGGCGCGCGTTCAGAACGATGTCTTTCGGGCTCACGGCTTCGGCGATTACACCGGTCCACAGTACACGCGCGTGCGCGGCCACAACCTCGGTCTGTATCCGGACGAGCTGCCACATGTGCTCGAGAATGTGCACTACATCTGCAAGAAAGACATGGTCGTCATCGCCCATCCGAACACGTACCTGCCGCTGTCGGGGTATATGGTTTTCGGCGACACACTGCTGGTGACCGAGACTGGCTGCGTGTCCCTGAACGACACACCCAGGCAGTTGTTCCAGGCATGAAGCGCGGACTCATTGCCTGGGACAAGGCACGGCTACCGCCCGCCGCCTTCACCGCGCGGCTGGATGCACTAAATCAGCTGCTCGACCGCTACGATGTGGCCGTGCTCGTCATCTATACCGACGTTTGGCGCGCCAATGACGTGAGGTTCGTCTCCAACTTCATGCCTTACTGGAATCGGGCCTTTGCGATCATTGCACGCGGCGAGAAGCCGATATTGCTGTGTTCGCTCTCGCCACGCGTCTACCCGTGGATCAAGACGGTAACGATCCACGAAACCATCGTTCCGAGCCCGAGCCTGCCGGCCCAGCTTCTGAAGCTGGCTACCGAACGGGGCTGGTCGCGGATTGGTTTTCTTGACTATGAGGGTCTACCCAATGATCTGTATACGCAGATCCGCGCCGCGCCACTGGAAGTTGTCGACATTGCGCGCGAACAGGTGCGTGCGGCGCCCGATATGGCGGAAATCGAGATGCACCGTCATGCCGCGGCGATCGCGCGCGAGGCGCTCGGTGCCGCAGTGACCGAGACCGCCATCGGCCTGACCGAATTCGCTTTGATCGGGCGTATCGAACAGCTAATCCGTCGCGGCGGGGCCGAAGACCTGGTCGCACTGGTGGCCAACGGTCGCAGCGGCTTCCGACCGGCTACCGGGGAGTGCGTGGGTCGCAATACTTCGGTGATGGCCGCCGTCGAATACAGCGGGCATTGGGCGAAGGTCGCGCGCAATGTCGCACGCGTCATCAGCCCGCTCGCGGCGCTGGAACAGTCGCAGCATGTCGAGACGCTGTCCGCCTGTTATCCGTGGCAACCGGTTCTGTCAGACGCGCAACCGGACGGGCAGATTCTGGCGCTGCAGATGGAACTGCGTGATCCCGCGGGCGCCCGTCTGTTCTATGGCGAGACCTGCCTGCGCACGGCCGTCGGCATGCAATTGCTATGAACGTCGTCGAGAAAATACTCGCCCGCAAGGCGGGCAAGTCGGCGGTCGCTCCGGAAGATGTAGTGCTCTGCAAACTCGACCTCATGGTCATGCACGATCTGAGCGCAAATTTCGTGATGAAGGTGTTCGAGACGGCGATGGCCGGCACGCCCATTGCCGACCCGAGCAGGATCGTGTTCGCCTTTGATCACAATTTTGCACCGGCGACGCGCGAGGCCGCGCAGGCATTGGCCGACGTGCGCAAGTTCGCGGCGAAGCACAAGATCCGGAACGTGTTCGACAGCGGCTGCGGCAGTATCCATCATGCGATCCTGGAGTCGGGACTGGTGACGCCGGGGATGATCGTCGTCGGCTGCGACTCACACACGCCGATCTACGGCGCGCTCGGGGCCTTCGGAACCGGAGTGGGCAACGACTCCATGGCGGGCCTGGGATTCGCCCGCGGCTGCGGCTGGTTCAAGGTTCCCGAGACGATTAAAGTGCACCTGCACGGCAGGCCCGGGCCGGGCGTCGTGCCGCGGGATGTCTCGCAGTTCCTGGTGGGCCACATCGGCGAGGATGGCGCGATCTACAAGGCCATCGAGTATGGCGGACCGTACGTTGAGGGTCTGGATGTGGTTGACCGGCTGCTGTTTCCGCTGCAGGCGATCGATGTCGGGGGCAAATGCGGGTTCGTCAATCCGGATCGCAAGACCGTGGAATTTGCGCGCGCGCTGCTCGGCCATGACCGGTTCGAAATGTTCTACAACGATCCGGGCGGCAGCTACACCGATGTCATCGATGTCGATGTGTCGCAGCTCGAGCCGCAGATCGCCTGCCCGCCGACCGTGGGCAACGTGAAGCCGGTGGCGGCGGTGGCTGGAACGCGGGTCGATGTGGCCGAGATCGGCGGCAGCACCGGGGGACGGCTGGAGGATATTCGCGCGGTGGCGCGTATCTTTGCTGCAAGCCGCGTTCATCCGGGTGTGCGGCTGCAGATCGTGCCGGCGTCTCGGCGGATTTACCTTGCGGCGCTGCGCGAGGGATTGTTCGAGACCCTGCACATCGCGGGCGCCAACATCTTTCCGCCCAGTGCTGGATCCAACCAGGCCTTCAACATGGGTGCGCTGGCCGAAGACGAAGTGCTGATCTCGACTCAGGCGCGTAATTTCCCGGGCCGCAACGGCCACCCCAAGTCGCGACACTTCCTCGCCTCGGCACTGACCGTTGCGGCTTCTGCAATGACTGGCCGCATAACCGATCCGCGCTCGCTACCGCCGTAGCGGCCTATTGAAAAGAGGGCGAACATGGCTGAGACAATCGATGTAACGCAGGTCATCAATCGGCAGCCCGTCAGCCGTTTTCTCATTGGCGTGGTCGGCCTATGCCTGCTGGTCACGTTAGTCGATGGCTACAACATCACGGTCGTATCCTTTGCGGCCCCCGCGATCGTCAAGGCCTGGCATTTGAATCGCGCCGCGCTCGGGCCGCTGTTCAGTTCCAGCCTGGTGGCGGGTCTGATCGGTCCGTTCCTGTTCGGCGCGCTCGGTGACCGGGCCGGTCGCCGCACGGCGATGATCGTCAGTACGGTGATCATCGGCGTCTTCGGTGTGGCGTCAGGGTATTGCAGCTCGCTCATTCCCCTGATCGTGATCCGCTTTCTGGCCGGCATTGGCATGTCGGGGGCCCTGGCCGTCACCGTCGCCACCGTCAGTGAATTTGCACCGCGGCGGCTGCGGGCGACTTTCGTCATCATCGTCTTTTCGGGTACGACCATCGGCTCGGGACTTCCCGGGATCCTCGCGCCGCCACTGCTGCAGCACTACGGCTGGCCGACGCTTTTCATCCTCGGCGGGATCGTTCCGCTGCTGCTGGCCGCGGGTGTCGCGCAGTTTCTGCCCGAGTCACCCAAGTTCCTGTGCCTGAAACCGCAACGGCGTGCCGAGCTTCGTTCGGTGCTGGGCAGGCTCGATCCCCACCTGAGCGCGCCGACCGATGCGCAGTACCTGCTCGGGGAGGAGGCCGTGGCCCCGGGTCGTCGCTCGGCTTCCCCGTTACGTTTGTTTGGCGGCAAGCTTGCCGTGCTGACGCCACTGCTGTGGGTCGGTTCGTTTCTGGCGATGGTGGTCTTCCATTCGTTCAACACCTGGCTGCCCACGCTGCTGACGGATTCGGGAGTTTCCTTCAGTCGCGCCGCGCTGGCGGTGGCGCTGTTTCAGTTCGTCGGAACGGTCGGCGGCTGGGTGACCATGCGGCCGGTGGACCGCTTCGGGATGATTCCCTGCACCGTGCTGTATGTCCTGTCCATCCCGCTGGTCCTGGCGCTGGGCCTGCCCGGCAACAGCCAGGCAATCGTGCTGTTTCTCATCCCGATCGCCGGTTTCTGTGTCCTGGGATTGCACTTCGCCCAGGTGTCCTGCGTGAGCAGTATCTATCCAACCGCGGTCCGCGGGTTCGGGGTCGGCTGGTTCATGCTGTTCGCACGCGCCGGTGGCGCGATCGGACCGTCGCTGGTGGGCATCCTGGTCGGGCGCCATTACCCCATGAGCACCTTGTTTGATCTGGCCGCGATTCCATTGGGCATCGGCACCGTGGCATCCGTCGCCGTCACGTGGCTTTATCATACGCACTACCACCGGCCCCCCGACACCCTGGGCGCATTGCCGCTGCGGCCGGCGGGACCGACACCGGACCCCGCACACCATGGGTAAGACCATCGCCGAGAAGATCCTCGCCAGCAAGTCGGGCGCCCGCGCCGTGTCGGCGGGCGAGATCGTGGACGCATACCCGGATCTGGTCATGAGTCACACGGCTACCTGGAGATCGGTGAGCGTCATGCGCAAGATCGGCGCCACCAAGCTCTTCGATCCCGACCGGCTGGCGATTGTCCTCGATCACGTATCTCCGGCGAAGACCGAAAAATACGCACAGGACCAACAGACTTCGCGCAACTTTGCGCGCGATTTCGGGATCGCGAAATTCTACGACGTTGATGCCGGAATCGCGCACCTGGTCCTGATGGAGAACGGGCATATCAAGCCCGGTGACCTGATCGTCGGCACCGATTCGCACTGCACGATATACGGGGCCTTGGGCGCGCTGGGGTCCGGCATCGGCTACACGGAAGTGACCTCGGTGTGGGTGACCGGCAAGCTGTGGATGAAGGTACCGAGCAGCATCCGCCTGGTCCTGAACGGCGCGTTTTTGCCCGCGGTCAGCGCGAAGGATCTGATGCTGTACCTGATCGGGGACCTGGGCGCGGACGGGTGTGGCTATAAGTCGGCGGAATTCTACGGCGATGCCATCCCGCAGATGAGCGTTTCCGAGCGCATGACCGTGGCCAACATGGCGATGGAAATGGGCTCGAAGTGCGTGTTCATTCCACCCGACGCAGCGACCCGGGAATATCTGGCGAACCACGGCCTGGACCCGGCTGCCTACCAACCGGTATACGCCGACGCCGATGCGGTATATGAGCGGGAGTTGTCCATCGACCTGTCCAAGCTCGAACCCATGGTGGCGTGTCCCCACCAGGTGGAAAATACCAAACCGATCTCCGCGGTCGTCGGAACCAGAATTGACCAGGCATTTCTCGGCTCCTGCGCCAATGGCAAGTACGAGGATCTGGTCGTCGCAGCGAGGATCCTCAGCGGGCGCCGGGTCGATCCGCGCGTGCGATTCATTGTCACGCCCGGCTCCAAGCAGATCATGTTGGAGGCGATGAAGTCCGGCGTGCTGCAGTCGCTCATCGAAAGTGGCGCGCTCGTGACGAATCCAGGCTGCGGCGCATGCGCGGGCGACGGTGGCATGATGGCTGACGGCGAGGTGTCGCTATCGACGGCGAACCGCAATTTCATCGGCCGGATGGGCAGCAGCAAATCCAGCATCTATCTGTCGAGCCCGGCCACTGTGGCGGCGTCTGTCATCAAAGGTGCGCTGGCTGATCCGCGCGAATTCATCTGAAGGATACCCGTGGACACGCAGATCGCAGGACGCGTCTTCAAGTTTGGCGACAACGTCAATTCCGACATCATCATCGCGGGCCGCTACCTGATCTATATTGAACCCGCCGAACTGGCCAAGCACGCCTTTGAGATGCTGGGAGCGGACTTTCCAGAGAAGCTGCGCAAATACGACATCATCGTAGCAGGGCGCAACTTCGGCTGCGGCAGCGCACGCGAGCAGGCCTCTACGGCGATCAAGGGACTGGGTATTCGCGCGGTGGTGGCGGCCTCCTTTGCGCGAACGTTCTATCGCAACGCCATCAACGATGGTTTGACCATTGTCGAATGCCCGGAAGCCGTTGCAGCCGTCAGCGAGGGCGACAATCTCAGCATCGATCTGGTCAAAGGCCTGATCACCCACGATGATCGCGGCTATCCATTTGCGCAGATTCCAGCCTCGGTGCGCAGGATCCTCGAACTTGGCGGGTTAGCCAACTATTTGAAAGCGAATCTGCCGGGCGCTTGATTGCGGCGGGCGTACACGACCGCGCCCAGCGGTGCGCTGACTAAGTCGGCAGATTCTCGGGTAGCGGGATGAATTCGGTCTCCCCCGGGACCGCGCCCATGCGTTGCGCGCGCCAGTCCGCGGCGGCCCGCTGCAATCGCGACTTCGTCGAGGACACGAAGTTCCACATCAGAAAGCGCGGGCCATCGAGTGGCGCGCCACCGATGACCACTACGGTGCAATCGGTCTCAGCCTCAAGCGTGCAGCCTTGTCCGCTCTCGAGCACGCCAAGGGTGTGTAAAGCCAATGCTGAACCATCGACACGGATGCCGGCGCCGATCGGGTAGACGGCCACTTCAGCTGCCAGCGCCGGCAATGTGAAAGGCGAATGCGCACGCAGTCGCACACTCAGAAAAAGCGTGGCCGATGCCGCCTTGACCGGTGAGCGCCGGCCGAAGGCTTCGCCGACCAGTGCGCGGACCTCGGCACCCTGTTCGATGAAGGGCCTCAGTTGCTCGGCAGCGGTATGGGTAAAGGTGGGTTGCGTTTCCTCCATGGCACGCGGCAGTCCGACCCATAGCTGCAGGCCATGCAGGCGGTGGCGCACACTGCGCAGATCAGCCGGCGTGCGCTCCGAATGAACGATGCCTCGACCTGCGCTCATCCAGTTGATCGCACCGGGCTCAATGTGTTGCACGGAGCCGAGGCTGTCACGGTGCAGCATTGCCCCCTCGAACAGATAGGTGACCGTGGCCAGGCCGATGTGAGGATGCGGTCGCACGTCCGTATTCATGCCCGGTTCGAAGGTAATCGGTCCGAAGTGATCGAGGAACACGAATGGGCCGACGGTGCGGCGCGCCAGAGCGGGCAGGAGGCGACTTACGCGTAATCCACCGCCAAGATCTTTTTCCCGTCCGGGAACTTTGAGCAGCATATCCTTCAATCGTCGCAGGCCAAGGGCGAGTGTACCATCGGGGTCCGAAACGACCGGCTGGCAGGCTGCGTTTCGTCGTTCAGCAATGTTTGAACAGGGGCACTTGACCGCGAACCTTGCTGCAATGCAATCGAATTCCCGCGGTCAAATTCTGACGGTGAATGAAATTAAAGTTTGGTCATGACTGCCATATGAGGGATCCCTCCTACATTTTTGGAATCGGTGTGCCTGTTAACCTCCAGGTAGAGACTGGAGGAAATTGCTATGCGCAGTAAGCTGATGATGGGGGCCGCGTTCGTGAGCGCCTTCTTGATGGTGGGACTCGCCCCGGCGGCCGATCAGGAACAGGAACACGATCGACCCGCTCCACATGCCGCCATGAAGGGGCAGCCGCATGCGCAGCCGGGTAACGCGCATCATGCGCCCCAAGGCGAGCCGTATCCGGGCCCGAAGCGCTATGCCCGCGTTACCGAGCCGAAGGGATGGAACACTCGTCCGGCTACGGCGGATCGCGGTACCTACCAGCATAATTTCCGGGCTACGCGCAGCTTCCATATCGGCCCGTATCATCGCCCGCGAGGTTGGACGGCGCACTCATGGGCCTATGGGCAGATCCTCCCACGCGCTTATTTCGCACCCGAGTACCGGCTTTCCGACTATTGGCTGTTCTCGCTTGAAGTTCCGCCGGCCGGATATGAATGGGTGCGTGATGGCGACGACGCGCTGCTCGTCGACATCGATTCGGGTGAAATCCTGCAGGTCGAATACGGCGTGTTCACCTAAGCGCAGCGACGAATGGTAAATGGGGTAGGAGTGTCCCCCGCCGCGCAGGTATAGTCGGCGACCCGACGCAACCGAAGTGGTGCCCGCTTGAGCCTGCGGCTGCAGATCAATCTCATCATTGTCGTCATGATGACCCTGTTCATTGGCACCCTCGTGTACCAGCAGGTGGACGACACCCGCAGCAGCGTCCGGGAGGAAATCGAGGGCTCGAACCGGGTCGCAATCCAGCTGCTGACCGCCGTGTCCGGCGCCTACGAGCAATCCGGAGTTCGCGGCATGCTGAGCTTCCTTCACCAGCTCGGACGCGTCCGCGCCAATGACGTGTCGCTGTACAACCCGGCCGGCCAGCTCGTGTACTCATCGCCGGGGTCGGTCTACAAAGTCGGTCGCGAGGCGCCGACCTGGTATTCCGCGCTTGTGGCGCCGGTTGAAGCTCCGTCGGAAATCGGCATCGGCGGCGGCCGGCTGGTCATCCGGGCGAACTCATCGCGTGCCGTCCTGGACGGCTGGGACAGCCTGGTGCAGTTGCTGTGGATCGGCGCAATCGCACTCGCGGTCATCAACCTCGCGGTCTTCTGGTTTGCGGGTCGCATCCTGCGACCCCTGCAGATCGTCATCGATGGTCTGCGGCGCATGGAGGCGGGCGACTATGCTGCTCGGTTGCCACCGCTGCGGGGGCGTGAGGGCCGACTGATGAGCGCCACGTTCAACCGCACCGCGCAGGCGGTGGCGGACAGCGTCGCGGACCGGCGCGCCGCGGATGAGGCTCGCGATCGGCTCCGCGAACATCGCGAACTCACACAGGTGATCCAGAGCCACATCGAAGAGGAGCGACGGACGATCGCCCGCGAACTGCACGATGAGCTCGGGCAATCGATCACGGCGATTCGCAGTTTCGGCCTGATCATCCAGCAGCAGGCTGCCGCGGGTGATGAGCGCGTGGCCGAAGCGGCACGACTGGTCGTCGACACTGCAGGCCGCATGTATGACGCCGTGCACGAAATGATCCCGCGCCTGCGGCCCTTTGCGCTCGATTCCTTCGGCTTGGGTGATGCCGTGGGAGATCTGATCGCGGCCTGGCGCGCCCGTCATATCGGCGTCGCGATCCTGCTACAGGTGGACGAGCAACTGCCGCAGCTGGGATCGGCGCAGTCAATCTGTGCCTATCGCATCCTGCAGGAGGCCCTGACGAATGCCATACGTCATGCGGCGGCCAGCCACATCACGGTAGCGGTGAACACCGACGCAGGTGAACTGCTCGTGCGTGTCATCGATGACGGAGTCGGTCTGGTCGCCGGCTGGGATGAACGTGGACACTACGGTGTGCGCGGCATGCGCGAGCGTGCGGTCGGCTTGGGAGGCAGTTTGCAGATGATCTCGCGGCCGGGCAATGGAACCGAAGTCGTCGCGCGCTTGCCGCTGGGCACGCAGCAGTGACGCGCACGACGGTCATGCTGGTCGACGACCATGCCGTCGTGCGCGTCGGATTTCGATTGCTGCTGCAGGCCGCTGAGGACCTGCTGGTCGTGGCCGAAGCCGACAATGGTGAGCAGGCGATCGCGCTGTATGCCGAGGCCAAGCCTGACATCGTCGTCATGGACCTGGCCATGGCGGGCGCCGGGGGAATCGAAGCCATCAAGCGCATCATCGCCCGTGACCAACGGGCAAGAATCCTGGCATTGTCGGCCCACGAGGACATGAGTCACCCCAAGCGGGCACTCAAGGCAGGCGCGTTGGGATACCTGTCCAAGCGCACCGCTCCGGAAACTCTCATCGAAGCGATCCGCATCGTAGCCGCGGGTGGCATGTACATCGATGCCGCGATTGCCAGACATATGGCGGCGCAGGATCTTTCCGGCACCGGCAGTCCGATCGAGCAGCTCTCGGAGCGAGAATTCCAGGTTTTCGTGCAGCTGGCGCACGGGGTCTCGGTCAACCGGATTGCGGAGATGCTGCACTTGAGTCCGAGCACCGTCGGCACTCACCTCTACAACATCAAGCAGAAGCTGGCCGTGGGCAATCAGGCTGAACTGACGCTGATCGCCGTGCAGAACGGCCTGATCCGGGTCTGAAACCTCGCGGCGCTTCCACGATGGCCTTGCCGTGTGATCAAATCGCACGGGTTGGGCCTTAGACCGCTGACTACGGCGGTATATACCGACCCCCCACGGCAACTGCGTACTGCCGTGTGTGCCCGTGTTGAAAATGTTGGATGAGGGGTCTGATAATGAAACGCTCACGAATAATCGTCGCCATCGTCGTCCTGGTGATCGTCGCCATCGCGGCATGGATCGCCATCGTTCCGGGTGCCATGGCCTTCGCCAAAGGCCCGCGCGTCGCGCTCGCCCAATACCAGAGCAATCCGACTGGAGTGCCGGCGGATCTGACGGCGACCGACCCGCTCGCGCACGGCCGCTACCTGGTACAGGCTGCCGATTGCGAAGCGTGCCATACGGCCGAAGGCGGCAAGCCGTTTGCGGGAGGCCGGCCTTTCCAGACGGATTTTGGAACCATCTATTCTCCGAACATCACACCCGATATCAAAACCGGTATCGGTTCGTGGACTGATGCGGAATTTCTCACCGCCGTGCATGAAGGCCGCGACAAGGATGGCAGGCATCTGTACCCCGCATTTCCCTACGAGGCCTACACCCTTCTGACCGATCAGGATGTCATGGCCATCAAGGCATACATCTTCAGTGTGCCGGCAGTCAGCAACGTTGCCCCGCCCAACACCTTGAGATTCCCATTCAATCAAAGGGGGCTGATGGCGATATGGGGATTACTGTACAACCCGAACCACCGCTTTGAGCCGGTGACCGATCGCTCGCCGAACTGGAACCGCGGCGCCTATCTGGTCGAATCCCTCGGTCACTGTGGTGATTGCCACACGCCGCGCAATCCATTGCAGGCGCTGAACAACCGGGAAAAATTCGCGGGTGGCATGGCCGAAGGATGGCGCGCGTACAATCTGAGCAGCGATGTCGCTTCCGGAATTGGCAGCTGGAGTCCGGAGGAGTTGCGGCAATACCTCGCGACCGGGCACTCGATGAACCGGGGATCAGCCTTCGGGCCGATGGCGCAAGCGGTGCATTTGAGCTTCCAGAATCTGACGGCTTCTGATCTGGGCGCGATCACAGAATATGTGCGCAGCGTGCCCCCCGTCGCCAGTCCCGACCTGCCGACGCCGAAGCTGGCAAAATCCTCCGCCTACCCCACCGCGGACAGCACGACGGATGAGCAGATGACGACCGGACAACATCTGTTCGCAGGCACCTGCAGCGGGTGTCACTCCTGGACAGGCGTTAGTGACTTCATACCCTACGCGACGCTGACCGGAACACGGGCCGTCAATGACCCGACCGCGACCAACGTGGCCCTCGCGGTACTGCGCGGCGCGAGCCCGCTACCGGCCTCGGGTGCGATCGCGACGATGCCCGCGTTCGGGCCCGTATGGAATGATGATCAGATCGCGGATGTCTCGAACTACGTCATCGCACGGTTTGGCGCAAAGCCTTCCTCGATCAGCGCGGCGGAGGTCGCCAAGCTGCGCGCAAATATGTAGGTGTTGCGCCCATTCGCGGGACCTAACTGACTGTTGCAGCAGGAATTCCTGCTGCTTTGTCGCGCCGATTAAGGCAGACTACAGTTCATGTACGTTGCCCTGGACAGCAGTCAGACGGTCGTGGGTGCCGCAACAGCACCACGCCATCGCGGGGCTTTGACAGATGGCTGAGACGCTCGCCGCCACACTCGAAGGGCTGCTGGCACAGGTTGCCTTGGGCAACCGGACAGCCTTTGAAGCGCTGTATCGCGGCACCGCCAACCGGCTGTTCGGCATTTGCCTGCGCATCCTGAGGCAGCGCCCCGAGGCCGAGGATGCCCTGCAGGAGGTCTATACGACCGTGTGGCGCAAGGCTGCACAGTTCGATCCACAGAAGGCCGGTGCGACGGCATGGCTGGCCATGATTGCGCGCAACAAGGCCATTGACCGGCTGCGTGCGCTGCCGGCGCACGCGGCACGCGCAAGCTTCGAGCTGGCCGGCAACCTCGAGGATCAGGGGGCTTCGCCAGCGCAGGCCGTGGAGACTTCCAAAGACCGCGCGCGGCTCGAGCACTGTCTTGATGGTCTTGAGCCCAAACGCCGCTCGCTCATCCGCGCCGCATTCTTCGATGGGCTGACTTACGAGCAACTGGCGGCGCGGATCGAGTCGCCATTGGGGTCCATCAAAAGCTGGATCCGCCGCGGCCTGCTGCAACTACGGGAGTGCCTGGACCCGTGAACAGCCCCACTTTGCCACCCGAGAACGACGGGCCGCCGTCGAACGAACCGCCGAGCGATGATGTGCTCGCGGGGGAATACGTACTGGGCGTACTCGACACGATCGCACGCCGTCAGGTGCAGGCGCGGCTCGAAACGGATCGCGAGTTCGCCCGGCGAGTGGCGGAATGGGAAGTGCGTTTCGCGCCGCTGCTGGCCGACATCGAACCGGTCGAGGCTCCGGCCGCCGTCTGGAACGCCGTCTGCCAGCGTCTGGGATGGGTCGACCCCGTGCGCCCCCGATCCGGATTCTGGCAGAGCCTCGGTTTCTGGCGCGGTGCCACCGCGGTGTCGACCATCATCGCCGTCGCGGCGCTCGCGGTCACTGTGGAACGCTTATCGATGGTGAATGCGCCGCCCGTGGCTCAGCAGGCAGTCGAACCCGCGGCGAAACCCGTGACGCCGCTGCAGCATGACGATGGCACGCCGGGTTGGCTGGCATCGGTGGATGCCGTGCGCGGTACGGTACTGATGGTTCCCGTGCCCTCCGCGCCGGACGCACAGGGGCGGGTGCCGGAGCTGTGGCTGATTCCGGCGGGCAAGGCGCCGGTGTCCTTGGGCGCTGTCTCGATCACCCGCTCGCATACCGTCACCGTTCCGCAGCGGGCCCGCGCGGACCTCGTCGCCGGCTCGACGCTCGCGATTACCCTGGAGCCGCCCAGCGGCATACCGCATGCCGCGCCGAGCAGCGCTGTGATTGCGAAGGGCACGATCCAGCAGCTCGTGACGGCATCCTAGGGCTCATCACAAGGAAGAACCATGGACAAGAATCCGCGACATTCGCGCCGCGAGCGCATCCTCAAGGCATTCATGCCCGCGCTGATGCCAGTCCTGGCGGCGGTATTGCTGGCGCAGGCGCAACCAGTGGCGGCGCAAACGCTCGCGCAGGATCCAAAGAACTGCGCGCCAGAGGGTGACCTGCATTTCGTCTGCAACCTGATCAGCGTCGAGGACTTCGTGCCGGTGGACGGGGGTCGCTGGTTGGTCGGTGGGTCATTCGTTGAGAAATCAGTGGGCCTGTATCTGGTCGACACCCGGGCGAAAAGCGGCAAAGCCGTGGCTTTGACGCTTGCCGCGAAGCCCGACCCGCTGTATGCGGGGTGCCCGGCGCCGGATCTGACGGCTCTGCAAACGCATGGTGTGGATGCGCGCCAGGCCAATGGCCATACCCTCGTCTATGCCATCAATCACGGCGGCCGTGAGTCGGTGGAGATCTTCGAACTGCATCCGGCTGCTGGCACGGCCGAATGGATTGGGTGCGCGCTCTCGCCCCAGGGTGTCAACGGCAATGCAGTCTCGGCCATGGCGGGAGGTGCTTTCGCGATCACCAAGTTCATGGATCCCAGCGACAAGAACGGTTTCCAGCACATTCTGTCCGGACAGGTCACCGGTGCCGTGTATCTGTGGCAGCCCGGCAAGGGCTTCAGCGAAGTGCCGGGAACCCGCTTCTCGGGGGATAACGGGCTGCTCACCTCGACCGATGGTCGCTGGCTGTACGTCAATGCCTACGGGAGCCACGAGATTTATCGCGTCCCGCTCTCGGGCCACGGCAAGACTTCGGTCGCGAAGGTGGATTTCAGTCCCGACAATCTGCGCTGGGCGCCCGACGGGTCGATCTTTGTCACCGGGCAGTTCATCAATGCGCAGTCACTGAACAAGTTGCACGGTTGGGCCACGGTGCGCCTGGACCCGAAAACGATGACGACCACGCCAGTGGTCAAGGAAGCGGGCCTGAAGGTGTTTGACGATGGCACCAGCGCCGTTCAGGTCGGACAGACGCTGTGGTTTGGCACCTTTCGCGGTGACCGCATGGCGTATAGGTCGCTGCCGCAGCCGTGACAATCGCGGCGTCGCAGTGCGACAAAGTCCACCCGGGCGGTAATGAGGTGCTTTTGTAATAATGTGGGTGCTGCCGTGATAGCGTTAACGGCTGGGGAGGGCGCCGCTCAGAAGATGCCCCTCCAAAGACTCATGTAACCAATCAGGGGGATGCATGTATCAGAAACCGACCGCGCCGCGATCCATCGGCGGCGTGCTGGATGACACTCTGCAGCTTTATAAGGCATCGTTTTCACGTTGCCTCGTGCCAGCGCTGTTGACGGGTATCGTGGTTGCAGTGCTCGGCCTCTACCAGGTAAGTCGGCTTCCGACGAGCGTCAGTGCTGCAGATTTCCAGGCGTATGTCGCACGGAGCTCAGCAAACACTGCCTCCTCCAGCTTGTTTTCATTGCTGGGGGTTCTGGTCGACCTGGTGTTCTACAGCATCATGATCTACATCATCGCGGCAGTGTCCCGCGGCGAATCGCCCTCCATCGGCGCGTCTTTGTCCCCCGCGCTGCGCCGGGTGCCGGCAAATATCGGTGCATCCATCCTGCTGATCATTATCGCCACCATTGGCTTCATCGTGGCATGCGTGCCGCTGTTCATTTCCACGGCGGGTAACCGGTCCCACGCGACGCTGGCGCAGATGGCGGGACGGTTGGGGCCAGCCGCGCTTGTATGCCTGGTCCTGTCGATTCCCGTCGCCTATGTCGTGGTCCGGATGATGCTGTACATGGTTCCACTGGTCGCCGAGTCTGAAGGGCCCGTGCGGTCACTTGCGACGAGCTGGCGAGTGGTCGGTGGACACTGGTGGCGTACCTTAACGCTGGTGGGTGTAATGGCGATCATCGTGTACGTGTTAACCATTCTGGTGCTCGGCATCGCCGGTGGCATCGGTGTGATGATTGCAGGCGTACCGAGCGGCGCGGGCCGCATGATCGGCGCAGCAGCCGAGATCGGCGCGGTCGTGGCGGGGATCTTAAGAGTTTTCACGGGTCCGCTAATGGCTGCGCTGCTCGTCTCCATCTATAAGGACCTGCAGCTTCGCAAGGGCGGCGGCGATCTGGAGGCGCGACTCGGGGCACTCCCGAGAAGTTGAGAGCGGGATGATTCGGCGTGTCGCGCGGGCATGGCCTGCTTTGGCTGCAGGGGTCATGCCACTGTGGGGTATTGCGGCGGCGCAGGGTGGATCTCCTGCCGATCCCAATACGGCCGCCACGACTGCAATCACGGCTTGTGCCGGTCAGATTTCAGATGTACCGGCCGGCTTGTCTGAACTCGAGCAGCACTGCCCCGGACTTGGAGCAAGCCTGGAAGTGGCACAGATCCGGCCGCTGATTATCCAAAGCTCTCGCGACTTGCTTGACCGCAATTCGTTGATACAGCTGCGATACTTGCTTCATCCGCCGATGGGGCCCGCCCCCGCGGTGTCGAGATTGGCGCCCATTCTCCAAACCCTGCAACGAACGAGCGAGGCACCGCGCCCGTGGTGGCAGCGACTATGGGATTGGGTGCTCGAGCGTCTCACCCGGCAGCGCCGGTCGGATTCCTCCAGCAGCTGGCTGGACGAATTGGCGCGGCAACTGGCCAGTGCCCAATGGGTGTGGAAGGCCATCATCTGGGGATCGCTCATCGCGTTCCCGCTCCTCGTGGTGATCATCGTGGTGTACGAAATACGCGCCATGGGGCGCCGCTCGACCGATGCCGCCGCGACCGCAGCCGAGGCCGCCGTGGCTGGCCTGTCAGATTCGCGTCTGGCACGGCTGCGACTGGCGCCCGTGTCGCAGCGGCCCGCGAGACTGTTTGCCATGCTGATCTCACGGCTGGTGGCCGCCGGTCGCCTGCCACCCGACCGCAGTCTGACGCATCGCGAAGTGGTTCGCACTGCAGTGTTGGAGGACGCAGATCAACGTCGTTACATAGAATCCCTGGCGAGTCTCTCGGAGCGTCAGCTGTACTCCGGTGTTGAGACCAGTGTCGATGACCTCGAGGAACTGCTGGCTCGCGGTGAAGACCTCTACACGACCGGCTGGGGCCGGTCGTTCGAGAGTTGAATGAAGGAGCGGCTGGTCACTGTGGGATTGGCGGCCTGCGCGCTGGCTCTGTTCTGGTTTCTCCTGTTTCCGAAGCCCGCGGGAGCGCCCGCCGCACCGCACCCGCTGACAACGGGCTCTGACAGCGAGGGCTACTTCGCAGCTGCGCGCTGGCTGGCGACGACCGGCGTACCCACGCTCGACTTGCACCAGCGGTTTGTTCAGCTGGGCGAAAAAACCATCAGTATGCAGCCGACGGGCAATTTGTTGATTACGACATTGCCGTACGATATGGCGCTGAATCCAGACGAGTACGCGGATCTGGATGCGTGGATCGGCAGGGGCAATACCATGCTGGTTCTGGCAGCGCTCGATGACACTCCCCTATGGAGTGCTCTTTCGACGAATTTCATACCGCAGCTGGAGAAGATCGTCGCCGTCAATTTCACGGCTGTGCAGGCCGCGGGCGCGACTACCATCAACAGGGCCCGGGCGGGGTTGGTTTTCGCACTGACGCCCGGAGGCGGCGCCATCAACCTGCATCCGAGCGGCCGAATCGGGTTGCTCGACGGCATCAGGCAGCTGTCGACGCTGTCAGCGTTGCCTTCCCAGGAATGGCGGGCCAAGGCCATGGATGCGGCGCCAGTGCTGGAGTTGGCGCGGCGGACGGACAGCGCGGATCCGGTGTTGTGGGTCAAAGCGTCAGGCAACGGCGCGATCATTGTCAGCGCATATGCGAGCCTCTTCAGCAATAAGGTAATCGGCAACGCGGACAACTCCCGCCTGTTGTCGAATATCGTCGCCTGGTCGTTGCAGCCCGGCGGCCGAGTGATCTTTGACGATGCCCACCAGGGTGCGATGGATGAATACGACGCGGCCAAATTCATGGCGGATCCTCGCCTGCACCATACCCTGCTGTGGCTGCTGGTCCTGTGGTTGGCGTGGGTAGTCGCATCCCAACCGCTGCGGGCGTCGGCACCGAATGCCGCAAGTCTGGATGAAAGTGCCATGTTGCGCGTAACGGCGAACTTCTTCGCCGGCGTGTTGCGACCGGTGACGAGCGCGCAATGGCTGCTCGATGAATTCTTTGACCGGCTGCGCCGCCGCCATGGCCTTGCCAACTCGGGCGGCCCGCCCTGGGGGTGGCTCGCCGCCCACGCCAGCGTGTCTGGCGGGCAGCTCGACGAGTTGCGCGACCTATATGCCCGCACCCAGGCCGGACAGCGTATCAGCCTGGTTCGGCTGCAAGAGATTCTTTCGCAGGTTTCAGGACATACTTCATGACAAATGCATTGCACGATCTGGAATCCACTCTTCAACAGCAAATCGGTGAAGTGGTGCTGGGTGTCGGCCCTGCGGTGCGTGCGCTGTGTATCGCGGTGGTGGCGCGCGGTCATGTACTGGTGCAAGGCGTGCCCGGATTGGGCAAAACTCTGCTCAGCAAGTCCCTCGCCGGTGCGCTGGGTGGCACCTTCAAGCGTGTGCAGGGCACATCAGATCTGATGCCCACGGACATCACGGGTACGCATCTTTTTGACGGCGTAAAGAATGCATTCGTGTTCAGGCCCGGGCCACTGTTTGCCGATGTGGTGCTGTTCGATGAGGTCAATCGCGCGGGCCCGCGGACCCAGTCGGCGCTGCTCGAGGCCATGGAGGAACGCCAGGTCTCGGTGGACCGGGAAATGTTCGCGCTGCCGCCGGATTTCCTGGTGATCGCGACCCAGAACCCACGCGAGTTCGAGGGGACTTACCCGCTTCCCGAGTCGCAGCTGGACCGGTTCATGCTGCGCCTCGAGCTTTCCTACCCGGCACTGGAGGCCGAGACGGAGGTGCTGTTGCGCTACACCGGTGTGGCCGCCGAACCGGCGAGGCCCGTAGCTCAGGCGGTGCCGCCGGGTCTGGTGCAGGATGCGCGAGCGGTTGCGGAGCAGGTCCACATTTCACCGCAGTTGTGCGCCTATGTGCTGGCCGTCGCCCGCGCTTCACGAGAGCATGCACAGCTGTCCCTGGGACTGTCAACGCGTGGCGCGCTGGCGCTCATGCGGGCCGCGCGCATCCTGGCCGGCATCCAGGGCGCGCAGTTTGTCACCCCAGATGACGTAAAGGCTGTCGCACCGATGGTGCTGCCGCATCGACTGATGCTCACCGGAGATGCACTGCTGGCGGATGTGTCGGAGAGCGATGTGGTGGCCCGGATTCTGGAGCAGGTGCCGGCGCCTCGATGAATCTGCGGCAGAATGGTCTGATGCTGCTGCTGGTCACGGCGCTGCTGGGAATTGCGGCGCAGTGGGCGGGTGTGTCACGAATCGGCAACTTATGGGCGCTACCCCTGGCCCTCCTGATGCTGGGGCTGGCCTACGAGCGCATGATCTGTGCACGTGCTGCAATGCGCCTGTCTATCGATTCACCCGACCCCTGGCACCTCGCACGCGGCGGTAAAGTGCATTGGCAACTCACCCATTCGCTACCTCGCACGCTGACTGTCGTGCTGGCGCCGCAGCTGCCCGCAGGCATTGATACCGCGACACAGCTGCGGACGGTGGTCGTGCCTGAGCTGGATGGCACGACGGTCGAGCTGTGCGCTGTGTCGCGTCGTTTGGGGAAAATACACTGGCCTGTGCAGCCGGCGCGAATCGCCGGACCGCTGGGTTTGGCCTGGTGGTCAGTGTGGCTTCAGGGCGCAGACCATTCAATGGTCGTTCCGGCGATGCTGGATCTCAAGGAAATGGCTAGCGGCGCCGCCGCTGCGGGCACACGCGTCAGCCGTGTCATCGGACCCGGGGCGCAGATCGAGCAGTTGCGAGACTATCGGCCCGGGGATCCACTGCGCGTCATCGACTGGCGTGCAACCGGTCGGCGACGGGCCCTGGTCAGCCGCGACTTCGCTGAAGATCAACATTTGGATGTGATCGTGGCGCTCGATGTGGGTCGCAGCAGTCGCATCCAGTGTGGCGAACTGGATCGTCTGGGGCACTATGTGAATGCGGCAGCCCGCCTGGCGCAGCACGTGGTGGCGCAGGATGACCGAATTGGGCTGATATTGTTTGGCGATGAGCCAATTGCCGTGATGCCACCTACTCGTGGCCATGCCGGTGTCATGCGTGTGCGCGACCTGCTGTCCGGTATTCAGTCGCAGAACACGGATTCGAACGTGATTCACGCCGCCGCACAGGTGTTGAAGCGTGTCCACCAGCGCAGTCTTGTCGTGCTGCTGACCGACATTGAGAATGCGAGCTCCGAGGGTCAGCTGGCGGGCGCGCTGCGCTTGTTGCAGCCACTGCATTTTCCGTTCGTGGTCGGCTTGAGCCAGCTTGATCCGGCAACGATCGCGGACCGCGCGCCGCAGGATTGGCTGGATCCGTGGCTGGCGCTGGCTGCGGCGCACACGCTGCGTCAGCGCGAGCTGGGGATACGAGCCCTGCGGGCGACCGGCGCGCAGGTGATGTTGACCACGCCGCGCGATTTTGAGCGCACCCTGTTCGAACAGTACACACAGTTCAGACAGCGGCGTCGGATCTGAAGAACCGCCCCGAGAGAACCGTGAGCATCAGTGCCAGGTTCGCCAGGCCAATGATGAGGCGCAGCGGCCAGCCAATCGTGGGATCCGGGGAGACGAAGCCCTCGATAAGCCCACACACCACTAGCAGCGGAATAAGCGCAGCGAACAACCGTGCGATCTTGGTCGTGCATTGCTGCAGCGAGTCGCGGCGGCTGGCAAGTTTTGGACGAATCAGCGACTCACCCAGTGCGATGCCGGCAGCACCGCCCAGGCAGATCATCGACAGTTCGACGGTGCCGTGCGCAAATATGAACTTCAACAGATCACCATCCAGGCCGTAGTTGTGGGTGAACGCGAACACGCCGCCCAACATCAGTCCGTTATTGGCGATCACGTAGAAAGTGCCCAGGCCGTAGAAAACGCCCGCCACGCAGGCAAAAACCGTGACTACGATGTTGTTGGTGAAAATCCTCACCGACAATAGTGACGAGGGCGTGACGTTTAGAATGCCATCAGTCCACAGTTCGCCGCGCTGGACGTGCTGGATCATGTCGGGGCTGGCCACCAGGTCCACGAGACTCGGCCAGGTGTGCACCAGCCACCAACCCGCCGCGGTGCTGAGCGCAAACAGCAGCCAAACGCCCACGATGAATGGTTTCAGCTCCTGCACGGTTGCGGGAATCTCGACGGCATAAAGGTGTATCAGGGACGCCCCCGTATGCCGCGGCCCACGATTCACGATTGCATGCACAGACGCATACAGGGTTTCGAGCGCAACTGTTATCGGGTTGCCGGGCAGAGCCTTGCGCGCGCTGGCGACGTCGGGTGCGAGGCTGCGATAGGCGTCCAGGGCCTTCAATGCATCCTCGCGGGACAAACGCCCGCGGCGCCAGGTCAGAAGCGAATCGCCGATGCGGCCCCAGATTGCCGAGCGTTGAGCAAGCCATGACGGCGCACGGACGTTCGGTTTCATCGCGACCTGCCGGAAAGCGCCTGCTGCAGGCGCTGCTGCAGCAGGCGGTCATCCAGCGCATCCTCACCCGGCGGGGCAGGGGCTGACCCGACCGCTGCGGCGATGCGACTCAGCAGATCGTGGGCCAGGCGCCGCCGCGTTTGCGGCTGCAGTTCCTTCCAGCGCAGCAAGAGGTCATTGCCCACCGCCACGGTACCCGCATCCAAAGCGGGATTCAGTGCAAGCGATCCCAATTGCGTCAGTGCCTTCGCTTCGGTGTCCCCGTCATGAACCAGGAGAGTACCGGCTGCAAGGTCGCCAAAACGCGTTCGCTGTGCGCTGAATATCGTGGTAGCCAGTCCGACGGCATACAGCACCGGCAGGCAGTCCAGAAGTCGAAACGCATTGCGGATGAGAACGGCAAGAACCGACGGTGTACCGCCCTGGCGGTTGACAATGCGTACGCCCGCCATCCGCTTGCCGGGGGTGCGGCCGCGCATGATGGTTTCCAGCAGCGGATGGTAGAGAAAATAGATCGCGGCCGCAGGCAAGCCTGTCAACAGCCCGGCTGTTGCTGGCGAGTTTTTCGCGAACTGTGGGTTTCGGGTCAGTAAGTAGGCGGCGGCAGCGAACCAGGTGATCGCGATCAGAAAGCGGATGTGCCAATCGATGATGAATGCGTAGGCACGACTGCCCGGGCCGGCGATAGCCAGCTCGACGTCAACTCCGGTGGGAGTGGTGACGATCAGTGCTTCAGTGTTCACAGCTGAGTGGGCGCTTACGGCAGAAATTCGGCGCCGGGCGGCTTGCCGTCAATCCACAGCGGCGAAGGATCCCAGTGCTCGGCAATCAGGCCTTTGTCGTTGAGACGAAACATGTCGAACCAGGTCGTG